>CAYLNN010000007.1:0-146081 GCA_964385095.1 uncultured Hymenobacter sp.
GCGAGTTCACGTACAGCACGCGGTTGTGGCGGCTAAACTCGCGGGCAATGTCTTTACAGTTGCTGCCCAGCGCGGTGTCCCAGGGCTGTTGCCCTACCACGACGATGTCGCGGCCAGTGATGAGTGTTGCCATAGCTAGAGGTAGAGAAAGGAGAGGGCTAGCCAGCGGCTACAGTGTGAGGGCGGGCGCGCACCAGCCAGTCGTCCAAGAGGTTGAGTACGCGTTGGTCATGGTCGGCGTCAAACTTGCGGGCGAAGAGCTTGTGGGCGTGGGCTAGCTTTGGAAAGTCGTCGGCGGTCAGCAGCTTGGGGTTGGCCCCGCCCTCCGACCAATCGATGTACCGGTAGTTTTCGTTGATGATGCTGCTCTTGAACGTGGAGTTCATGAGCACCGTGGCAATCAAAAACTCGTCGGAGCCCCAGGTAAACATGCTAAACCAGCGCAGCTTGGGGTGCTCGTCCATAAACTTAACGAGGTAGCTGGCGCAGGCCGCGTCGAGCGTCCACCACGACCCATCGGAGCCGCCGTATAGCGCATAGGGCAGCGGAAACCGGCGCCGCGGCAGCACCAGGTTCACGAGCCGCTGCAACGCATACTGGCCTTTAAACTTAAAGTAAGTCGAGTGGTACTTCTCGATGCGGCTCTTGGCGTGCTGCCACCAAGCCGAGTCTTCGCCCTCAAACGACAAAAACGAGTAGCCCTTGTGCCGGGCAAAAAAGTCGTGGATGGTGGCCGCCGGCTTGAGCGGGTAGTCTTGCCCGCTCAGCAGGTTAATGAAATCAAAGCTTTGTCCGCTGTTTAGAATGTCGCGGGTGCACTCCAGAATGGCCTTGGTGAAGCGGTACGAAGCCCAGCGCACGGCAAAGCGCCGGGGCGTGAACTGCACGCGCGGCCGGTCGGCCAAGTGCTCATAGTCCTTGAAATCGCACTTGCTATCGAGGTGAATGAAAAAATAGAAGTCCTCATGTTGCAACGCCGAGAGCAAACGCCCGAGCTGTTCGGGGTTTTTATGCACCATCAGTAAGTGAGCGATTTTCATAGCGTAGGGAAGTGTGAAGTAGGAAGCAGGATAGGATAGCGGTAGCTTAGGCCGCGCCGGCCACGGCCCCCGCTACGGTGGGCTGGCGGGTAGCCTTGGCCCAGGCGGCGGGCTGGGCTTTGCGTATCCAGCGGCCAAAGCCTAGGAATACGGCTAGGTTCATCATGCTGAAAAACAGCGGTATCACGAGCGGCTTGGCGGTGCGGCCAGTGCGCGCGGCCTGCTGCCACCCTAGCCACGCGGCCGAGTACAGGGCTAACTGCCCAGCCAGTAGCAGGCTATAAAAGGCCGAGGCTAGCCCAGTAGTAGTAAAAGCCAGTAGCAAGCTCAGCGGCAAGAGCAGGGCGAGCGCCAGCGGCGCCAGGCTCCAGCGCAGCACGCGGTGCGACACGTAGAGGAACGTGACCACCGGCTGCCGAAACGGGTTGAGCAACTGCGGCAGGCGGGTCATCGACTGCCAGCCACCCGCGCAGATGCGGATTTTGCGCTCCATCTCCTCGGGCAGGCTAGCCGAGGCATCTTCGGTGGCGTAGGCTAGCGGCTCGTACACCACGCGGTAGCCCTGGCCCACAATGCGCAGCGACTGCACAAAATCGTCAAGAATAGTATCGGCTTCGAGCGGGGCAAACAAGTCGGAGCGGAACGAAACCAGCTCGCCGGCTGCGCCCATCAGGCTGTATATCTGCGAATCGCAGCGCTTGAGCAGCGACTCGTATTTCCAGTAGATACCTTCGCCAGCGCCGGGCGCCGAGGTTTGGGGGCGGATTTTCTTTTCGCCCGACACTGCGCCTACCTTGGGGTCTTGGTAATGCTTCACCAGCTCGCGCACAGCCCCGGGGTTGAGCATGGTGTTGCAGTCGGTAAACACCACGTAGGGCGTTTTTACGAACTCCATGGCCCGGTTTTCGGCCATCGACTTACCGGCGCGCTTAGCCGAATGCAGGTGCTCGACGCGCGGGTAGCTGGCTAGCACCTGGCCCGAATGGTCGGTCGAGCCATCGGTAATGAAGAGGAGGTGCAGCTTGTCGGCCGGGTAGTCGAGGGCGAGCGAGTTGGCTACTTTCTCGTCCAGGATGCCGGCTTCGTTGTAGGCCGGTACCACGAGGGTGACGGGCGGCTCAAAGGCCTGCATCGGTCCGGCTGGGCGGCCCAGGCCTTTGGCTTTGGCCCACAGCCACGCTACTATAGCATAGCCGAAGTATGTGTAAAAAACCAGGGCTAGCAGTGCCCAGCAAGCGTATTGAAAGTAGTGCATAAGCTTCTTTTCAAAAGGAAGAGAGAGTGGTAGCCCAAGCCCAGTAGGCTAGGGCCGCAGCTTGCGCTCGGCGCGCAGACCACTGATGATGCCCAGGGCCAAGCAAAGCAAAACGGGTGCGGCAATGAGGGCGAAAGGCATAGGGTTAGTTGTCGAGTTGGAAGGCGGTGCCCGCCTTGTGCGGCGTAGCCAGAAAGGAGGTTTTGGTGCGGCGAATGCGCAGCAGCGCCAGGCACATGCACCAGATGGCATAGGGCAAGCGCAGTACTGCGGCCAGCACCTGGCGGTTGTAGAGGCGCGCAGGCAGCGCTAGCAGCAGCGTAGCGGACAGCGTGGCTAGCAGCCCCACCCATACCAGCGGCGAGGGCCCTACCCGTAGGCCCAGCAGCCAGCTCACCGACGAGGCACCTACTAGTAGCCCGAGCAAGGCGAGTAGCAGCGTGCGCGGCACCAGAAATGCCTGCACCACTTTGTTGAAAAACTCGACGTTGCCGCGCATCAGCGCCGGAATACCTTCGCCAGCGTACTTCTTCAAGAATTCCCACTGAGAGGCTAGCCAGCGCGTGCGCTGCTGGGTGAACACCTGCGCGTTCTCAATCTTCTCATCGTAGACGTACACGTCGTCGAGGTAGCAGATTTTCTGTTGGTCGCGGGCAATGCGGAAATCCAGTTCCTTGTCCTCGCCCACCGTTTCGCCAATGCCCGTGAGCAGGCGCTGCAGGTAGCCATACTCGAAGGCCATGCCCGAGCCGATGAGCGCCGACGACAAGCCTACTGCGAACGGCCCCTTGCGGTAAATGTGGTTGTTGATTTCTTCGTTGCAGGTATCGAGTAGAGCGAAGGCGGTGCCCTGGTTTTTGGCCGTGCGGTGGGCTTGCACCACGCGGTAGCCGGCAGCAAAGGCCTGGTTTACGGCATTGAGAAAGCCCCGGCCCATCACGTTGTCGGCGTCGAGCACCACGGCAATGTCGAAGGCATTGGCAGGCAGCACCGACAGCGCCTGCAGCAGCGCCTTGCCCTTAGTGCTGCGCTCAAACTGAACCTCGACTACCCCAATGCCCTGGCTGCGCATGGTCTGTACCGTGGCCGGCTGCAATCCGTCGGCAATAACTGTTACCTGAAAAGCACCGGTGTACTGCTGAGCTAGCGCGGCCTGGCTGGTTTCCAGAATCACGGCATCCTCCTTATACACGGGCATGAGCACGCAGATGCGGCGCGCTTCAGCACCGGGAGCCGTAGCCGGCAGTGGCCGGGCGCGCCGATGCCCGGCCACTGCAAAAAACAGTAGGTAGAGGCAGTTCAGCAGCAGATAGGCGGCTAGGGTATATAGCAGCCCGCTGAGGATGGATAATACTAGGGTCATAAAAGCGAAGGGTTATTGCAAGCCGCTGGCGTGCTGCAGGTTCCAGCGGAGGCCGCGGCCTAGCGCGCGCAGGTGGGGCCACTCGCGCTGGCTAGCATGGCGCAGTGCCAGCTTGGGCAAGGCGGCGCCCACAAATACCAGCGTGCTCGTGAGGCGCGCCCAGCCCCGGCTGTTGCGCCGGATGAACAGCAGCCGGTTGCGGTTCATGTAGTAGGTCTTCAGCACCGACGACTTGCCCACCGACACCGACTCCTTGTGGTAAATCGTGGAATTAGCCACGTAGTGGCAGGTAAAGCCCGCATTTTTGATGCGCTCGCACCAGTCTAGCTCCTCATAGTACAGGAAATACAACTCGGGCATGAGGCCCACGGCTTCGAGCACGCGGCGGGGCACCAGCATAGCAGCGCCGTCGGCTAGGGCCGTGGGAGCCGAAGTGTTGTGCTGGCCGTGGTCGGCTTCGAGGTGGCCGATGGTGATGCTGCGGCCCGTCCAGGGGTTGATGCCGCGCGAGCCGGCGTACTGGATTAGGTGCTCGCCGTCGAAGTACTTGATTTTGGGCGAGGCAATGCCAGCCTTGGGATTACGCTCGAACAGCTCGACCAGCGGCTCCAGAAAATCGGGCTCCACCTCGGTGTCGTTGTTCAAGAAAAGCAGGTACTCACCCTTCGCCTGCGAGATGCCTAAGTTATTGCCGCCCGCAAAACCCAGGTTTTCGGTCGACTTGATGAGGTTCACCTCCGGATATTCCTCCTTAATAATGTCGGGGTTATCGGAAGGCGAGGCGTTATCAACCACAATGATTTCCAGGTTAGGGTAGGTGATACGGCGCAGCGAAGCCACCATATCGCACGTCACCCGCGCCTGGTTGTAGTTGATAGAAATAACGGAGACTAGCGGTAGGCTCATGAGCGCGAAGTAGTTGGTTCTAAGGCAGGCGCGTCGAGGCGCGGGCCCAGAAAAACGAAAACCCAGGATAGGTACACGACCAGCGCCGAGGGCATGAAATTGATGACCTCGTTGCCGTAGCTACAGAAAAAGCTGCCCGCAAAGCCCGCCGTGAGGGCAATGAGCTTGGTCTTGAGGGCCGGGTCGCGGATGTTCCAGACAATGCCGCCGCACTTGCCCAGGATGTAGGACATGATGCCCATCCAGATGGCGAGGCCCACTACGCCGTACATAGCCCACACCTTCACCCAGTAGCTATCGGGCGGAATGGAGGCCAGCACGGTGCCCTCGTTGTAGTGAATGCCCGAGTTGCCAATAGTGCCCACGCCACCGCCAAAGGGTCGGTCGCGCAGGTAGTCGGCTAGCCGCAGCTGGTTGGTGAGGCGCACATTGAGCGAGGCATCGGTGGGGTCGAGGGCCGTGCGCATCCGGTAAATGTTATAGTTGCTGTCGCCGATTTTGGTGTACTTCAGCACCCCAAAAGCTGCCACCGCTACCATCGACCCGAGCAGGAAGGCCTTGATGTTTTTGCTGATGAGCAGTGCCACCGCTACGCCCGCCATGAGGGCGAAGAGCGACCCCCGCGTGCCCGAAATGAGCATGCCCACGATGAGCAAGCCCGCTGCCGCAGCCAGCAGGGCCTTCTTCCAGAGTTTGAAAGGGCCTAGCGCCAGAATACCAGCAATCAGCGCAATGTGCGCCTGCGCTGCTCCAAACTGGCCCGCGTCGCTGTAGAACGAAAATACCCGCAGCTTGCCCCAAAGCAAATGGGTCTTGGCATTCTCATTCAAGAACAACTGCTCGCCGGCCGAAGGGCCGATATAGAGCTGCTTCAAGCCATTGAGCGCGCCCAGCACCGACAGGCCGATGATGAGGTAGAAGAACAGATTGAGGTCGCGCTTTTTGTTAAACAGCAAAAACGCCAGCGGCACCAGTAGCACCCAGTAGAGCGTGGTACTGCGCATCTCCTGGTACCAGCCCAAGAGGCTAGCCCCGGGGTTTACGATTTCGAGCACGTTTACCCCAAACCACACCACGCTGAGCAGGCATAGGTCGTTCTGCACGTAGCTCCAATCATAGCGCTGGTGATGAAAAGTCAGCGCTATCCAGATGATAACCAGCAGTCCATCAACAGCCATGCCATAGGGAATGCTACCGCCCACCAGCCGCGAAATAAAAAACAGCAAAAAGCAGTAGCCAATGAGGGCAATGATGCCCAAGCGCGGTTCCAGAAATATCCCAATCAGCAGTGGCATCGCTACCGCCACTGCCAGCAGCAGCCCCGGCACCACCATGCCCTGGCTAGCCGTGAGCCAGCCTACGAACACGGCTAGCAGCAGCCCGGCTACGAGCAGCGGCGTGTTGGTGCGGGTTTGAAAAACGGGAAGCGGAAGCATGTAATCTGGTTAGTAGCCCGAACTCTGAGAGTCCGGGCGCACGATTGAGAAGCGGGCTGGTCTGCCACCCGGGCTCGCGGCTGATAGCCTATGAGTTGAGGAGCGCTTGCTTGGGCGCCGCTGGCAAAGCCGGGCGGTAAGGTGTAGCTACTGGCCGCAGGCGAGCCCCGATAAACTCGGTCACGTACTCGGGCAGCACGCCGTTGAGCACTAGCTCAATCGGCGCCTTGGTTACCGACTGAATGTTTTTGAACACTGTGCGGTCGGCGGGCTGCCAGGCGCGGTCGGCGCGCACAGCCACCAGTACTAGGTCGAGGTCTTGCAGCAGCGAGGCCGGGTAAGCCGTTTCGAGCACCGGCGGAAACTCAATGATGACTACCGAATCAGCGGCTAGCCCGTCGCCGGTAAGGTCGGCCACTGATACGCCGGGTGCCAGTGCCGCGAGGGGCGAGTAGAGCAGCGTGTCGTCGCTGGGAATAATCTGAAACGAATGGTCGTCGGGGTAAAGACTAAACGTGTTGAGGTGCAGCTCGCGCAAACTGGCCGCCAGACTAGCGCACACCGCCGTTTTGCCCTCGCCACCCTGGCTGCTGAGCACCCCAATAGTATAGGGCCGCCCCGCCGGCCGCGGCTGCTGAAACTTGAGCAGCAGCTGCCGGGCCAAATGGTCTTCGGCGCGCTTGGCGCGGTCGAGCTGCAAAGCATCGGGAGCCGTGATTTTGGGCATTACGCCCGCCACCGGGAAGGTGGTGACCCTAGCCGCGTAGGCCGGGCTTTGCAGCGTGGTGTTGAGCAGGCCAGTGGCGGCTACGCCGGCGCCAGTCAGCAAAAAGGCGCCCATGAAACCGCCAATCAGCAGCAGCATAAGCTTCGAGCCGCTAGCCTGCGTGGGCAGGTAGGGCGGGTCAACCACGCGCAGCTGCGAGGCCATGATGCCGTTTTGCTGCGAGAGTTTGCTTTGCTTGAGGCCTTCCATCTGGGCGAGATATTCTTTCTCGGCTACTTCTACCTCGCGGCGGATTTTGCGAATTTCAGCCCCTAGCGGCACCAGCTGGTTGTATTGGCCGGCAGCCAGCTCCCGCTGGCGGCGCATCAGGCCCAGCTGGCTTTTGAGGTCTTCGACTTGCAGGTTGTTCTTCGAGTAGTCGCTCACCAGGTCCTTCACGGCCACGCCGTGGCTGGCGTGCGAGTCGCTGTAGTAGCTGCTCACCGTTTCACCAATCTTTTTATCGAGCCCGGCGGCTTCTTGCTTCACGCTGGCTAACCGGGCGGCAGTGCTTTGGCTGGGCTGGGCCTGCTGCATAATTTCAAGCTCCGAAGCCTGGTTGTTCAGCTCCGAAAGGCGGTTGCGCAGCCGAATAATCTCCTGGCTTTTCAGGTTCGAGTCGCCGCGCTTGCTCAGGCTGCCTTCCACTGATTTCAGGGTCGACGACGCACCAGCGTACTGCATTTCGAGTTGGGCGTACTTGTCGGCCGCGGCCTGCTTCTCATCAGTTGAGGAGAGAATCTGCTTGTCGTAGTCCACGATGTTGTGCTTCTCGTGGAAGGCTAGCAGGCGCTGCTCAGCCTCGCGCAGGCGGTCAGCCGCCTTCTGCACCGACTGCGTGAAGTAAGTAATAACCGACTCATTCTGACCCGTAAACAGCTCCTTGTGCTTGCGGATGAATACCTGGGTTAGAATTTCCAGCGTCTTCTCGCACAGCAGCGGGTCTTTGGCCGCGTAGTCAATGCGCAGTAAGTCGCTGTCCTTCACCCGCGCCGCGTTGATAGTCAGCAGCGCATTTTCCGAGAATAACGGGTCCTTCGAGTTCACCAGCTTGTACACGGGGCTAGCGGGGCCGGCCTGGTAGGCGGCCAGCACGCGCTGGGTGGTGGCGTCGAGGGTGGCGCCGGTAAGCTGGGCTTTGAGGGAAGGCGTAATGAGGATGTCAAACGGCGTTTTCTTTTTGTCGGCCAGCTTGGTTTGCATCGTGCCCAGCACGCCGCTGGTGGGGGCTACCGCGGCGGGTGCCGGGTTGGTGGCTTCCTCTTGCAGGCGCCAGGCTAGCAGGCGCAGCGACACTTCCTCGCGGGTGTCGCGCGAGTTGATGAGCGAGAGCAGGTTGTCGAAGGCCGTGGCCGTGGCCTGCCAACCCTGGCCGCTTTCGTTGTTGCCACCCTCAATTTTAAAGCCCGAGGCAATGCCCGTATACAGCACCGTGTCCGATTCATACTTCTTGTCCTGAAAGCGGGAAAAGAAGAAAATCGACGCGGCCGTAGTCAGCGGCACGAGTACCAGAAGGGGCCAGTGCCGGAGCAGCCGGCGCACAAGTTCTTGGGCGTTCATTTAGCGGCGATTGAAATAGAAGTGATGGGCATCCCGATGATGTCTTCGAGCAGCAGCTGAGCGGTCTGGTACTTGTTGCGGGCCTCCTCGTAGCCGAGCTGAGCCTTGCTATAGTAGTCCATGGCCGCCATTTGGTCATCGACCTGAATCTCGCCCTGCTTGAAGCGGCGGTCGGCAATCTGCTTGCTCACGTTGGCCGATTGCAGCGCATCCTGAGCATTTTGCTGGGTGGCCCGAGCGAGCGCCAGAGCTTGGTACTGCACAATAACCATTTGGCGGATAGCCGCTTCCTGAGTACGGCGCTGGGCCACGGCCTGGTCCACCACCGCATTTTGCCGGTCGATGGTGGTGCGGCGGGTGGCCAGTAGGTCAATGGGCAGCACTAAGCCCGCACCTACTGAAAACTGCGCCCGCGCACCCAGGTTGAAGGGGTTAGCCTGATACACCGGCGAAACCGGCCCTGCCGTTGTTTCGGCCGTAGCAAAGTAAGGTAGCGTGCCGTAGCTGTAGCTGCCGGTGAGCGCAAGCATATTCAGCAAGCGCTTGCGGGCCAGCTTCACATCGGACTCGGCCACGCTGCGTGAGGCATCGAGCCGCGATATCTCGCCCGAATGCACAATAGCCGCTTCGTAAAGCTTGGGCAGCACTAATTCGGGAGCGCTGAAAAACAGGCGCAGGTTATTATCAGGAGGGGTAGCCTGGGCCGTAGGCATGGCCTGGGCCTCAGTATACGCCACTTGGGCGCGGCCTGGTAAGACCGCGCCCAGGGGCAGGAGCGCAAATAAAATGGCTTTCATTAAACGTTCTCCTGCTGAAATAGCGCCGGTACCGTCTTTAATAGAATTTTTAAGTCTTTTTGCAGCGAGTAGTTGTGGGCGTACTGCACGTCAAGACCCTTGCGCTCGTCGGCCGACATGGGGCCTTTGCCGCCGCGCTTGCTCACCTGCCACAGGCCCGTGATGCCAGCCGGAGCCAGAAAGCGGGCAGCAAATTGGTCGGTAGTCAGTTTCTCAGCCTCGTAAAGGGGCAGCGGGCGGTTGCCTACTATCGACATATCGCCGCGCAGTACGTTGAACAGTTGGGGCAACTCATCAATGCTCGTGTTGCGCAGGAAGGTGCCGATGCGCGTTACCCGTGGGTCGTTCACAATCTTGATGAACGTGGCCTCCTCACTAGCCCGCCGGGCTAGCTGATGCTGGCGCTCGCACACCAATTGGCCATGTTTATCAATAAGTTGACCCTGGCATTCTCCTCCGCAGGCGCAAGTGCTGGCTGCGTGAGTAGCGGCGGCTGGCTGGTATTGGTTGTGGCTCTTCATGGCCGCCAGCTGCTGGTCGGCATTAGGGCGCATCGAGCGAAATTTCCAGAACCGGAACACGCGGTAGTTGGTCCCGACGCGGTAGGAGTAGTAAAAGACGGGGCCCGGCGATTCCAGCCAGATAAGCAGCGATACGATAGCAAACAGCGGTAGCAATACCAGCAGGACTAGCCCGGCAAACACGATGTCGAACAAGCGCTTGCTCGGCGGCATGGCAAAGGCCCGCACCCGGGATGCCGCCGGCTGCTTCGAGGATAAAGGTAATTTGGTGGGGCGCAGCAGCCACTTGGGTAGCTGGGGTGCGGGATAGCTGCCCGGCAGGGCACGGTTGTTTATAGTTGCTTCCATGAAAGGGTAGGTAGAGTGCGAAGTGATAATAGGGTATTAACTAGACGCTTACGCGGCCTAGTACTTTCTGAATTCGGATTTCCAGTTCTTCTGGGTTGAAAGGCTTCACGAGGTAGTCGTCGGCGCCCGCCTTGAGGCAGATAATTTTTTTGCTGGTTTCGTCGGTAGCCGACAGGATGAGCAGCGGCACGCTCTCATGAGCTGGCAGCGCACGCAGCTCCCGAATAAAGTCGAGGCCGTTGAGCACAGGCATCTCGTAGTCGGCCACAATAGCATCGGCGTAGTGGCCCTGGTGTAGCCAGTCCAGCGCTTCCTGGCCATTGGCCGTGAGCACCACCTCGTACTCGCTGGCGAAGTAGTGTTCCAAAATCAGCCGGATAGCCGGCTCGTCATCAATAATGAGCAGCGTTTTCTTAAGATTGAACATAGAAGTGAAGCATGAGGGAGGCAGAAGCGGCAAGTAGAGTGGAAGGCAGGCGCCCCAAATCGGTTATTTGAGGTAAGAAAAAGCAGCGCGGCAAGCTGGGCTTAACGTACTTGAGAATCAAGGCCCTGGCCGTTGTCAATGGTTGGTTTAGCCAAGCCACTAAGCTATCGGGCCACCGAAAAGGCAGCAATTCAAAAGGACACAGCAGTGCGAGGGGGGTGGGAAACAGGCATTGGCAGGACTTGCAAATTGGTTTGCCACCACCAGCCACGGGGGCTGGGGAAGTAAACAAAAGTTGTACAGTGCTAGCTGCCAGTAGTTATGAAATGGAAGATACGTTGCTAGTGCATTCTTGGTAACTGAGAAATCAATAAAATACAACTAATGGTCGAGGTTACTAGTGTAGCAAAATTGTACAAAAAAATGCCGGCCAAGTGCTGTATTGCAGCAGTTAGCCGGCACCCCGCAACATTGCGGTAAAGTGACAATTATCCTTAAAATAGTGACGTATAAGCTGCAGGCGCAGTTTATGGCACGGCTGACTGCCTCAGACTCTTCTCAAAAACCTCAACCATTCGCGCAGTGAGCAAACGCAGAGTTCGTAGTAAGTTTAGAAGACTACCGCTAGTCGGATTTTTTTTCAAAATTTCCTCGATTTTCTTCACATAGTGCACCGCTTCCTCAATCTGGAGGTTGCCGTAGGTTGATTTCAGACTGTGGCTAACCTGGCGGGCGGCCTCCCAATCATGGCTAGCCACGGCTGCCTCCAGCCCCCCTAGCTGCACCGGCACAGTGTCGATAAAAAGCTGCTGCATCTTGCGGATAAACGTGGCATCGTTAGCCAGCTTACCCAGGCCCGCGAAGCCGTAGCTGGGTGCGGCGGCCGGCGCAGCAGTTGGCGCGGCCGGCCGCGTGGCCCGCCCGCTGGCGTAGGCCAAGGCCAGGTAGAGCGAGTTTTCGTGGTAAGGTTTCACGAGCCAGTCGGTGAAGCCGGCCGGGCCATAGGTGGCAACCTCATTATGCAACGCATTGGCTGTGAGGGCGATGATAGGCTGCCGCTGGTTGGGGCCGGGCGCGGCGCGCAGCTGGGCCGTGGCCGCCAGCCCATCGAGGCGCGGCATTTGAATATCCATTAAAATAACGTCGTAGGCCGTGGCCAGGGCTAGGGCCAGGGCCTGTTCGCCGTCGGCCGCTACCTCGGTGCTCACCTGCCAGGTTTGCAGCAACGAGCAGGCTAGCAGGGTGTTCACGGCGTTGTCCTCAACCAGCAGCACCCGCAGGCCGCGCAGCAGGCCCGGCACCACGGGCGCCAGCTCGGCCACTACCGGCGCCTCCTCGCTCACGCTAAACGGCAGACTGAAGAAAAACCGGCTGCCACGTTCTGGCTGGCTATCGAGCCAGATGCGCCCGCCCTGAAGCTCCACCAGCCGCTGGCAGATGGCTAGCCCTAGCCCCGTGCCGCCATACAGCCGGGTAGTACTGCTACTAGCCTGGGCGAAGCTCTGGAAGATGCGGGCAAACTTGTCGGGCGCAATACCGATGCCCGTGTCGGCCACGCAAAACTCCAGGTGCACCTGCCCGCCGGCGTAGTGGCCCACATCGACCGAGGCCGTAACCTCGCCGGCCGGGGTAAACTTGATGGCATTGGTGAGTAGGTTGAGCAGCACCTGGCCCAGGCGGCTGGCATCGCCTATCACCACGGGCAGCGGCGCAGCTGGCAGGCGCACGTGCAGCTGCAAGCCCTTGGCCTGTGCCTGGAACGCCAGCGTTTTGGCGGCGCGCTGCACGGCGGCTTCTACCGAAAAGGGTGCAGCCTCCAGGTCGAGAGTGCCCGACTCGATTTTGGCAAAGTCGAGGATGTCGTTGATAATGCCCAGCAGGCCCTCAGCGCTCGTCAGAATACTGTCGAGGTGGTCGGGATAGCTGGTCGGTTGGTCGGTGCGCAGCAGCAGCCGGGCTAGCCCGATAATACCGTTGAGGGGCGTGCGAATCTCGTGGCTCATATTAGCCAGAAAAGATTCTTTGGCCTGGGCCGATTCCTCGGCGGCCAGGCGGGCCTGGTTCAGGGCCGCGATGTGCAATTGCTGCGCCTCCTGTTCGGCGTGCAGCTGGTGCTCAAGCCGGGCCACCTGCGCCCGCAGGGCGTGCAGCTCGTCGGTAGCAGCGGCTAGGGTCTGGGGCTCTGCGTGGCTAGGGGTATCGGGCATCGGGTAGGGGCGCGCGGCGGGCTAGTGGCCCGCCGCGCTATCAGTAGGGCACTTGCCCCAAGATAGTTTGCCCTAGCGAATCCGCACCGTGCCGGCCCCATTGTACGAGTGGTATTCGGCGTTGTACATGGCATCGGCGCTCACTGGGCCGAGCTTGAAGGTGCCCTTGCTCACGGCCCTAGCCAGGTAATAAAAAGTCTTGGGCTTGGGCGTGGCGGTGGTGAAGAGGTTGAGGCGGTCGTCGCGCACATCGAGGTAGTCGGGCTGGTCGGCGTTGGCCACAAAGCCGATTTCGCGGGTCGCGCCCAGGCGGGGGTTTTCGATTTCGAGGCCGGCTGGTAGCAGGTCGGTAATGGCTACGTTCTTGACTTCGCCCGCCGCGGCGGCGGCCTGGATAGTGAGCTTCACCACCACTAAGTCGTTCTGCCGGAAGCTGGCCGCGCCTACCGGCTGCCCGGTGCGGGTCAGGAACTGACGGCGCACTTTGAGGTAGCTGTCTTCCTCGCGCACCCGGCCGCCGGCCGAGATGCCCTCGGCCTCCCAGAAGTAATAGAGCGCGCCCGCGCCGCTGGCCTTGAGCAGCAGCTGGTAGTTGGCTACATTATTCACCGTAATGTCTTTGCCATTAAACTTGCCCAGCTGTTTGCCGCCCGCCGAAATGGTGGCAGTGACGGTGCTGGCCTGGCTCTTGCGGGCAATTTTACCCAGCGCCAGCAGCGCAAAGGCGCGCTCCTGCGTGTTGAGGTAGCCAGCGGCGCGCACCTGCCGGCTCAGCTGCCGGGCGATGCTGTTGACCTGCGGATTGGTGGGGTCGGCTTCGAGCAAGGCGTTGAGGGCCAGCGCCTCGTCGCGGATGGGCGAGGCGAACGAGTCGCCCAGCTCGCGGGGCGCTTTCTTGGGCGTAAACTGCGTGGGCAGCACCTCGCGGAAGGCCCGCTGCTGGCCGCCCAGCGCATAAGTGCAGGCTAGCAGGAAGCGGGCATCGGGCGTGAGCAGCGGGCGGTTGGCCTTGTAGTAGTTGAGGGCCACGGCATCCTGGCGGCCGGAGAGGGCCAGCACGTAGAGCGAGTAGGTGATTTCGCGCTTGGCAATGGTGCGCTGGCGGGCTAGCCCGTCGGCCGTGAAATACTGGTAGGCCTCGGTTTCGCGCTTCTTGAGGCGAAACTGCAAGTAGCGCAGCACCTTATCGAGGGTGCTCTGGTTCACGGCGAAGCCGGCCTGCTTGGCTTCGAGCAGGAAATGGGCGGCGTAGGCGGTGGCCCACCAGTTGTCGTAGTCGCCGCCTGGCCAGTAGCTGAGGCTGCCGTTGTAGAGCTGCATCGCCTCTATTTTACGGATGGCCTCCTGCACGTTGTAGTTGGGGTTGTAGCGCTGCGCCTTGGCGCTAGCCCCCGTTTTCTGGCGCAGCGTAGTAGCGAGGTCGCCGAAGTACAGCTGGGGAAATGCGGCCGACACGGTTTGCTCCAGGCAGCCGTAGGGGTATTCGAGCAGGTAGCTCAGGTCTTTGGAAAACTGTGTGAGCGGCGAGCGGCTCAGCATCAGCCGTGAGCGCTGGCCAGTAGGCAGGAAGTCGGTGCGCAGGTTGAGCGTGGCGGGCGCGCCGGCCGTGACTTCGCCGCTGCCAGTGCGCTTTTCGAGCGGCGCGGCGGGGCGGATGGGTAGTTCAATTAGTTCGGTGTTTAGAACCTGGGCATAACCACTACCTATTCTGACTGTGACAATAACCTTCGCATTACCGATATTATTTGTAGCAACAACCGGAAATTTGACTTGAAATTCAGCATTGGGCGGTAGGTTCACCTTTTTGCCAAACTTCGGATTTTGTGTTGACCCGAGTGCGGTTTTTGCTCCTGCATTTATGGGCAATGTCAGCGGTTTGCCTTCAACTTCGGCAACAAATAAGCCTGCTATAGTCTTGCTGGTTGTATTCGTCAGCGTCACCGGCACATCCAGCGTGTCGCCGGGGCTAGCGAAGCGCGGCAGCGCCGTGCTAATCACCACCGGGTCGGCCACCTTCATCGTTTGCTCCGCGTTGCCGAAGGCGTCGTCTTTGTAGGCCACGGCCATCACGCGCAGCGCCCCGCTGAACTGCGGCACGCGCACCTTGTAGCGCACGAGGCCGTTGGCATCGGCGGTGAGCAGGCCGCTCCACTTGGCCACGAGCTTCACGCGGCGGCTGGGCACGGGCGAGGTGCGGCGGGCCAGGTCGGCCGCGTCGCCGCCGCTGCTGCTGGTGCCCAGCTCGGGCAGCAGGAAGGGGTAGATGTCGAAGGCGCTCACTTCGAGCGCCCGCTTCTGGTAGAAGTAGCCGTAGGGGTCGGGCGTGCGGTAGTCCTTGCGCTGCAAAATGCCCTCATCGACGATGGCTAGCGTCACCTGGGCCTTGGGCGCGGTGCGCACCTCGATAGTCTGGAAGGTTTGCGAGCGGCTGAGGCTAGCCGCTTTCAGGGCCACGGCCAGGTGGGTGCCGGGCTTCTCCACCGTCAGCGGCACGAAGCCCCGCGCCACGGTGAGCGGCAGCGAGTTGTCGGTAATGGGCCGGATGGCGGTGGCCGTAACGTAGATATTAGGGGCGTAGCCGGCGCGGATAGGCACCCGCACCTGGGCCGATTTCTGGTCGGTATCGACGTAGAAATGGTCGAGCACGCGATTGCGCTCCACCGTCACGAGCACGCGGCCGGGGAAGGGCGTTTTGAGCAGCAACTGCGCTGTTTCGCCGGGCTCGTATTTCGGCTTGTCGGCCTCGATGGTCACCTCGCCTTCAGTGTTAACCTCAAAAGAATTGCCAGCGGTGTCGCCGCTGCCGTAGGCGTAGAAATGCGCCGCCACGTAGCTAGCCGCGCCCGGCCGAAACAGCCGCACCTCGTACTCGCCCGAGTAAGTAGGCGTGAAAAACAGTTGGCTGTTGGCATCCACGTTCACAGCTTGGTTTTGCAGCACCTGCTCACGCTTCTGCGAGTTGTAAACCAGGCGGCCGCCCTGGCGCTCCAGCACGGTTTCCCAGAGTAGGCGCACGATTTGCACCTGGGCCGAGGCCTGCGTGGGCTTGCCGGCCGGCGTGAGCGCGACCATCTTAATGGGTAATTCCTGCCGCGTGCTCACCAGCTCGCTGGGCTCCTGAATGCCAAACATCACGGCCTGCGTCTGCACCTCAAAGGTGGCTAGCCGGTTCACCGGCCGCCCGGTTTCGTCGAATACCGTGGCAAAGGCCACGCCTTCCAGCGTGCCCAGGTCGCGCACATCGGGCAGGGCGTAGGCAGCGGTGCCGCGCCCGCTAGGGTCGGTTTCGCCCTCGCGCACTTCCTTCTGAAAGCGTTCGGTGATGCTTGATAGGGTAGAGGCATTGCGCCCCGTGCCGCTGCGCAGCTGGAAGGAATAATCGGGGTATTTCGGAGCTGAAAACGTCTTTTCCTTTAGCGAAAACTCGACCTCAAACTTGCGCCCGGCGGCGGGCGGGCCAAATAGATTTTGGGCCAATACGCTAGCCGTAACGGTCTGGGCCGGGCGCAGGATGGTGGGCGCGGCCGTCACGGTCACCTTCATGCGGTCAGGAATAAATTCCTCGACGCTCACTTGCTTGGAAGTGAGCAGCACGTCGTTGCCGGTCAACACTTCCAATGAGTAGAGGCCCGTCATCACGGTAGTGGGCAGGATGAAGCGCGACTCTACGGCGCCGGTGGCGCTCAGCTTCTCTCCGAGGCTGGCGTATTCCTTGCCGGTGGGCAGCAGCAGGCGCACCTTCACGGGCAGGCCGGCGAGCGGGGTGTGCCAGTCGTCGGTGCGTACCACCACGTTGGTGTGAATGGTATCGCCAGGGCGGTACAAATCGCGTTCGCCGTAGAGAAACGCCTGGTAGTGCGCCGCGTTGCTGGTGAGCCCACCCACCTCGAAGCGCGAGGTTTCGACCCGGCTTTTGGGCAGGCTGATAAAGGAAAAATCCGCGCCCTGGGTGGCCGTTATCATGCCCAGCTTCAGGCGGCTGCCCATCACGCTGTCGTAGCGGGCCACGCCCTGGCCGTTGGTGGTGGCGCTACCCATCAGCTGGTTGTTGGTACTAATGAAGCGCACCGTGGCCCCGGCCACCGGCCGCGCCGTGCGGAGCGAGTTCAGGAACACCACGGCCTCGCCGCTAGCATTTTGCTTGGCTATCACGCCGAGGTCGGTGAGGGCCACCAGCTTGTCTTCGCGCAGCCAGAGGTGCTCGGTATCCTGCACGCGCACCACGTACAGGCCTTTGAGCGGCGCCGAAAATTCGAGGTCTTTGAGGCTGAGATTGAGCAGGCACAGGCCGTTTTCCTTGGCTAGCCCAGCTGCGGCATAGGTGCGGGTAAAGAGCACGTCGCCCCGGTTTTCGAGGTCGTAGTACTGGTAGCTGTGGCCTTCAGAATACTCGTCTTCGCTGCCTTCCTCGCCTTCCTCTTCACTGCTTTCGTAGCCATACTGCCGGCCGGCGCGCAGTATTTCCTGAATGTTGCTGGCGTAAACCTTGGCAATGGTCACCTGCACGTTTTCCACTTCATTAATTCGCAGGCCCAAGTTGCGTGTCCCGTTGGCCCCCAGGTACAGCGCCTTGTCGGTGCTGGCAAAACTGATGCTGGGCTCGCTGCTGCCGAAGCTCACGGTTTGGTTAAAGCGTGCGGCTAGCTGCCCGCCCAGCGCCCCGTGTAGGCCCGGCGTAATGCTCACCTGGTAGTCCTTGCCCACCTCGAAGCCGCCGCGCAGCAGCAGGCCGCTTTCCAGCACTTCAATTTCGTAGGGCACGGCCGGCTCGACTTTCAGCAGCGGCTGAATATCGGCCACCGACACCGGCTGGTTGGTAAGCAGCGTCACCACGGCCTGGCCGTTGAGCACCTGGCCGGTCAGCTCGCGCACTTGCAGGGTTTGCTGGTCGGGCACCTCGGTGTCGGCTTGCAGCGGGCTAGTGGTGGGCTGGCTGCCGGCCACGGCCGGCAGGCCGGCATCAACTTCGAAGTGCAGCGGCTGGCTAGCCTCCACTTCTTGGTTGAGGGTGAGCGCCAGCGCGCGGTCGGGCTCGGCAGCGGTGAGGGTGAAGGCCACCGGCCGGCCACCCTGCGTGAGGTGCAGGCGCGAGCGTAGGTCTGCCGGCCGCACGGGGTAGTTGAACAGTACATTGGCGCGCAGTTCGGCGGTGCCGGAGGCGCGGTTGCTGCGCCCGTAAAATACCTGCGCGCCCTTCATTTCCAGAAACGGCGTGTGAAACTTCGAGCGGGCCAGCGTCAATTTTTGCTTGCCCGAAGGCAGCGCGGCGCTCCGCAGATTAGCCGAAAACGCCGTGCTCGGCCGAAACGGCTCCAGCGGCGAAAATACCAGCTCGCGCCCGTCGTTCACCCACTTAAACTTGCCCTTGATGGCCGGCTCAAACTGCACGTAGCGCGTGGTGTCCCAGCGCCCCGCCTGGCTAGCCGGCACCACCGGCTCGTCGAAGCTGAACACCAGGTTTTGGGTGGGGTCGATTTCCTCGCCCGCCGCCTGGGTAGCGGCGTCGGCCTGCTCCTGGTTGGCCTTTTTAGAGCAGGAAAAGGAGGCCGTGAGGGCCAGAAAAAGTAGCGGCAGCAGGTAGCGTTGGCGCATAAAAGAGCTGGGGATAATCGGCGCGGGAAAGGTAGGGTGCGGCTGCCATAAAAACAGAGCCGTTATTACCGGAAAAGCGTTAATGTGAACGCGTAACGAAGTAAAAAAGAACGTAATGTTGAGCTTGCCGAAGCGTCTGGCCTGCATCGTTAGATTACCAATTCAACGATGCAGGCCAGACGCTTCGGCAAAGCCTCGGGTGACCTTTCTTGAACGATAGCGCTGTGAAACTGCGCACCTTTGCCCCATGCTGTCCCACCCCCACGAAGTCTTCCTCGAAGTAGCCCAGCGCCTGAGCTTCACCAAGGCCGGGCAGGCGCTGTTCATCAGCCAGTCGGCGGTGAGCAAGCAGGTAAAGGCGCTGGAAGAATACTACAAAACCGGCCTTTTCGAGCGGCTGGGGGGCAGCGTGCAGCTCACGCCTGCCGGCCAGAAGCTGTATCAAAAGCTCTTGCAGGCCAAGCAATTGCAGCAAGAGCTTCAGCAGGAGATGAGCGAGGCCAGCCCGGCCTTTGCGCCGGCCGTGCACCTGCTCATCGGGGCCAGCACCACCATCTCGCTCTATGTGCTGCCGCCGGTGGTGGCGGCCTGGCTGCGCCAGCACCCGCAGCACCAGCTCAGCCTCAAAAACCGCAACAGCGACAACATTCTCAAGGCGCTGCTGGAGCACGAGATTGAGCTGGGCATCATCGAGGGTATTCACAAAGTAAGCAACGTTACTTACACCCCCCTACTCACCGACGAAGTGGTGGCCGTGTGCGCCGCCAGCAACCCCCTGGCCGACCGCGCGCTGGCGGTGGCCGACCTGCTCAGCATCCCGCTGGCCCTGCGCGAGGTGGGCTCGGGTACCCTGGCCGTGCTCGAAGAAGCCCTGGAGAAGCACCAGTTGCGGCTAGCTACCCTGCCCGTGCGGGTGCGCCTGGGTGGCACCGAGGCCCTCAAGAATTTTATCCGCGTGGAAGCCACTTGCCTGGCCTTTCTACCCCGCCAAGCCGTGCTGAAGGAGCTGGCCAGCGGCGAGCTGATAGAGGTGAAAATCAAGGACTTGTTCCTTAAAAGGCAGTTTAATTTTATTCAGCGCAAAGGCACGGAGAACAACGGCCCATACCGCGACTTTCTGCGCTTTACGCAGCGTTACTATTCCCGTAGAGAATAGGCTATGCAAAAATCCCATTTCACTAGGGCATAGTGTGCGAGGCAGGATACCTGACCTTTGCGGTATGAACCAAGTAGCCACGTCGCCCCATTCCCGGATACACGCCCTGCACTGCGCCAGCTGCGGCACTGCGTATTCGCCCTTCGAGCTGCAAGGCGTATCGGCCTGCTGCCAGCAGCCGTTGGTGGCCGACTACCACCTGCGCCGGCCCTTGAGCCGCGAAGCTGGCATCACCTTGAGCGACAGCTCGATGTGGCGCTACGGGGCGCTGCTGCCGCTGCTCGACGAGGCCAATAAAGTAACGCTAGGGGAGGGCTTCACGCCGCTGCTCGCGCTGCCCCGCCTGGCGGCGCACTACGGCCTAAGCAACCTCACCCTCAAAGACGAAGGCCAGAACCCCACCGGCTCGTTTAAGGCGCGGGGCCTGAGCATGGCTATTTCCAAGGCCAAGGAGCTGGGCGTGCAGGGCTGCATCATTCCTACTGCCGGCAACGCGGGCGTGGCCATGGCGGCCTACTGCGCGCGCGGTGGGCTAGCCGCTACTGTGGTGATGCCGCGCCACACGCCCGAGGCCTTCAAGGAAGAATGCTACTGGTATGGCGCTCAGGTAGAGCTGGTTGATGGCCTCATCAACGACTGTGCGGCCCGCGTGCGCCAGCTCAACGCCGGCGGCGAACTGCTCGATATTTCCACCCTCAAGGAACCCTACCGCCTTGAAGGCAAGAAGACTATGGGCTACGAGATTGCTGAGCAATTGAACTGGGAACTGCCCGATGTGCTGCTCTATCCCGCCGGCGGCGGCACCGGCCTCATTGGCATCTGGAAAGCCTTTCGGGAAATGAAGGTCCTGGGCTGGCTAGCTCCCGAAACCAAGCTGCCCCGCATGGTAGCGGTGCAGGCCGAAAACTGCTGCCCTCTGCTCGAAACCTACCTCGGCCGCCAGGCCAATTGTCACGCCTACAACGGCCGGCCCACCCTAGCCAACGGCTTGGCCGTGCCCCGCCCCCTGGGCGAGCCCCTGATGCTGCAAGTGCTGCGCGAGTCGCAGGGCACAGTAGTCGCCATCAGCGAGGAGGGCATGCTGGAAGGCATGCGCGAGCTGAGCCGCCACGAAGGCTTGTTTATCGCTCCTGAGGGCGCCGCCGTGTGGATGGCTGCCCGCCAGCTCCTGGCCGATGGCTGGCTGCGCGCCGACGAGCGCGTTCTGCTCCTCAACACCGGCAGCGGCCAGAAGTACATGAGCAACGTGGCCGGCCGCGCCTGGGCCTAGGCCCCGCGCCGCGGATTGTGCTAGTCCGCTTTTGAGAACAGCCCGGCATTAGCCCGCACGGACTCGCAGAGTCCGCGGCACAGCGCGACCTTTGCGTCATGCGCATCCTGCACGTCCTATCCGCCAATTTCTATGCCGGCTCGGTGGCCTACGCCGTGGCCCTGGCCGAGGCCCACCACCGCGAGGGCCACCAGGTGTGGCTAGCCTCCGACATGGCGGCGCTGCCCACGGTGGCAGCGCAAGTGCAGCTACCCATCAGCCAGCGCAAGTATGGGCAGCGGCTGCGCAACGTCCGGGCGCTGCGCGAACTGGTGCGGCGGCACAATATCGACGTGGTGCACGCCCACTCGCGGGCGGCTAGCTGGGTCAGCTACTTCGCCCTGCGCGGGCTAGGGGTGCCGCTGGTCAGTACCGTACACGGCCGCCAGCACCTGCACGCATCTACTTCGCTATTTGATGTTTATGGCCAGAAAGTCATCGCCATCTGCGAAAACCTGGCCGAGCACCTGCGCGAGGAAGTGAAGATGGCGCCGGCCAAAATTGTGGTAGTGCCCAATGGAATCAATTGGGAATCAGAAAGTAAAAACGAAGCATTAAAAACGGCTGGCAAAGAGCTGGAAAACTCGTCAGATTCAATTTTTAATGCTTCGTTTTTACTTTCTGATTCTCCATTACTGCGCCTAGCCTTTATCGGACGCTTCAATGGGCCCAAGGGCGAGCGGGCGGCGGCACTTTTGCAGCACGTGTTTCCGGCGCTGCTGCAAGAGTTTGGGCAGCTGCGCGTTACGCTCATCGGCGGGGAGCTGGAGCAGCTGCCGCAGGCGGGTAAAACGGCCCTGGCCCAGCTCCAAAGCCAGTACGGCGAGCGCGTCGAAGTTATTGGCTTCACCGACGACGTGGCGGGCTGGCTGCGCCGCACCGACCTCGTTATCGGGGCCGGGCGCGTGGCGATGGAGGCGCTGGGGCAGGGCCGCGCCGTGCTAGCCCTGGGGGAGGCGCTTTACGCTGGCCCCGTGACCCTGGCGAGCTACCCGGCGGTGGCAGCGTCCAACTTCGGCGATATCTTAGCCCGGCAGCAGCCAGCCGCCAGCTTCGACCCGGCCCCGGTGCTGGCCGAGGCGCGGGCTTTTCTGGCGCAGCCGCACCGCGTGGCCCCGGCCCTGGCCCGGCAGGTGCGGGCCGACTACGACCTGGCCCGCGTGGCGGCCCGCGCGCTGGGCGTGTATGAATCGGCGCGCATGACGTTGGCCGCGCCCGGCTTTCTGCCGGTGCTCATGTACCACAAAATTCCCGACGAGCCGATTGCCACCAAGCACCAGATTTTTGTAACGAAGGAAAATTTTGCCCGGCACCTGGCGTATTTCAAAAGTCGGGGGCTCACGCCCATTACGTTCCAGGATTATCAGGATTTTGCCAGTGGCCGGCGCCCGCTAGCCGATTTTCCGCGCCGGCCCATCGTGCTCACGTTCGACGACGGCTACACCGATAATTATACCAATCTGCTACCGCTGATGCAGCAGTACGGCTACCGCGGCGTGCTGTATCTGCTGGGCGACTTCGAGGTGCGCCACAACCAGTGGGACCTCGCCGTGGACCCCACCGAGCCCCGCGCCGACCTTATGAGCGCCGCCCAGAAGCAGGCTTTTGTGGCGGCGGGCTGGGAAATAGGCGCGCACACCCTCACGCACCCACGCCTGGCTAGCCTGCCCGCCGCCGCGGCTGCCCACGAAATGACCGCTAGCAAAACCGAGCTAGAGCGCCGCCTGGGTACCAGCGTTCTGTCGTTTGCCTACCCCTACGGTGACCTCAGCCCCGAAACCAAACGCCTGGCGGCCGAGGCCGGCTTTACCTACGCCGTAGCTACCGACAGCGGCGGTATGCACCTGGAAGACGACCGGTTGCAAATTTTTCGCATCAATATGTTTCCGCACGAGTCGGCCAGCAGCCTGTTCAAAAAAACCTCCACCTGGTACCGCCGCTACTACCACTGGAAGCGCAAGAAATAAGGCGCTAGCCCCCGGTCGCCGCGTGGCGAGCTAATACGGCGGCCCCGGCCTCGTCGCTGAGGCCGCTTATCGCCACCTTTTTGAAGGGTGCGGTGTGGCCGCTCAGCAACTGCACAGCGCGCCTGGGCACCCCAAACAACTCGGCCAGAAAGGCGAGCAGCACGGCGTTGGCCTGGCCATCCTGGGGTGGCGCCGCCAGGCGCACCAGCCAGCGGCCTGCGGGGCCGGGCAGCAGCTGGTTGCGGCGAGCATTAGGCTTTGCTTGCAGATGCAGAATCAACTGATTAGTAAGGGTAGTATTGCTGGAAAATCGGCTAGGGCCTAGCCCGCTTGGCTAAGGCTGGCCTGCCCCACCGGGCACACATCAAGCATCACGCAGCGGCTGCACGCGGGCTGGTGGTAGTAGCAGCATTTCTGGCCGTGGTACATCAGCGCCTCGTGGTGGTCGTACACCTGCTGGGCCGTCCAGCCGGGCGGCAGCAGGGCGGCCAGCAGCGCGTGGGCCGGCCCTTCGCCCACCTTGGGCCCAATGAGACCTAGCCGCTGCGCCACGCGGTGGTGGTGGCTATCGACGGGCATGGCCGGCAGGCGCAACTTGCTGAACAGCAAGGTGGCTGCGCTAGTTTTGGGCCCCACGCCCGTAATGCTTTCGAGCCAGGCGCGCGCCTCGGGAATGGGGCGGTCGGCCAGAAAATCGAGCGAGCAGGGCGGCAGGTTTTCATCGCCGCAGCGCCGGCTTATCTCGCGCAGCACGGCTTGAATGCGCGGCGCTTTTTGCTCGGGCCAGGTGCAGGCGCTGAGCGCCCGCTGCACATCCAGGGTCGGGGCATCGCGCACGTCTTCCCAGGCCGGGAAGGTGGCGCGCAGCTGCTGGTAAGCGCGGTGCGAGTCGGCATTTTTGGTGCGGTGCGAGAGCAACGCACTAATGAGCTCGCTCAGCGGGTCTTTATCACTGAAAAAATAAAACGGCGCCCCGTACTCGGCGCACAGCCGCTGGTGGGCCAGCAGGGCCAGCGCCTGGCGGGCCGCAAAATCGGGAGCATCGGCGGGGGCCGCCACGCGGGAAGAAGGCATGGGCTAGGGTACTGCAAACCGGCACCCGAGGTTGGGTGCGGTAGGGCGAAGCTCCGCGCCGCCCCACCGCACCTTACTTAGCGCAGCTCGCCGCTATTGTAGAGCGTAATGGCTTGGCGCTGAGCCGAAGCCTGCTTGCTTTGGAAAATGAGAGGCACGATGAGCACCGGAATGGCGGCGTAGGTAACGGCCGAAATACCCGTACTATTGGCCTGAAACGATTGCAGCAGGCCGTAGGCCAGCAGCGCCCCGCCCGCCACGTAGGCCGCCGTAGTGGCGGTTTGGTAGTGCCGGGCCTGGGCTAGCAGGGCCTGCGCCCCCGCGTTATCGGTGGTGGCCAGGGCCAGGTTGCGGGCGTTCAGGTTCTGAATGGGGCCGTTGTCTTTCGAGAAATACTCAGTTTTGGTGGTGCGGTAGCCGCTGTAGGGCGCGCCCCCGAAGCCGCCGTAGCCGAAGCCCCCGTAGCCGTAGCCCGGCATTCCGAAGCCGCCCGGCGCGTAGCTGGTGTTGTAGGTGGCGTATAGGCTGATGCGGCCCGTTGCTTCGCGCCGCAGCGTGGCCTCGCGCGACGAGCGCGG
This sequence comes from uncultured Hymenobacter sp., assembly GCA_964385095.1. GTDB lineage: Bacteria > Bacteroidota > Bacteroidia > Cytophagales > Hymenobacteraceae > Hymenobacter. The sequence goes on from CAYLNN010000007.1 coordinate 24,303, forward strand.
CAGGGTGGTACGCACGTAGTGGCCGGTTTCGTTTTCGTAAAAGCCCACCTCACTCAGGTCAACCCGGCGCTGGCCATCGAGCAGCAAAAAGTTGCGCCCAAACAGCGGCTGCTTCACCTCCACCTCGTACACATTATACACGGCGCCGTTTTTGAGGCCCACCTGGTAGCGCGTGGGCTGCGCCGAGCCCCCCATAATGTAGGGCCGGTTAAACGGGCTGGGCGCCGGCTGAGCCGATGCAGCGGCGGGCGGCGGGGCGGGGCTGGCCGCCGGGCTGGTGGCCACGGGCGCCGGGCGCGTCGAGTCAGCGGCCACGGCCGGGGTGGGTGCCGGGCTAGGGGTGGGCACGGCTTCGAGCTGCCGGGGCGCGGGCGCCGCCTGGCGCGGGGCGGGCGCGGGCACTACGGGCGCCCCCCCTAGCTGGCGCGGCGCATTTTGGGCCGCGGCCGGGGCCCAGGCGGTGCTCAGCCCCAGGCCTAGCAGCGCAACGAACGAGAGTTTCATGCAGACAAATAAAGGCGCTACCAGCCAACTGCGGCCGGTGCCCCACCAACGCGGTGCCCCGGCGCAAAAGTGCCCCGCCCGGCCGCTCGCCGGGCGGCCGGAGAAACTCGCCAACTGCCCGCGCCGCCTAGGCCCGCAAAAACGTCTGCATGTGCGCCGACAGAGGATAATTGCCTTGCAGCCGCCGCATCAGCACGACCTCTCCAAGGTGAAAGGCCAGGTGCAGCGCGGCTTCCTGCAGTAGTGCTGCGCGTGCTAGCAGCGCCGGTGGCTTGCCCAGCGCCTGGCCAGCGCAGGCTTGCAGCTGCGCGAGCTGCTGCTTGAACTGCGCGATGGCGGCTTGCAGCTCCGCCGGGCTAAAGGGCACGCGCAGGGCTTGCCAGCTCTGCCTTTCGTCGAACTGTTCGGCTGGGGCGGTGCCCTGCAACTGCCCCAGCTAGTGCGCCTGCCAGGCCCGCAGGTGCTGCATAATCTGCCAGATGCTGGTCGGAAAGCCTTGCTCTACGAAGCCGCTAGCCTCCACCGTCAGGTCATCGAAAGCCTTAAACGTGTCAAACGCCTGCGCAAATAAGTGGTGGCTGTCGGCGGGCGTCATGGCTATTTCAGCAATTTTTCGAGCAAGCTCAGGCTGTCGGCCAGGTCGTCGCCGCTGGCAAAGTCGAGGGGTTTCAAAATGTAGCCGCTCACGCCCAGGCGGGCGGCGGCCTCACGGTCGGGGTCGAGGGCCGAGGTGGTGGTGATGAACACCGGCAGGTGGGCTAGCGCGGGCGTGGCGCGCACGATTTCCAGAAACTCCAGCCCGTTCATGCGGGGCATGTTCAGGTCGAGCAAAATGATTTCGGGTAGCGGCTCGATGGCGGGCGTGCCATTGCGCCCCAGCAGCATATCCAGCGCCTCTTCGCCGTTGAAAGCCGTGTGCAGCTGATGCGGCACGCTGAAGCGGGCGAAGGATTTTTGCGCCGTCATGGTATCAAAAACGTCGTCTTCGACCAGCAAAACGGAGCGCTCCGGCGTGGTGCCAGCGGCAGAAAGAAAAGAATCGGGAGTCATAATTAAAAAGAAGCAAAAAAGAGGCTAGCTGGCCGCCGCGCCCTTGGGCCAGGTAAAGATGAACGCCGCGCCCTGGCCCAGGGCCGACTCAACCCAAATGCGGCCCTGCTGGTCATCGATGAGCTTTTTAACGATGCTCAGGCCGATGCCGGTGCTTTCGGCAGTGTGGCGGTCGCGCAGGGTTTGAAATAGCAGAAAGATTTTTTGATGGTGCTCGGGCGCAATGCCGGGGCCATTGTCCTGCACCCGAAACGCGTAGTGCGTGCCCAGGTCTTCGGCGCTCACCGCCACGTGGCCCTGGCCGGCGGGGCCAGCGTAGTACTTCACCGCATTGCTGAGCAGGTTGGTGAAGACTTGTTGCAAGCCCAGGCGGTCGGCCACGAAGGTAGGCAGGCCAGGGGCCAGGGTGAGGGTAAAATCGGGGGGCACCACCAATTCGGCCACCTCGTGCACCAGCTGGGCCACCTCCACGGGCCCTAGCTGGCGTTCGGTGCGGCTAGCCCGCGCATAAGCCAGCAGGCCGTTGATGAGGTCGTCGAGGCGGAAAAGGCGGCCCTTCATCTGGTCCAGGTAGATGCGCAGCTGGGGCGACAGCTCGTCGGCCCGCTCTTCCTCTATCCACTGCACAATGGTGCGGAGGCCCCGCAGAGGTGCCTTCAGGTCGTGCGAGGCTCCGTAGGCAAACTGGTCGAGCTCCTTGTTGCGGTTTTCGAGCGCGCCAAAGGCCGTGTCCAATGCCTGGGTCATCTGGTTGAGCAGCGCGGCCAATGAAGACAGGCGGTCTTGCTGCGCGCCGGGGTCGGTGATTTTTACTTTATAATCGCCCTGCACTACCTGCCGGGTCAGGTGCTCCATCGCCCGGATGCGCTGGGCGGTGTCGAGGTTGGTGCGCGTGAGCTGCTGGCGCAGCTCGTCGTTGGCGCGCAGCTCGTTCGCTATTTTGCGAAACAGCCATAGCACGATAATGACGGCCAGTAGCGACGACACGACGATGGCCGACGGCGCTAGTTTCTGAAACAACGATTGCTGACGGTTGCGCTTGCGCAACAGCTCGTCTTCGTATTGGCGCAGGCGCCCTATTGTGCCCTTCACCCGGCGTAGCGGCTCCTGCTCGCGCAATTGCAGCGACTGGGCCGCTGGCGGGGTAGGGGCAAAGGTGCGAAAAAGGGCCAGCTCCTTCAGCTGCCGGGCCACGAAGCCGCGTAGCGAGTCGGCGCGGGCGTGTTGCAGCGGGTCGTCGGCCACCAGGCGATGCAGGGTCTTTACCTGCTGCTGCATTAGTTGGGCGTTGCTGCGGTAGGTGGCTAGGTAGGTGGTGTCGGCCAGCAGCAGGTAGTTACGGATGCCGCTCTGCGCATCGCGAGTACTGATGCGTAAGTCGCCGGTTTGCTGCAACACCCGGTACGAATGCTCGACTAGCCGCGTGTAGCGGCTGAGCTGCTGAATGGCCACGTACGAGGTAATGGAGGTGGCCGTGAGCACCGACAGCGCAATGGCGAAGCCGAGCAGAATCTTGGTATTGAGCCGGAGGGCCAAGGGGAAATAGGAAATAAGTGATGAGGTGCCTAGGTAAAACCTAAGTGCCCAGCCGAAACCCAAAGGTACGTCCTGCAAAAATTGGTTTTGGAGCCACCTTAGCCAGCTTATTCGCCGCTTCCTCACCCGCTAGCTCCCGCACCTCTTCCCTAAGAAGTACCTTCGTGGCATGTACGCCGCCCGCCCTGCCCAGCCCGACCGCATTACCAGCCTGCACAACCCGCGCATTAAAGAGGTGCTGCGCCTGCAAGAAAAATCGGCCGAGCGCCGCCGCCAGGGCCTCACTGTGGTCGAAGGCTACCGCGAGCTTACCAACGCCCGCCAGGCTGGCTGGGCCGTGGCCACGCTGTTTGTTTGCGAGGAGCTGGCCGGCGAGGAAATAACGCGCCAGCTAGCCGAGCCCGCCCGCCTCGTGCCGCGCCCCTACGAGTACCTGCCCGTGAGTGCCGCCGTATTTGCCAAGCTGGCCGTGCGCGAGCGCTCCGACGGCGTGTTGGCCGTGCTGCACACCCCTAGCCGCACCCTAGCCGACTTAGTGCTGCCCAAAAACCCCCTCGTCATCGTGCTCGAAGCCGTGGAGAAGCCCGGCAACCTCGGTGCCATCCTGCGCACCGCCGATGCCGCGCCCGCCCACGCTGTGCTGGTAGGCGATGCCCGGACCGACCTCTACAACCCCAACGTCATCCGGGCCAGCTTGGGTGGCATCTTCACGGTACCCACCGTGGCCGCGCCCATGCCTGAGGTGCTAGCCTTTCTCAAAGAAAAAGGCATCCGCACCTTCGCCGCTGCCCTCGCCGACGACGCTAAAAGTTACACCGCCGCCAGCTTCACCGGCCCCACTGCCCTGGTGCTCGGCACCGAGGCCGATGGCCTCACCCCCGCCACCCGCCAGGCCTGCGACGAAACGGTTATTATCCCCATGCGCGGCGTCCTCGACTCGCTCAACGTGAGCGTGGCGGCGGCCGTACTCACTTTCGAGGCCGTGCGCCAGCGGAGCTAAAGCGTAACGCGAACTTCCAGTTCGCGAGCGATAGCCTTCACCACCCGCGAACCGAATATCCGCGTCACGCGCAAGCAGGTGGCTAGTAAACCGTCATGCCAAAGCCCAACTCCCTGGCCAACTCACGCGCTTGCTCGGCCTGCGCCTCCGCTACCACGCTCAGCGGATAGGCATCGCTGTCCAGCGTCAGCAGCACCAGGGCTAGCCCCAGGGGCTCCAGGGCCTCCTGCAACGCGTCCAGCGCCTCGGGCCCCTTGCCTGCCGAAGCTAGTCGCAGGCGCTCGGGCCGCTGCTGGCGCTCCAAAATATCATTCAGGCCCTCAGCCGTTTCGGCAGCGAGGTCTTGGTAATCACTTTCCCACAGCAAGTCCTCGCTCAGCAGCGCATCGATGAGGGCTACGTCGCGCACTTCCTGCGCGGGCAGCGCCTCAGCCATTCCGCGCTCGGCCAACTCTTCGGCGTACGCATCCTGGTAGGCCGCCGGGTCGCGCAGTACCAAGCTTAGCCGCTCCTCAATACGCTGGCTAGCCTCCGCATCGGCTAGGGTAAAAAGCTGAATAAAAGCAGGTAAAGCATCCATAAAAAACAAAAAAGCAATAGGGTAAAACAAAGAAAGGCTGCCCAAAAGCAGCCTTTCCCTTCTCACTAGCCTAGTCAGCCCACGCAGTGGGCGTATCCACGCAATCAGTTAAATCCGCGGTCTATTCGGCAGTTTTGGCGTAGCGCAGGCGCTCGTTTTCGTCGAGCAAAATCTTACGCATCCGTACCGACTTCGGAGTTACTTCCAGGTACTCATCCTTCTGGATGTATTCCATAGCTTCTTCCAGCGAGAACTGACGCTTCGGAACGATTTTGGCGTTGTCATCCGTACCCGAGGCACGCATGTTGGTCAGCTTCTTACCCTTCTGGATGTTGATGGTCAAGTCGTTGGGGCGAGTGTGCTCACCGATAACCTGGCCAGCGTACACTTCCTCACCCGGGTCCACGAAGAACGAACCGCGGTCCTGCATCTTGTCGATGGTGTAAGCGGTGCCGGGGCCGGTTTCGAGCGAAATCAGCGAGCCAGCAATCCGGCCGGGGATGGGGCCTTTGTGCTCTTCGTAGTCAACGAAGCGGTGGTTCATGATAGCCTCGCCGCCGGTAGCCGTCAGCACGTTGTTACGCAGGCCGATGAGGCCGCGCGACGGGATGTTGAATTCTAGGTGCTGCAAGTCGCCCTTCGGCTCCATGATGCTCATTTCGCCTTTGCGCATGCTCACCAGCTCGATAACCTTGCCGGCCGACTCCTCAGGCACGTCCACTACCAGCAGCTCGATGGGCTCAAGGCGCTTGCCGTTTTCGTCTTCCTTGAACAACACCTGGGGCTGGCCCACTTGCAGCTCGTAGCCTTCGCGGCGCATCGTTTCGATGAGTACCGACAAGTGAAGAATACCACGGCCAAACACGAGGAAGGTGTCCTCCTTGTCGGTCGTCTCCACGCGCAGGGCGAGGTTTTTCTCGGTTTCCTTGAACAGACGGTCGCGCAAGTGACGCGAAGTCACGAACTTACCTTCCTTACCGAAGAACGGCGAGTTGTTGATGGTGAACAGCATGTTCATCGTCGGCTCGTCGATGCTGATGCGCTCGAGCTGCTCGGGGTTGTCGGCGTCGGCTAGGGTGTCCCCAATGTCGAAGCCTTCGATGCCCGACACGGCGCAGATTTCGCCGCTGCTTACCTGGTCCACTTTCACGCGGCCTAGGCCTTCAAATACGTGCAACTCACGCACTTTCACTTTCTTGATGCTACCATCAGCCTTCATCAGGCTCATGTTAGAGCCTTCTTTCAGCGTACCGCGGTGCACGCGGCCGATGGCGATACGACCTACGAACGCCGAGTAGTCGAGCGACGTAATCTGCATCTGGGGCGTGCCCTCCAGCACCGGTGCGGCCGGGATGGACGCTACTACAGCGTCGAGCAGCGGAATGAGGTTGTCGGTTTTTACTTTCCAGTCGGTGCTCATCCAGCCTTGCTTCGACGAGCCGTACAGCGTCACGAAATCAAGTTGGTCTTCGCTAGCCCCGAGGTTGAACATGAGGTCGAAAACCTGCTCGTGCACCTCGTCGGGGCGGCAGTTTTCCTTGTCCACTTTGTTCACTACCACGATAGGTTTCAGGCCCAGGTCGATGGCTTTGCCCAGCACGAAGCGGGTCTGCGGCATGGCGCCCTCGAAGGCATCCACAAGCAGCAATACGCCGTCGGCTAGCTTCAACACGCGCTCTACCTCACCGCCAAAGTCGGCGTGACCAGGAGTGTCGATGATGTTGATTTTCACGCCATTGTAGCGCACCGATACGTTCTTCGATACGATAGTAATGCCGCGCTCGCGCTCCAGGGGATTGTCGTCGAGGATAAGGTCGTCGAACTGCTGGTGAGCGTCGAAAATCTTGGAGGCGTGGATAATCTTATCCACCAAAGTCGTCTTGCCGTGGTCAACGTGGGCAATGATGGCGATATTCCGAATGTTCTGGGTCATACGTATGTTTTTGCGGCCGCAAAGGTACGGAGTTTCTGCTAAATAACCGAGTTGCGTTTTTATTATCCTGAAAATCAACGCCGGCCGGCCCCGCAAACGTTCCGCACCATCACCACAAACCCCCAGCCGGCTTGCTTGCGCGGGCCGGGCTAGCCAGCCCCGTATTTGCGAGGTCGGCATCCGAACGCAGGCGTGTTTTCGTTTGTTTAGCCTGGTAACCTTAATCTTCTAGCCAGCCCATGCGCCCTTCCCTGCTAGCCCTGCTTCTGAGCGTGGCCGCTCTTTCGCCCGCCTGCTCCCAAACCCGCGCCGACCAGCCTAAAACTGTGGCTGCCGTGCCAGCCGGCTCCAAAGGAGCCTCCGTTACGGAAGGTAAATATCCGCAACCCCAGCCCGTTACGGGCAAGGCCGGCGAGTTTCCTATCGTGAAAACCGATGCCGAATGGAAAAAGCAGCTCACGCCCGACCAATACTATATTCTGCGCCAAGAAGGCACCGAGCGGGCTTTCACCGGTAAGTACCACGACAACCACGCAGCTGGCACCTACTACTGCGCCGCCGACCACAACCTGCTGTTTTCCAGCGCTACCAAATTTGAGTCGGGCACTGGCTGGCCCAGTTTTTTTGCCCCAGCCACGGTGGCTAGCGTCAAGGTCAAGTCTGACGAAAGCTTCGGCATGAGCCGCGATGAGATAGTGTGCGCCAAGTGCGGCGGCCACCTCGGCCACGTCTTTAACGATGGCCCCAAGCCTACCGGCCAGCGCTACTGCATGGATGGCAATGCGTTGGTATTCGAACCCAAAAAATAGCGCCAACTACCGCGCCCGCAATCCGTTAAGCAAAAAGGCGGCCCGCTCCGGGCCGCCTTTTTGCTGCTTCTCATGCTCTCCCGCTTTTTTTTTCGGGCCGTTAGCCTAGCCTTGCCGCTAGCTCTGGCCTCCTGCTCGGCCTCCGAGCTTACCACCGAAACTGCCGCCCCGCGCGCCGTGTCCACCACGCCGCTCACCGAAACCGCCACGCCGGGGGTGGTACCCACCGAGGTTAGTTCTGATGCCGACCGCCGCGCCATCTACAATGCAAACGCGCCGCGCGGCACCGCTGCGCGCATGCCCGTGCCCGACGCCACGCCCAACGTGCTGCGCCTGGGTGAGCAGGCGTCCGATATCAACCGCGCCAAGCGCCCCGAAACGCTCAACACCAACGACGCCAACATCACCACCACCGAAACCCGCATGCAGCGCATCGACCAGTCGATACCCCAGCCCCAGCCGCGGCCCTAGCCACTACCAAAAAAGGCCGTTGCTCATGCAAGCAACGGCCTCTTCGATTTTTCTACCCCTAGCGGTGGGCTAGGCGTTGTCTACGGCCACGCTATCGTTGGCAGTGCCAACAGGCGTGCTCAACTCAGCAGCGGCGGGCTCAGCGGCCTCGCGCTTGGGGCGGCCCGGGCCCCGGCCGGGGCTGGCGGCTGGCTTGCTGGTGCTACCGGTGGGGCGGCCAGCGCGCTTTTTGGCAAGCGAAGCTGCTTCCGCCGCTGGGCCTTCCGCTGGGCGGGGCTTGCGGGCAGCGTCCTTTTTGGACGGTGCCGAAGTTTTTTGCGGTGCGTCGACATCGTCGCTGGTTGCGGTGGGAGCCGGCAGGTTAATATCGGTAGTGCGGCCCGGCGCAATGGAATCGTAGTGGCGCACGATGGTGTGCAGCGCCTGCTCAAACATGCGCTCGGTGTCCACATCGAGGCGGCGCGTGGCTTCCTTCACTACTTCTTTCAGCTTGGCCTTCGTTTCTTTGCGGATGCGGTCCACCACTTCGTTCATGCGCGTATCCAGCTCTTTTTGCAGCTGCTTGGCGGCTGACTTAAGGGTCTGTTTCTGGCTAGCCTTCTTCTCAGCGTGGTCCTCGTTGAGCGATTTGGTAGCCTTGCGGCCCGCTTTGTCCGCCTTGCGTTGCGCTTTTTCTTCCGGCGTGCGTTTGGTAGGAGCGGCCGCAGCCTGCGCGTCCGCGTTGGTTTTTTTGGACATGGTAAACAGGGTTTTGGTTAGGAAGTGGGGTGGAAAACTGCTCAGGAATACTAGGTAAAAAATTCCGCGGTTTAACTCCTTGGCAAACGGCCTTTTATAATTTTTGTTAGAAACCCCGCCGCCTTTTTTTGCTTTTTTGAATAATTAATTTTCTCCTTCCCGCACTAGTTAAAATTAATGCTCAAGCTGCGCTGCCTGCTGCGTAGCCCAGGGCTTACTTACTGATAGCGGTAATTTACTGGTAATGATTTCACAACCAAAGCGCTACACCGTAACGGCAGCCTTGCCCTATGCCAATGGTCCCGTTCACATCGGGCACCTGGCGGGCGTTTATTTGCCGGCCGATATTTATGTGCGCTACCTGCGCGCCCAAAACCGCGACGTTAAATTTATCTGCGGCTCCGACGAGCACGGCGTGCCCATCACCATTCGGGCTCAGAAAGAAGGGGTTACACCGCAGCAGGTAGTCGATAAATACCACAAAATTATCGGCGATTCTTTCCGCGATTTCAACGTGTCGTTCGATGTGTATTCGCGGACTTCTTCCGAGACGCACGCCGAGGTTTCGAGCGCGTTTTTCAAGAAATTATACGAAGCCGGGCAATTTATTGAGCAAACCACGCAGCAGCTTTACGATGAGCAGGCCGGCCAATTTCTAGCTGACCGCTACGTGGTAGGCACCTGCCCCAATTGCGGCAACGAAAACGCCTACGGCGACCAGTGCGAGCGCTGCGGCAGCTCGCTCAGCCCGACCGAGTTAATTAATCCGCGCTCGATGCTCAGCGGCAATACGCCGGTGCTGCGCGATACCAAGCACTGGTTTTTGCCCCTCGACCAGTACGAGCCCTGGCTGCGCGAATGGATAATTGAAGGCCATAAAAACGACTGGAAAACCAACGTCTACGGCCAGTGCAAGTCGTGGATTGACCAAGGCCTGCACCCCCGCGCCGTAACGCGTGACCTCGACTGGGGCGTGCCCGTGCCGGTGCCCGGCGCCGAAGGTAAAGTGCTGTACGTGTGGTTTGATGCGCCCATCGGCTACATCTCGGCCACCAAGGAAGGCTTTCCCGACGAGTGGGAAAAATACTGGCAGGACCCCGAAACCAAGCTGGTGCATTTTATCGGCAAGGATAATATTGTTTTTCACTGCATTATTTTCCCAGTGATGCTGAAGGCGCACGGCGAATTCATTTTGCCCGATAACGTGCCCGCCAATGAATTTCTAAATCTGGAAGGGGATAAAATCAGCACCTCGCGCAACTGGGCGGTGTGGCTGCACGAATATTTGCAGGATTTTCCCGGCCAGGCCGATGTGCTGCGCTACGTGCTCTGCGCCAACGCGCCCGAAACCAAGGATAACGACTTCACTTGGAAGGACTTCCAGGCGCGCAATAACAACGAGCTGGTCGCCACGCTCGGTAATTTCGTGAATCGTGCCGCCGTACTGACTCAGAAATTCTTCGACGGCAAAGTGCCCGCTAGGGGCGAATTGCAGGAGATAGACGAAGAGGTATTTCGGCAGGTGGCCGAATTTCCAAACCGCGTGGGCGACCTCATCGAAAATTACCGTTTTCGCGATGCCCTAGCCGAAGTGATGAACCTGGCGCGCCTCGGCAATAAATACCTGGCTGATACGCAGCCCTGGCATTTAATTAAAACCGATGCCGCGCGCACCGGCACAGTGCTGCACGTAGCCTTGCAGGTGGCGGCGGCGCTGGTGCCGCTGCTCACGCCGTTCCTGCCCGAGTCGGCGGCCAAGCTAGCCACCATGCTTGGCCTGGCGCCCGGCGACTGGGCTAGCGCGGCCCGCGCCGAGCAGCTGCCCGCCGGCCACCAGCTGCAAGAGCCCGCCCTGCTATTCGCCAAAATTGACGACGCCGTGGTGAATTCTCAGGTGCAGAAACTGCTCGATACCAAGCAAGCCAATGCCCTAGCCAACACACCGGTTACGGCCGCGAAGGAAAATATCAGCTTCGATGATTTTGGCAAGATGGACCTGCGCGTCGGTACCATTATCGCCGCTGAGAAAGTTGCTAAAACCAAAAAGCTCCTGAAGCTGACCATCGACACCGGCCTCGACCACCGCACCATCGTAAGCGGTATTGCCGAGTCGTTTATTCCCGAGGCGCTCATCGGCCAGCAGGCGATGGTATTGCTCAACCTGGCGCCCCGCGAAATAAAGGGAATCCAAAGCCAAGGGATGCTGCTGCTGGCCGAAAACGCCGATGGCTCGCTAGCCCTCATGCAGCCCGGCAGCGCTGTGCGCAACGGCAGCCCCATTTTGTAGCGAACGAGGCTAGCCAGCCCGAAAAAAGGGTCAGCGCTGATGTAGCGCTGGCCCTTTTTTATTTCACGTTCACGATGTTCATCGCTCGTTCCAGCCCTAGCGCGCCGAAAGCTAGCACGGCCTCACCGGCTTTCTCGATGCGCAACGGCAGGTCAATCTGCTCGTCGGCCGAAAAGGGGTCCAGGACGTAATCGACCTGCCGGCCCTTCGGAAAATTGGCGTCCACCCCAAAGCGCAGGCGGGCGTACACGTCGGTGCCCAGCGTGGCCTGAATGTCCTTGAGGCCGTTGTGGCCGCCGGCCGAGCCCTGGCCCTTCAGCCGCAGCTTACCAAAGGGCAGCGCCAGGTCGTCGGTCACGACCAGCATATTCTCGGGCGTTATTTTCAGCGTACTGAGCCAGTGCGCGGCCGCTTTGCCGCTCAGGTTCATAAACGTGGTGGGCTTTACTAATACGTAGGTATGGCCCTTGCTTTTAAACTCGGTGGTGAACGCGTGGCGGCCTAGCTCGAAGCGCGGGGCGTCAAATTTTTGAGCCAGGTAGTCGGCCACCATAAACCCAATATTGTGGCGGGTATCGGCGTACTCCGGCCCAATGTTGCCGAGGCAAAGAATGAGTAATTTCATCGCAGATTAAACGGATTTAACGGATTACGCGGATACGCCCGCCCAAGGCGGGCTGGTTAGGTGTAAGTGGGAGGATGAAGAAACTAAAAACCGGTGGCGGTTGGGGCCGCCAGACCCCAAAGAAAAAGGCTGCCCGCTAGGGCAGCCTTTTTCAACTAAACTAACGCGAGCGTAGTCAGCTTGACTCAGCCAAGCGTATCCGCGCAATCCGTTAAATCTGCGGTCTATTTGTTGGCGGCCATCTCGCCTTTGAGGGCGCGCGGGATGGTGATGGTGGCAATCGGCGCCTGCGCGCTGGTCAGGATGGTGTAGTTGGTGGGCTGTACTGCACCTACCTTCACCGACTTACCCAGCTCCAGGGTGCTGATGTCAACTTCTACGTAGTCGGGCAGGTTTTCGGGCAGCGCCTTCACCTTCACCTTACGGATTTTGCTGGCTAGCTTGCCACCGGCCAGCACGCCCGGCGATACGCCGATGTACTTCACGGGGATGTCCATTTTCACTTCTTTGCCGTCCTGAATTTCCAGGAAGTCAACGTGCAGCAGCATCTCGTTCACGGGGTGAAACTGGGCGTCCTGCACGATAGCGCGGTAGTGCGTGCCCTCCACGTTCAGGTCCACGATGTGGGCCTCCGGGGTGTACAGCAATTCGCGGAACAGGATGGCGGGCACCGAGAAGTGGACTGCTTCGGCACCCCCGTACAGTACACACGGCACTTGGGCATCGAGGCGCAGTGCCTTCGCGTCCGTCTTGCCGAGATTCGCTCTTTTAAACCCTACAATCTCCAGGCTTTTCATAAAAGAAGTTGATTTGGAATGAATTATCCGCCGGGCAACCCTTGCCAAACGGGCCGCAAAGGTACGGGTTTGGGCTGAGAATTGCAAGCAAGTCCGCGCCGCCGCCCCTTAGCTGAACAGCGAGCTGATGCTCTCGTGCGTCACCACGTTGCGAATAGCGGCGGCAAACAGGGGGGCTAGCGAAATCACGCGCACCTTCTCGTTCTCCTCGCGCTGCGGAATCGTATCAGTCGTAATAAGTTCGGTGAGCTGCGAAGCGCGAATGCGGGCGTGGGCTGGCCCACTCAGTAGTGGATGCGTGATAACGGCGCGCACCGAGTTGGCGCCGCGCTCCATCACAAGGTCGGCGGCCTTGCAGATGGTGCCGGCCGTGTCCACCATATCGTCCACAAAAACTACGTCCATGCCCTTCACGTCGCCGATTACCTGCATCGAGGCGATTTCGTTGGCCCGCAGACGCATCTTGTCGCACACCACGATTTCAGCCCCAAACTTCTTGGCAAAGGCCCTGGTGCGCACTACGCCGCCCACGTCGGGCGAGGCGAAGATGAGGTTTTCCAGGTTCAGGCTTTTAATGTAGGGCGCCGTGACGGTGGCGCCGTCGAGGTGGTCGACCGGAATGTCAAAAAAGCCCTGAATCTGGCCGGCGTGCAGGTCGCAGGTCATCAGGCGGTCGGTGCCCACACTCTGGATGATGTTGGCCACCACCTTAGCCCCGATGCTCACGCGCGGCTTGTCCTTACGGTCCTGGCGGGCGTAACCCATATAGGGCATCACGATGTTCACTTTGTGGGCCGAGGCGCGCTTGCAGGCGTCTACCATCAGCATGAGCTCCATAAGGTGCTCGCTCGGGGGGAAGGTGCTTTGGATGAGAAACACCTCGCAGCCGCGCACGCTTTCGTCGAAGCTAGGGCCTAGCTCGCTGTCGGCGAAGCGTTGCAGGGTGAGGTCGCCGAGCGGCTGGCCGTAGGCTTCGGCGATTTTGCGGCCGAGTTCTTTCGAAGCGCTGCCGGCGAAGATTTTAACGTGCGGGTCCATACGGGGGAGAAAAAACAAAAACGCCTGTCATTCTGCGCGAAGCGAGCAAAATGACAGGCGAAGGGAGGGAGAAGTAACAAGCAAAAGGCGCCGACTTGCTCCCGGAAGGGAGAAGCCAGCGCCTTTATAACTGTCGAGCAGTATCATCGTTGTCCGACCAGGGCTCGAACCTGGACTTTCTTGAATCAAAATCAAGCGTGTTGCCAGTTACACCATCGGACAATTTCCCATTGGGTGGTGTGCCGTTTTGGGACTGCAAAGGTAGTAAAAGAATTATACGAAGCAAGAGCCAGGGCAAAAAAAATTAAAAAAAGTGCGCGGGCTGGGTCCGCAGGGCGCTTTGTGGCTGGCTAGGGGAGGGGTGGTATTCACGCTAGCTTCAGCTTTGAAAAGAGGGGTTTGCGGCGTACTTTTGCACCCTCAAAAGGATATTAACTTAGTAAAGCAAAACCAAATGGCGAATACGGGCAAAATCACCCAGGTTATCGGCCCCGTGGTGGACGTAAGCTTCGCGGGCGAAGGCGACCTCCCCAACATCTTCGACGCGCTGGAAGTAACCAAAGCAAACGGCCAGGTCGTGATGCTGGAATGCCAGCAGCACCTGGGCGAAGACCGGGTGCGGACCATCGCCATGGACTCGACGGAGGGCATGACCCGTGGCGCCGAAGTGCGCAGCCTGGGCCACGCCATCACGATGCCCACGGGCGACGGCGTGAAAGGTCGTTTGTTCAACGTTATCGGTCAGGCTATTGACGGTATTCCGCAGCCGGTGAGCACCGGCGGCCTGCCCATTCACCGCCACGCTCCGGCGTTTGAAGAGCTAGCCACCTCGTCGGAAGTATTCTTCACCGGCATCAAAGTAATCGACCTGCTGGCTCCTTATGTAAAGGGTGGCAAGATTGGTTTGTTTGGTGGTGCTGGCGTAGGTAAGACCGTTCTGATTCAGGAGCTTATCAACAACGTAGCCAAGGCCTACTCGGGCCTGTCGGTATTCGCTGGTGTGGGCGAGCGTACCCGTGAGGGCAACGACTTGCTGCGCGAATTCATTGAAGCCAACATCATCCGCTACGGCGACGCCTTCAAGCACTCGATGGAAGAGGGCGGCTGGGACTTGTCGAAAGTGGACATGGTGGAGATGGAGAAATCGCAGGCTACCCTCGTGTTCGGCCAGATGAACGAGCCTCCCGGAGCCCGTGCTCGCGTGGCTTTGTCGGGCTTGACCATTGCGGAGAGCTTCCGCGATGGCGACGGCACCGGTGCTGGTCGCGACATTCTGTTCTTCATCGACAACATTTTCCGCTTCACGCAGGCGGGTTCGGAGGTATCGGCTCTCTTGGGTCGGATGCCGTCGGCCGTAGGTTACCAGCCTACCCTAGCCACCGAAATGGGTGCCATGCAGGAGCGCATCACCTCGACCAAGCGCGGCTCGATTACTTCGGTACAGGCTGTATATGTGCCGGCCGATGACTTGACTGACCCGGCCCCGGCCAACACGTTTGCTCACTTGGACGCCACGACGGTACTGAGCCGCAAAATCGCCGAGCTGGGCATCTACCCGGCCGTTGACCCGCTGGACTCGACCTCGCGTATCCTCGACGCTACCATCCTCGGCGACGAGCACTACAACACCGCCCAGCGCGTGAAGGAGATTTTGCAGCGCTACAAGGAGCTGCAAGACATCATCGCCATCCTGGGTATGGACGAATTGAGCGAAGAAGACAAGCAGACTGTGAACCGCGCCCGCCGCGTGCAGCGCTTCCTGTCGCAGCCGTTCTTCGTGGCCGAGCAGTTCACTGGCCTACAAGGCGTGCTGGTTGACATTAAGGATACCATTAAAGGCTTCAACGAAATCATCGACGGCAAGTACGACCACCTCCCGGAGTCGGCCTTCAACCTGGTGGGTAACATTGAGGACGCCGTAGCCAAGGGCGAGCGCCTGATGGCCGAGGCCAAGTAATTTTTTAAATGTGGAGAATGTGGGAATGTGGTAGATATGAAAAGTAGTTTTCATGCCTGCGACATTCCCACATTTTCACATCATCCCATTTCCACATTTAAAATATGCATCTCGAAATCATCACCCCCGACCGGAAAGTTTACGAAGGCGAAGCCACGTCGGTGCGGTTTCCGGGCACCGATGGCTCGTTTGAAGTGCTCAACAACCACGCCCCGCTGATTGCCGCCCTCAAGGCCGGCGACGTTACGGTGACGGGCGCGGGCGGTGGCACGTTTCGCATCAGTGGCGGCATTGTGGAAGTACTGCACAACCAAGTGATTGTGCTGGCCGAATCGGCTTCGGCATAAGTATTCTTCAGAAAGAATGCGAAAGCGTCCGTACTGGCCTTGGCCGGTGCGGACGCTTTTTTTGTGGGCTAGCGGTTAGCGTAGCCAGTCGTTTGAGGAAAAATTTCGTTCAGCAGCTACTTATTCACTTTTTGCCGTTTGCCCGCGCTATGCCGCACACTACTATCACCGAGATTAATATCTACTCCCCAAAGCAACGCTTTGTGCTGCTCATCGTCACGCTGGTGGTGCTGGGGCTGTTGTCTTTTTTTGGGCTTTTGCAATACCTGACGGCCTTTTTGGGCGCGGGTATTTTGTATGTAGTGCTGCGGCCGTGGTTTACGGCCTTGGTGCACAAGCGCCATTGGAACCGGGCTTTAGTGACCGTGATGCTGCTGCTGTTTGCGGTGGTGGTGCTGGTAATTCCGTTTTTTGCGCTTACCTCCTTGCTCATCGACCGGGTGGCGGAGCTAGCCAAGCATCCCGACCAGATTTTGCAGGCCGTGCAAACGGTTGAGCGTAAAGTGGGGATGCAAGTGACGCAGGAAAACCAGGTACGCCAGTTGCTGCAACAGGGCGCCGCCCGCGTGAGCCAGTGGATACCGACCCTAGCCAGCAGCGTGCTCAACGTGATTGTGATAGTGGGCCTGATGCTCTTCACGATGTACTACCTGTTCATGCAGGAAGAAGCATTTTTGTCGGGCCTGCGCCGCTACCTGCCCTTCCGCGAAAAGACGATGGACGAGCTCAGCATCTCGCTCAAGAACAACGTGAACTCGAATGTGCTGGGCCAGGGCATCGTGGCCCTGGTGCAGGGTATCCTCACGGGCGCTACACTGTTTATCTTCGGCGTGCCCGACGCTATGTTCTGGACAATAGTGGCCTTTTTCATGGCCTTTATCCCGGTGCTAGGCACGCCGCTGGTGTGGGGGCCGGCGGCCATCTACCAGTTTGCGCAGGGGCACAATGGGCAGGGTATCGGGATTTTGCTGGTGGGCGTGATTGTAATTATCAACGTGGATAACCTGCTGCGCATCTGGCTGGCCAAGTATATGGGCAATATCCACCCCTGGGTAACACTGGTGGGCCTTACGCTGGGCGTGGAGATTTTCGGGATTGTGGGGCTCGTTATCGGGCCGCTGCTGCTCTCGTACCTCATTGTGCTGATGGACGTATTTGCCCGCGAAAACCTGGCCCTTCAACACCTGATGCCCGATACGCTCACGGCCAAGGCCGAGCGGGTGATGGAAGCCGACTCGGCCGAAAAAAGTGACGCTAGCGAAGTGCGCCGGGCGCAATAAAAGCCGCGTTTACCCAGCCTCGGCGCTACCTTCGCTCTACTATGGACCTGACCCCGATTCACCCGAAAGTCACCCCGATTTATCAGACTTCGGTCTTTAAATTCAGCTCGCTGGCCGAGCTGGAAGAATATTACACCGCGCCCGACCACAGCGGTATGTACGGCTACTCGCGCTCCGAGCACCCCAACTCCGACGAGCTGGTGGCCGAAGTAGCCAAGCTCGAAGGCGCCGCCGGCGGTGTGGCCACCGGCGCCGGCCTAGCTGGCCTGCTGGCCGCCGTGCTGGCCGTGTGCCAGGCCGGCGACCACGTGCTGTGTCCCGCCGAGCTTTACGGCGGCTCGGTGGTGCTGCTTTCTAACGAGCTTACGCGCCTGGGCATCGAAACGAGCTACGTGCCCCTGGCCGACCTCTACGACGTAGCCCGCCACCGCCGCCCCAACACCAAGCTGGTGCTGGCCGAAGTGCTGAGCAACCCGCTGCTAGTAGTGCTCGACGGCCCGCGCCTGGCCGAAGCCTGCCAGGCCGAGGGCATCTTGCTGCTGATTGACAGCTCGTTTACCTCGCCCATGCTCACGCAGCCACTGGGCTGGGGCGCCGACTTGGTGTGGCACTCGGCTACCAAGTACCTGGCTGGCCACTCCGACGTGACGGCCGGCGTGGTGGTAGCCCGCGACCCGGCCCTCAATAAAAACCTGCGCCGGCTAGCCACCAACCTGGGCCTGATGCTGGCCCCGCTGGACAGCTGGCTAGCCCTGCGCGGTCTCAAAACGCTGCGCCTGCGCATGCGGCAGCACTCCGAAAACGCCCTAACGGTGGCGCGCTTTCTGGCCGATAGCCCGGCCGTGGCCCAGGTATTTTACCCCGGTCTGGAAAGCCACCCTGGCCACGACCTGGCGGCGCACCAGCTGCTAGGGGGCCTCTACGGCGGGATGCTCTCCATCCGGCTGGCCGACGATACCGTGGAGGCTGTCGAGGCGTTTATTCAGCGCAGCAAGCTGTTTCCGCTGGCCCCGTCGCTGGCGGGCGTGGCTTCGTCGTGCTCGTACCCGGCCGCCACGTCGCACCGGGGCCTCACGCCGGCGCAGCGGGTTTCGCTGGGTATCACGCCCGGTGTCATTCGCCTGAGCGTGGGCATTGAGGAAGTGGCTGACCTGCTCGTTGACCTGGAGCACGCCCTGGGCGAGGGCTAGCCAATGGCGCCAGCCAGCTAAAGCAGAAAGCCCCGTTTCGCCGAGCGAAACGGGGCTTTCTGCTTTAGCTTACTTGCTTGCTTAGAGCTTGTTGGAAATTTGGTCGGACAGCTGGCGGGCGGTGCGCAGGGTTTGAAATTCGCCCTGCTGCGAACGGATAGTCAGCTTATCATCGAGCGAAAATGAAGTGCGTAACTGGTCGTAGCGAGCGTTGAGGCTGCTGAGCACGGCCGAAGCGCGTTCCCAATCGGCAGGCTTCCAGCCCGAGCGGTCGGTACGCACCTGGTCGATGAACTCGTTGTAGAGGCGCAGCAGCTGCGGAGCCGTAGCCCGGCTCACGACCACTTTCTCGTGCAAAAAGGCCGATACGGCCGCGTCGTTGGCCGCGCTAGCCCCAGTGGTGCTACTCGGCCCGTCCTCGGCGGCTACGGGTGGGGCCGTGGTGGTGGCTGGGGCGCTGCTGGTGGCGGCAGTGCCCGCCGGCACATTATAGGTGCGCGTGGTGCGCCTGATTACCTTGCCCGTGGCCGGGTCGAGCTCTTCCACAGTTTCTTTTACTTCCTGCGTGGCGGGTGTGGCAGGTTTGGTCGTGGCCGGTGTGGTGGTTTTGGTAGTAGTCGGCTTGGTTTGGGCTAGGGTAGCCAGCGGGGCAGCAATGGCCAGGGTGGCCAGCCAGAAAGAACGATTCATAGATAAAAGGCTAGTTTTGAGCAAGAACAGCGGGTGAAGTGAAAGGCAGGTGCTAGCGCGGCCTACTTCAAGAAGTAGGCCAACGCCGCGGCCCGCCTGCCAATACTTAACGCAGCAGCCGGGCCGAAGGTCGAAAACCGGCCGCTTGGCGGGGCTAGCCAGCGGCTAACTGGCTTACCATCTAGGTTTTCGGCCGGGTGGCCCGTACCTTTCGCACGCGCTATGAAAAACCCGCCCATCTACGTTGAAGCCCGCATCCGGTGCCCGCTGGAGGCCCTGTGGCAGCACACCCAGCAGCCCGAGCTGCACCAGCAGTGGGACCTGCGCTTCACGGAGATAACCTACTTGCCCCGGCCTTCGGAAGCCGAGCCGCAGCAGTTTTTGTACGCCACGCGCATTGGCTTCGGGCTAGGGGTGGCGGGCCGGGGCGAGAGCCTGGGCACCACCGAAAAAAACGGCGAACGCACTTCAGTTCTCAAGTTTTGGTCGGCCGAGTGGGTGTCGCTCATCCGCGAGGGCGCCGGCTTCTGGAAGTACGTGCCAACCGCCGACGGCCTGCGGTTTTTCACTAAGTACGACTACCAGACGCGCTTCGGTGTCCTTGGGCAGGGGCTCGACCGGCTGGCTTTCCGGCCACTCATCGGCTGGGCCACCGCCTGGAGCTTCGATTGCCTGCGGCTGTGGCTCGAAACCGGGCAGCAACCGGCCATCTCGCGCCGGCTAGGCCTCTTCGATTGGCTTACACGGGCCACGCTAGGGACCGTGTGGGTGTACCAGGGCGTGGTGCCCAAGCTGCTGTTTCCGGACACTGGCGAGCTGCGTATTTTGCAGGGCGCGGGCTTCTCGGGGGCGGTGGCGCACCGCATCGCGGCCGCCGTGGGCGTGGGCGAAATCCTGTTTGGGCTGCTGTTTTTTCTGTTGCCGGCGCAGCGGCTGCGGCCGGTGTACTGGCTGCACATTGTGGGGCTGCTGGGGCTGGGAGCGGGCGCGCTGTTCAGCCAGCCAATGGTGTTTGTGGCGCCTTTTAATCCGCTCACGCTCAATGCCTCGCTGATGGCCCTAGCCGCTGGGCGCCTGCTTTTGCCCGAGGCCATTGTGCCCAGCGCCGGCCGCTGCCTGCGCCGGCCACCGGCCGTGGCGCGGGTGGCTTCGCCTACGCCGCAACTCGCGCCACTGCCGGCTAGCGGTTGAGTTAGAAGGTCTTGCTGTTCATCGTTCACCCGTTACCCATCGCCCCATGCCTTCCATTTACCAGCAGCAGCTAGGCTCCGATTTTGCGAAGCTACACCCGCGCATTCAAGAGCGGCTGGCCTTTGCTAGCGCCGACAATCGGGCCTTCGTGGGCGAGGGCACGATGGAGCGCGTGTGGCACGGGCCGTTCTATACGCAGCCGTTTTTGCGCATCGGGCTGCTGCGCAATATTATGTTTCCGGAAGCGGGCCAGCAGGTGCCGTTTCGTATTGAAAACTATGCCTACCGCGACCCGCTGGGCCGTGAAACCGTGACCTGGATTCGGCGCTTCAGCTTTCCGCGCCGGGTGCGCTGCTTCGACGCCACCATGATTCGGAGCGCCGCCCGCAACCGCATCGTCGATTACCTGGGTACGCACCAGTATCTGGCGGTGGACATTGACCTGGCCGTGACCGCGCGCGGCGGGCTGCGCCTGCGCTCGGGCGAGCAGCGCTTCTACGAAGGCCGCCTCACATTCAAGTTTCCGATGCTGTTGTCGGGCCTGGCCGATGTGGAGGAGTGGTATGATGATGCCGCCGGCTGCTACCGCATTCAGGTGGAGGTGCGCAACCAGCTGTTTGGCAGGCTTTTCGGCTACTACGGCTCGTTTCGGCCCACCTGGCGCGACGTGGCCCCGCAGGATATTCCGGCCTATGCCTTGCCCGTGCGCCACGAAAGCCGGGAGTAAGAATACGCCCTCTGTTGTTTATAACTATTTATTAATCAGTGCAAAATGAAAGCTGATTTCCAATTAACACCCGCCCAGCGGCGCGTCGAGCTGGCCCGGCCGTGGGCGCTGCTGCTGGGCTACGTGGCGGCGGCCCTGGCGGGCTGGTGGTGGCTAGCGGTGCCCCTGGCGGTGGTGGTGTGCCTGGCCGCTTTTGTGCAGATGCACGATGCCATGCACAACTCCCTGGGCTTGGCCAAGCTGACCAATAAGCGCGTGCTCACGCTCAGCGGCCTGCTCATTCTGAAAAGCGGCCACGGCCTGCAAGTGACGCACCTGCGCCACCACGGCCGCTGCCTCACCGAGGCCGACCCCGAGGGCGCGCCCGTCAACTGGAGCTTTGGGCGGGTGCTGTGGCAGGGCCCCTGGCACACGCTGATGCTGCGCCGCGAGTCGTTGCGCATGGCGCCCAATACCCGCCGCATTCAATTATTCGAAACCGGCCTCACGCTGGCGCTGCTGGTGGGCTTTGGGGTGTTGTACTGGGCTGCGGGCTCGGTGGTGGGGCTGGTGTACTGGGGCGTGGCATTTGGGATGAGCGCCACGATGCCCATCTGGGCCTCGTACGTGCCGCACCACGTGTCGTCGCGCAACCCGGTGGGGCGCGCCGCGGCGGCCGTGGCGCAGGCCTGGACGCCCATCACGGCGTCGTTTGCTTTCCACCACCTGCACCATCACTACCCGCGCGTGCCCACGGCGCTGCTTTACCGGGCCGCCGCTGAGCTGCCGCCTCCGCCTGAAGAACACCACCACTAGGCTGCTCAGGGCTGGGGTACCGACCTTTGCCCCATGCACACGCTTGAAGAACTGCGGGCCGGTAAGCTAGCCGGCCTGCGCCGCCTCGATTTGGCCGCCGGCCTCACCGAGTTTCCCGAAGAAATATTTACCCTAGCCGACTCGCTCGAAATCCTCAACCTGTCGGGCAACCAGCTGGCGGCCCTGCCCACCGACCTAGCGCGCCTGCACCGGCTGCAAGTGCTTTTTTGCTCTGATAACCAGTTTACCACCGTGCCCGAGGTGCTGGGCGAGTGCCAGCAGCTGCGCATGGTGGGCTTCAAGGCCAATAAAATAACCACGCTGCCCGCCGCTGCCCTGCCGCCCCAGTTGCGCTGGCTCATCCTCACCGACAATGAGCTAGCCCGCCTGCCGCCCGAAATCGGCCGCTGCGCGCAGCTGCAAAAGCTGATGCTGGCCGGCAACCGCCTCCGCCACCTGCCCGCCGAGCTTGCCCAGTGCACCCGGCTGGAGCTGCTGCGCATCGCCGCCAACGAGTTGAAAGAGTTGCCCGCGTGGCTGCTGGCCATGCCCCGCCTGAGCTGGCTGGCCTCCGCCGGCAACCCCTTTTGCGCCGCAGCGGAGGCCGCCGCAGTGGCCCGGCACCCCATTGGCCGCATTGCGTGGCCCGAGCTGCGCATTGAGCAGCAGCTGGGCGAGGGCGCTTCGGGCGTTATTTACCGGGCTAGCTGGCAGCGGGCTAGCCAGCCGGCAACCGAGGTAGCCGTCAAGCTTTTTAAGGGCGCCGTGACGAGCGATGGCCTGCCGCACAGCGAGATGGCCGCCTGCATCAGCGCCGGCCGCCACCCCAGCTTAATTGCGGTAGAGGGAATAATTGCCCAGCACCCAGCCGGGGCCGAAGGCCTGGTGCTGGAGCTTATCGACCCCATTTATGGCAACCTGGCCGGGCCGCCCAGCCTGGCTAGCTGCACCCGCGATGTGTACGCGCCGGGCACCACCTTCACGCTGGCGGCGGCCGTGCGGCTGGCGCACGGCATTGCTTCGGCGGCGGCGCATTTGCACGCGCAAGGCATACTGCACGGCGATTTATACGCGCATAATATTCTGGCTACCCCGGCCGGCGCGGCGCTGCTCGGCGACTTTGGGGCCGCTAGCTTCTTCGCTGCGGCGGGCACTAGCGCCGTGGGCCTGCAGCAGTTGGAGGCCCGCGCTTTCGGCTGTTTGCTGGAAGAATTACTAGCCCATTGCCCGGTAGGTGAGGCCACCGTATTGGCGGAGTTAGCTGCTTTACAACGTAGATGCGTGCAAACAGCCGTAGCCGAGCGCCCGCTTTTTGTGGAGATTGCGCAAGCGCTGGCGGCGCACGTAGTCTAAGCTTTAGCCAGCCTTTTCGGGGATTGAAAAAAGCCAGCTGCGCTACACGGCCTCGCGCAGGGCTTTGACTACGCGGCGCAGCTCTTCATCGCCCATGGCGGTGCCGCTGGGTAGGCACAGGCCGCGGGTAAAGAGGTCGGCGCACACCGCGCCCCCGTACATGGGTGCCTCGGCAAAAAGCGGCTGCAAGTGCATGGGCTTCCAGAGCGGACGGCTCTCGATGCGACACGTTTCGAGGTGCTGGCGCACGGTTTCGGGGGTGGCCGCCGTGGCTTCCGGGTCGAGCAGTACCGTTGTTAGCCAGCGATTGGAGAAGCTGCCAGCTGGCTCAGTAGCGGGCGCCACGGCCAGGCCGGGCAGGCTGGCCAACTGCTCGCGGTACCAGTTAAAAATTTCACGGCGGCGCTTTACGCGGTCGGAAAGCAGCTCCATCTGGCCCCGGCCGATGCCAGCCAGCAGGTTGCTGAGGCGGTAGTTGTAGCCAACGTGCGAGTGCTGATAATAGGGGGCGGGGTCTTTGGCCTGGCTAGCCAGGAAGCGCGCCCGCTGGGCCAGCTCCTTGTCGTAGGTTACGAGGGCGCCGCCGCCGCTGGTAGTCAGTATCTTATTGCCGTTGAAGGAGAACACGCCTACCTGCCCGAAGCCGCCCAGCGGTTGGTGCTGCCACTGCGCGCCCAGGGCCTCGGCCGCATCTTCCAGCACGGGCAGGTCAAACTCCGTGGCGAGGGCCAGAATTTCGGGGAGCCGGGCCGGCATCCCGTAGAGGTGCACCAGCAGCAATGCTTTGGGCTTTTTGCCCCGCCGCATGCGGTCTTCAAGGGCCTCGCGCAGGCGCTCGGGACACATATTCCAGGTGCTGGCTTCGCTATCGATAAACACCGGCGTGGCCCCGCAGTAGAGAATGGCATTGGCCGTGGCCACGAACGTGAAGGAGGGGCACAGCACTTCATCGCCCGGCCCCACGCCCAGCAGCAGCAGCCCCAGGTGCAGGGCCGCCGTGCCCGAGTTGAGGGCCACGCAGTAGGGCACGCCCACCGCCGCGCATATATCGGCCTCGAAGCCGTCCAGGTTGGGGCCCACCGGGGCTACCCAGTTGTCTTCCACCGCCTTGTTTAAGTAATTGAGTTCGTGGCGACCTAAGTGGGGTGGCGACAGGTAAATGCGGTCCAAGGAGCAGTTTAATAGAGTAAAAGTTGGGGGATATAAGCAAAAAAACAAGGCGTGGAGCGACTGAATCAACGCCTGGTTTTTCACTCATACCGCCGTCTGGCCAACGGGCTTGGCGGGTACACCCACGGCGGTGCAGCCGGCGGGCAGGTTGCGAATAACTACGGCGCCGGCGCCCACGGTGGTTTGCGCGCCCACCCGCACCTGCTGAATAACGGTGGCATTAGTGCCCAGATACACGCCGGCTTCGAGGTGGGCTGCACCGCCCACGTTGGCGTGGGGCATGAGCGAGCAAAAATCCTCCAGCACGCTGTCGTGGCCCAGGGTGCAACCCAGGTTCAGGAGCACAAAGCGCCCCAGCGTGATGTCACACGTCAGGATGCAGCCGCGCTGAATAAGGCAGCCCTCGCCCAGCACAATGCGCTGGGCCGGGTGCAACGCTACCTGCGGGTGCACCAGCGCCGGAAACGAGAGCTGCGGCGAGGTGAGCCTAGCCACCACGGCGGCCCGGCTGGCGCTGCTACCCACGGCCACGGCCACGGCCAGCGGGCTAGCGGTGGCCTGGAGGTCGGCTAGGGTGCCGAGGTAGGGGAGGCCGCCCACGGTGGGCGTAGCGGGCGCGCGGTCGTCGTAGAAACCGCGCAGGTCCCAGGTAGCCCCGTTGGCCTCGTTGATTTGGGCCACCAGCAGGGCTATTTCGCGGCCTAGCCCCCCGGCGCCCACTAGTGCGAGGGGCCGGGGGGCTAGGACTGGGTCAGCTTCGTATTCTGGAAAAAACAATTGGGTCATGGGCAGCGGGACGCCGGGCGCGCTACCAGGCGGGTATTAGGCCGCCAGCAGGGTTTCGCCGTGCTGGCTGGTGTCGAGGCCGTGCGTTTCGTTTTCGGCATTTACCCGAATGGGCACGATAAAGTTAGTGGCCCGGTACAAAAGCCACGAGCCGCCAAAGGTGAATACGCCCACCACCGCTAGGGTCAGCAGGTGCGAATAGAGCAGCGCCGGCCCGCCGCCCGTGAACAGGCCGCCCTTTTGGGCGAAGAGCGAGGTGGCCAGCATGCCCACGATGCCGCCCACGCCGTGGCACGGAAACACGTCGAGCGTGTCGTCGAGCGTCGTGCGATTCTTCAAAATAACTGCTCCAAAGCTCACGCCCGAGGCCAGGATGCCGATGGCAATGGCCGGCCCGTAGGCCACGTAGCCCGCCGCCGGCGTAATGGCTACCAGCCCCACCACGGCGCCCACCGCCGCGCCCATGGCCGAGGGGCGCTGGCCACGCGCCGCCTCCAGCACCATCCAGGTAAGCATGGCGGCGGCCGAGGCGAAGTGCGTAGTTACGAAGGCCTGCACGGCCTGGGCATTAGCGCCCATTGCTGAGCCGGCATTGAAGCCAAACCAGCCAAACCACAGCAGGCCGGTACCCAAAATCACGAACGGAATATTAACCGGCGTGTGGGCGTGGCCATCGAGGTGCGCCCGGCGGCGGCCAATGGCCAGCGCCCCGGCCAGCGCCGCAAAGCCCGCCGAGATATGCACCACCGTGCCGCCCGCAAAGTCGAGCACGCCCCACTTATACAGAAATCCCTGCGGGTGCCAGGCCCAGTGCGCCAGCGGGCAGTAGATGAGCAGGCTAAACAGGCAAATGAAAATCAAGTAGCCCCAAAACCGGATGCGCTCGGCAAAGCCGCCGCTGATGAGCGCGGGCGTGATGATGGCAAACTTGAGTTGAAAGGCCGCAAACAGCACCAGCGGCAGCCCGGCCCCCAGCGTAGGGTGCGGGGCCGTGCCCACATTGTCGAACATAAAAAACGTGCGCGGGTCGCCAATCACTCCCCCGATGTCATCGCCAAAAGCCAGCGAAAAACCCACCACGTACCACAGCAGCGAAATGACCCCTAGCGAGATAAAGCTCTGGAGCATCGTCGAGATAATGTTGCCCCGGTTTACCATGCCGCCGTAAAAAAAGGCCAGGCCCGGCGTCATCAGCAGCACGAGGGCCGTTGAAAACAGCATCCAGGCAATGTCGGCCGTGGGCAGCGAGTTGGGGGCCGCATCGGGGTGGTGATGCGGCACAAAGGCGGCTACCAGCGCCAGCACCACCAGCACTGCCAACGAAGGACGAGCAAGTAATTGTTTGCGGGACATAATCGAAAAAATAGCGTAATGACCTCTGCGAAGATAGGGGTTGTCGCTAATTATTTGTCGATTATAACAAAATGACCTAAAATTTAATAGCCTGTTTCCGAATTTTACCTCAGAATAATCTTTTTCAACATCAAATCGACTAGGTGCTGCTGATATCTTCTTGCGTAAGAAATTACCCCCACACAACTTTGGGTCGCTGGGCGGGGTATGAAAAGCCCATGCGGCCAGCGGAGGGCGCATTTACTAGCACATAGCGCGATGACACACAAGAAGAAATGGCTACTGCTAGCCCCCGGCGGGCTAATAGCGATAGGAGCAGGCGCCTGCCTAGTCAACTGGGCCGGCACGCTGAAAACGCAGGGTGCGCCGCCAGCCAAGTGGGTAGTAGCTGGCACGGCTGCCCTGGTGGTGCTCAATGCGGGCGTCAGCATCTTTGGCCAGAGCGTAGTAGAAAACACGCTGCACCAGCTGCGCGAAAAACCCGCCACCGAGGTGGGCTAGCCCCGGCTCCAACGCCCAACAAAAAAGCCCTGGCAATTGCCAGGGCTTTTTTGTTGGGCTTGAAGAAGACTATTCTTCGGTTTTGGCTTCCATTTTGCGGCTGCCGGTGCGCGCCTTGCGGCTTACTTTCTGCGAGCCGCGCTTGATTTTGCGGCCAGCCTTTTTGGCTACGTTGCCGGCGGCATCAGCCGTGTTTTCGAGGGCGGCGCCCACGTTGGTTTTGCCGGTTTTGGTAACCACTTTCTTGGTGCCGTTGTCCCGAACTTTTACTTCGGTTTCGGGGGTCTGGGCAAAGGCGGCGGTAGTGAACGCGCAGGTGGCGAGCAGCAAGATTACTTTTTTCATGACGTAAATAGAAAAGGTATTTTCGGAGCCTTTTACGGGGCCATCAGGGCCAGGTTGTCTCCGTTGCCCGCAATCTTTCAAAGCGCGTGCCAAAGCCAACGTAGCGCGTTAATAAGCTCGGCAGTCAGGGCAAAAGCAGTGAAGAATCGCCGTAGCTTAAGAAGCGGTAATTATGGCGCAGGGCGTGGTCGTAGACTTGGCGCCAATTGGGCCCCAGCAGCGCCGCTACCAGCAGCAGCAGCGTGCTCTCGGGCTGGTGAAAGTTGGTAATCAGCCCCTGCACCAGCCGAAAGCGGTAGCCCGGCCCAATAAGCAGCTGCGTGCTAGCCTCCACGGCCGCCGAGCCCGTAGCGTCGAGGTAATCGAGCAGCGCCTGGAGCGCCGCCTCGGGGGCTACCTCGGCTTCGCCGGGGGCTAGCGGGGCGTAGGGCTGCCACTGGCTTACCCGCAGCCCGGTGCCGGGGCTAGCGGGCTGGCGCACCAGCGCCGCGCCCAGCCAGTACAGGCTTTCGAGGGTGCGCAGGCTGGTGGTGCCCACCGCGATAACGGGCCGCGGCCGGTGCCCCAGCAGCTGTCGCAACAAGCTGGCCTGCACGATAATAGGTTCGGCGTGCATGGGGTGGTCGGCCATCGTTTCGGCCTTTACGGGCTGAAACGTGCCCGCCCCCACGTGCAGGGTTACGTAGCCGCTGGCCATGCCGTGGGCGGCCAGGTCGGCCAGCACCTCGGGCGTGAAGTGCAGGCCGGCAGTGGGGGCAGCCACGGCGCCCTCGTGGGCGGCGTACACGGTTTGGTAGCGCACGGCATCGGCGGCAGTGTCGGGGCGGTGCAGGTAGGGGGGCAGGGGCAGGTGGCCGGCGGCGCGCAGCACCTCGGCAAAGGGCAGCGAGGTGGGCGTCCAGCTGAAGTCAATCAGGCTTTCGCCGCTGGCCTCGTGGGCCTGGCGCACGGCCGTGAGCGTGGCCGGCTGGCCCGCAAAGCTGAACTGGAGGGTAACGGGGCCGCTTTTCCAGCGGCGGCCGTTGCCCACCAGGCAGCGCCAGGTGCAGGCCCCGGTTTGCTGCAAGGCGAGCTCGATGGCCCGGTGCGGCGCCACCGGCTCCAGGCAAAACAGCTCGATCACGCCGCCCGTGGGCCGCTGGGCCAGCAGGCGGGCGCGCACCACGCGGGTATCGTTGAAAATCAAGAGGCTAGCCGCTGGTAGCTCACCGGGCAAGTCGCGAAAGGTCTTGTCTTCGAGCCCGCCCTGGCGGCTCACGAGGAGCTTGCTGGCGGCGCGGTCGGGCAGGGGCTCGGGCGCAATGCGCGCAGCGGGCAGGTCGTAGTAAAAATCCTGGATGCGGAGCTGGGAGGGGTCGGAAGAGGCCATAGAGAGGGCCGGGCGCCGGCTAGGCCCGGTGTGCGGCAGAAGGGCCGATACGAAATCAAGCCGATTGAATGCTATTTGCAGCGGCAAATTTCCGCCCGGCTCATGCTAAAATCGCTCACGCTTCTCACATTCTTCGCGCTGCCGGCCCTGGCCACGCCGCCCGCCCACCCCTACGCCGATGCTACGCGCCGCCGCATCGCCACGGCCCAGGACGAGCGGAAAACCGCCGACTTACTGCCTTTTCTACAAAGCAAGAACGCCACCTACCGCGCCGCCGCCGCCGAAGCTCTAGCCTCGGTGCAGGATAAAAAAGCCGTGCCCGCCCTGCTGCCGCTGCTGCGCGATGCCAGCCCCGCCGTGCGCCGCGCCGCTGCCTACGCCCTGGGCCAGGCCGGCGACAGCACGGCCGTGCCCGCCCTAGCCCAGCGCCTCGCTCAGCCCGAAGCCAACGCGCTAGCCCGCCGCGCCGCCTACGAGGCGCTGGGCCGCTGCGTCACCAAGCGCTCGGTCGGTCAAATCTGGGAAATAAAATCGCCCGGCCCCGACTCGGCCGCCGCGCCCGGCCAGGCATGGGCCCTGTACCGGGCCAGCCTGCGCGGGCTAGCCACCCCCGAGGTAGTGCGCCACGCCACGCTGCTGCTGGGGCAGCCCGGCGCCAAGCTGGCGCCAGCGCGGGCCGGGGCCTCGGCGGCGTTCACCCGTATGCGCGGCCAGGATTCGACCCTGGCTAGGGTGGCGCTGCCGGTTTTAGTGAAAGCCGGGGCTAGTGACCCCGATTATTTTGTGCGTGAGAACTGCGCCTCGGCCCTGGCTAGGGTAGCGCGCCCGGCGGCCCTGGTGGCCCTGTTGAGAGCCGCAGGCAAAGACCCCGACCACCGCGTACGTATCGCGGCGCTGCGGGCGCTGCCCACCAACCCCCTTACCGTACTAAGTGCGGTGCGGCGGCCCGGTAATGCAGCCAACCAGGTAATCCTGCAAGTCAGAACCAAAGAAGCGGATAGCCTGCGCGTGCGCTGCGCCGGCCGGATGCTGGGGGCCCCGCTGGCACAGGAGTCCCTTACCGCCGCCGAGTGGTTTTTGAAGACCGCCCACGATACGGCCACTGCCGACAACGAGCTGGACCGCCTGCGCTACGTGGCTGGTATCCAATACTCAGCGCGGGCTGCCGGGCATTGGCGCACGCGGGCTACGCTGCTGCAAGCCGCCCTGCGCCACGCCGCCCCCGAGCAGCGTCCGGCCGTGGCCGATACCATTCGCCAGCGCTACCAGCGCACGCCTAACCAGTATGAAAAAGCGGCCCTGCTCACGGCTCTTAGCGAAGACCCTGGGCAGTTCGATTTTCTGGTTAAAGAAGCCACCCTCACCGCTGGCCCGCCGGTGGTACCCGGCGCGGCCCTGGCCGCGCTGGTGAGCTTGCGGGGCAGCAAGCGCTTCCCCGCCGCCCGGCAGGCCGATTTCACCGCCGCGCTGCGCCAGGCGCTGGCCGGCGGCGACGTGGCCCAGCTCGCCACCGCCGCCGAGGCCCTGGCTAGCCCTGCCCTGGTGCCCGCCCCCCAGCCCCAAGACCTGGTCGCCCTGCGCCAGGCCCAGGGCAAGCTTACCCTGCCCCGCGAAATCGAGGCTTGGCTAGGCTTGCAGCAGGCGCTGGACAAGCTCGAAAAAAAGCCGACTTCCGTGCCCGCGCCCGTGGGCCCGGCCAGCCAGCATCCCATCGATTGGGCGTTGGTGCAGGCCATCCCGGTGGGCCAGCGCGTGCAACTGACAACTACCAAAGGCGTGATTACGCTGGAGTTGAAAGTAGTAGAAGCGCCCGGTTCGGTGGCTAGCTTCGTAAGCCTCATCCAGCAGCATTTCTACGACGGGCTGTATTTCCACCGCGTGGTGCCCGATTTTGTGGCTCAGGGCGGCGACCCGCGCGGCGATGGCTCGGGCGGCACGCCCTACACCCTGCGCTCCGAATTCGGCCAGCTCACCTACGGCGCGGGGGCCGTGGGGCTGGCCTCGGCCGGCAAGGATACCGAAAGCTGTCAGTTCTTCTTCACCCACCAGCCCACGCCGCACCTCGACGGCCGCTACACCATTTTTGCCCAGGTAATGCAGGGTATGGCCGTGGTGCAGCAACTCGAAATCGGCGACCGGATGCTGCGCGTCGAGCTGGGTAAATAAGCCGTCTAGTTTACACTCTGTGTCTTATGAAATCCCGTTTTTTATTTTGGGTCTGCGTGCTATATGTTATCGGCGACCTGGGCGGCACCTTCGTGCAGTACAGCCGCATGGTGCTCGATGGCGACCTCACCGCCATTGCGCTGCCGTCGGCCAGCTACACGCCCGTGCTGCACGACCCGTTCGGCTGGGCCGTGCTGGCGAAGCACGCCGTGTACGCGGCGCCCAACCGCTTTTTTGCCCACGCCACCCTAGCTGCTTATTTTGGGGTGGTGCCGGCGGGGCTCCAGGTGTTTCTATCGCCCATCGACAGCTTATATGCCGCCGCGGCCTTGTTCAGCACGCTTACGCAGGCGCTGCTGCTATATGTGCTGGCGGTGTACTGCACTGGCACCGGCCGGCTGGGCAGCCGCCGGCTGTGGCTGACAATGGCGCTGCTCACCCCTTTTTTTCAAACCCAGGGCTATGCTGGGGAGATGGCCATTGTGCCGCAGGCAATATCCTACACTTTTTTTTATCCCTGGCCCTTGCTGCTGCTGCTGGTGTGGCTGCTGCCGTTTTACCAGTGGGCGCAAGGGCAGCCTTGGCGACTTTCAGCAGTGGGGGTGGTAGCCAGCGCGGCGCTAGCCGTGGTGTTGGCTTTCAACGGGCCCCTTGTGCCGGGCGTGGTGGCGGTGCTGCTGCTGGGTGCGGGGCTGCACTGGCTGCGGCGGGCGGGCGGGCCGCCCCTGCGGGCGGCGCCCCGGCTGCCGCTGCTGCTGCTAGGCCTGCTGGGCGCGCTGTGCGCCTATTCGCTTTTCATTGGCCGCAGCAACTCAGAAAATGCCTGGACGACCCTCTCGCTCGGGGCTCGTTATCAACTGCTGCCGCTGGGCGTGGTGAAGCAGCTAACCGGCAAGCTCGGGATGCCGCTGCTGGTGCTGCTGTGCCTGGGCAATGCCTACCTGCTGCGCCGCTGGGCTGTGCCCGGCCCCGAAAACCGCCGCATCCGACTGGTGCTGCGCTGGGTAGGCTGGTTTGCGCTGGGCTATGTGCTGCTGCTGCCGCTGGGCGGCTACCGCAGCTACCGGCCCTACCTGCTGCGCTTCGACTCTGTTTCGCCCATCACGCTGGGTTTGTTTTTCTTCTACGCACTGTCAACTGTCTATCTGCTGCGCAAATTGCCGCGACGCGCGCAGCCCTGGTATACGGGTGCGGTAGTGCTGGTGGCCTTTATCTATGCCAATGCCGACCGGAAGCTGCACGTGGCCGATGGCAACGCCTGCGAGCGCGAGGCCCTGGCCCACTTGGCGCAGGCCCCGGCCACTACGCCTGTCGTGCGGCTAAGCCAAGCCTGCAACGTGCTTTCCTGGCAGCTTATTACCGACCCTGCCACCTCGGCCAACAATGCGGCCATGCTGGCCCGGTGGGGCGTAACCCGAGGCCCCAAGCGCTACTATCACTAGGGCCCTGTTGGCCGCCCACCTTACCTTGCACCGGCTGAGCCCCGGTTCCGGCCGTGGCCGGGCATGGCTGGCTGGCCACCCTAGTCCTACTTCACTTACGCTGTTTACCCTGTTTTTCGCTGTGCTGTCCGTTCCGCAACTGAATCTTTACCTAGAGCGCCTGACCAGCCTGGTGGTGCTGTACTTGCCCCGGCTGGCTGGCGCGCTGCTGCTGTTGGTGGTGGGCTGGTGGGTTATTGGCTGGGCGAGCCGGCTGGTAGCGGCGGCCGTGGCGCACTTCGATGTGTCGCTCCGCTCGTTTTTGAGCAGCATGTTCAGCATTGCGCTCAAGGTATTGCTGCTCATTTCGGCCGCCGGCATGGCGGGCTTCGAAACTACCTCGTTCGTGGCGATTCTGGGCGCGGCGGGCCTGGCCGTGGGGCTGGCGCTGCAAGGCACCCTAGCCAACTTTGCGGGCGGGGTGCTGATTCTGATTTTCAAGCCCTTCACCGTGGGCGATGTTATTGAGAGCCAAGGTAAAAGCGGCACCGTGCAAGCCATCCAGATTTTTAATACCCTGCTGCTTACTCCACAGGGCGATACCGTAATTCTGCCCAACGGCGCCACCTCCAACGGCGTCATCGTCAACAAAGCCCACCCGCAGCGCGCCCAGGTCGAGATTCAGCTGGAGCTAGCCAGCACTACCGACCTCGACGCCCTGCGCCGGCAGGCCCTGCCGCTGCTGGCCCAAGACGAGCAGGTGCTGCCCGAGCCCGCGCCGCAGGTTGCGCTCGTCAGCCTCAAGCCCGGCGCTACGATGATGGTTGCCTTCCGCGTGTACACCGCGCCCGGCCAAGAAGATGCTACTCGCAACCGCTTGATGGAAAAGCTTCAGCAGCTTTTTGCGGCGCAGGAAGCAGCAGCCAAGTAAGACTTCAAAAGGCCGCCATGCTGAACTGGTCGAAGCCCCTTTACCGCCCCGTTGGAGGAAGTGGCAAAGGGGCTTCGGCCAGCTCAGCATAGCGGCCTTTTGAGGTCTTAAACAAGGGGTTATACCGGCACCACCACTACCTTTTTCGTCTCGAAGAATTCTTCCGGAAAGAAGTCCGACAAGTTCACCTCCCGCGCCACGAGGCCGCTTTCGGCGATTTCCTCGGCCAGGTCACCACCTTTCAGGTAATAAAGCCCGGCGCCTTTGGCCGGCTTGGCCTTGTAGCGGTGGGCTATCCAGGGGTGGAAGGTGGCTAGCCGGGCCACGGCGCGGCTCACTACAAAGTCAAATTTGGCGTGTACTTGCTCGGCGCGGGTTTGCTCGGCGGTCACGTTGGTCAGGCCCAGGTCGGCGGCCATAAACTGCACGGCCCGAATCTTCTTGCCGATGCTATCGACGAGGTGAAATTTCACCTCCGGAAACATGATGGCCAGCGGCAGGCCCGGCAAGCCGCCGCCCGTGCCCACGTCGAGCACCGCACTGCCGGCCGGAAACTGCACCACCTTGGCAATGCCCAGCGAGTGCAGAATATGGCGCTCCATCAGGTTGTCGGTATCGGTGCGGGCCACCAGGTTTATTTGCGCGTTCCAGGCCTTGAATTCGGTTTCGAGGCGCGCAAACTGGGCTAGCTGCGGCTTGGTGAGGTGGGGGAAGTGGGTAGTGAGAAGCGACATAAGCAAATACCAGAAGCAGGCAAAATTAAAAGTAAAACGTCATGCTAAACGCAGTGAAGCATCTCGTCCGAATCGTCAGGATTACTAACCCTAGCGGCGCGAGCAAGATGCTTCACTACGTTCAGCATGACGTTCTAATTGGTGTCAGGCTGTTTGTTGTCAACAAGTTAAATAAACTCTTTCTTGTCCTTTACCATGTCATAGAGCAGCTCGCGGGCGCGGTGCAATTGCGCCTTTACGGTGCCTAGCGGAGCTTTGAGCTCGGTGGCGATTTCTTCGTAGCTGAGCTCGTCGAAGTAGCGCAAGCTCACGAGGCGCTGGTATTTATCGGGCAAGCGCGACACGACGTGGCGCATGATTTCGATTTTCTGGTTCTTAATCGTTGTGTCGGCCGGGTTGAGGTCGTTGTCGCGAAATTCGAGTTGAATCTCGTCGCCGTCGCCCATTTTCACGGCCGAGTCGATGCTCATCGTCTTGATTTTATTCTTGCGAATAAAGTCAATGCAATTGTTGGTCGCAATGCGGAACAGCCAGGTGCTGAACGCAAACTCGGGGTTGAATTTGTGCAGGTTCTTGAACGCCTTGGCGAAGGCCTCGATGGTGAGGTCTTCGGCATCGTCGGGGTTGCGCACCATCTTGAGCACCACGTGAAACACGGGCTTTTTGTAGATGTGCATCAGCTCAGCGTAGGCCTTCTCATCGCCGTGGTCCACGGCCGCCCGGATAAGCTTAAAGTCATGCTTAGCCTTGGACGAGAACTGTTTCTGGATATCGGCAGGATTTACTTCCATTGGAGAGGACGGCGACGGAGCAAGGAGAAACCCCAGGCGCAATAGAGGACAAAGTACAGAAAATCGAGCGCTGGCACGGCCAGCGGGGGCAACGTAGTGCGCAAGCGGCGCGCTAGGGGTACATAAGCTGACAAGGCCAACAATGTTCGCGCCAACCAGATTATTGTCAAAGATACCAAGTTTTCGCGGTTCCATCCAACTGCCAAAACGGCGGGCGTGAGCGCGTAAAAAAGCACGTTGCTGCCCATAAAGAGGGCTAGCCGGCGGCGGTCGCCGGCCCGGTAGCGGCTGCCAGCCGAGAGGTGGCGGCGCTTTTGGCGCCACCAGGCGCCCCAGGTTTCGGCGGGCAGGCTCAGGGTCTGGGCTTCGTAGTCGGCCACCACGGCGGCGCGGGCGCCGGCGGCTACCGCATCCTGCACCAGCAGGTCGTCGTCGCCGCTCAAGCGCCGGATGTGGCTGGCAAACCCCTTGGTGCTGTGAAAAGTAGCCTTAGTGTACGCCAGGTTGCGGCCCACGCCCATGTAGGGCCGGCCGGCCCAGGCCAGGCTGAGATACTGCGCACCAGTGAGCAGCGTTTCGTAGCGAATGAGATGATTGAGCAAGCCCGGCCGCTCGGCGTAGCCCGAGAAACCCAGCACCAGGTCGGCGCCGTTTTTTTGAGCGAAGCCGCGCTGCATCAGGCGCAGCCAGTCGAGACTGACAGGGCGGCAGTCGGCGTCGGTGAAGAGCAGGCGCTCGTAGCGGGCGGCTTTAATGCCGAGGGTGAGGGCGTATTTCTTGGGCGCAAAGCCGGCTGGCGTGCGCGCCACCGTCACGAGGCGGAAGCGGCCGGGGTAATATTGGCTCAGCTGCTGGGCGTAGAGGTAGGTATCGTCCTGGCTGCGGTCATCGATGAGCACCAACTCGAAGCCGGCCGGATACTCCTGGCGCAAAAGCATGGGTACTAGCTCGCGTAGGTTCTCTAATTCGTTGTGCGCGCACACAATAAGCGACACGGGCTCGTTGTCGGGGCCCGGCTCGCTAGCCTCTGCTTCGGCCGGGCGGCGCGCAAACGGTCGAAAATAACGCCCCCAAAACCACCCCTGCACCAGCAGCAAGGGCACTAAAAGCAAGGCGGGCGGCAGGTGGGGGAGCGGAGGTAACAACACGATACGAGCCGACAAAGGTAAGCCGGCGGTAATTTTGGTAGAATGAAGTTTGACGTACTAGCCCACGACCCCGGCACCAAGGCCCGCGCCGGCCACCTCACCACGGCCCACGGCGCCATCGAAACGCCCATTTTTATGCCCGTCGGCACGGCCGGCACGGTGAAAGCTGTGGGCCAGCGCGAGCTCAAAAACGAGGTGCAGGCCCAGATTATCCTCGGCAATACCTACCACCTCTACCTGCGCCCCGGCCTCGACGTGCTGCAAGCCGCCGGTGGCCTGCACAAATTCAACGGCTGGGATGGCCCCATCCTCACCGATAGCGGGGGCTACCAGGTATTTTCGCTCAGCGGCACCCGCAAGATTAAGGAAGAAGGCGTTACGTTTCGCTCGCACATCGACGGTTCGAAGCACCTGTTTTCGCCCGAGGGCGTGATGGATATTCAGCGCCGCATCGGGGCCGATATCATCATGGCCTTTGACGAATGCACGCCCTGGCCCTGCGAGTACGACTACGCCCGCCGCTCGCTCGACATGACGCACCGCTGGCTCAAGCGCTGCATTCAGCGCCTCGACACCACCGAGCCGCTTTATGGCTACGAGCAAAATCTTTTCCCCATCGTACAGGGCAGCACCTTCAAAGACTTGCGCAAGCAGTCGGCCGAGTTTATCGCCGAGCAGGGCCGCGCTGGCAACGCCATCGGTGGCCTCAGCGTGGGCGAGCCCGCCGAGCTTATGTACGAGATGACCGAGCTGGTTTGCGACATCTTGCCCGCCGACAAGCCGCGCTACCTCATGGGCGTGGGCACGCCGGCCAACATCTTGGAAAACATTGCGCTAGGGGTCGATATGTTCGACTGCGTGATGCCAACCCGCAATGCCCGCAACGGCATGCTGTTCACTACGCAGGGCATTATCAACGTGGGCAGTAAGAAGTGGGCCGATGACTTTTCGCCCATCGACGAGGAGCTGGGCGGGCACGTGAGCAGCTTCTACACCAAGGCGTATCTGCGCCACCTCATCCACTCGAAGGAAATTCTGGGCGCGCAAATTGCCTCGCAGCACAACCTCACGTTTTACCTCTGGCTGGTGAAGGAGGCGCGTAAGCAAATTATCGCCGGCACGTTTGGCGCCTGGAAAACGATAATGGTAGAAAAGCTCATGCGCCGCCTATAACCGCAGATTTAACGGATTTAACGGATTGCGGGGATACGCCCGCTGAAGCGGGCTGGCTAGGCTACTTAGTATGGATGATTGGTTTGGTGAATTTGGTGGGTGGGTGAATGCGGATGCGGATGCTGGCGCTGCTGGTGCTGTTGAAGAAGCTGGGCTGGCTAGCCTGGTGGCGGAGCCGGGCGCGGCGTATGGGGTTGACCTGGCAGCTTATACGCCGCTTACGCACCGGGCCATTGGCTGCGCCCTGCGGGTGCATAGCATTCTGGGACCCGGTTTTCCGGAGGTGATTTACCAGCGGGCGCTGGCCATTGAGCTGGCGCGCGAGGGGATGCCGGCCCGGCAGGAGGTCGAAACGCCCATCTACTTCCGGGGGCAGCAGATTGGCAGCCGCCGGGTCGATTTCATGGTCGAAGGCCCCGCGCCCGCAACGCCCATTCTGCTGGAGCTAAAAGCCGCGCCCGACCTCACCGACAGCCACTTCGCCCAAATCATTAACTACCTCGAAGCCTACCGCCTGCACGTGGGCCTGCTCCTCAACTTCGGCAGCACCTCCCTCCAGTACCGCCGCTTCGTCAAATCCACCTTCCAAACCTAGCCAGCGCAGCAAGCAACCTACCTATCCAACCAAGCCTCACCTAGCTAGTAGCCAGCTTGCGCAGCAAGCGTATCCGCGCAATCCGTTAAATCCGTTAAATCTGCGGTCATGAAGATTCTTGATAAATACATCATTGGCAAGTTTTTGACCGCGTTTTTCTTCACGGTGCTGATGCTCGTGTCGGTGATTTGCGTGATTGACTACACGGAGAAGAACGACGACTTCTTGCACCACAACCTCACGTTCTGGCACGTCTTCACCAACTACTACATCTACCTTTTTCCCTATTTCTCCAACCTGCTGGCGCCCATTACCATCTTCATTGCGGTGGTGTTTGTGACCTCGCGGCTGGCGGCGCGCACCGAGCTGGTGGCCATGCTAGCCAGCGGCATGAGTTTCGAGCGGCTGCTGCTGCCCTATACGATGGGGGCCAGCATTATTGCGGTGCTCACGTTTGGGCTTATCAGCTGGGTTATACCGCAGGGAACCAAGGAGATAGTTAAGTTTGAGAACCTGCACGTGCAGGAGCCCTGGAAGTACGAGGGGCGCAATATTCACGTCAAAATCGGGCCCCGCACCTACGCCTACCTCGAGAGCTACGACGCTGAGCACAACATCGGCTACCGTTTTGCCCTCGAAACCATCGACAGCACTGTGCTGCGCCGCCGCCTCACGGCCGATGCCCTCACCTGGGACTCGACCAAGCAGGCCTGGAAAATGACGCCCCAAACTGTGCGCACTTTTCATGGCCTCACCGGCGAGACGCTCCAACTCATTCCGGCCCGCGATACCACGCTCAACCTCTATCCCAAGGACTTTGCCAGCACTTACCGCCTAGCCGAAACGCTGACTTCGCCGGAGCTCAACGACCTCATCGACACCAAGATAATGCGCGGCGCCAACGACACGGCCCAGTACCTGAGCGTGAAGTACGAGCGCTACGCCTACCCGTTCGATACCATCATTCTTACCCTGATTGGGGTGGTGCTGAGCGCCCGCAAGAGCCGCGCCGGCGTGGGCGGGCAAATTGCGCTAGGGTTCGTGCTGGCCTTTGTTTTCATCATTTTCGTGATGCTCTCGCGCAACCTGGCTTCGGTGGGTTCGGTGGCGCCCATGCTGGCAGCCTGGATACCGGGCATCGTGTTCTCGGTGATTGGCGTGTTCCTGTATCGGGTAGTGCCCAAATAAGTAATGAGGTAGCGGGTAACGGGTAATGAGGGGCCGCGTTCGCCACATTATGCTTGCCGCCAGCCACCTCCTTGCTCAGTACCTAATTACCTCGTTTTCTATGTTAAAAGACTACCTGAAGCTGCATTTTATCGTCCTGCTCTGGGGCTTCACCGCCATTCTGGGCAAGCTGCTTACGGTGCCGCCCGTGGAGCTGGTGTTTTGGCGCACCTTGCTGGCCAGCGCGGGGCTAGCCGGGCTGCTGCTGGTGCGCGGCACCGGCTGGCGCGTGGCCCCGGCCGAGGCTTTGAAGCTGCTGGGCGTGGGCGCGCTGGTGGCGGCGCACTGGATTACTTTTTTCCTGGCCGCGCGGCTGTCCTCCGTTAGCGTGTGCCTGGCGGGCCTAGCCACGCTGGCTCTCTGGACCTCCTTGCTTGAGCCGCTGCTGCTGTGGCGCCGGGTGCGGCCCTACGAAGTGGGGCTGGGGCTGCTGGCAATGGTGGGGCTGTACCTTATTTCGCAGGCCGAGATTACCCAACTCACCGGCCTGCTGGTGGCGGTGGCGTCGGCGGGCCTGTCGGCGCTGTTTAGCGTGCTCAACTCGCAGCTCGTGAAGCGCCATGCCCCGGTGCGCCTCACGTTTTACGAGATGCTAGGCGCCTGCCTGAGCATCGTGCTGTTCTTCCCCGTTTATAGCCGCTATTTTACGCACGGCCAAGGCCTTCAGCTAGCCTGGCACGGCCTCGACTGGCTGTGGCTGCTGCTGCTGGCCGGCGTGTGCACGGTTTACGCCTTTTCATCTTCCGTCGAATTGATGAAGCGGATTTCGGCTTTTGTCGTGAATCTGACCATTAATCTGGAGCCGGTTTACGGCATCGTGCTGGCGCAAATTCTGTTCGTGCTTGGGGTACCCGGCTTTGGGCAGGAAAAAATGTCGGGCGGCTTTTACTTGGGTACGGTGCTCATCTTGGCCAGCGTGCTCGTGCACCCCGTGCTCGACCAGTGGAACCAGCGCCGCGCCCGCCAGCAACAAGCCGCCGAAGCCGTTGTGTAAATTAAAAAATAAAGAATTAAAAACCAGTAGAGTACAACTATTTTGCCTCTGCCTTTTTAATTCTTTATTTTCAATTCCTAATTTAAAGTCCGCCGCGCCACACCAAATACTCGCTAGGCCAGGCCAACGCTGGCGCCTCGGCTAGCCCCGGAAACAGCCCATACACTGCCGAGCCCGAGCCCGATAGGCTGGCGTAGGTGGCGCCCGCCGCGTAAAGCTGCTGCTTTATTTCGGTCAAAACTGGATAAGCCGGGGCTAGCGATTTTTCGAAATCGTTGAAAACCGTGTCGCGCCAGGTGCTCATTGGGGCGGCCAGCGCGGCGCGCAGCGACTGGGCCGACGCCTGCGGGGCAATGCCCGCAAAAGCCTGCGCCGTGCCGATGTGCAGCCCCGAATACACCACCACGCAGGGCGTACCGGCTAAATTCAGCTCGATGGGCTCGAACACGTCGCCCTTCTCGCGGGCCAGCCGGGGCGTATTCTGGATAAAAAACGCGCAGTCGGCCCCCAGCCGGCGGGCGTAGCCTTCGAGCTGGTCGGTGGGCAGGTTCAGCCCAAAAACGTCGCTAAGGGCGCGCAGCGCAAACGCCGCATCGGCCGAGCCGCCGCCCAGGCCCGCGCCGATGGGCACTACCTTATGCAGGTGCAGCTGCGCGGCGGGCAGGGCCGGGAAATCAGCTTTCAGCAGCTCGTAGGCCTTGAGGCACAGGTTGGTCGCCACCTCGCCCGGAATGGGCCGGCCGCTCAGCGTGAGGCTGGGGGCTAGCTGGCCTTTGGGGGCGGGCAGCACCTCCAGCACATCGGCCCAGGGCAGGGGCAAAAACACGGTTTCGAGCGCGTGGTAGCCATCGGGGCGCTTGGCCGTCACGTAGAGGCCCAGGTTGAGCTTGGCGTTGGGGAAAGAAAGCAAGGGGCGCTGGGAGTTAGGAGTTGACAGGTAGGAGTTGGGCCAGCCAGGGCTTTCAACTCGCCTTTCCCTTATTTCGCACAAAGAAACGGCCGCGCGGCGTCTGCGGCGCCCCAGCCGCTGCCTACCGAGCTAACTTATCGTTCCTAACCTTTACCTCCTAACTCAGCCCGATGTACCCTGGCAAGCGCCTGCTCGACCTGGCCGTAGCCCTGCCGCTAGCCCTGCTCACGGCCCCGCTGCTGGCGCTGGGGGCGGGCTTGGCTGCCTGGCAAAACGGTGGGCCCTGGCTGTTTCGGCAGGTGCGGCCGGGGCTGGGTGGGCGGCTTTTTGGCCTCTACAAGCTCCAAACCATGACCCAGGCCCGCGACCCGGCTACCGGCGCGCTGCTGCCCGATGCCGCGCGCCTGCCGCCGCTAGGCCGCTGGCTGCGCGCCACCTCGCTCGACGAGTTGCCCCAGCTCTGGAACATTGTGCGCGGCGAGATGAGCCTGGTGGGCCCGCGCCCGCTGCTGCCGCAGTATTTGCCGCTGTATTCGCCCCGGCAGGCGCGCCGCCACCTGGTGCGCCCCGGCCTCACGGGCTGGGCGCAGGTAAATGGCCGCAACGCAATTAGGTGGGAAGAAAAGTTTGAGTTGGATAACTGGTATGTTGACCACGAAAGCCTAGGGCTCGACTTGCGCATTCTGTGGCGCACGGCCGGGCGGGTGCTGGGCCGGCGCGGCGTGGCGGCCACCGGCGAAGCTACCATGTCAGCCTTTCGCGGCAGCGCGCCGCCCCAAGAAGGCCCGCGTAAGCAAGCGGGCTAGCGCGTGTGCGGTGCGTGAAGTGCTATGGTAGCCAGGTGATTAAGGATTATTTGCTGGCTAGCAACGGTGCGCCCGGTAGGTCGTGCGCAACCGCTAGCCGGCCCAGGCCGGTAGCAGGGCGCCGCAATAGCGGCGCCTTGCCGGTAGCCGGGCCCTTGGCAAAAGCTGCCAAGGGCGCTGCCCATTGGGCCTGGAAGTAATGAGCCGTGCTCAACAAGCAGAGTAGGTGCACGGGCCGCAGGTAAGAGGCAAGCTTGTTCATAGCAGAAAGGGAGGTGCGACAAAGGTCCGATACCAAGCCCCTTATTAGTAACGTAGAAATACGCAAATTTTCCACGTAAAAATACCCAATTAAGAAATGTGCGCCAGCGGACAGGTGTCCGCGAACGGACACTTTTTTGGATAGGTGATGAATGGCAAATGCGTTGCAATGTGCTGTAAATAAATATTTTATGCCGTTGGCACGGGGCTTGGGTTAGGTACAGGGTATCTAGCCCCCAGTTGCCCACCAATGGACAGAGTGCTTACCCCCGCTACCCAGCGCCGCCGCCAGCTGCGCAGCTGGTTTATTGGCCTGGCCGCGCTGGCCGCCCTGGTGGTGGCCGGGCTAGGGCTGCGCGCCGCGGTACAGCCCAGCCTGCGCCGTGCCGACCTGCTCACGGCCCCGGTCGAAACCGGCGATGTCGACGCCATGCTTACGGCGAGCGGCACCATCATTCCGGGACGTGAGGCGGTGATTGTCAGCCCTATCCAGAGCACGGTGCGGCGCGTGGTGCTGGCGGTGGGCGCCCGGGTGCAGCCCGGCCAAACCATTGTGGAGCTAGACAAAGACCTCGCCGCCTCAACCCTGGCTAAGCTCGACGACGAGCAGCTGCGCAACCAAAACAAGAACGCCCAGCTAGGCCTGACCCTGGCCCGCAGCCTCACCGACCTGCAAGCCCAGCAGCAAACCCAGGACCTGAAGGTGAGCAGCCTGCAATCGGCCCTGCGCGACGAGCAGCACCTGCTCGAAATCGGGGGCGGCACCGCCGAGGCCGTGCGCCAGGCCGAGCTAAACCTGCGCACCGCTAGCCTCGAAGCCGCCCGGCTGGGCCAGCAGCTGGCCAACCAGCGCCGGGCCAGCCAGGCCGACCGCCGCGAGCTGGGTTTCACGGTGTCGATGCAGCAGCGCAGCATCCAGGAGCAGGCCGCCAAGCTGCGGCAGGCCGATATCAGCAGCCAGCTGCCCGGTGTGCTGACCTGGGTAAACGACAACCTGGGCGCCACCGTGCAGGCCGGCGATGCCCTGGCCAGGGTCGCCGACCTCAGCCGCTTTCGGGTGCGCGCCACCCTGGCCGATAGCTACGCCGACCAGCTGCACCCCGGCGATGCGGTGCGCGTGCGCCTGGGCCCCGGCACCGACCTGCGCGGCACGGTGGCCAGCATCAGCCCGGCTGTGGACAAGGGCGTGGTAACGTTTTATGCCACGCTCGACAATGACCACCACCCCGCGCTGCGCGCCAATCTGCGGGCCGATGTGTTCGTAATAACCCGCGCCCACCGCGGCGTGCTGCGCCTCAAGAACGGCCCCTTTTACCAGGGCGGCCAAGAGCAGCCGGTGTTTGTGCTGGCCGGGGGGCGGGCCGTGCGCCGGGTGGTGCGCCTGGGCGACAGCAACCCCGACTACGTGCAGGTGCTGAGCGGTTTGCAGGCCGGCGAGGAAGTGATTGTGTCCGATACCAAAACCTACGCCGACACGCCGGCGCTCACCGTCAGCCAGTAGTTTTATGAAAGCGCTACGTTACGGATTATTGTTAGCTAGCGGCGGGCTGGTGGGGCTAGCTCCGGCCGCCGCCCAGGAGGTGCCGGCCAGCCTCACGCTGCCCACCCTCATCGCGCAAACGCTGGCCACCTCGGCGCCGGCGGTGCAGGCCCGCGCCGCCCGCGAGGGCGGCTACTGGGCCTACCGCGCCTACCAGGCCGGCTACCGGCCGCAGCTAGCCTTGCAGGGCGTGGTGCCGAGCTTCAACCGGGCCATTATTCCGGTGGTGCAGCCCGATGGCACGACGGCCTTCCAGAGTGTGCGCTACAACAATTCGCTGCTGGCCCTGAACCTGACCCAGAACATCGGCCTCACCGGGGGGCAGGTGGTGGTGGGCTCGCAGGTGCAGCGCTTCGATGATTTTATTCGCACTGAAAAACGGTATAATAACCAGCCCTTTACCCTGGGCCTAACCCAGCCGCTCGGCTACTTCAACGGCCTGAAGTGGGAGCGCCGCCTCGCGCCGCTGCGCTACCAGGAAAGCCAGCGCCAGTACCTCGAAGACCGTGAGGCCATTGCCCAGCGCGTGACCGAGCTGTATTTCGACGTGCTGTTGCAGCAGGTGAATGCCGCCGTGGCCGGCCAAAACGCCCAGGCCACCGCCGAGCAATTGCGCGTGGGCCGCGAAAAATACGCGCTCGGCCGCCTCTCGCAAAGCGACTTGTTGCAATTAGAGTTGAACTTGCTAGGCGCCCAGCAGGCCCAGACCCAGGCGCTGCTCGACGCCGAAACCGCCGC
This sequence comes from uncultured Hymenobacter sp., assembly GCA_964385095.1. Lineage (GTDB taxonomy): Bacteria > Bacteroidota > Bacteroidia > Cytophagales > Hymenobacteraceae > Hymenobacter. Next base: position 68,160 of record CAYLNN010000007.1, read on the forward strand.
CGTGAGTTTGCGCACCTACTGCGCCCTGCCCACCGCCGAAGCCGGGGCGCCCGCCGTGCCGCCGCTGGCCGTGCCCGCCCCCGCGCCCGCCCTGGCCGTGGTGCCCACCGAGGCCCTGGCCCAGGCGCGCCAGCACCGCGCCGCCGTGCTGGCCTTTCAGCGGCGCGAGCTGCAAGCCACCCGCGACGTGGCCCAGGCCCGCGGCACCACCGGCTTCCTGGCTACGCTTACCGCCAACCTGGGCTACGTGAACCAGGCGCCGGGCCTGCTCGATAGCTACCTGGCCCTGCAAAATCAGCAGCAGGTGGCGCTCGCCTTCTCGCTGCCGCTCGTGGACTGGGGCCGGCGCCGCGCCACCGTGCGCACCGCCGAGCTAGCCCGCGACCAAACCCAGGCCGCCGTGCGCCAGGATGAGCGCAGCTTCGAGCAAACCGTGCTCACGCAGGCTGGCCAGATTCCGGCGCTGGCCGGCCAGGCTGGCCTAGCCGCCCGGGCCGATACCCTGGCCCAGCGTCGCTACGTCATCACCCGCGCGACTTACGCGGCCGGCCGCCTCTCGCTCACCGACCTCACCCTGGCCGCGGCGGCCAAGGACCTGGCCCGGCGCAGCTACATCCTGGCCCTGCGGGCGGGCTGGGTGGCGCATTACAGCCTGCGCGGCCTCACGTTATTTGATTTTGAAACCGGCCAGCCGCTCGCGGCCGACTGAATAGCAGCGCGAAGCTTTCGCTTCGTGCGCGAGCGTAGCGCGCCGCTCGCGCTGGGGTCCACCTACTACCACTAGTACCAAATGCTCGCTGCGCTCGCGCACGAAGCAGAAGCTGCGCGCTACTTTCTCCGCCTTTTACTCTTGCTGAATACCATGCAAAACTCCCCCGTTATCCGCCTCACCGGCATCGAAAAAGTGTACCAGACCCGCACCATCGAAACCATCGCGCTCAGCGAGGTCAACCTCAGCATTGGGCGCGGCGAGTTTGTGTCGGTGATGGGGCCTAGCGGCTGCGGCAAATCAACGTTGCTCAGCCTGATGGGCCTGCTCGACGAGCCCAGCCGCGGCACCATCGAGATTGACGGCCGGCCCGTGACTTCGTACTCCGACAAAGAATTGGCGGGATTGCGCAACCACAAAATCGGCTTCGTTTTCCAGAGCTACCACCTCATCAACGACCTCTCGGTGCGCGACAACGTGGAGCTGCCGCTGCTCTACCGGCCCGGCGTGGGCGGGGCCGAGCGCCGCCGCCGCGCCCTGGCCGCCCTCGACCAGGTGGGGCTCACTGCGCGCACCAATCACTTTCCGGCGCAGCTTTCGGGCGGGCAGCGGCAGCGCGTGGCCATTGCCCGCGCCCTGGCCGGCCAGCCCGAGATAATTCTGGCCGACGAGCCCACCGGCAACCTCGACTCGGTGATGGGGGAGGAGATAATGGAGCTGCTGCTAGCCCTCAACCGCGACCAGGGCACCACCCTCGTGATGGTGACCCACGATGAGCGCGAGGCACTGAAAACCGGCCGCCTCATCCGCTTTTTTGACGGCCGCCAGGTGGCGTGAAAACCAATTAAAAATTAAAAAGGAGGAAGTGAAAATGCGCATTAGGCGCGCCGGTCATTGCCCCTGTGAGCGCCGCGCAATGCCCTCATTCTTGATTTTTAATTCATAATTTTTACTTTAAAAAGCCATGCTTCTTTCCTACCTAAAAATCGCCTGGAAAGTCCTTTTGCGGCGCAAGGTCTTCACCGCCATTAGCTTGTTTGGCATCAGCTTCACGCTGATGATTTTGCTGGTGGTGTACGCCATGTACGACTACACGGTGGGGCCGCACCGGCCCGAGCTGCACGTGGATAGGATGCTGTTCGTCAGCCGGATGCAGCTGCTGTACCGTGACGGCGGGCAGAGCAATAACTCCGTGGGCTACGCTTTTCTCGACCAACACATTCGCACCCTTAAAACGCCCGAAAAGGTGTCGCTGAGCGAGGCCAACTACGGCGTGGCCGTGGCCTACGTGGGCCAGCAGGTGCTCAAGCTCGACCTCAAGCGCACCGACGGCGAGTTTTGGCAGGTGCTCGATTTTGAGTTTTTGGAAGGCCGGCCCTACAACCCCGGCGAGGTGCGCGACGCGGCCCGGCTGGCCGTGCTCACGGCCACCACGGCGCGGCGCTACTTCGGCACCGATAGGGGCGTGGTGGGCCGCCCCATCGAAATCGACGCCGTGCGCTACCGCGTGGTGGGCGTGGTGCAGGATGTGGCCGTGGCCCGCCTCAACTCCTACGCCGAGGTGTGGACGCCCGTGACCACCGGCCCCGACAACCTGCGCAAGCCCGACCTGCTGGGCGGGTACCAGGCCATCATCCTGGCCCGGCAGGCGGCCGATGTGCCGGCCATCAAGGCCGAGGTGCAGCAGGTGGTGCGGCACACGCCGCTGCCCGACCCCAAGCAGTTCAAGCAGCTCAATATGCGGGCCCAAACGCTGCTCGCTTCCTACACGGCGCGCTCCGACAACGATGCGGGCGCCGATGGGGGGGTGGGCCGCTTCACGAAGGTGGTGCTGGGGCTAGGGTTGTTGTTTATGCTGTTGCCGGCCCTTAACCTGGTGAATATCAACGTGAGCCGCACCCTGGAGCGCTCGGGCGAGATTGGGGTGCGCAAGGCCTTCGGGGCCACGGCGGGCCGGCTGGTGGGGCAGTTCCTGGTCGAGAATATTTTCTTGACGCTGCTGGGTGGTGCGCTGGGGCTAGCCCTGGCGGCGGGCGCCCTGGCGCTACTCAACAGCAGCCACCTCTTTGCCTACTCGACCTACGCCCTCAATGCCCGGGTATTTGGGGTGGCGCTGGGTATGGTGCTGTTTTTCGGCGTGCTGTCGGGGGCTTATCCGGCCTACAAAATGTCGAAGCTGCAAGCCGTGCAGGCCCTTAAAGGCGACACTGGGGCCTAGCCAATCAATTGGTAATTAATTTCTAAGTAAAAAAAGATGCTGCGCCACCTGTTTACCCTGATGTGGAACCGCAAGCGCGCCAACGGCTTGCTGATTCTGGAGATTTTCTTGGCCTTCGTGGTGCTCTTTGTGGTGGGCAGCGTGGGCGTATACTACTGGCGCAACTACCAAACGCCGCTCGGCTTTGCCTATGCCAACGTGTGGAAGGTGCAGCTGAACCCCGGCGCGCAGCCCCGCGCCGAGCAGCTTGGCGGCTTGCAGCGCATCATTGCGCGGCTGCGCAGCACGCCGGGCGTGGTCACGCTCTCGCGCAGCGTCGACAATACCCCGTTTGCCTTCAGCAATAACACCACCGAGTTCAGAGCTGCCGAAGGCGTAACGAAGCCCGATGTCTACGGCGACGTGTACGATGCCGGCCCCGAGTTTCGGGAAGTAATGGGCCTGAAAATGGTGGCCGGCCGCTGGTTTGACCGCCGCGATGAGGCGCCCGCCCATTACCAGCCCATCGTTATTACCGAGCTTGCCCAGGCCGCGCTATTTCCCGGTGGCCAGTCGGCGCTGGGCAAGCTTATTATCGACAACGACCACGAGCGCTACCGCATCATTGGCATCAGCGAGGCCTACCGCGCCGGCGGCGAGCTGAGCGAGCCCATGCCCGGCTACTTTGACTACGTCAGCCCGCAGGATACGGCCCGGGCCCTCACCGTGCTGCTGGTGCGGGTGCAGCCCGGTAGCGGCGCGGCTCTCGAAAAGAAGCTCAACGAGGAAATTCGGGCGGCCAGCGGTGGCTGGTCGAGCAACATCCGGCCCCTGCCCGACGAGCGCCGCGCCCAACTCAAGATAAACTTGGCGCTGCCCGGCATCCTGGGCGTGGTGTGCGTGTTTTTGCTGGTGAATGTGGCCCTGGGGCTGTTTGGCGTGCTGTGGCTCAATATCAGTCAGCGGCGCTCCGAGCTAGGAGTGCGCCGGGCGCTGGGGGCCACGGGCGCGGCCATCAGCCGGCAGGTATTGGGCGAGCTATTGGTAGTAACCACCTTCGGGCTGCTGCTGGGGCTAGCCGTAGCGGCGCAGTTTCCGCTGCTGGGCGTGTTCAATGTGAAGGCGGGCGTGTACCTGGCCGCGATGGGGCTAGCGGCGGCGGGGCTCTATGCGCTGGCCACCGTGTGCGCCCTGTACCCGAGCCGGCTGGCGGCGGGCATCCAGCCCGCCGTGGCCCTGCGCGAAGAATAAATGGACCCCTAGGAGGCCATTAGATGAGCTTCGCAAACCCAGAACCAGCCCTCCGGCGCCCGGTCTGGAGCTTCGGGAGTTGGAATAAAGGCGCTGGCTTAGCGCCCGGTCACCTCCGAAAACCCGCGTTGGTATAACGCTTGCGCCGGTTGGGATAATAATCTTGGGCCCGGGGGCAGCGGCCGGCACCTTTGCCGCATCTCCCTGGCTAGCCCGCCGCCCGGCCCGAAAAAAATTTTGCGGGCCGCCGTAACGAACCCCCGGCTAGCCGGGTACCCCCTGCAAACGCAACACTACCGCCTTTCAACTTCATCCTTTTCACCATGAAAAATCTGCTGCTGCCCGCCCTGCTTTCCTTCGCCGCGCTAGCCCCCGCCGCCGCCCAAAGCGCCCAAACGCGCGCGGTGCCCACCTTCCACGCCATCAGCGTGGGCACGGGCATCGAGCTGGCCCTCACGGCCGGCCGCAGCCAGCGCGTGGAGGTGAGCGCCGCCACCGACGAGCTTCGCGACCGCATCGAAAGCACCGTGAGCGGCGGCGTGCTCTCGCTGCGCTACAAAAACCCCGACGACCGCGATAACCGCGACCGCACCAACAAGCGCCTGCGCGTGGCCGTGACGGCCGACGAGCTCACGGCCCTCACGGCGGGCAGCGGCTCGTCGGTACGCACCTCGGGCGATTTCGACGCCGCTGATTTTCAGCTCGAAGTGTCGTCGGGGGCCAGCGTGCAGGCGGGCCTCGACACCGGCACCCTCACCGTGCGCCAGAGCAGCGGCAGCAGCGCCGACCTGAGCGGCCGCGCCACCACCCTCGACGTGCAAACCAGCAGCGGCGCCACCACCGATGCCCACGACCTCAAAGCCGACCACTGCCGCGCCCAGGCCAGCAGCGGCAGCTCGGTGCGCGTGGCGGTGAAGGAGGACCTAGTGGCCCAGGCCAGCAGTGGCGGCAGCATCAGCTACCAGGGCTCGCCGCAGCTCACCAAACGCACCAGTAGCGGCGGCAGCGTGAGCGGCCGCTAGCCTCACCCGCCCGCCCAGGGCTGGCCCCAATGCCGCGCTGCGCTCTTTCTTTGCAGCCGGCGGGCTTATTTTCTTCGCCGCTTTTCTGAGTTCATGAAAAAATACTTGCTGCCCGCCGCCCTCTGGCTGCTGGCCCTGGCGCCCGCCGCCGCCCAAACCGATGCTGCGGCCACCACTGCGGCGGCCGCCAACGGCCCGCAGGTGCGGCCGGTCGAAAAATTCCGCGCCATCAACGTGGGCACCGGCATCGAACTGGTGCTCACCGGGGGCCACGCCCAGCAGGTGGAGGTAAGCGCCACCACCCTCGACCAGCGCGAGCACATCCTCACCAAGGTGAGCGATGGCGTGCTGAACGTGCACTACGACAACCCCGACGAGCGCGCCGGCAACTCCAAGAAAGACCGCCAGCAGCGCAAGCTGCGCGTAGCCATCACGGCCGACCAGCTCACGGCGCTGGCCGCTGGCAGCGGCGCCGCCGTTACGGCCAGCGGACCTTTTGCAGCCACTGATTTTCAGCTGGATATCTCGTCGGGCGCCGCCGTGCGGGCCGATGTCAGCGTGGGCGTGCTCATCGTGCGCCAGAACGGCGGCAGCGTCATCGACCTCACCGGCCAGGCCCCGCGCTTCGACCTCAAAATCACGAGCGGCTCGGTCTTCAACGGCGAGAAGCTGCTCACCAACCGCAGCCAGATTGAGGCCAGCAGCGGCAGCATCGCCAAGCTCGCCGTGAAGGAAGTGCTGCTGGCTGAGGCCAGCGGCGGCAGCAGCATCAAGTACTACGGCTCGCCCGAGGTTACTAAAAACGCCACCGGCGGCAGCAGCATCAACGGCCGCTAGGGTCGGTATTCTGCCGCAACTGTTCAACCGTCCGTCATGCTGAGCCTGCCGAAGCATCTTGGTCGCACCGCTAGGGTACTGCTCTAACGATTCGACCAAGATGCTTCGGCAGGCTCAGCATGACGGACGGTTTGTAATGACCAATAAAATCTCAACCACCCCGCATGATTCTCATCGTCGATGACGACCTGGCGGTGCGCACCTCATTGCGGCTGCTGCTCAAGCAGGCCGGCTACGCCACGCGCGCCGCCGCCGGCCCGGCCGAGGCGCTGGCCGCCGTGCGCGAGGGCGCCCCCCGGCTCATCGTGCTCGATATGAACTTCTCGGCCGCCACCACCGGCGCCGATGGGCTAGCCCTGCTCACCCAGCTCAAGGCCCTGGCGCCCGCCGTGCCGGTGGTGCTGCTCACGGGCTGGGGCAGCATTGCGCTGGCCGTGGCCGGCATGAAGGCCGGTGCCGCCGAGTTTATCACCAAGCCCTGGCAAAACGAGGCGCTGCTGCAAACCATTGCCACCACCTTGCAGCTGCAAGTGCCCCCGGCCGAAGCCCCGCCGGCCGGCCGGGCGGCCCTCGACCGGCAGTTTGCCTTTGGCAACATTGTGGGCGACGACCCGCGCCTGCTGGCCGTGCTGCGCCAAGTGGGCCAGGTGGCCGCCACCGATGCCTCGGTGCTGATAGAGGGCGAAAGTGGCACCGGCAAGGAGCTGATTGCCGAGGCCTTGCACCACAACAGCCACCGCCGCGGCCAGCCCTTCGTGAAGGTGAACCTGGGCGGCATTTCGGCCAGCTTGTTTGAGAGCGAGATGTTTGGCCACCGCCGCGGCGCGTTTACCGATGCCCGGGCCGACCGGGTGGGCCGCTTCGAGCTAGCCAATGGCGGCACTATTTTTCTGGATGAAATCGGCGAGCTGGAGCTGGCTAGCCAGGTGAAGCTGCTGCGCGTGCTGCAAGACCGCACCTACGAGGTGCTTGGCGACAGCAAGCCCCGCCGCCTCGACCTGCGCGTGGTGGCCGCCACCAATAAAAACCTGGCCGAAATGGTAGTTCAGGGCCGCTTTCGCGAGGACCTGTTTTATCGCCTCAATCTTATTACGCTGCGCCTGCCCGCCCTGCGCGAGCGGGCTACCGATATTCCGGCCCTGGCCCGGCACTTCGTGGCCCAGCTGCAAGCCACTTACCACCGCCCCGGCCTGCGGCTAGGCCCGGCGGCCGCCCACTGGCTGCAAGAGCAGCCGCTGCCCGGCAACATCCGCGAGCTTAAAAACCTGGTCGAGCGCACCGTGCTCACCACCCCGCACGACGAGCTGACCCCTGGCGACTTGCAGGCCCCCGCCGGGGCTAGCCCCGCGCCCCGCCCCGCCGCCCCCGCCGAGCTGCCCGCCCCCGGCTCCATGACGCTGGAGGCCCTGGAAGAGCAGATGATACGCCAGAGCGTGGCCCACTACCAGGGCAACCTCAGCCGCGTGGCCCGCGCCCTGGGTTTGAGCCGCGGCGCGCTCTACCGAAGGCTGGATAAGTTTGGCATTCCGTACAGCGAGTAGCTCGCCTGATGGGGGTGCCTCCCTCCCCAATCCTCTCTCCCCAAAAAGAAGCAAGGCAGCCAAATACCGGCAAATGATGGCTGGCGATGGGTAGCTTCGAGGCTGCGCCGCTCCTTATTTAGCGGGGGAGGCCTTTCGCTAGGGTAGTTATCAACCCCCAATGCCCGGTTGCCATGTCGCTTCGTAGCAAGCTGTTACTTTTTCTGTTGCCGCTGTATGCCGTGCTCATTGGGCTGGCGGCGCAGGTGCGCACCCGCCAGCCCCGGCTGTTTGTGGCCTGCGAGCTGACGATTGTGGCCAGCGCGGTGCTCACCTGGCAGCTCTACCGCGGGCTGCTGCGGCCGGTGCAGCTCATCGAGGCCGGTACGGCCGCGCTGGCCGCCCAGGATTTCAACTTGAAATTCAAGCCCGTGGGCCAGCCCGAGCTCGACCGGCTCATTGCGGTGTACAACCAGATGCTCGACGCCCTGCGCCAGGAGCGCGTGGGCCAGCACGAGCAGGCCGTGCTGCTAGAGCGGCTGCTGGCCGCCTCGCCGGCCGGCGTGCTGCTGCTGAATTTTGAGGGCGAGATAACTAGCGCCAACGCGGCGGCGGCCCGCGCCCTGGGCCAGCCCGCCGCCGCGCTGCTTGGGCAGCCGGTGGCTAGCCTGCCCGCGCCCTGGGGGGGGGGGCTGGCCGGCCTGGCCGGCGGCGAAACCCAGCCCGTGCGCCTGCCCAGCGGCCAGCTCTACCGCGCGGCCGCAGCGCACTTTCTCGACCGGGGCTTTCAGCGGCGCTTCGTGGTGCTGGAGGAGCTGACCGAGGAGCTGCGCCAGCACCAAAAGCAGAGCTACGAACAGCTCATCCGGCTGATGTCGCACGAGGTCAACAACTCCATCGGGGCGGTGAACTCGCTGCTGGGCAGCTTTGGGCACTATGCCCCGCAGCTCGCCCCCGATGACCGCCTCGACTACCGTGAGGGCCTAGCCGTGAGCATCGCCCGCAACACGCAGCTCGCCAACTTCGTGGCCGCCTACGCCCGGCTGGTGCGCCTGCCGCCGCCCGCCCCGCACCCTACCGATGTGCACGCGCTGCTACGCGACCTGGGCCGCCTGCTAGCTCCGCAAAGTGCGGCCCAGGGCATTACCTGGCACTGGCAGCTGGCTAGTGAAGGCCCGCTCGTGGTGGCCGCCGATTCGCAGCAGCTCACCCAGGCGCTGCTCAACGTGGCCAAAAATGCCCTCGAAGCCATTGGCCCCGCCGGCGGCAACCTGTGGGTGCGCACCACCGCCCAGCCGCCCACCCTGGCCCTCGAAAACGACGGCCCGCCCCTCAGCCCCGAGGTGAGCCAGCGGTTGTTCACGCCCTTTTTTAGCACCAAGCCGAGTGGCCAGGGCATCGGGCTGGTGCTGGTGCGCGATATTTTGCTGGCCCACGGCTTCGCCTTCCGCCTCGAAACGGAAGCTAGCGGGCGCACGGCTTTTGCGGTGGCGCTGCAACCTTCGGCGGGCTAGCCGGGTATGCCGGGCGAAGAGCCCGAAGCGCGGCCCGCTTGTGCCATGCCTGCTGACTCGCCCGCGTTTCGCCTCTATTACCAAAATGCCGTGGCCCGGCTGCTCGAACACCCGCGCGGCTACGCGGTGGTGGAGTACCAGCCCGGCCCGCGCCAACTCACTGACCTGCAAGGCTTATTGGGCCAGCTGGTGAACCTGCTCACCCAGCGCGGCTGGGATAAGGTGCTCGCCGACCAGCGCCTGATGCAGCCTTATACCCCCGAGGAAAGCGAGTGAATACGCGTCAACTGGCTCACGCGCAGTGTGGTTTTTCGGGGTGCCATTCTGCTGCCGCAGGATGTATTTGCCCGCCTGGCCAGCTCGCAGCTCGTGCACGAGGCCAAGGCGGCCAACCTCAGCTACCGTCTTTTTGAAGAGCCGGCCGCCGCCGAGGGCTGGCTGCTGCAAGGGGGCTAGCAGCGGCGGCTACTTGCCCCAGGCAAACACGGCGGGGCGCTTGTGCAGCTTGGGCAGCTCGGGCAAGCGGCGCCAATCGGCCACGGCCAGGGTGCGCAGGTACTCGGTGGGCGCGGTGAGGTCGGTGGCCACGCAGAGGCGGGTGACGGGCGCCAGATGAGCCAGCAAGTCGCTTAGTAGCTGGTCGTTGCGGTAAGGCGTTTCGATGCAAAGCTGGCTTTGGTCGCGCTGGCTAGCTTCCTTTTCCAGGCTTTTGATGGCCGCAATGCGGGCGCCTTTCTCAATGGGCAAATAGCCGTGGAAGGCAAACCGCTGCCCATTGAGCCCCGAGCCCATGAGGGCCAGCAGAATGCTCGACGGCCCCACCAGCGGGCGCACCGCCAACCCCAGCCGATGCGCCTCCTGGGCCAGCGCCGCGCCGGGGTCGGCAATGCCCGGGCAACCCGCCTCGGAGAGTACGCCGGCTTCGATTTTCTCCTTCACCAAGGGTTCCAGCGCGGCTTTTACCTGGGCCGGCGTGCTGTCTTTGTCAATGAGTACGAAGCGGATATCCTCGATAACGCGGTGCGGCGCCACTTCCTTCACGAAGCGGCGGGCGGTGCGCAGGTTTTCGACCAGAAAATAAGGTAGCCGGGCTACGGCCGCCACCACCTGCGGCGGCAGCACCTGGGGCGCCGTGCCGTCGGCCAGCGGGGTAGGAATCAGGTAAAGCATGGGGCTAGCGCGGGCTTTCAGGCCACAAGGGGGAGCGGGCAACGGCGGGCGACCGCCGGCAAAGCCACGCTACATCAAAGCAAAATTTTTGACCAACTCAAATACTTCATCCGGCTTCTCGGCGTGCAGCCAGTGGCCGGCATCGGGCACGGTAACGACCTGCGACTGCGGGAAAAGCGCCGGGATGCCGGTCAGCTTATCCTCGGGCAAAATGTAGTTCGACTTGCCGCCGCGCACGAAGAGCGTGGGCTTGAGAAACGGCTCGGCCGAGCTGATTTCCTGGCCCACGGCCGCCAGATTGGCGACCAGCGCCGGCAGGTTGATGCGCCAGGCAAAGGAATTGTCCTCGCGGCGATACAGGTTTTTGAGCAAAAACTGCCGCACGCCCACCTGCGGAATGGTGCGCGCCAGCGCCGCCTCGGCCTGCTGCCGGGTTTCGATGGTGCGCAGGTCCACGGCTTGCAGCCCGGCGATGATGTCGTCCTGGTGCTCCATGTCGGAAAAGCGCGGCGCGATGTCCATGACAATAAGCTGGGCCAGCCGCTCGGGGTAGCCCAGCGCCAGGCACATGGCTACCTTGCCGCCCATGCTGTGGCCTATGAGCGTGAGGCGCTTAGGGTCGAGGGCGAGGTGGTCGAAAACGGCCAACACGTCCTCCGCCATGAGGGCATAGCTGTGCTCGGGCGCGTGAAACGAGCGGCCGTGGTTGCGCAAATCCACCGAAACGACGCGCAGGCCAGCGTCCTCGGCCCAGCGGCGGGCTAGGGTCTGCCAGTTATCCAGGGTGCCAAAAAGGCCGTGCAAAATGACGAGCGGCCGGGCGCCGGGGTCGCCCTGGTCGAGGTAGTGCAGAAGGGGCATTTTCTGAGGTATGAGTGAGCAGTGAGCAATTAATTAGTAGCGCGTAAATTGAATTCAGCAAGCAGCCTTTCCTAAGAAACTGATGCTTGCCAATGCCTTCAAATCCACGCCCAGGCGCGGCGTCGTTCTACGACCTCTACGCCAAAATGGCGCAGGTAGCGCACCAGCAGGTGCATATCGGGCAGCACGAGGCTAGTGAGGATAATGTCGCCCTGCGGCAAGGGCAGGCGCAGGTATTCGTAGCGCCGCCAAAACACGCCGGGCCAGCGGCAGCGGCTCCACTCTACGGGGCCGGGCCAGCCCTGGCGGGCGGGGTCGTAGGCCAGTACCTCGTCGAGAGCTACTTGCAGGCGGCCTTCCAGAGGGTTGAAAACAAGCGTGGTAACTGCGTTGAGTGTGTAGTAGCGCAGGTGCAGCAGCAGCGCCGGGGCGGCCAGCGCCAGCACCGCCAGCAGCAGCGCCCAGGCCAGCCACCGCTCGAAGGCCGTGTTGGCCACCAGCCCCGGCGCGGCCGTGGCCAGGCCGGTGCCCACTGCCAGCAGCGGCCAGCTAAGCAGGGCTAGCTGCCGGGCGGGCGTGGGGCGGTACACGGTAGCTTTTTTACTGAAAAGCCCCAGCGCCCAGCGGGCCAGGCCCAGCAGCACCACCATCATGAGGGCCGCTTCGAGCAGCGAGCGGAGAAAATTCATCGCTGCAAAACTACGGCCCGGCCCCGCCGCCGCGCCGCGCGGCCGCCGCGGTGGTAAGTTTGGCCGCTGGCCGCCGGCTGGGGCTAGCCAACTCCCCGAAGATGCTACATGGGTTAAAACACGCGCTGGGGCGCATGCTGGGGCTGCGGCCCGAAATGCCGCTGAGCTTTTACGTGCTCGACGGGCTGTTTAGAAAAGTGCTGCGCCAGAACGCGGGCGTGCGCTGGGCGGTGCACCATACAGCCACCATCCGCAGCCCCGGGCGGCTGGTGGCGGGGCTAGGGTCGTTTCCGGGCGACTCGCCGGGCGTGTACATCAACGCCGACAATGGCGTGGCAGTGGGCGACTTTACCAACCTGGGCCCGCAGGTAGGCCTCATCTCGGCCAACCACGACCCGGTGACCAATGCCGCCGGCGTGGCCGGGCCACCCTTGCGCATCGGGCGGTTTTGCTGGCTGGGTATGGGGGCGGTCGTGCTGCCGGGCGTCGAGCTGGGTGATTTTACGGTGGTGGGAGCGGGGGCCGTGGTTACGCGCAGCTTCCCGGCCGGCTACTGCGTGCTGGCCGGCAACCCGGCCAGGCTCCTCAAAGAACTAAACCGCGACGATTGTGACGCCCACGCCCGAAACGCCTACGCGCGGCACGCTGCTCGGCACTAGCGCGGCCATTTTTCTGATTCGGTTTTTCCCCACCCTGGCCAGCGTGGTGGCGCTGGTGTGGCTGGCGCGCACCACCAGCCCGGCCTACTACGGGCGCTACCAAAGCTTTTGGGTGCAGTGGCAGGTGCTGCACGTGGTGGCGTGCCTGGGCGTGCCCACGCTGGTGCTTACCTACCCACTGGCGCAGCTGCGCGAGCTGTTGCGGGCGGCTCGCCCCGCGCACCTAATGGGGCTAGCGGGGTGGCTGCTGGTACCGGCCAGCGTCTTTGCCGGGTTGCAATGGGGGGGCGGCTCGTCGTTTGCGCCGTGGCAGGCGGGCGTTTTTCTGCTGCTAAACGTGCCCGTGGCCGTGCTCGAAGCCTACGTGCTGGTGCAGCGGCAGCTGCGGCCGGTGGCGCTGGTTAGCGTGAGCTACGCCGCCGTGTTCATCGCCAGCCATGCGCTGTTGATAAACCATTGGCTGAGCAGCCCCCAGCTGCTAGGCTGCCTGCTGGCCGGCACTGCCCTGCGCCTGGCCGCGCTGGCCGGGCTGGCTAGCCCCAGCCCCACGGTTGCCGCGGGGCTGGGGCTAGCCAGCCCGGCCCCGCGGCAACCGTGGGGCGCGGTGCGCAGCCTCTGGGTGCACACCGCGCTTAATGAGGTAGTGCAGGTGCTGTTTCGGTGGGTCGATAAGCTGGCGCTGAATTTCTTGCTGCCAGCGGCCCTGTTTGCCCTCTACTTCAATGGCACGCTGGATGTTCCGTTTTTGCCGCTGCTGCTGGGGGCAGCGGGCAGCTCGCTGCTGCTGCACTTTGGCGAGCCACAACGCACTGATGCCGAGCGGCTAGGGCTGCTGCGAGCAGCGGGGGCGTTGCTGGGGCAGCTGGTGTTTCCGCTGTTTTTCTTCCTGCTCTTTTTCCGGCACGAGCTGTTTGGGGTGGCGTTTGCGCACCGCTACGACGCGGCAGTGCCGCTGTTTGTGGTGGCCTCGCTGGTGGTGCCGCTGCGGGCCTACAACTTCACGGCCCTGCTGCAACACAAGGGCCAGGGCCGCCGCATCACGCGCGGGGCGCTGCTCGATTTGGGCCTGGCACTGGCCCTGATGTACCCGCTCTACCGGCTGCTGGGGCTAGCGGGCGTGGCGCTGGCCTTCGTTGTCAGCACCTACGGGCAAGCTGGCTACTACCTCGCCCACACGGCCCGGCTGGTGGGCGTGTCGTGGGCCAGCCTGCTGCCCTGGCGAGCCTGGGTGCGCCAAGTGCCGGGCGCCGCGCTGGGTGTAGGGGCGCTGCACACGCTGCTGCGGCTAGCCACCCTGCCCGAGCGTAGTGTGCTGCTGAGTGGGGCGGGCGTGCTGGGGTTGTGGCTGGCCGGCCAGGTGTGGCGGGCCCGGCGGACGTGAGGTAGTTTCTGGCCCGAATCGATTGAGCGAGTAATTGCTGAAGGTGAGCGAGCAAGGTGCCGCGCTGGGCGCCAAACCGGCCGGCCCACCCGCCGCTAGCCCCCCGGCCGCCGTACAACCGGTTAAATTTGCTGGCGGCGCCCGCCACCCGGCGGCGCCCTTACCCCCAAGCTTATGCTGCTATCCATGACTGGCTTTGGCCAGGCTCACCGCGAAACCGAGCGCTATACCGCCACGGCCGAGCTACGCTCGCTCAACTCCAAAACCCTCGACCTGAGCCTGCGCCTGCCGCGTTTTCTGCAAGCCCACGAGCTTGAAATTCGCCAGCAAATCACCAAAGCCCTGCTGCGCGGGAAGGTCAATTTCAACTTCGATTTTAGCCGCCCGGCCAGCGCTGGTGCGGCTCCTAGCCTCAACCGCGAGGCGCTGCTGGCAGCCTACCACGAGCTGGCCGGCGTGGCCAACTCGCTAGGTATCAAGCCCGGCGAGGAAACGCTGCTGGCCGCCCTGCGCCTGCCCGGCGTGGTGCCCACCGCCACCGAAGCGGCCCAGGCCAGCCAGGCCGAAGCCGGTGCCGACGAGCCCACCTGGGCCGAGCTGCAACCGCTGCTGACCGAAGCGCTGGCCGCCATGCAGCAGTTTCGGCAGGATGAGGGCCAGACGTTGCAGCAGGAGATTTTGAGCTACGTCGGTACCATCCGGCAGCAACTGGCGGCCGTGGAGCTGCACGACCCGCAGCGCATTGCCCACGTGCGCCAGCGCCTGACCGCCCACCTGGCCGAGCTAACCCAGCACGAGCAGTTCAATGCCACGCGCTTCGAGCAGGAAGTGCTCTACTACATCGAAAAGCTCGACATTGCCGAAGAAAAAGTGCGCCTAGCCGCTCACCTCAGCTACTTTGAGCTAGCCACCCGCCAGCCCGACGAGGCCGTGGGCAAGAAACTGGGCTTTTTGGCCCAGGAAATAGGCCGCGAAATCAACACGATAGGCTCGAAAGCCAACGACGCGACCGTGCAGCACCTCGTGGTGGGTATGAAAGAGGAGTTGGAAAAAATCAAGGAGCAGCTTAATAATATCCTATAAATAAATCCGGGGGCCGCGCAACTGCGTAAAGAAAAAATCAAAAAGTCCTGTATCATTCCCGGTAGTTTTTGCATTGTTGCCGGAAATAAAAACCTTTTTTAGGCTCCGTTTCTGATAATAGTGCTAAGATAAATCATTTGCTTGTGATAGTATAATGCTGTTAATCAAGGTGGTAAATGGAAATAAATCAGTTTAAAATCCGTATTAACCTGCCTTAAATGAGCAGAATGCATTTTTGAACAAACGTCACCTTTTGCATGTAACTTAGTTCCCGAAACAACGCAACTACTCCTCTACCCGATACTATATACCCACTTACGCTCATGAAAAAAATTGTACTCTTGCTGCTTACCAGCTGTGCCAGCCTGCTAATGGCGGCCCGCCCCGCCGCCGAGATTGAGCTAATTAAGAAGCGTGTGCTTAGCGAGCGCGTAGAGGTGCTCATTCCCAAAGGCTTCGAGGTGATGACCGAGCAGCAAATGGATTTTGCCTATGCCCACGCCAGCAGCCGCCCCAGCGTGGTATTCACCAACAACAATCTGGTGTCGCTCGCCTTCAACTACTCCGACAACGATGCCGACCAGGACATGGTCGAGATATACGAGAACAACTTTGCCAAGGCCTACCACAAGCAGTACAACAAGGCTACCTGGTTTAGCGAGGGGGTGAAAGAAGTGGGCGGCCGTAAAGTGGGCTTTCTGGAATATATGAAGCCTGAAATGGGCCACGAGGTATACACGCTCGTGTTCTTCACCGATGTGCAGGGCAAGCTGCTCATCTGCACCTTCAACTGCGCCGACCGCCAGAAGCCCGAGTGGGAGCCCCTGGCCAAGAAAATTCTGAACTCGCTAAAGGCGAATGGCTAAGCGACTAGCCTATCCTGCGTGAACTACCTGGTTTTTAGTTTTAGAGTGACTTATTGAATTAGTTAATTATGCATTAAGCTGCTTCGGCAGCACCCGACGCAGAGAGCCCCGGCCAATTGGCCGGGGTTTTTTGTGTGTAAGCTATTTGGTGGCTGGCCGGGCGCCCAGCTCATTTAGAAAATCATGGGCTAGCCCGTAGGCGCCCGCGAAGCCGGCCAGCGACAGGGCCGTTGGCCGGTCATTTACATCGTGGTAGGCGAGGCTGCCGCCGCGGGTGTAGAGAAAAAAAGCCGGCACGCCCGCCTCCGAAAAGGGGAAGTGGTCGGAGTTGGCCGCCCGGCCGCGGGCCGTGAGGCGCGGCAAGTAGTGGCGGGCCTCGTTGAGGGCGGTGAGGCGGGCGAAAGCCGCTTCGTGCACGCGGCCGTTCACGACGGTGGCGCCTTCCTCACCGGTGCCCAGCAAGTCGAGGTTAAGCAAAAACTTGATGCTAGCCAGCGGCACCAGCGGGTGCTGCACAAAGTAGCCGGAGCCCACCAGCCCCGCCTCCTCGGCCCCAAACAGCAGAAACACCACCGAGCAGGCGGGCCGGTTTTCGGGCTTGGTGTAGTGGGCGGCCAGCTCCAGCAGCAGGGCCACGCCGCTGGCATTGTCATTGGCGCCGGGGAAATATGTCTGGCAGCCCATCATGCCCAGGTGGTCGTAGTGGGCCGACACTACCAGGAAGCTATCGGGCTGGGCGCTGCCTTTGATAATGGCGGCCAGGTTCTGGGTTTGGTAGTTGTGGATGAGCTGGGCGTCGAGCTGCACGGTAGCCGTCCAGGCGGGTGAGCCAGTGGCTGGCTGAAACTGGTGTAACATTGGCTGGGGCAGCGCCTCTAGCTGGATTTGCGGCGCCTGCACCGCCGCCAGCGAGGCAGTTAGCTTTGGCACAATCCGCAGCACGGCGGCGGCAGAGTCGATGCGCGCCCGCGCGGCGGACGGTAAGTGCCCGGCTTGCTGCACGTATTTATCGAGCAGCACCACTACCCCAGGTCGGCGGCTTTCCGCTAAAAATTGCTGAAAAGCGGGCGAATTGTTCACCGTAGCGCTATCTAGGTAGTAAAGCCGGCGGCCGCTCAGGTTGCCACCGCCGGAGCCGGGCGCGGCTATAAAATCTTGCCCCGGCCGCAACTGCTGCTGCGGCCCAGCCCCGGCTGCGAAGCCATGCTCCAGCCGCAGCGCCAGCTTGCCCGGAAAGGTGTTCACGTCCAGCGTGAAGGGCTGGGTATAGTTGGGTGCCAGCGGGGCTAGCCCCAGCTGGTGCAGCCGGCCGCGCAGGTAGGCCGCGGCCAGGTGCTCGCCCTGCTGCACGTAGCCGCGGCCCCGCATTTTTTTGGAAGCCAGCGCCTCGATGGTTTGGCGGGCGCGGGGTAGGTTGGGCCCGGTGGCCTGGGCGGGCGCCCGGCCGGGAAGCAGTACCAGGACTAGCCCCAGCCCGGGGCCCAGGCGCAGCCCGCGGCTGGCCAGCCCCGCCCCGGCTAGCCCCAGCAGCGTGCCCACGGCATCGCTCAGCAGGTCGGTCCACTCGGCGTGGCGGCCGAGCTGCATGGCGTATTGCAGCACCTCGATGAGGGCGCCAATGGCGAGGCACCCCAGCAGCACGAGGCTAGCCGGGTGGCGCCGGCGCGGGGCGGCCCACAGCCCGGCCAGGCCCGCCAACCCGGCAAACACGCCCGCGTGCGCCGCCGTGTCAAACGACAGAAATTTCCACTCGGGGGTGCGCGGCATTTCCTGGGCCGGGGTGAGGGTGAGCACCAGCAGCAGGGCTAGCCACAGCAGGGCGAGCGGGCCGGCGAAGCGGTGAACGAAGGTTTTCATGGCGGATTGGGAAAGCAAAAAAGACCGTCATGCGCAGCACGACGGTCTTCCAACTAAGCAAAGAGCAGGCTAGGGGCTAGGCGCCCACCAGCTCGCCGTAGGCCTGGGCCGAGAGCAGGTCGGCAATCTCGCCCTGGTTGGCCACTTTCATCTTGATAATCCAGCCCTCGCCGTAGGGGTCCGAGTTTACAGTTTCGGGCGCGTCGGCTAGCTTGGCATTTACTTCGAGCACGGTGCCGCTGATGGGGCTGAAAAGGTCCGAAACCGTCTTCACGGCCTCTACCGTACCAAACACGTCGTGCTGGGCAATGTCTTTGTCCACGGTGTCGATATCGACATACACGATGTCGCCGAGCTCGCGCTGCGCGTGGTCGGTGATGCCGATGGTGGCCGTGTCGCCGTCCAGGCTAATCCATTCGTGGTCTTTGGTGTAGTGCAGCGTGGCAGGAATGTTCATCGGAAATAAATGTTGGGTAAGCTTCAGCTGGCACCGCAGGGCCAGGGGTAGAAGTAAGGCAAAAGTACAGTCGCGCCCTGCTTACTAGGCGTCGGCCAGCGCAAGCTAGCCTCACATTTTTATTGCAGGCTGTAGCGCAGCAAAATGCCGCCCTCGGTGGTGGCGTTGCGGAAGGCATTGCTCACGCGGGGCTGGGTGATGGTCTGGCTGAAATAGAACTGGAGGTTCAGGCGGGCATTGAGCAAATAATCGACGGTGGGGCGCAGCTGCACTTGCAGCGAGCCGTTGGTAATCTGGCTGGTGGCGGTGCCCACCACGCCCGCCACGGCCGGCGAGCCCAGCGCCGCTGGAGTGGTGCTAGTAGCCGGCGTCGCTGCCGCCCCCGGCACGGGGTCAACCGAGCCCAGGATGCTGCGCTGGATGGTGGCGTTGTCGCGAATGCTGAGGTCGAGGCGGCCGGTGAGCGTGTTTTTGAGCACGCGCTGCTCGCCGCCCACCCGGAAGGGCAGCTTGAAGCCGGTGGCCGCGTAGCCCAGGCCCACCACCAGCTCGGTGGTGCGCAGCTCGGTTACCTGGGCGTTGGTGACATTGAGGG
This sequence comes from uncultured Hymenobacter sp., assembly GCA_964385095.1. Lineage (GTDB taxonomy): Bacteria > Bacteroidota > Bacteroidia > Cytophagales > Hymenobacteraceae > Hymenobacter. The sequence continues at coordinate 86,828 of CAYLNN010000007.1, forward strand.
CCACGGCGCGGGCGGTGTTGTACTGCACGCGGCCGGTTACGTTGTTGGTCGTTTGAAAATTGACCCCTAGCAGCGGTGCCATGCTCTCGACGAGGCTTATCTGGCCCACCACGTAGTAGGGCACCACCTGGCCGGTGGCGTTGGACACGAACGCCGTGGCCTGCGACGGGCCAAACTCGGGCTCCCGCTCGTAGAGCGTGGAGGTGGTGTAGCCGCCCAGGTTGTAGAGCGACGAATACACGTGGCTCAGGGTGAAGGAGCGGAACACGTTGCGCACGCCCGGCAGGTTCGAGAAGCCGTCGTACTGAATGTTCCAGTTGGGCAGCGGAATCACCGAGAAGGGGTTAAAGGTCTTGGCCTCGTAGTCATCCGACGACTTGCCGTGGTAGGCGTCGAGGAAGCTTTGCAGCAGTACATCCTGCGAGTTGTAGCTGTAAAGGTTCGTGGCCTGGTTGGTATAGATGTCCGGCGTAGCTGGGGTAGTGGGGGTAGCCTGGGTGCCCGGCGTCGTGATGACCGAGCGCACATCCGGCAGGTTCCGGGCTTGTAGGCGCTGCTGCACAATGGCGCGGTTGGCGACGAAGCGCTCAAAGGCCTTGCTGGTTTCGCCGTTAGCCCCGAGGTCGCCGAAGAGCGTTTGCACTGTAATGGTGCTCACGCTGTACGAGCCGGTCCCCAGCGCCTGGGTGCGGGCCAGGCGCCCGTCTTTGAAGGGGTTGAGCGTGCCATTGTTGATGTAAGCTACGTTGTCCACGTCGATAGCTTTGCGGTAGTAGGCCTCGTTGTTGCGCACCTTCTGGCTACGTAGGTCAAGCTGAATATTGAAGCCCCGGAACGGCTCCAGCGTAGTGCGGGCCGTAAAGTTTTCGGTCAGAATATTGGAGAGCGGCGTGTTCAGATACTGGCTCTGTTCGGTGTACCAGCCGTTAGCGTTAGCTAGGTTGTAAAGCTCGCCGGTGGTGTACTGCTGACCCAGGATAAACGGAATGCCGGGGGCTAGCCCGCCGCCCAGGCGGTTATCCAACCCAAAAAAGCGGGTAGCCGGCGTGTAGCCGGGCAGCAGCGTACCGCTCGACTGCGCGTAGGTGAAATTGAGGCTGCGCGCCGTCATCACGGCCCGCAGCACAGCCTTCACGAATCGCAACGGGTCTTTGCGGGCCGTGTCGGGGGCAGTGGGGGTGGGGCGGGTAGCCGGCGCGTTGGGGTTGTTGGGGTCGGGCTGGGCCGGGCGCGGCGCGGGCGGCGGCGCGTTGTTGATGATGTTGAGGAACCGCACTTTGTTGTAGAGCTTCACCAGGTCAATCTTGCCGTTGGCGCTCAGCTCGCGGTTGTTCTGCACCGTGTTGCCGATGGTCGTCGTTGAGGTGTCGCCTACCACAAAGGGGTTAGCCGGCACGCGCAGCGCCGTGGAGGCCGCCTGCCAGGTGTAGTGCGCCGTGTAGCGGGTGTCGGCCGAAAGCCAGTCGGTGAGCGGAAACTTATCCAGCGGCAGGCGGTAGGTGAGGGCGATATTCTGGTTGAAGTTGGTGGTGCGGCCGCCGCGCTTGAGGTTTTCCCACTGCTCGGCGCGGTTGTTCTGGGCCGTGGTATTGTCGCCAATGCTCTGGCCCACGCCCTCGTCAATTACGCCTCGGTTGGTAGCCGTGTAGTCGAGGGTGAGGGCCTTGGTGAGCGCCCAGCTCATGTCATAAATCCGGTTGATGTAGAACGACTTGTAGAACACACCCGCAATGCCCGCCGTGGTGGGCAGCTGGCCGGGCTCAAGCACGCGCTGCAAAAAGCGCTCGTTGTAGCGCCGGTCCAGGTCGGTGCGGAATGAGAAGCGCGAGGGCAGCGGCGTAAAGTTGATTTGCTGAAAAATCTTGAGGTACGGGTTGTCGAGCGCCTTTATGCTGGCTAGGGGCGTATAGTTGCGCGGGGTGGTCTGGTAGAGGTAGGCCAGCGCAGCGGTGTACGACTGCGTGTAGTCGCGCTGGGTGTTGATGTCGGTGTGCAGGCGCTCGGTGATGGCGTAGCTCACGGCCAGGTTTTCCACGTCCCAGGGGTGGGCTTTGGTCTGGGTGGGGCCGCGCTCCTTGCGCACGTTCAGCACCGAAATGCTGCGGGTGGTGGTGCGGTCCACCACCAAGCTCTTGTAGGCAGCGGCGTTGGCCGCCCCATCGGGCCGGTTGCCGGCGGTGAATTTTTGCAGGCTCTGCTCCAGCTTGGTGTCGGGGTCCAGCGGGTCATACTGCGGCGTAATGGTCTGGCGGCCGGCCTGCACCAGCACCGGCACCCGCAGGCGCAGCTGCTGCGGCAGCAGCTTGTCGGCGGCAATGGTGGCGTTGAGGTCGCCGCGCAGCACATCGGCCGTCGAGCGCTGCTGGGCCTTGTCTTGCAAGCCCCCGAAGCCCACACCGATAAACGAGCCGGTAGCCGTGATGTTGGCCAGGTCGGCCAGCTTCACGTTCAGGCGGGCGTTGGCCGCCCAGCCGCCCTGGCTGTCGAAGTCAAACACCCGAAACTCGTCGGCCCACAGCGTCACGCTCTTGTCGCTGGCATCGGTATCGGTGCCCACGTTGGTGGCGGCTGGGTTCAGAATACCAATCATGCAGCCCTGCACCTGCGAAAGGTCGGGGTTGCCCACAATGGTAATGCTGGCGCCGCTGGCTAAGGTAGTGGTGAAGGGCTGCGTAAACGGAATGTTCTGAATATTGCGCTGCGACTTGGCGTCGATAAAATCCTGCAGCGCCAGGTCCACGTTGTTCACCTCGGGCCATACATCGGTCTGCGCCGTTTGGCCGGGCTGGGTCACTTTCAGCGGCAGCGAATACTCGTAGTAGTTCTGGCTGTAGTCGGTGCCGATGCGGATAAAGGCCCGCGTATCGCCGTCGTTGAGGCGGTCCGAGCTGTTGGCCTCGGCGTGAAAATACATGCGCAGGCGCTTGTAGCGCAGCAGGTTGGTTGCCAGGTTTTTGTAGGCTGCCTTGGCGTAGCCGTCGCGCAGGCGGGTCACGGTCAGGCGCAGGCTCTGCTCGTTTTGCTGGCGCGATACGGCCGTCGAGCCGTACTCTATGTCGCGCGTAATATTGGGCGGCACCACGTACGGAATGGCGCCCGTGGGCGTGGCGCCCGGCGCCGTGGCGCTCGCCGCCGACGGCCCGTTTTCCTCCACGCTCACCGTCGACACGGCAAAGGCGTCGGCATCAGTGGCGTTGCCAATGCCCGGTACCTGAATGCGTGGGTCCACGATGCGGCTCAGGTACTGGCGCCACTGGTTGGCCACAAACTGCGGCTGCACCATGCGCAGCACCACCGGCTGCTGCCAGCCGGTCATGTACAGGCGCATGAAGCGAATATTCTTGAAGCCAAACGGCTGGCCGCCGTTGCCCTGCACCCGCCCCGGCTGCCGGATGGGGATGCGGAACTGGTACCACGACACCTGGTCGCCGTTCACCAGCTTGGTTACCTTGTCGGTGATGTAGCTGTTGCCGCCCACGGCCAACTGGCCCGGCTGCAGCGGCATGGTGTACTCGTAGTACTGCTCGGTGGTTTGAATCACGTTGTCGCGGTTCAAATCCTCCTTGTCGGGATAGGCCGAAGAGCTGAGCTGCGAGTTCTCGGGCGAGTTGCCCTCGTAGTTGTCGTAGTCCTTGTAGCGGCCCAGAATCTGGGTGCTGTTGGCGTCGTATCTAGGGTCGAGGTGGTGGCGGAAGTTGTCGTTGGAGGGGTCGGCTAGCCCCGCGTAGTTGGGGATAGTGCCAAACTGCGCCTGCTCGTCGGTATCAGTCAGGCCGTCGAGGCCAATGTCCTGGCTAGCCCGCGCGCCGGGCGTCGCATTGAAGGCATCGAGCAAAAACTGCTGGTTGGTGACGCGGCCGAAGGCCGTGCGGCGGGTGTACCCGGTGGTGTCCTGGCCGGGCACGGGCAGGCCGTTCTCAAACTCGTGCTGGCCCTGGTCGCGCAGCACGTCCTCGCTCACGTTGCCCAGGTTCAGTACTAGGTTGCCGCCCGTGGTGTTGGGTGCATCGTTGCCATCCTGGTCGGTAATGTTGACCCGCGCGGCCGGCGCGGCCGGGTTGGTTACTTTCAGAAACGGGTCCATCAACCAGAACTCCAGGTATTCCACGTTCGAGTTGTCGAAGTCGGTATCAAACGTGATGCCCCGCGAAATACCGCCGAAGTTGTTGTCAGGCAAGCCCGACGAAAACACCTTGCCGCCGGGCCGGATATTAGGCGTGTAGTTATAAGGGCCGCGCTCATTCGGAAAGTACGCCATGTCGAAGGTGTACTCGAAGCCGTTGCCGGTAGCGCCCAAATCCTTGTTCGGAAACACCTCATTGCGCGGAATGCCCCGCACGTAGTGGTTGGTGAGGGTGGCGGCCGCAATGCCAGCCGGCACGTTGGGGCCGTTGGTGTAGTAGCTCTGGTCTACGGTGTACCAGGCCAGCTTGGCGCGGCGGTAGCCGTTGCGCAGGCCATCGGTGCCGCTGCCCGCGAAGGGCGCGGGCGTGGCGGCCAGGCGCCACGAGGGCACCGCCGCTAGCCCCCCCAGCGAGTAAGGCGTGCGGGCGTTCTCGAAGTCGTCGAGGTAGCTGACCCCGTTTTCGCCGCGCCCCAGCTGCGAGCGGCCCGCCAGCAGCTTGGCTACCTCCCCGGTAAAGGCCACCGTGGAAGTTTCCTTGGTAGCCAGAAACGGCAGGCGGTCTACGAGCTTGGTGAGCACCCGGCTGTCCTTGCGCAGGCTGATGTCGGCGCCCAGTAGGGTATTATTGGCCGGCTCATCGCCAATATTCACCCGGTTGATGCCCGGCGCCTGATTCTCCAGAATGTGCATGGCCGTGGCCCCCAGCAGCACATCCTTGTTGAGCGCGTAGTCGAGTCGCGTGCCCAGCAGCCGGCGCGGCTGCACCTGCACCAGGGCGTTTTTCTCGAAGGCAATCCGCAGCTCGTTGGCCGAGTTGAGGTAGGCCGGATTGAGAATCTTCACCTTGGCCTGGTCGTAGAATACTTGGTAATCCACACCTTCCGTCAGCAGGGTGCTGCCGGCGTACACCTTCACCGAACCCTGTGCCACCCCAATGCCGGGCAGGCTTATCTCATCGGTGCTGGTGCCCTGGAAGCGCCCGCGCAGAAAAAACTTGTCCTTGGTTTGCTGCTGTTGGGCGTCGCTCTGGGTCTGGTTGTAGAGCGCCTGGTACACGTATTTCTGGGCCAGCAGGCGCTCGTTGGCGGCGTTGGGCCCTAGCGTGTCAAACTGTGCCTTCAGGTACGAGCCAAACGGCTGCACGCTCGGAAAAATAATCTTGCCCAATTCCGGGTCAACCGTAATGCCCGGAAAAAAGTCGAAGTTGCCGTCGGCGTTGCGGTCGTTGTTGGCGTTCACGCGGTCTAGGCCCAGCACCTGCACCAGCGGCACGTTCTGCACGCGCTGGCCCTCCTTCAAGGAAATCAAATCAACTCCCGTAACGTCGTCTTTGTAAATAATCTGGAGCTGAAAATTATCGCGGTTTATCTGCGAGGTATTCAGGGGATAGATGTTTTTCATCATCAAATCCCAGGTTGGCGTGTTGCGGGTGAGCAGGTTGGGGTTGGCCGGGTTCACGGCCGGGTCGGCAATGGCCACGCCGGGGTTGGTGGCCTTCAGCATCTTCAGGAAAATAACCTGGTCGGCCTGGGCACCGGCGTATTCGGTCTGGGTTTCGCCCACCGTGTAGGGCTGGCCATTGTAGAGCAGCTCATAGCTCACGCCCAGCACCTGGTCGGGCAGCAAGGTCGTGTTCAGGTTTACGTACCCTAGCTGGGCGTTGAAGGTGTACTCGTTGGGCTGTAGCTTGCGGGCGCGTAGGCGCTCGTAATCAAGGCTTTTCACTAGCCCTAGGCTACCCAGAAACGACTCGACCTGCAAATTGTCGCGGGCGGCGTTGCCGCCGCCGCGCAGGGTGGGGTAGAGGTTGTTGGCCGCGTTGCTGGGCGGCGTTTTCACGGTAGGATTGCGGGCGCTGTTGTAAAACTGCGGGCGGTACAGGCGTTGCAGGCGCGGCTCGGCAATGTCTTGCAGGGCCACCACGTTGCGCAGGTCGGCGGTGGTGCGGTTGTCGTTGGTTACCCACACCTCCAGGCGCCGGATTTCGAAGCCGCTCCGCACCGTGGGCAGGCCCGCCAGCGCCACGTCGTAATTATCGCGGAAATACTGGCTCAGGAAGTAGTGCCGGTCGCGCTCGTACTGGCTGGCCTTCAATTCGAAGGTGCGGCTCTGGGCCCCGTTTTGCACGCGCACCTCGTCTTGCGAGCCGCGCAGGGTGGCGGCCACCGCCGTCACCCCTAACCGGCCAAATTGCAGCTGGGTCTTGATGCCGAACAAGTTGGAGCCGCCCGTTATCAGCGAGTTGTTCAGCGGCATGCTCACATTACCCAAATCCAGCTTGCGCAGAATGTCGGTGGGCTGGCCGGCGTAGTCGAACTTCATCTGGTTGTCGAAGTCGAACGCCGCCTTGGTGTCGTAGTTGAAAACGAGCTTGAGCTTGGTCCCCACCTGGCCGCTCAGGTTGAGGTTCATATTCTGGTCGAAAATGAAGTCCCCCACGCTCTGCTGGCGCAGCGTCAGGGCCGGGTTGCGGTTGACATTGTACTTGGCCCCCAGCTTGAGGGTGAGCGAGCCGGCGGGCCGGATATCAATGTAGGAGCCGCCAAAAATGCGGTCGGCAATCGGGCCGAGGTAGATTTTGGGAATCAGGCGCTGGGCCTGCGGCGAGCCCGGTGCGGCCGGAGCGCCCGCCACGCCGCCCATCGCCTTCTGGCGGTAGTAGTCGGTGATGGCCTGCCGCTCCTGAAATTTCAGCAGTTCAGCCTGCGAAATGCTGGTGGGGTCGCGGTAGTCAATCTGCCCGCCCACCGTTTCGCGCACGTTGTAGTTTTTGAGGCTATCGTCGGGCGTCACCTCCAGCTGCACGCTCTTGGGCAGTGGCAAAATGAGGGGCGAGCGGCGCCCGCGCTGCCCAAAGCGGCTGCCCGCCCGGTCGCGCACGGTGCGCAGGCGCGGCCGGCGGCTAGGCTGGTAGCGCCCCGTATCGCCGGGCACGGTTTGGGTAGGCAGGCTCTTGGGCAACCCCAGGCGGGTAACCCACGTAGACCACGCAGTAGAGTAGCGACGGCCGGCCGCCCCGGCGGGTGCCGCCCACACGGCCGCCAGCAGTACCGACGACAGTACGGCCGCCGTAAGCAGCGCGCCCGGGTTAGCGAGTTTAGAACCGGCAGACAGTAGAGACTTCAAGCAGATGCAGGTGCGGCGGCCGCCTCGCAGCGCCACCGCATTTAGACGAGAGTAACCTTACAAAGCGGCTACCGGGCAGGTAGCCGGGCAATTACCCCTGGCCGGCCAGGCGTAGCGCGGGCCTGGCCCGTCCTTCGGCTAGCCCTGCGGCAGTAGTCGAAGACCAGGTACCGGCCCACCGCCACCTAGTGCGACTTCAGGGCAAACTTGATGAGTTCTTCCACGCTCAGGTCGTTGCCGTGCTTGTGCTGAATCTGGTCGAGATTTTTCTCAGCAGCCGCCCGGGCAAAGCCCAGCATGACTAAGGCCTGCAACGCTTCCTGGCGCTGCGTATTGTGCTGGCGGGCTAGCGGCACCGTGTCCACGCCGGCTTTGGCCAGTAGCTCGTCTTTGCGCAGCTTGTCGCGCAGGTCCAGAATCACGCGCTGGGCCGTCTTCGGTCCTACTCCCTTGATGCTCTGAATGGCCCGCACGTCCTCGTTCACGATGGCCTGCCGAATGTCGGCCACGCCCATGCTGCTCACCATGTTGATGCCCGTGCCCGGCCCGATGCCCGACACCGATATCAGGTGCAGAAACAGCGCCTTTTCATTCGGGTCCAGAAAGCCGTAGAGCGTCTGGCCGTCTTCCTTGATGTGCTGGTAGGTGTACACCTTCACCTTGTCGTTTTCGGTGGGCAGCTTGGAGTAAGTTGCCAGCGAAATCTTGACTTCGTAGCCCACGCCCTGGGTGTCGATGATGGCCTGGGTGGGGTCTTTGTAAGCGAGTTTACCGTCGAGGTAGGCAATCATGCGGAAAAATCTGAAGAATGAGGCCCGGGCCGCTAGCTAGGGCTAGCTCGCCGAAGGCGGAAAGGGAAGCGTGCGCAGCCAAAAAATACTTTTTGGCTGCGCACCCACCACTTACTATCCTTCAAAAATAACAGACAAACTTCATCCTTCAAGCTCCCCGGCTACAGCGCTTTGCCGTCGCGCTGGGCATCCACCACCGCAATAGCGGTCATGTTCACGATGTCGCGCACGCTAGCGCCGAGCTGGAGAATATGCACGGGCTTGCGCATGCCCATCAGCACCGGCCCAATTACCTCCGAGCCGCCAATTTCCTGTAGCACTTTGTAGGCAATGTTGCCCGACTCTACATTGGGGAAAATCAGCGTGTTAGCTCCCTTGGCGGCCAGCGGCGAGAAGCCGTAGTTTTCTTGTAGCAACTGCGGGCTCAAGGCCACATTGGCCTGCATTTCGCCGTCGAGCAGCAGGTCGGGGTAACGCTCCTTGGCGAGCTTGGTAGCCAGGCGGGTTTTCTCGGGCAGCACCCCGGCATTCGAGCCAAAGTTGGAGTAGCTGATAACGGCCACGCGCGGCTCGGAGTCGAAAAAGCGCACCGCCCGCGCCGAAAGGCCGATAATTTCCACCATTTCCTCGGCAGTGGGGTCGATGTTTACGGTGGTGTCGGCGAAGAAATACGGCCCCTTCTTATTTTGAATGATGTACATCGATGACACGCGCTTGATGCCCTCGGCTGGCCCGATTACTTGCAGGCTCGGAATCAGGCTCTTGCCGTAGTCCTTGGTCAGGCCCGTGATGCAGGCATCGGCCGCGCCGGTTTCCACCATCATGGCCGCGTAGTAGTTGCGCTCGCGTAGCAGGCGCTTGCCTTCGTAGAGCGTGATGCCCCGGCGCTGGCGCTTCTGGTACAGCAGCTCGGCGTATTCGAGGCGCTTGCTCTCATCCTTCAGAATATCAATAATCTCGCACCCATCCAGGTCCAGGTTATTCGCCTGCGCGATGGCCTGAATTTTATCATGCGCCCCTAGCAGAATGGGGAAGGCGATGCCCTCGTCGCGCACGAGCTGTGCGGCCTTAAGAATCTTGTAGTTATCAGCCTCGGCAAATACCACGCGCTTGGGGTTCGAGCGCGCGGCCGAGGTAATGCGGTTCATCAGCTTGCGGTCGAGGCCGAGGCGGGCGCGCAGCTCGTCCTCGTAGGCCTGCCAGTCGGTGATGGGGCGGCGGGCCACGCCGCTCTCCATCGCCGCCTTCGCCACGGCCGGCGAGAGGCTGGTAATCAGGCGTGGGTCGAGCGGCTTCGGGATGAGGTAGGTGCGCCCGAAAGCCAGCGTGTTGTCGCCGTAGGCGTTGTTCACGATGTCGGGCACCGGCTCCTTGCTTAGCTCGGCCAGGGCGTGCACGGCGGCCAGCTTCATGGCCTCGTTGATTTCGGTGGCCCGCACGTCCAAGGCGCCCCGAAAAATGTAGGGGAAGCCCAGCACATTGTTCACCTGGTTGGGGTGGTCTGAGCGACCGGTGGCCATAATCAGGTCGGGCCGGGCGCCGGTGGCCAGCTCGTAGCTGATTTCGGGCTCGGGGTTGGCTAGGGCAAACACGATGGGGTCCTGGGCCATGTGCAGCAGCAGCTCGGCGGGCAGCACGTTGGCGGCCGAAAGGCCCAGAAACACGTCGGCGCCCACCATTGCCTCGGCTAGGGTCGTGATGGGCCGCTGGGTGGCAAACTGCATTTGCATGTCGGCTAGGTTGGTGCGGCCGGGGTTGATAATGCCATCTTTATCAAAGACCACCACGTTTTCCTTGCGCACGCCCAGCGCCAGGTACAGCCGCAGGCACGACACGGCCGCCGCGCCCGCGCCACTCACCACGAGCTGAATATCCTCAATCTTCTTGCCCACAATTTCGAGCGCGTTCAGCAGCGCGGCCGACGTAATAATGGCCGTGCCGTGCTGGTCGTCGTGCATCAGCGGAATGTTCATCAGCTGGCGCAATTCCGTCTCGATGCGGAAGCACTCGGGCGCCTTAATGTCCTCCAGGTTGATACCGCCGAAGGTGGGCTCCAGCGCTTTCACGATGCGAATAAACTCGTCGGGGTCGCTGGCATCAATCTCAATGTCAAAACAATCAATACCGGCAAACTTCTTGAACAGCACACCCTTCCCTTCCATCACGGGCTTGCTGGCGGCGGGCCCGATGTTGCCTAGGCCCAGCACCGCCGTGCCGTTGCTGATGACGGCCACCAGGTTGCCCTTGGCGGTGTACTTATACACATCGTCGGGGTTTTTGGCGATTTCCTTGCACGGCTCGGCCACGCCCGGCGAGTAAGCCAGCGCCAGGTCGAGCTGGGTGCTCACGGGCTTGGTGGGCACCACCTCAATCTTGCCCTGCGGGCTTTGTTCGTGGTAGGCTAAGGCGTCTTCTCGGTTGATTTTCAGCATGGGAATGGGCAAAAGTTCTCTGGCGCGAAGCTGCAAGTTCCGGCTAAAATGCCAGATTGCCGGTAGTGGCCAGCTTAAGGGCTAGCCACTACCGGCAATAGGTACTTGATAGATAATAAGTTAATGACCAGTCAAAACCTGCTAGCTTAAAATTGACCAGCGACCGGCTTGTACGCTAGCCTAGCCGCTAGCCAACCAGGCTAGCTGGCCTGCACCACCAGTTTCTGCCCTAGCTTCACATCGTCGGTCTTCAGGTGGTTGAGGCGCCGCAGCTCCTGTACACTCACCTTAAAGCGCCGCGAAATATTATAAAGCGTATCGCCCGCCTGCACCGTGTGCGTGCTGAACTGCGGCTCGGGCCGCTCGGTCGCCGTGGTGCGCGCTGGGCGGGTGATGGCCACGGCATCGGCCGCGGCGGGGGCGCTAAAGCGTAGCCGCTGGCCTGCCAGCACCATTTCGCTGGAAAGCTGATTCCAGGTGCGCACCTGCGCCACCGTTACGCCGCGCGCCCGCGCCAGGTGCGTAAGGTCGTCACCCGGCCGCACGGTATACAGTTCGTTCTTGGCTAGCGTCGTCATCGGCTTCGCTGCCACAACGACCTCGGGCACCGGCACTTCTTGCAGCGCCACAACCGGGGCTGGCGTCCGGCCCCGGCTGCGGCAGACCGGCACGGGCGTCACCAGCGTATCGGGGCTGGCTGGGTCGTCGCTAGCCTCGCCAGAGGTTTCGGGGCGGTCTGCCGCCGCCGCTGCCAAGCGCTGCGCTTTCTCCTGCACGGCCGTAGCCCTAGTTAGGGCGGCGGCCTGGAAGATAGCGCGCTGCTGTGCCGCCACAACGCGGGCAGCTTGCTGCTTCTGAGCCCGCAGCAATTCTTTGGCCTGCGCGGCCTCGCGTTGCGAAGCCGCCAGGGCCTCGCGGGCGTAGCGGGCGTTGGCAGCAGCTAGGGCCTGGGTAGCGCTATCAAGGGGCACCACGCGGCGCGGTGCTGGAGGCAGTGGGGCACTGGCCACGGCGGCCGGCGCCTCGGCCGGCGGCAGGGGCACGAACACGACCAAGTCGCGGCCCGGTCGCAGCGTGGCCTGCTTGGGTAGCTCGTTCCAGCGGCGCAACTGGGCTTGGCTAACTTCAAATTTTTCGGCGACGGTGGCTAGGGTCTGGCCCCGGCGCACGGTGTAGTGCACGCGGCGCGCGCGCGGCGTCGCTTCGGCCGTCGCTGCGCGGGGGCCACTGGTGGCAATCAGGGCGTCGCGCCCCGGCCAAGGCGTGGCCCCGGCCGGCCATATCGGCCGGTAGGGCAGGGGCTGTGGCAACTCGCTGGCTGGTTGGCAGTAGGCTAGCAGCGTGGCGCGGTCCACGTCGCCCAAGTGCTCGCGAGCGGCGCTAGGGTAGCGTAGCACGTAGGGCCGGTAGCCAGCGGGCAAGCCTCCGTGGCGCACTTCGGGGTTGTAGCGGCCCAGCGTTAGCGAGTCTTCGTAGCCTAGGGCGCGGCTCAGGCGACGCAAATCCAGCGCTTGGCCGCTCAGACCCAGTGTGTCAAGCGGCTCGTAGCGCTGGTAGCGGAGCGCTGGGTCGTTGAGGCTGTGCGCATCGGCGTATTTCATGGCGTACATGATGGCCGTGAAAGTGGGCACGTAGTTGCGGGTTTCAGCCGGCAGATGCGGATATAATTCCCAAAAATTACGCTTGCCGGTTTTGCGAATCACGCGCTGCATATTGCCCGCGCCCCAGTTGTAGGCCGCCAGCACCAGTTCCCAGTCGTGAAACACGCCGTAGAGGTAGCGCAGATGCTTGCAAGCTGCCTCAGTGGCTTTTTCGGGGTGCATCCGCTCATCCACCCATTCGTCGCGCTTTAGGCGCAGGTCGCCAGCCGTGGGTGGCATAAATTGCCAGAGGCCCACGGCGCCCACCGGCGACTTCGCGGTCGGTATCAGCGCCGATTCCACCACGGCTAGGTACTTCAGCTCCTGCGGCAAGTTGTACTGCGCCAAGTACTTCTCAAAGGTTGGGAAGTAAAACTGTTCGCGCTCTAGCACGCGCTGGGTGTAGCCGCGCTGCCGCTCGGTAAAGAGGCGCACGTAGGCCAGCACGGCATTATTGAACTGGTGGGGGGCGGCGGTTTCGATGCAGCCCATGCGGTCGTTCACCGTTTCGTAGAGCGTAGCGGGCGTTTGCAGCCATACCAGCTGGGCCGAGTCCACAGCCGGCGCTTCCAGCGGCTCGGCGGCCAGCGAGTCGAGCGTGGCGGCCGGCAGCTCCACCACCTGCCGGACGGTATCACCCGGAATGAGCGTTGACTGGGGCGGCAGGTTTTTTTCGTGCCGCCGGTGCGGTGCCCGCTGCGCTAGGGTCGGCACAGCGCCCAGCGTGAGGGCCAGCAGCAACAGCCGCCGCGCCAGAAGCGGCTTGCGCGGGCTAGGGGCAGGCGCGGACAGTTGCTGTAAAGCTTTCATAAGGCTAAGGTAAATGACAATCACTGAACAGCCTAACTGACGGCGGGGGCGCAACAGTACGGCCGCCCGGCCAGTACTGTTGCGCCCCCGCGCAGTTGCTAAAGCGGCTGGCTAATTTAGTTGGCGGCCTCCGCGGTGGTCAGCGTATTGGCAAAAGCCAGTAAATCAGCCTCCCGGAACGCACCGCTCAGTATCTGTAGGCCAATGGGCAAGCCCTCATTATCAATCCCCGCCGGAATCGAAATGGCGGGTACGCCGGCCAGCGAAGCCTGCACGGTAAAAATATCGGCTAGGTACATCGAAACCGGGTCCTGCTTCTCCCCAATCTTGAAGGCCGTAGTGGGCGTGGTAGGCAGCACCAGGAAATCGTACTGGCGCAGCAGCTCGTCGGTTTTTTCTTTGATAAGCCGGCGCACACGCTGGGCCTTAGTGTAGTAAGCGTCGTAGTAGCTGGCGCTCAACACGAAGGTGCCCAGCATAATACGCCGCTGCACCTCGGGGCCAAAGCCCTGCGAGCGCGTCTTTTTATACAACGACTCCAAATCCGTAACGTCGGGCGCCCGGAAGCCATATTTCACGCCATCAAAGCGCGATAGGTTAGAGCTTGCTTCTGCCGTGGTAAGGATATAATAAGTTGGAATCATCTCCTCCAACATTGGAAATTCCACTGCTTCTACCACGTGGCCGTGGCTGCGTAGCGTGGCTAGGGTCTGTTCGAGAGCATTGTGCACCTCAGGCTGCAAGCCCGGCCGGTCAATGGCATTAGCCACGTAGCCGATGCGATACTGCGCAGCGGGGGCTAGCAGTTCGCTGTAGGCGGGCACGGGCTGCTGGCTGGCCGTGCTGTCGTAGCCGTCGGCCCCGGCCATCACCTCCAGCAGGCGGGCGGCGTCCTCCACCGAGTGCGTAATCGGCCCAATCTGGTCAAATGACGAAGCGAATGCCACCAGCCCGTAGCGCGAAATGCGCGAGTACGTGGGCTTTAGCCCAATTACGCCGCAGAACGCCGCTGGCTGGCGCACCGAGCCGCCCGTGTCGGAGCCAATCGAGGCCAAGCACATATCAGCCTGCACCGCTACCGCCGAGCCGCCGCTGCTGCCACCCGGCACCCGGCTAGGGTCCTGGGCGTTGCGCACTAGCCCAAAGGCCGAGTTCTCGTTCGAGCCGCCCATAGCAAACTCGTCGCAGTTCTGGCGGCCGATAAAAATAGCATCCTCAGCTAGCAGGCGCTGCACGGCCGTGCCGGTGAAGAGCGACTTAAAGCCCTCCAGCATGCGGCTACTGCTTTGCAGTGCGTGGCCCTGATAGGCAAGTACGTCTTTGAGACCGATAACCATGCCGGCGAGCTTGCCGGCGGTGCCCTGGGCTAGCTTTTCGTCGACGACGAGGGCTTGCTGGCGGGCTTCATCGGCCCATACTTCCAGAAAAGCATTTAGCTCAGTGTTGCGCTGGGCGATGTTATCGAGGTAATACTCAACGAGCTGGCGGCAGGACGTGGTGCCCGCCGCCAGCTCGCGCTGAATTTCCGAAAGGGAAGAAAAAAGAGGTTTCACTTATACTCCGGTTGATGGCTGGTCGAGGCGGGGCCGCGTACCGGGCACGCCATCGGCCGTAGGCGGAATAGGCGTGCTGTGGTGGTAAGTCGGCTGGTCCGCCGTCGGCAAATCTACGGCACCCGGCGCAGTATAATCGGCCACGGGAGCTACGTAGTCACCCGAAAGGGGCGTGGTCGGAGTCTGCGAGGGGTAGTTGCCGGGCTGCTGGGGGTAGCCTTGATTGGGCTGATTGCTATAGTTCTGTTGCGGATAGCCTTGATTAGGCTGGTTATTATAGTTCTGCTGCGGGTAGCCTTGGTTGGGAGCATTCTGGCCGGCGCGCTCGAACTCGTTGCGAATTTCGCTGCTAGCGTCTTTGAACTCCCGAATGCCTTTGCCAAGGCCACGGGCTAGCTCTGGAATTTTGTTGGCGCCAAAGAAAATAAGAATGACGACCATAATCAGAATCAGCTCGGAGCCGCCGATGTCGCCTAGGAAAAGCAGGGAAGAAGTCATATGCACTGAAAAATAAAAGCGGAAAATAAACTGGGCGGGCTACCTAGCTAGCGGGGGTGTTGGTTGGGTTTTGCGGCGCCTGGGGCACCTGCCCATACTGCTGGGGGTTGCCGTTGGGGTTGTAGGCCGTGGGCTGCGGCTGCTGAGGATAGCCGTTCTGAGTGTACTGCTGCGGCTGCTGGGGGTAGCCGTTCTGCTGCGGGTAGCCCCCTTGGTTGCCTTGGTTATAGCCCGGCTGCTGATTATAGTTAGGGTTATGCTGTTGCTGCGCCTCGGGAGTGCTCGCGTCCTTAAACTCGCGTACGCCCTGACCCACGCCCCGAAAGAGCTCCGGAATACGCTTGGCTCCGAAGAAAATCACCAGAATAAAAATGATGAGAATAATGGTTTTGGGATTGCCCAAAAACAAGAACAGCGTGGTTAGTAGCATGGGGAGGTGGGCAGAACTGCCGCAGAAAGTGGTAGAAACGAAGATACGAAAAAAAGGAGGCTTTGGACGGGCGAAGTTACCAGCGGGCAGCCCAATGAGGCGCATTTGGCAAGGCCGCCAGCGCCGCTGCTAGTTCATAAAACCGGGCGGCCAGCCTTCGGCATTTGCCTTAATACTAAATGTAAATTGGCGAGATTTCACGCTGATTAAGATGCTCCAGACGCAGATTCATCGAAAACAATTAGCACTTCCCCCATAATTGATGCACCTTTGTATCGGTTAGCAGCCTAAACCGAAGCCTTGTTGCTCGCGCAGCAGACCGAGGTAAAGGAAGTTGGCTAAGTTTGTTTTCATAGCTCAGAAAGGCATCGAATACTGTTCGATGCTTTTTTTTGCCTGCTAGGCCTGCGCCCGGCCCCTTGCCTCCAGCACATATACCAGCCCCGCAAAAAGCACCGGCAGGCCAATGCCTAAGGCGTAGCCCGCCCCTACGGGCAACGCGCGCGCGCCCGCCTGGCCCAGCACTACCAGCACTACTGCTCCTGATAGCCAGGCCAATAGTCGCTTTACAGGGTAGGGCACCGGAAAGTGCCGCTCGCCGAGCCACCAGCATAGCGCGGCCATCATAAAGTAGCAGGCCAGCGTGGCCCAGGCGCTGCCCAGGTAGCCCAGCACCGGAATCAACAAAAAGTTGAGGGCGATGGTAAGCACCGCGCCCGCTGCCCCGATGTACGTACCAAAATACGTTTTGTCGGTAAGCTTAAACCAGACTGACAGATTGTAATACACGCCCAAAAAGAGGTTGGCCAGCAATAATATCGGCACAACCCCTAGCCCGGCCAAGTACTCGGGGCGCTTCAGAAATTGGGGGCCTATCCAGCTTAGATTTAGGCTGATGGCTATAAAGATGAAGGCGCAGCACAGGGTAAACCATTTGAGCACCAGCGCAAACGTGGCGGGCGAGTTTTTTTCGGTGCTCTGGGAAAAGAAAAATGGCTCGGCCGCGTAGCGAAACGCCTGAATAATGAGCGACATGAAGATGCTGAGCTTATAGCACGCACCGTAAACGCCCACGGCTGCCAGCTGGCTTTGGCCGGGATAAAAGTTGGTGGGCAGCCAGGCGGGCAGCAAAATGCGGTCGAGAGTTTCGTTGACCATACCGGCTAGGCCCATCAACATCAGGGGCAGGGCATAGGCTAGCAGGGGCTGCAAAAAAGCGGGCTGAGGCCAGCGAAAGCGGAAGTCCAGCAGTTCTTTCGCCAGCAGCAAGAGGGTGAGGGCGGAAGCGGCTAGGTTAGCCAAAAACACGTAGCCCACGCCCAGATTGGGGTTGTATACGGCGGCCACCAGCGGTTGCAGCAGGCCTAGCCAGCTGCCCGGCGTGGCCTGCACCACGGCCGGGCACAGCACAATGAAAAACAAATTAAGCCCCACATACAATAGGATGTTGGTGAGGCGAATAACCGCAAATTTGCGCGCCTTGTTCTCCAGCCGAAGCCTAGCGAATGGCAGGGCGGCAATTGCATCGAGACCCAGTATCAGGGCTATCCAGATGGCATATTCCTCGTGGCCGGGGGGCAGGTGCAGCAGCCCTAGCAGTGGCCGGGCTAGCAGCATCAGCAGCCCCGTGAGCACTACGCTGCTAAGGAGCAGCAGGCTCAAGGTGCGGTTGTAAAGCTCGCGCCGGTCTTCGCTGGGCCGGTTGGCAAAGCGAAAAAACGTGGTTTCGAGCCCGTAGGTGAACACCACGTTCAAAAACGATACGTAGGCATACAGGCCGGTAACGATGCCGTACTCGGCCGCCGCAAAGTGACCCGTGTATATCGGCACCAGCAGGTAGCTCAGCACCCGCCCCACAATGCTGCTGACGCCGTAGATGGCCGTTTGAGAGGCCAGCTTTTTTGCAATCCCCATACTTGTCAAGCAAGGTCGGTGCCAGGCGCCGGCATTGCTTGACAAGCAACGCGACCCCTAGCGCCGCCCTAAAAAAAAATTATTTCCCGGTGAAAACAGCCGGGCGTTTCTCCAGAAAAGCTGCGGTGCCCTCTTTGAAATCGGCTGTACCAAACGCCTGGCCGAACGCTGCCGCTTCGGCCGAGTAGCCGGCCTCGCCGCCTGCGTCAAAAAACGTATTCACGCAGTCAATGGTAAGCTCCACTGCCCGCGGGGCCTTAGTTAAAATCTTATTCAACAAGCTTTTGCAGAACGTAAGCAGTTCGGCCTGCGGCACTACGTGGTTGGCCAAGCCTAGTCGCACGGCTTCATCGGCCTTTACTTGGTCGGCCGTGAGTAACAGCTCCAGCGCCTTGCCCTTGCCTACCAGCTGCACCAGCCGCTGCGTGCCGCCGTAGCCAGGCAGCAATCCCAGGTTCACCTCGGGCTGGCCAAAACGGGCATTCTCGGCGGCTACCCGAATGTGGCAGGCCATTGCCAATTCGCAGCCGCCACCTAAGGCGAAGCCGTTCACGGCCGCCACCACTGGTTTAGGGCTGGTTTCGAAGCGGCGAAACACGGCCTGTCCCGTAGCCGAGGCTTCCTGCGCACCGGGCCCGCTCAGTTGGGCTAGCTCGGCAATATCAGCCCCGGCCACAAACGCTTTTTCGCCGCTACCCGTGAGCAGAATGCCCCGCACGTTGTCGTCGGCGCGGGCTTGGTCGATGGCCTGACCTAACTCGGCAATAGTTGCCGCATTTAGCGCGTTGAGTTTGGTAGGGCGGTTGAGGGTAATGGTCAGGATGCCGGAAGCAGCATCCAGGTCATAAAGCAGGTTGGCGAACGTCATAGCGGGCTAGCGAAAAAACGGGGTGGGTAGTAGCCCCCAAAGGTAAGGTCGAAGACTACGCAAGGACTATCCGCGCGCCGTTGCTACCCGCTAGCAGGCGGCAACTCGGCAATAATAAGAAAGCAAGTGTGCAGATAAAGACGGGCGGAAAAATAATGAGCGCAGAAGCAAGAAATTCAATAAATTGCGTCCTACATACTTGCCCCTTTTCTCAAAGGTCACGGCTTATTCTTTTCACCCTTTCACACCTCGTGCCATGAGCGTTATCTCCGAATTTAAAGAGTTTATCTCCAAGGGTAATGTGTTAGACCTAGCGGTGGGCGTCATCATTGGCGGAGCATTTGGCAAAATCGTTTCGTCGCTCACCGATGATGTTATTATGCCCATTCTCAGTGTGTTCACCAGTGGCATTGATTTCAAAGAAAAGTTCTTTGCGCTGAATGGCGAGCATTACGAAACGCTCAAAGCGGCTCAGGATGCCAAGGCAGCCGTGGTGAGCTATGGCAATTTTATCAATGCCGTCATCTATTTTCTCATCATCGCCTTTGTTATATTCTGGGTGGTAAAATTGGCCAACCGTTTCAAAAAACCCGCCGTGGTTGAGGTGAAAGAGCCCGTAGCCCCAGTTGCCACCCGCGACCAGGAGCTACTCGCCGAAATTCTGGTGGCGCTACGTACCCGCCCGTAAGTAGCTAGCCCAGCCGGAACTTCTGGCTAGGGTCAAACATTTGGCTAGTACCCCCAATCGCTGCGCCCAGCGCGTTTATCATTCGCCTCGTGAAAAAAACATTCACAATTGTCTCATTCGCTATCGGTGGGTTGCTACTCAACTCGGTCGGCGCCCAGGCTCAAAATGCAGCTCCCGATTTCCCTTCGTCGGCTAGGCCCAACCGGCCCGATGCTAATGGTCCGGGCGATGCCCGCACGCGCCGCCAGCAGCAGATGAGCCCCGAGGATGCGGCCCGCGACCAACAGCTGCAGCTGTTAGAGGCGCGCACCGGCAACACCAGCTTCGGCTCCGAAAAGGGTGGCCCTTATCGGCAACTCGATAAAGCGGGTGGCGGGTTCACCGTTCGGAAGTTTAAGGCGCTGCCCGGCCAAGACCAGAAGCGCGGCGAGTCGCGCCGCGTACCCATGGGCGCTCGCACCAATGGCAAACCTCTCGTGCACGACCACGGCCGCAAGAAAAAATTCCTCCTCTTCTGACCGCAGATTTAACGGATTTAATGGATGGCGCAGATACGCCGGCTTCGCCGGCTGACTAAGCTTTTGTTTTTGGGCTGACTAGGTTCTCGAATTTCTGTTATTATTTGTATAAAACAAGAAAGGCCACCCGCAGGGTGGCCTTTCTTGTTTCGCTATTTTTTGACGCCTGACGGACAGTTTGTTTTGTCATTCAGCCGGCGAAGCCGACGTATCTGCGCCATCCGTTAAATCTGCGGTTAGAGCTTGCGCTTGGTTTCTTGTTCTTCGAAGCCCTCGATATTGTCGCCTTCCTGCAGGTCGCTGAAGTTTTTCACCGAAATACCGCATTCGTAGCCCTGGCGCACTTCCGACACATCGTCTTTGAAGCGCTTGAGGTCCTGAATGTCGCCGGTGTACTGAACGATACCGTTGCGCACCACGCGGACCTTGGTTTTGCGGGTGAAAGTACCGTCCGTCACCATGCAGCCGCCGATAACGCCGACCTTGGTAATGTTGAATACCTGGCGGACTTCGGCGTTGGCCACCACTACTTCGTGAACCGTTGGGGCTAGCATGCCTTCCATGGCATCCTTCACCTCATTGATAGCGTTGTAGATGATGGAGTACAGTCGTACGTCAATCTGCTCTTGCTCAGCCAGTTTGCGGGCGCTCTGCGAGGGCCGCACCTGGAAGCCGATGATAATAGCATCGGAGGCCGAGGCCAGCAGTACGTCGCTTTCCGAAATGGCACCCACGCCTTTGCTCAGGATATTCACCTTCACTTCGGGGGTGCTGAGCTTCAGCAGCGAGTCGGAGAGGGCTTCTACCGAGCCGTCCACGTCACCTTTAACCAAGATGTTCAGTTCCTTGAACGAGCCGATAGCCAAGCGGCGACCAATCTCGTCGAGGGTAATGTGCTTCTTGGTACGGATGCTCTGCTCGCGGGCCAACTGCTGGCGCTGAGTGGCCAGTTCGCGGGCTTCACGCTCCGTTTCCATCACCTGAATGCGGTCGCCGGCCTGCGGCGCGCCGGTGAGGCCTAGCACCTGCACCGGGGTGGCGGGGCCAGCCAGCTTCTTCTTCTTGCCGCGGTAATCGGTCATGGCCTTCACGCGGCCGTAATGCGGGCCCGCCAGCACGATATCACCTACGTTCAGGGTACCAGTTTGTACCAGTACGGTAGTTACGTAGCCCCGGCCTTTATCCAGCTCAGCTTCGATTACCGTACCTACCGCGTTGCGGTTGGGGTTGGCGTGCAGGTCAAGCAGTTCGGCCTCAAGTAGTACTTTCTCTAGCAAGTCTTCCACGCCGAGGCCCGACTTAGCCGACACCTCCTGGCTTTGGTACTTACCGCCCCATTCTTCCACAAGAATATTCATCTGCGAAAGCTCTTCGCGGATTTTTTCAGGGTTGGCGGTAGGCTTATCAACCTTGTTGAGAGCGATGATAATGGGCACCCCAGCAGCCTGCGCGTGGTTGATAGCCTCCTTGGTCTGGGGCATCACCGAATCGTCGGCCGCGATTACGATAATGGCAATGTCCGTTACTTTGGCACCACGGGCACGCATGGCCGTAAAGGCCTCGTGACCAGGGGTATCAAGGAAGGTAATCGGGTTGCCTGACTTGGTCTTAACCTCGTAGGCTCCGATGTGCTGCGTGATGCCACCGGCCTCACCCTTGGCTACGCTAGCCTCGCGGATGTAGTCAAGCAGCGACGTTTTACCGTGGTCGACGTGGCCCATGATGGTCACGATGGGCGCGCGGGGCACAAGGTCCTCGGGCGCATCGCTCATGTCGATAGGCTCCTCATCTTCCTCGGCCGAGAGGAATTCTACATCGTAGCCAAACTCGTCGGCAATTACTGTGATGGCTTCCGCATCGAGGCGCTGGTTGATGGAAACGAACATTCCCATACCCAGACACACCTTGATAACTTCGTTCACATTCACGTCCATCAACGACGCAAGGTCATTGGCTGAAATGAATTCAGTGAGTTTGAGTGTTTTAGCATCAAGCTCGTTCTGAGCACGCAGGGCTTCGCGCTCCTCGGCAGCCATGCCGCGCTTATCGCGACGGTACTTGGCGCGGTTGGCTGCAGCGTTGGTTTTGCCACCGCTGAGCTTAGCCAGCGTAGCCTTGATTTGCTCTTGAATCTGCTTGTCGTTCTGCTCAGCTGTGAGCGGTACCTGCGGCGTAGCCGGGCGGTTGCCCTGGCCGGGGCGATTGCCGGGGCCACCGGGGCGAGTGCCCTGGCCGGGACCACTGGGGCGAGTGCCCTGGCCGGGGCCGCCGGGGCGGTTGCCCTGGTAGCCGCCACCCTGGCCAGTGCCCGTAGCAGTGCCAGTGCCGCCGCCCGGCTGGCCGGGAGCGGGGAGGCGCTGACGCTTTTTCTGGTTAGCAGCGCCCACGCCGCTCTTGCGAACGTCGGACGATGCCACTGGGCGCGGCCCACGGCCACCCGGGCCCCGGCGGCTCGAATCAACCGGGAGTTGAATCTTACCCAGTACCGTTAAGCCTTTCAGCTGGTCGGCTTTGGCTGTGATGGTACCTTCTTCCGCGGCCGGAGCCTCAGGCGTAGCCGGTGCTGCCGAAGCAGCGGGGGGCGTCGCTGCCGGCGGCGCCGTAGCGGTAGGAGCAGCTGGTGCCACAGGCGCAGCTATCGGAGCCACTGCTACCGGGGCAGGCGCCGGAGCCGGCTTAGGTGCAGGAGTGTAAGTAGGAGTGGGGTTAGTAGGCTTGGCTACTGCCACGGGTGCCACTGGCTCGCTTGCCGGTGCTGAAGCAGCCGGTACTGCTACAGGAGCAGCCGGGGCTGGCTGTGGGGCCGGGGCCGTCGCTGCCTTGGTCTCAGCTACTGGAGCCGCAACGGGTGCGGGGGCTGCAGGCGTTGTAGGGGCAACCGGTGCTGGGGCAGGTGCTGCCACCCGCGCCGGAATAACGCGGCCCTTACTATCTAGCTCAATTTTACCCAACACTTTCAGGCCGGGCGTCTTAGGCGCTTCAGCTACTGCCGGGGCAGCAGGCTCCGCTGCCGGAGCAGTAGCGGCTGGTGCCGCTTGCGCCACGGGCTCGGGCGCAGCTACTACAGGTGCTGGCGCTATTGGTGCGGGTGCGGCCGCTGCTACCGATGCGGGCGCCGGAGCAGGTGCTACTGGCGCCGCAGCTGCAGCCGGCGCAGGCTTGGGCGCCGCAGTGGGCTTAGCCACGGCAGCTTGCGCCTGCGCATTCAGCTCGCTTTGGCGGCGGGCCTGCGTGTGGCGCTGCGCCTCCTGCTTGTCCTGGGCCGAGGCCGCAAATTCTTTTTCCAACAAGCTCACTTGTTCGCCGGTGAGCTTGGTGGTGGGCTTGTTTTCTACCGCAATCCCTTTACGGGAAAGGGCTTCGACGGCCCGGTCGATGCCAATGTTCAGGTCTTTGGCTGCCTGTAAAAGCCGTTTCGGGGTTGCTTCCGCCATTCTAATAAGTCGCGAACGAATACGTTCAGGGTGCAAAGGTAAAGATTAAATCTGGCCAGCAGGCTATAAATCAAGCCTACTGGCTCGATTTAATAACTTACCCGCTGGCGGTTAGCCCCGCCCCTCATTGGGCGGTCGGGGCGCTGTCGGTATCGGCGGCCGGGGCCGGAGTTGGCTCCGCATCGTCGGCGGTGGGGCTAGCCGAGGCAGCCGGCGTAGCGCTGGCATCTTCGGGCAGGTTGTCGTCGTCGGCAAATTCCTGGCGGATAACGCGGTATACGTCGTCCACCGTTTCTTCTTCCAACTCCGTGCGGCGCACGATGTCTTCTTTTTTTACGGCCAATACGGCGCGGCCGGTGTCAAGGCCGATTTTCTTCAGCTCGGCAATCACCCAGCCTTCGATTTCGTCGGTGAACTCGTCGAGCGCGATATCCTCCTCGTAGTCGGTGGCTTCGCGGAACACGTCGATTTCCATGCCCACTAGGCGGCTAGCCAGCTTAATGTTGGCGCCGCCCCGGCCGATGGCCAGGCTTACCTGGTCGGGCTTCATGAACACGGAAACGCGGCCCGTTTGTTCACTGATTTTCATAGAGCCAACCTTCGCCGGCGACAGGGCCCGCGAGATGAACAGCTCCAGATTGTCGGTGTAGTTGATGATGTCGATGTTCTCGTTCATCAGCTCGCGCACCACGGGGTGAATGCGGCTGCCCTTCATGCCCACGCAGGCACCCACCGGGTCGATGCGCTCGTCGTAGCTCTCTACGGCTACTTTGGCGCGCTCACCGGGCTCGCGCACCACGTTTTTGATGCTGATGAGACCGTCGAAAATCTCGGGTACCTCCTGCTCAAATAAACGCTCCAAGAACGCCGGCGCGGCGCGGCTCAGAATCACTTTTGGCGAGCCATTTACCACGTCCACGCGGTGCACCACGGCGCGCACGGTGTCGCCCTTGCGGTAGCGGTCCTTGGGAATTTGCTCACTCTTGGGCAGCACCAGTTCGTTTTCGTCCTTGTCGAGAATGAGCGCCTCGCGGCTCCATACTTGGTACACTTCGCCGGTGATAATTTCACCCACAAGGTCCTTGTACTTCTGGTACAGGTTGTCGCGCTCCATGTCCTTCACGCGCTGAATCAGCGTTTGGCGGGCTAGCAGCACGGCACGGCGGCCGAAGTCGTCAATCTTAATCGGCTCGGCCACCGACTCGCCAATCTCGAAGTCGGGCTCGATTTTCTGGGCTTCGGCCAGCGGAATCTTGTCGAGGTCCCAGATATCTTCCGAATCGTCGTCCACGATTTCGCGGTTGCGCCAAATTTCCAAGTCACCGTTATCCGGGTTCACAATCACGTCGAAGTTCGAGTCGTCCTCAAACTTCTTGCGAATCATCGTCCGAAACACGTCGTCGAGAATCGACATCATCGTGGGCCGGTCGATGTTGCGGCTCTTGGCGAACTCCTGAAAGTTCTCGATGAGCATCCGGGCGTTCAGGTCGGCCTGGGCGGCGGCGATTTCCTGCGGGCTGGGGCTAGCTGCTTTTTTAGCCATGAGGTGATGGGTGAGGGCGTCTAAGAAACAAGAGAAAACGGGAGCTCAAAAGTCAGCCCACGCAGTGGACCTAGCTGTAAAATCCGTTAAATCCGTTAAATCTGCGGTTTACTTAAAAGAAATAACAACGGTGGCCTCCTTAATGTCCCCGAAGGGAATGAAGACGGCGGGCAGCGTAGTTTTTTTGGTTTTTACCTTGATAACTTCTTCCAGCTCAATGCCTTCGTCGGTGGTGGCGGTGAGCGGGCCGGTTTTTTCGGTGCCGTCGGCCAGCTTCAGCGCCAAGCTGCGGCCGATGTGGCGCGGGTACTGGCGCGGGTCGGTGAGGGGCTGGTCGGCGCCGGGCGACGTTACCTCTAGCGAGTAGGCGGCTTCCTCGCCGTAGGCCTCCTCCATGCCGCGGTTGAGGCGGCGCGTCACCTGGGCGCACTCCTGAATGCCGAGGCCGTTGGGGCCGTCGAGGGTAACGGTAATTTTGGGCATCACCGAATCCGAAACGGTGAGGCCCACGACGTATAACCCGCTGTCGCCGAGGGCGTCGGCGAGCAGCTGCTGAATACGTTGGCGGTCAAATTGAGCCATGACGGGCGGGGGTTAGGACAAAAAAAGAGGGGACTGCGCGTCCCCTCTTTTCAGATTGAATACCATTTTCGACTGCAAAGATACGCGTTTTTTGGCGCTGCGCAAAGGGCTGCCTGGGCTGGTTGTGGTGGGGCTAGCGGCCAGTGGCCGTGCCAGGGAGGGCTAGCCAGGTTTTAGCGCACTTCGAAGCGGCGCACAAAGTCTTGGGCGGCCACCGGGATGGTAGTGGTGGCGGTCGGCGACTGGTCCCAGATGAGGCGCGGCAGCACGGCGGTGCGGTATATGCCGGGCGGCAGCGGGCGGTTGGCGGCCGGGGTGTAGTGGTCCACATCAGGGCTAGGGGCCGCCTCAACCCAGGCTAGCGTGAAGCTGCGAGTGCTGTGCGGCGCCACGGTGAAGTACATCGCATACGACTGCCCGAGGGTAGCGTAGGGCGTACCCATCGGCACAAGCTGGCCATTCTTTTCCGCGGTTACTTCCATAAAGTGGTCGTAGTCAAAGACATTATTGCGGAGGCTCACGGCTTCGTCGGTGTCGTTGCGGATGGCGTAGCGGAAAAATATCTCCTGGCCCTGCACGAACACGCTGGTTTCCTCACCCTTGGCATTGAGTACTTGGTAGGTGCAGCTAACGGGCGTGCGCGGAGTGATACGCTCTTTTTGGCAGCTGGCCAGGCCACTAAGCAATGTGGCGGCAAAAAGTAGGAGGATACGCAGGTTTTGCATGGAAATACGGACTTGCTACGGGGATACAGAAAAAAGGAAATGCGAAGAATGCTGACAAACTGGCCTAGCGGCGCCAGCGCTGGTTGCGGTCGTAGAGCAGAGCCCCGACGCTGAGCATAAGCTGGCTGGTATGCTGGTGGAGGCCCTGGGTTTGGCCCTGGTAGGTGACCTGGCGGCTGAAAGGCGTCAGGCTTTGCTCGTAGCGCAGGCCAAAATCGAGGCGCCATACTTGCAGGCCCACACCCACCTGGCCCAGCAGCTGCGCGGGGGCCACGGCTTCGTAGAGGCTGCGGTACACGGCGGCGGTACTCGACGTGCCCTCGACCAGCTCGCGCTGCTGCAACGCCAGCACCGGGCCCGCCAGCACGTAAAAGTGCGGGCCAACGTGCCGGCCCGCCAACGCCGCTAGCTCGGCCCGCCGGATGCGGTAGCCAAAGGGCCCGCTGCTGGCCGATTGATAGCCAGGTGAGTTGGGTGAGCCCAGGTCGCCGGGATAGCTGAGGTCGTACTTGCTGCTCAGCACGCTGGTGTAGGCCAGCTCGGGCTGGAGAAAATAGCTGCCCTCGCCCAGCCGGATGCGGGCATAGGCGCTGTAGCGATTACCAGTATCGTCGAAGCGCACCGCGCCGGCCTTGGTTTGCAGTTGGTAGCGGCCGAGTTGCAGGTTGGACTCGCGCGCCCAGCTTTGGCTCACGTTGAAGCTGGCAGATAAGCCCACTACTTCCACGCGCTGGGCCCGGGCGGTGGGGGTGGCTAGCCCGCCGGCCAGCAGCAAGGCAACGCAGGTTGGTAAAAAGCGCATCAGAGAAACAGTGGTGAAGGGTGAGAAGTAGCTAGCTGTCAGGGGCTGGTAGCCTATTGGCCCAGGCAGAGTCCTAGCCGCAGATTGACGGCCAACGTGGGCCCTAAGGCACCAATATAGTAAGTGGAAGTAGAGGCTCCCGAGCTGAAAGCCAGCGGAATGCCCACGTTGAAATCGGCGAAGCCGTGGCGGCCCAGCCGGCGCTGCAAGCCGTAGAGCAGCGCCGCGTCGAACCGGGCGAAGGGCCCGCTTTGCCGATAAAAAAGAAAAGCCGTTTCGTGGGCCCGCCGGCCAAAGCCGCCGCCCAGCGCCACCGAAAAGTAGTTGCCCGCAAATGTGCCGGTACTCTTGCCTAGGCGCAGGCGGCGGCTCAGGTTGTAGTAGTAGCGGCCGGCCACCTGGGCGCGGGCGCACAGCGCCGGGCCCGCGCTAGCCTCGCCGGCGGGCGCGTAGTCGAGCAGGTAGGGGCTGATTTCGGCCAGCACCGACCAGGCGGGGCGGGCCAGCTTGCGCTCGTAGGCCAAGTGCAGGCCGTAGCGGCCGTAGCGGCTCCCCGAGGGCACGGCACTGATTTCGCGCGACCAGTTGGTGGGCAGGAAAAACAGGTTGTTCAGACCCAGCTTCCAGAGGTGCTGCTCCTGCACCTGCACGCCGCGGGGCGCTTGCGGGGCCAGGGGCGCCGGGGCCACTTCCTCCTCGTAGTGCGTGGAAATGGAGTCGGGCTGGGTCTGGGCCCGGGCCGGGCGCAGGCCACTCAGGCTGAGCGCCAGGCCGGCCAGCAGCCCGACCCAGCAGCGCGGTGGAAGGGAGAAAATAGCCATTAGGGGTGCGAGAGCATTGCCCCGGCCGTGGTTTGCAGCGTGATGGGGGCGTAGGTGGTGAGGATGCGGATGAGGGGCCGCTTGGGCACGTCGCGCGATTGCCAGGACGTGCGGCCTAGGCTGCCCTCGGCCACCGGTAGGTTGAGCGTGCCGTGGGCGGCCGTGAGTTGGTAGTTGAACTGCGCCTGCGGAGGTGGCAGCACGCTGATTTCGGTGCGCTCGGCATCGATGAGCAGGCCGGTGAGCTCGGCGGTAGGCTCCAGCCGGATGCTGCCGTACCGGTTGCGCATGGCGTAGCCCCCGCTGATACCCTTGAGTAGGAGGGCCGATTTTTCGGCCTGGCAGGTGAAGGCTAGCTGCAAATCGGTGCCCACTAGGTCGGCGTAGCGTACGGTAGCGTCGAAGGTGCCGCGCAGTTGGCGCAGCTCCACCTGGCCAAAATCCTGGGTTAGCTTTTGCCGCCCGGTGAGGCCGCTAAGCTGCGTGAGTCCGTAGGAGTTAGCTACTTGCAGGGCATTGACGGCGGGCATCAGCACGGTGTAGTCGGCGCGCAGGTCGCTGCTGGGGGCTGGCGCCCCGGCGGCCAGAGTCACGTAGTTGAGTAGGTCGATAGCCTCCGGTTGCCGGGTTATCTGGTACTGGGCGGCGGCTAGGTCTTTTTCGGCCACGGCGCGCTCGGGGTGGCGGGCGCTCAGGCGCAACGTTACGCGCACCGTGGGCTGGTCCCAGCCCTGCACGCGCACCGTGGCCCGGTCGGCCCGAATGCGCACCACCGTGCCCGGCGGGCAGGGCAGCGTTTGCTCCACGGTGCGTGTCACCACCTGCACCTTGCGGGTCGCCGGGGCCTGGGCTAGCGCGGGGGTGGCCAGGGCCAGCAGGGCCCCGAGCGCTCCCCAGCCATTCAGCCACCGAAAAATTGAAAAGCAGCTCATGTGATAAGAAGGTGAATAAGCTCCCGCGTGACGGTTGCCTTGCGAATCGTGACCTGCACTTGCTGCTGCTCAAGCTGGGGGCTAGCCCCGCGCTGCGTTTGGGCGCGTAGCTGCTGCTCCTGCTGCTGCAAAGCGGTAAGCTGGGCGCGTAGCTGCTGAAATTCACCCGACTGGCACACCTGCGGTAGCGACGAGCAGTGCGCCTCAATAAAGGCCTCGCCCTGGTCGTCGAGCGGCTCGGTGCTGGGGGCAGGTGGCAGGGCGGGCAGCGCCGGCAAGACAGCCACGGGGGCAACTGCCGGCGGCGGGGTAGCCGTGGCCAGCGGCGCGTGGGCGGGCCGCGCCAGCCAGGCTAGCCCCACCGCCAGCAGGAGCAGCACTGAGGCTGCTAAGCTCAGCTGCCAGGTGCGCCGCCGCCGCGGGGGTTGGGGCAGCGGGGCTAGCCGGGCGGGCGTGGCTAGCTGGTTGAGGCGGGCGGCCACGTGCAGCCAGGTATCGTCGGCGGGCTCGTGGGTGGGCAGCTGCGGCAGGGCTCGGGCAATGGCCTGGTCGGCCGTTAGCTGGCTGGCAATGGCGGCCCAGGTGTCGGCAGCGGGTTCGGCGGTGGGGAGTTCGCCGAGGGCCCGCGCCAGGTGCGCGCGGCCGGCTTCGGCATCGGGCAAGGGGAGGCGGTTCATCGGTTGAAGGAGGCTAGTTTGAGTTGAAGCTGGCGCTTGGCCTGGTGCAGCTGCGACTTGCTGGTGCCCTCCGAAATGCCGAGCATCTCGGCCACTTCGCGGTGCAGGTAGCCCTCCACCTCGACCAGGCAAAACACGGCGCGGTAGCCGGCCGGCAGCTCGGCAATGGCGTTGGCCAGGGCCTCGCCCGTCAGGTTGTCGTGCCAGGGCACGAGCGGCTCGGGGTGGCGCTCGTGGTCGTAGACTTCCATGCGCTGCTCGCGCCGCAGCGTTTGCAACGCCATTTGCACCACGATGCGCCGAATCCAGGCCCCGAGCGTCGAATGCTGGCGAAACGCGGCCAGCTGCTGAAACACTGCCATAAAGGCGTCCTGCAACGCGTCCTGGGCCAGGGCCCGGTCGTTGAGAATGCGTAGCGCGCAGCTAAACATGGCCGTCTTGTATTGCAGGTACAGCCGGTGCTGCGCCGCGCGGTCGTGCGCCAGGCAGCCCGCCAGCAAAAGCTGCTCCTCGGGCGAAAGAAAAGAAGGGGGCGCAATGGTCACGGCTAGCAGCTTTGGCCTAAAGTGACGCAGCCCCGGCAAAAGGTTGGGTAGCTAAAAAATAAAATTGTTGATGCTAAGTAAGATGCTGATTATTAGCAGGAAAATTATCAAAATTAAAACTTGAGAGACACGAAAAAGCCCTTCCAAAGCAGGGCTTCGGAAGGGCTGAAATTTTATTTGCCATGCTGCTGGCGCAGGGCCGCAAAGCCATACAAGGCGGCCCAGGTGGCCAGGCAGCTAAGTGCCAGGGCCTTATGCCGCTTGAGAGACAGACATAGGTTTTGCCCGGTTACGTCGCTAACACATTCGTTTCCGGGGCCAGTTTCATATTCTAGGCTGACCATCGTGTTGACGACGGCGCAGCCTTCCACCGCGCTAGCCAGAATGAGAAAGGCCGCGAAATAGCCCACTAGTCGCGCTTTCATAGTAAATAAGCCGATGAGGGTTAGTAGCCCACGGCCTTATCGTCGCCCCTGGGGTCGGCGCCGCCTTCGAGGCGGCCATCGGGCAGCACCCGGATGACGTCGAGGCGGCCCCAGGCGTTGCGGGGCTGGGGGTTGAAGCCGCGTTCCTGCAAGGTTTTTTCGGCCTCGGGCGTGAGGGCGCCGGCTTCTACGTCGAGCTGGTCGGGCAGCCACTGGTGGTGCAGGCGCGGCGCAGCGGCGGCCTGCTCGGCGTTGGCGCCGTAATCGACTACTGCCAGGATACTTTGTAAAACGCTGGTGATAATGGTGCTGCCGCCCGGTGAGCCCGTGACGAGCGCCAGCTTGCCGCCCCTAGTGAGGATGGCGGGCGTCATGCTACTGAGCATGCGCTTGCCGGGCGCAATGGCATTGGCCACGCCGCCTACCAGGCCGTAGGAGTTGGGCACGCCGGCCTTCGAGCTGAAGTCATCCATCTCATTATTAAGCAGGAAGCCGGCGCCGGCCACTACTTCCTTGCTGCCGTAGGCACCGTTGAGGGTGGTGGTGCAGCTCACGGCGTTGCCGTCGGCGTCCACCACATCGTAGTGCGTGGTCTGGTCGCTTTCGTAGCGCGGCAGGCCGGGGCCGGCCGTGATGCTGGCGCTCGGCGTGGCCAGGCCATCGGGGCGAATAGTGGTGCCGCGCTGCTTGTTGTAGTCTTTCGCCAAGAGTTGGGCCACCGGCACCTTGCCAAAATCAGGGTCGCCGAGGTAGGTAGCCCGGTCGGCGTAGGCGCGGCGCTCGGCCTCGGTGATGAGGGCCACGGCGGCCGGTGTGTGGTAGCCAAGCTTGCCCAGGTTGCTGGGCTCCAGCATCTGCAAGATTTGCAGCAGGGCCACGCCGCCGCTGCTAGGGGGCGGCATCGTAATAACGTCGTAGCCGCGGTACTGGCCGTGCAGGGCGGCGCGCCACTTGGGCTGGTAGCCATCGAGGTCTTGCTGCGTGATGAGGCCGCCGCCTTTTTTCATCTCGGCCAGCAGCAGCTCGGCCGTGCGGCCTTTATAGAAGCCGGCGCGGCCCTGCTGCTGAATGCGCAACAGCACGGCGGCCAGCTCGGGCTGCTTGAGGGTGTCACCCTTTTGCCAGGCGTTGGCCCGCACGAAAACGGGCGGCGTGCCGGGGTTGTACTTGATAAAATCGGCCTGGGTGCGGTTGAGGCCGGCGGCCTCTTTCTCGGTGAGGGCCACGCCGTGGCTGGCTAGCCGCACGGCGGGCGCCACGAGCCGGGCCCAGGGCAGCTTGCCGAGCTTTTTGTGCAGGGCTTCCATGCCGGCCACGGTGCCGGGCGTGCCCACGGCCAGGGCGCCGGCGGTGCTGCGGCCGGGCACTACGTTGCCGCTGGCATCGAGGTACATGTCGCGGCTAGCCCCGGCAGGGGCGGTTTCGCGGAAGTCGAGGGTGCCGTCCTGGCCGCTTTTGCTGCGGTACACGATGAAGCCACCGCCGCCGATATTGCCGGCCACCGGCAGCACCACGGCCAGGGCAAACTGCACGGCCACGGCCGCGTCGTAGGCGTTGCCGCCCTGCTGCATAATGTCGCGGCCCACGCGGGAGGCCTCGGGGTGGGCCGATACTACCATAGCGTGGCGCGCCACTACGGGCGCGGCGGCCGGGGGCAACTGGTCGGCCATGGGCGCTGTGGCCGGGTGCGGGACGGCCTTTTGGGCCAGCGCCGGGCTAGCCAGCCCAGCCAGCAGCAACATGGCCGGCGAAAAACGAAAAAACGTATGCATGCCGCAAAGTAGCCACAAAGGCGAGCCAACCGGCCGGCTGCCTACCTTTGAAAAGCTAATTTTCCCGTGCTTATGTCCGCCGAAATCCAGGATACTCCCGCTTCTCCCGCGCCCGTACTGGCGCTCACCCAGGAAGATTCCTGGCTCCGGCCCTACGAGCCCACGCTGCTGGCCCGCCAGCAGCGGCTGGCCGACCGGCTGGCCGCCATCACCGCCGAATACGGCTCGCTGAGTAAGTTTGCCACCGGCCACCAGCGCTTCGGGCTGCACTACGATGCGCGCCGCCGCGGCTACGTGGTGCGCGAGTGGGCGCCCGGCGCCGAGGCTGTGAGCCTAGTGGGCGACTTCAATTTCTGGAATCGCGCCGCCGACCCGTTGCAAAAAGACGAGGCTAGCGGCGTGTGGGAAGGCTTTGTTGCCGACGACGAGCACGGCCGCCGCCCGGCCGCCGGCTCGCGCTACAAGCTGCACATCGTGGCCCACGGCCAAGGCAAAGACCGCCTGCCCGCCTACCTGCGCCGCGCCGTGCAGGACCCCGCAACCAACGACTTTTCGGCCCAGCTCTGGGGGCCCGAAAGCCCGTTTAAGTGGACGGACTCGACCTTCCGCATCAACACCGCCACTAAGGGCCAGCCGCTCATCTACGAGGCGCACGTGGGCATGGCCCAGGAGGAAGGTCGCGTAGGCACCTACCGCGAGTTTGCCGACCATATTCTGCCCCGCATTCAGGCCAATGGCTACAATGCCGTGCAGCTCATGGCCGTGCTGGAGCACCCGTACTATGGCTCGTTTGGCTACCACGTGGCCAATTTTTTCGCGCCCAGCTCGCGCTTCGGCACGCCCGAGGACTTGAAATACCTGGTAAATACTGCCCATCAGTTGGGCATCGTGGTGCTGCTCGACCTGGTGCACTCGCACGCCGTGAAGAACGAGGCCGAAGGGCTAGCCGACTTCGACGGCTCGGGCAACCTCTATTTTCACAAGGGCGAGCGCGGCAACCACCCCGGCTGGGACTCGAAGCTGTTTGACTACGGCCGGCCCGAGGTGCAGCAGTTTTTGCTCAGCAACCTGCGCTACTGGCTGGAGGAGTTTCACTTCGATGGCTTCCGCTTCGATGGCGTGACCTCGATGCTGTATCACCACCACGGCGAGGGCCACGCCTTCGGCGGCTACGACAGCTACTTCGGCCCGCAGGCCGACGACGCCGCCATTCTCTACCTCATGCTAGCCAGCACGCTGGTGCGCGAGCTGAAAAAATCGGCCCTGCTCATCGCCGAAGATATGAGCGGCCTGCCCGGTCTGTGCCGGCCCATCGCCGCGGGCGGCGTGGGCTTCGACTACCGCCTGGGCATGGGCCTGCCCGATTTCTGGATTAAAACCCTCAAGCACCAGCGCGACGAAGACTGGGACCTCGGCGCGCTCTGGCACCAGCTTACCAACCGCCGGGCCGGCGAAAAAACCGTGGCCTACGCCGAAAGCCACGACCAAGCGTTGGTGGGTGATAAGACCCTAGCGCAGTGGCTCTACGGCGATGCTATTTACCACCATATGCACGTGCTGGATGGCGACGGCGGCGCGGCTAGGGCCACGGCGCTGCACAAGCTCATCCGGCTCATTACGCTGAGTGCGGGCGGCGAGGCCTATCTCAACTTTATGGGCAATGAGTTTGGCCACCCCGAGTGGATAGACTTTCCGCGCGCTGGCAACGACTGGAGCTACCACTTCGCCCGCCGCCAATGGAGCCTGGCCGACAACCCCGACCTGCGCTTCAGCCAGCTGCTGGCCTTCGACCGGGCCATGCTGGGGCTAGCCCGCGAGCGCCAGCTGCTCACCAAAGGCCCGGCCACGCTGCTCAATATCGATGCGGGCAACAAAGTCGTGGCTTTCGAGCGCGCCGGTTTGGTATTCGTGTTCAGCTTCAACGTGAGCGAAAGCTTCTTCGACTATGGCCTGCCGGTGCCCGCCGTGGGGCGCTACCGTCTGGTGCTCACCTCCGACCGGCCCGCGTTTGGTGGCTTCGACCGGCTCGATGAGCAGGTCATTTACGACACGCTGGGGGGCGGTGGCACTGCCGAGGCGCCGCGCCTGCGCCTCTACGTGCCCAGCCGCACGGCGCTGGTGCTGGCTAGGGGGTAAGCAACGCCCGGCCGCCGCCCGACGACCGGGCTAGCCTGGTCGTCGTCGCGGGCTAAAAATACATTTCTTTGCCTGGTCGCTAGCCACTAGCGCCGCTGGGGCGTTATAAAGCCGGGTGCGTCAACGCACCGCTTTGTGCTTATGTCCGACTCACCAACCCGCTACGCGCGGGTCCTCTCCTGGCTCGACCGCTACCTTATTCGCCCGCTGTACACCGACCGGGTGCGGCGGCTGATTCTGCAAAGCTTCCCGTTTTGGATGGCCTCCATCCTGACCGGGCTGGTGGCGGTGGGCTACGAAAAAATGTTTGGCTGGGCCGAGGAACTGAGTTTTACCTGGCTGCGGCAAACGCCCTGGCTGGCGTTTATTTTGACTCCAGTGGCGTTTGGCGTGTCGTGGCTGCTGGTGCGCGAGCTGGCGCCCGCCGCTAGGGGCAGCGGCATTCCGCAGGTGATGGCCGGTATTGAGCTGTCTAACCCGGCCCACTACCAACGTACCGGCTACCTGCTGAGCTTGCGCGTGGCCGTGGTGAAGGTGCTGAGCAGCGTGGTGCTGCTACTGGGCGGCGGTGTTATCGGGCGCGAGGGACCAACCATCCAGGTATCGGCGGCCATCTTTCGGGCTATCAACCGTTTGCAGCCGGCGGGCTGGCCGCAGCTTTCGCGCCAGATTGCCCTCGTAACGGGCGGCGCGGCCGGACTAGCTGCCGCCTTTAACACGCCGCTGGGCGGTATCGTGTTTGTGGTGGAAGAACTGACCCAGATGCACATGGCCCGCTTTCGCATGGCCGTGTTCACAGCCGTTATCATTGCGGGCCTCACGGCCCAAACGTTTCTCGGGCCTTACCTCTACCTGGGCTACCCCAAAATAATTGCCGCCTCGTTTCGGGTGCAGCTGGTAGTATTTCTGGTGGCCGTGGTGTGCGGCATTGCGGGCGCGGCGTTCGCTAAAACGCTGCTTTGGCTTGGCAACTACCGCAAGCGCTTCGCCTCGCTGGCCGCGCAGGCAGGCTGGGTGCTGGGCTGCGGCCTGCTGATGGCGGGCATTGCCTACGGCTTCGGTACCGAAGGTATGGGGACCGGTAAGCCGATTATCAACCGCCTGCTGTTTCAAAATAACGGTCTGACGCCCTGGTACTTGTTTCCGGTGCGGTTTGTGGGCATGGCCCTCAGCTACAGCAGTGGCGGGGCGGGCGGCGTGTTTGCCACCTCGCTCAGCGCGGGCGCTATTCTGGGCGATGGTATGGCCCGGATAATGGGCGTGGCCGTGGCCGACCGCAACCTGCTCATCCTGGTCAGCATGGTGAGCTTTCTCACCGGCGTGGTGCGCTCGCCCTTCACGGCTGCCATCCTGGTGCTCGAAATGACGGACCGCCACTCGGCCATTTTTCAGTTGCTAATCAGCGGCTTGCTGGCCCAAAGCGTAGCCACGCTGCTTGACCGCCACTCGCTCTACGAGCACCTCAAGCAGAGCTTCATTCGCGAGGCACTGAACGACGACCGCCAGCCGCCCCAGCCCGCGCCCGTCCGCGCCGAATGACGGGCTAGCCCAACATCCAGCGCGGGCTTGAGCCTAGCCTGCCTTACTCGCGCTTGCGCCCGATGCTGAGGCGATACAGCGTTTCGGTGAGGCGCTTGCCGCGCATGTCGGCATTTTTCGAGCCCTTGAGGTAGCGCACGTAGGAGCGCTGCTCCAGTTTGGTGAGGGTTTTGAAGAACTTAAAAGCCGCTTCGTTTTCGTTTAGACCGGCGGCGAGGTCCTCGGGCAGCGTTACCACGCGCTCGCTGGTATCCTTGCGCAGGGCCACGTGCAACACGTCGCCCAGCGTTTTGCCCACGGCGCGGCGCACCTCGCGCGGGATGCTAAGACCGTGGTAGCCGTCGCCAATTGGCAGCAGCTCGCCCTGAAAGGGGAAACCCTCAATGGCCGTTTGCACGAGCAATTCCTCCTTAGTGCCGTAGTGCTCTTCTACCGAAAAGGGCACCGCTACAAATACGTCGCCTGTGTGCGGGTCTGCTTCGAGCACCGTGTCAAATTCCTGTTCAAATTCCGTCATCGTCGGCAAAATTAACTCCGCTAGGCCACCGGGCGCGGCCGGGCCGTGCGCAAGGCCTGCGCAATGGCTCCGGCATCGGCCGCCGGCACGGCCTGCACCGTGGCAATCGGCAGGCCTAGCTCGCGGCATACGCGCTCGGCCAGGGCGGGCGTTTCGGTTAAAATGAGGTCGGCGCGCAGCAAGGCTTGGCGCTGCAAGTCGGCCATCCAGCCGGTGGCGGTGCCCATGGGCTCATTGCCGGCGGCTAGCGCGGCCACGTGCAGCACCAGCGGCCGGCCGGTGCGCTGGCGCAATTCCTGGGCTGCCAGCCAAGTAGGCCAGGCCGGCGCATATATGACTGCAAAATCAGCCTCAGCCAGCGCCACTGGCACCGCAAAGCGCGCGTACTGAATGACTTGGTAATTCAAATCGGGCGCTGGGTAGTGCGTGGCAGCGAGGCGCAGCACCGAGGCCGGCACCGACGAGCTTGCCGATTCGGAAGCCGGGCTAAAAGCCGATTCAGCAGGCGCGGGCGGCGGGGCAATAGCCGGCTCCTCAGCGGCGGGCGCGGCACTAGCCACCGGCTGGCGCAAGGCCGCCAATGCCGCTGGCCAGCCAGCCTGGGCCGGATTTGGCGAAAAATCGGCTTCCTGAAACAAGTCGCGGCTGGGGGCTTCTTCCAACTCATTTGCCTCGCTTTGCACCAGGGGCAAGTCAGTTTCCAATGCGCCTTGCGGCGTTGCCTCGGCCGGCTCGTAGCGCGGAGCAACCGGGGCGTTGGCAGCCGGGGCAGCTTCTAAAGCGGCTGAAGCAGCAGATACCTGAGTTGAAACAGGCGCTGGCTGTGTCGGCGTTGCCTTGGGTGCGGGGCTGTGCGCGGACGTTTCCGGTCCACCCGGCCCCGACGGGCTGAAGACGGCAAGCTCCGGCTGGACGCTAGCGGCGGGCGGCGCGCTGGCTAGGGGGGTGGCCCCGAGGTAAGGCTCAGCGGGCCACTGGGCCGGGCCTACCCAGAGTGGGGCAGGTAAGGGCCGGCCGGCCCGCTGGGCTAGCTGCGGCAGGCTATGGCTAGCCAGGCGTAGCACGCGCACGGCCGCCCAGGCGCGGGGCGGCGTAGTTTCGGAGGGTACTGCTAGCGCCCGGCTGGGGTCGGGCTTAGCGCCCGGCGCTGGTAGGGTAGAATCAGCAGCGTCATTTTCTGCTTCTTTCGGCTCAATGGCTTCTTCTGACCCACCAGAGGCTAGCGGAGTTGCGGCCACTGCGGCAGGCTTCGTTGCTTCCGCCGCTGCTTGCGGTTTCTCGGTGGCTAGGGGCGCGGCGCCATTATACGCGTCGGCGGGCAGGGGCAGGTATTCTTCGGCGCTGAGGTGGTCGGGCGCGTCGGCCTGGGGCACCATTACCAGGATGGAATCGACAGTGGGGGCAGAAGCCTGCGTAACTTCTACCAAGGCGCGCACGGCCGGGGTCGCCTCAGCCCAGGCCAGCACAAGCACGGCAATGGGGGCGGGTAAATCGGCGGCGGGCAAAGACATTCGACAGGTATTAGCCCTGCGAATAACGGCACAGCGGCGGCCAGGTTTGCGGTATGCCCCAAAAAATAATGAGCTTTTGAGCCAGCCAATGCCTGGGTTCAACGTTTTTGGCGCGCCCGATGCCCGCCGCAAAAGGTATCTTGCCAGTCGATAGCCGGCTCTTTGCCTGGCTAGCCCCCTGCCAGCTAGCCAGTACCAGGCGGCTGCTCGTCTTCCCCATTTTTAGCTATATGCCCGCTAATTCCGCTCAGGAAAATAACTACATGCTCAACGACCTGGCGCTGCAAGCGCGCCAGGAGCACCTGCCCGGCGCGGTGGTGCGCGTCGAGCAAACCGACAACCATCTCTTCACCTTCTTCACCGAAAATGGCACGCGCCTGCTGCTGCACGCGCTCTCCGACAAGATTCTGCGCTTTCGCTACCTCACGCCGGGCTCGCCCGCCGAGCCCGATTTCAGCTACGCCATTCCCGACCCGGCCGTGGAGCGCAGCCGGCGCCCGGCCGTGCCCAGCTTCCTGGAGTTCAAGGAGAAAGATGACCACTACCGCCTCACGACCGGCCGCCTCATCTGCATTGTGTGGAAGGATTCGCTGCGCACCCGCGTGCTCGACCGCTCGGGCAACATCCTGAGTGCCGACGAAAAAGGCTTTCACTGGCACCACGACGACGATACCGGCAACGACGTGGTGAAAATGAGCCACCAGGTGCCCAGCGGCGTGTGCTACTACGGCCTCGGCGACAAGCCCGCCAACATGAACCTGCGCGGCCAGCGCTTCCTCAACTGGGGCTCCGATACCTACGGCTACGTGAAGGGCTCGGACCCGCTCTACAAGAACATTCCGTTCTTCCACGTGCTGCAGCAGCGCATTGCGCACGGCATTTTCTTCGATAATACCTTCAAGGCGTTTTTCGACTTTGCGGCCGAGCGGGCCGATGTCACCAGCTTCTGGGCCGAGGGTGGCGAGATGAATTATTATTTCATCTACGGCCCCACCTTGCTCGAAACTACCGAGGAGTACACGCGCCTGACGGGCCCGCCCGAGCTGCCGCCGCTCTGGACGCTGGGCTACCACCAGTGCAAGTGGAGCTACTTCCCGGAGAGCAACGTGAAGGCCATTGCCCAGGGCCTGCGCGAGCGCCGCATTCCGTGCGATGCCATTTACCTCGACATCGACTACATGGATGGCTACCGGTGCTTTACCTGGAGCCTGCAGCACTTCCCCGAGCCCAAGCGCATGGTGGACGAGCTAGCCGCCGACGGCTTCAAAACGGTCGTTATCATTGACCCCGGCATCAAAATCGACCCTAGCTACCCGGTGTACCAAGAGGGGTTGAAGAACGACTTTTTTTGCCGCCGCGCCGATGGCCCCCTCATGCGCGGCTCGGTGTGGCCCGGCCAGTGCAATTTCCCCGACTACACCCGCCCGGCGGTGCGCGAGTGGTGGGCGGGTCTGTTCAAAGGGCTCATTCAGGACATCGGCGTGAAGGGCGTGTGGAACGACATGAACGAGCCCGCCGTATTCGAGAAAGGTACCTTCCCCGACGACGTACGCTTCGACTACGACGGCCAGCCGTGCTCGCACAAAAAAGCGCATAACATCTACGGCATGCAGATGGCCCGGGCTACCAACAACGGCGTAAAGCAATTTAGCTACCCCAACCGGCCGTTTACTATCACGCGCAGCACCTACGCGGGCGGTCAGCGCTACTCTTCGGGCTGGACCGGCGACAACATCGCCAGCTGGGACCACCTCTGGCTAGCCAATATTCAGTGCCAGCGCCTGAGCATCAGCGGCTTCAGCTTTATTGGCTCCGATATCGGCGGCTTTATCGACACGCCCGATGGCGAGCTGTACGCCCGCTGGATTGCGTTGGGGGCGTTTCACCCGTTTTTCCGCACCCACAGCTCGGGCGACCACGGCGACCAGGAGCCCTGGAGCTTCGGCGAGCCCTACACGAGCCTGGCGCGGCACTTCATCGAGCTGCGCTACATGCTGCTGCCCTACGTGTACACGGCCTTCTGGCAGTACACCACGCAGGGCACGCCCATGCTGCGCCCGCTCACCTTCCTCGACCAGAACGACCCCGAAACCTACCTGCGCATGGCCGAGTTTGCGCTCGGCGACAACCTGCTCGTGTGCCCCATCACCCAGGCCGGCGCCGATGGCCGCTGGATGTACCTGCCCAGGGGCGAGTGGTACTACTACTGGACCGACGAGCTGAAGGCCGGCGGCCAGGAAGTGTGGGCCAGCGCCGACCTCACGCGCATTCCGCTCTTCATCAGGGCCGGGGCCGTGGTGCCCATGCAGCCCGTGCTGCAGTACGTGGGCGAAAAAACGGTGGAGCAGCTCACGCTGCACGTTTACTACAAGAACGGCACTGCCACCAGCGTGCTCTACGACGACGGCGGCGAGGGCTACGCCTACCAGGAAAGTGGCCAGCAAACTACCCGCCGTTTCACCGTGGTAGGCGATGCTACAGCTCTGACCATCAGCCAAAAAATCGAGGGAGAGTACCCCGCGCCCTACACCACCTGCCGTGTGGTGCTGCACGGCCTGCCCGCCACCCCGGCCACCGCTGCGGCCGATGCCGAGGCGCTGTCGCTAGGGGAGTACCCGGCTACCGAAACCACCGTGGCCGCCCCGGCCGTAGTGGTGGGCGTGGGCTTCGGGGAGGTAAAAATTGAATTTGCGGTCCCGTCGGCCGAGTTGCCGGTAAAGGCTTAGCCGGATTCTTTATGGTAAGAAAGGGCCTGGGCGGTTAGCGCAGGCCCTTTTTTGGCGAAAAATAGTGTGCGTGGCAAACGGGCGCCAACCTGGTTTGCGTAGTAGGCAGAATGAGCTGTGCTATACCGCCCAAGCCGTTTCGCCTTCTTTATACGCTCCGCTTCCGTGTCCGACGCTCCCGACCAGCCCGAATCCAAAACCGCCATCATTGCCGCCCTCGCGGCCAACCTGGGCATCGCCATTATCAAGTTCGTGGCCTCGTACTTCACGAACTCGTCAGCCATGCTTTCGGAAGGTATCCACTCGCTCGTGGACACGGCCAACGAGTGGCTGCTGCTGCTAGGGCTGCGCAGCAGCCGGCAGCCGCCCACGCCGCGCCGGCCCTTCGGCTACGGGCGCGAGCTGTATTTCTGGGCCTTTATGGTGGCGGTGTTCATCTTCGCCATCGGCGGCGGGCTCTCGCTGTATGAGGGCTACGAGCACCTGCACCACCCCGAGCCCCTCGGCGACCCCACCTGGAACTACGTGGTGCTGGCTATTGCTTTCGCGCTCGATGGCAGTTCCTTCCTGGTGGCGCGCCGCACGTTCAATGCCCAGCGCGGCCAGCAGCCCTTCTGGGCGGCTTTTCGCGACAGCAAAGACCCCTCGGTTTTCGTGGTACTGTTCGAGGACGCCTCCGATTTGCTAGGGCTGCTCATCGCCTTTCTGGGTGTCTTTCTTAGCCATTGGCTACATATGCCCGCGCTCGATGGCGTAGCCTCCATTCTTATCGGCGTGCTCCTACTGGTGGTCGCCGCCCTGCTGCTGCGCGAAACCAAGAGCCTGCTGCTCGGCGAGCCGGCCCAGGATACGTTGCTGGCTAGTATCACGGCTATGGTGAAGGCCGAGAAATCGATTGTGCGCGCTAGCCCGCCGCTCTCGTCCTACCTCAGCCCGCACGAAATCCTGGTGGTGGTACCCGTCGAGTTTGCGCCCGAGCTGCCGGCCCGCCAGCTCACGCAAATAATTGGGCAGCTTTGCGACCAAATAAAGGCCGCGCACCCCGATGTGCAGCACATTTTTGTGCAGCCGACCGTGCTACCTGCGCTAACTTCGCCGGCCCTGGCTAGTGGGCCAGGAGCGGCTAGCCCGAAAATTATTGAAGTCTGAAAGCAGCGCAAACGTTTGCGAGTGGGCTAGCCCGCCGCCGGGCGCCAAACCGTGCTTAATATTGGCGACGCTAATAACAACGCGACCCCGCGGCGTGTTAGCCGAACCTACCTCCGGTAGCTCGCCTGGGCGAATTACCAAATCTTACTTTATCCCACCGCAACAATGACCAAAATCAAAGTAGCCAATCCCGTAGTGGAACTCGATGGCGACGAGATGACGCGCATCATCTGGAAATTCATCAAGGACAAGCTCATTACGCCCTACCTCGACCTCGACATCAAGTATTACGACCTCGGCATCGAGTACCGCGACCAGACCAACGACCAGGTTACCATCGATTCGGCCAACGCCATTAAGCAATACGGCGTGGGTATCAAGTGCGCCACCATCACTCCGGATGAGGAGCGCGTGGCCGAGTTTGGTTTGAAGCAGATGTGGAAATCGCCCAACGGTACGATTCGTAACATCTTGGATGGCACCGTGTTCCGCGAGCCGATTGTGATGAACAACGTGCCCCGTTTGGTGCCCAACTGGACGGCCCCCATCTGCATTGGCCGCCACGCCTTCGGCGACCAGTACCGCGCTACCGACTTCGTGACCAAGGGCAAGGGCAAGCTCACCATCACGTTCACGCCCGAGGAGGGTGGTGAAGAGCAGTCGTTTGAGGTGTACAACTTCAAAGGCGACGGCGTGGCCCTGGCTATGTACAACACCGACGAAAGCATCCGCGGCTTCGCCCACGCCTGCTTCAACCAAGCCCTGATGAAGGGCTGGCCGCTGTACCTGAGCACCAAAAATACCATCCTGAAAAAATACGATGGCCGCTTTAAGGACATCTTCCAGGAGATTTACGAGCAGGATTACCTGGCCAAGTTCAAGGAAGCCGGCATCACCTACGAACACCGCCTCATCGACGACATGGTGGCCTCGGCGCTGAAGTGGAACGGCAACTTCGTATGGGCCTGCAAAAACTACGACGGCGACGTGCAAAGCGACACCGTGGCCCAGGGCTTCGGCTCGCTGGGCCTCATGACTTCGACGCTGGTGACGCCCGACGGCACCGTGATGGAGGCCGAAGCTGCCCACGGCACCGTAACGCGCCACTACCGCGACCACCAGAAGGGCAAGCCCACCAGCACCAACCCCATCGCCAGCATCTTCGCCTGGACGCGCGGCCTGGAGTTTCGCGGTAAGCTCGACGGCAACCAGGAGCTTATCGACTTCTGCCACAAGCTAGAGCAGGTATGCATCGAAACCGTGGAAAGCGGCAAAATGACCAAGGACTTGGCCGTTTGCATCCACGGCAACAAGGTGGAGCACGGCCGCGACTACCTCTACACCGAGGAGTTTTTGGAGGCGCTCGACGAGAACCTGAAGAAAAAGCTTGGCCAGTAAGCGGCTAGGCCCTTAGTAAGTTGAAAAGCCCAGGCTGCCTTGCGCAGCCTGGGCTTTTTGGCGCGTGCAGAAAATCGCCACCCTCAGGGCATTAGCTGGCCCAGGAACAAACTGAAATTAGCCAGATTATGCGTGGCTACCGCCGCCCAGCACGAACCACTGCGCTCGCGGACCCACAAAAAAAGGGTGCCAAATAAGAGCTTGTCAGCAATGAGCCCTAGCGAGAAATGGGCGGCCGGCCAAAACGTAGCGGGGTGCGCGAAGCCGAAACCATGCCCTAGCACAAAAAGGATAATGCCTGCCAGCCCGCCCCAGCTGGTGCGCGTGCCGAAGAAAGGGATAGTACGCGGAAAAACCCTGCTCAACAGCCCTAGCAGCACGCCCCGCTCAAACAGCTCTTCGGCCAGCCCCGGCATGGTAAGCTGATACAAGAGCGTTTCGCCGCCCGGCGGGCGCA
Source organism: uncultured Hymenobacter sp. (assembly GCA_964385095.1). Classification (GTDB taxonomy): domain Bacteria; phylum Bacteroidota; class Bacteroidia; order Cytophagales; family Hymenobacteraceae; genus Hymenobacter. The sequence goes on from CAYLNN010000007.1 coordinate 129,913, forward strand.
CCTGGTGCCGCACCAGGTAGCCACTCAGCAGCTGAAGCAGCGCGGCGGCCAGCGCCACTAGCCCCACCACACGCCAGGAGCCGGGCCAGGGCCGTCGCAGGCCGCTTTCCAACGAGCTTACCCAGCGCAGCCAATAAACAACCCCTAGCGAAAGCAAAACGGCTAGTAGCTTGCCCAGCCAGTTGTGCTGCAACCCAAATTGCTTCGTCCACCAGATGGGGTTTACCACCGCCAGGTTGTTGAGGCCGTACAGCACGGCGGCTAGTAGCACTACGCGCGGCGCCGCTTTGAGGCCGGGCGCAAAGAGTACCAAGCTTGTTAAAAACCAAAAAAAGAATAGCATGGCGGGGGCTGCCGGTTGAGTAGGCAAGCTACTGCAAGAGTCTTGTTCCGCTCGGCTAGGGTGGCTAAGTCGCACAAAAAAGGCGTGGCAGAATAACTGCCACGCCTTTTTGTAACATGTCCCGGTTACTAGGCCAAGTTATTCGAAGTAGCCTTCGCCGTGAGAAACTCGCGGTTCAGGATGGCGATGTTCTCCAGCGAAATGCCCACCGGGCACTCGGCTGCGCACGAGCCGATGTTAGAGCAGGCGCCGAAGCCCTCGATGTCCATCTGGGCCACCATATTCTCGACGCGGGTCTTCGACTCTACCTTGCCCTGGGGCAGCAGGGCAAGCTGCGATACCTTCGCCGACACGAACAGCATGGCCGAGGCGTTTTTGCAGGCCGCTACGCAGGCGCCGCAGCCAATGCAAGTGGCGGCTTCGAATGCGCGGTCGGCAATTTCCTTCGGAATCGGAATCTCGTTACCGTCGGGGGCGCCGCCGGTGTTCACGCTCACATAGCCGCCCGCCTGAATAATGCGGTCAAAAGCCGAGCGGTCTACGCTCAGGTCCTTATTAACGGGGAAGGCGTTGGCGCGCCAGGGCTCGATGGTGATGGTGTCACCGTCCGAGAACTTGCGCATGTGTAGCTGGCAGGTAGTGGTGCCTTTCTCGGGGCCGTGCGAGCGGCCGTTGATAAACAGGTCGCACGAACCGCAGATGCCCTCGCGGCAGTCGTGGTCGAAAGCTACCGGGTCCTGGCCTTTATGTAGCAGGTCCTCGTTGAGCACGTCGAGCATTTCCAGAAACGACATATCGGGCGAAATATCTTTCACCTGGTAGTCAACAATGCTGCCTTCAGTCTGACGGTTGGGCTGACGCCAAACTTTCAGCGTCAGGTTCATGGGTTTAGCGTTGGGATTAGAGCCGGCCATATCGGTTGAATTAAAAATTATGAATTAAAAATCAGGAAATGAATACCTAAAAAATCAGGGAATCAAGACTCGATTTTTAATTCATAATTCATAATTTTTAATTAATTATTTATAGCTCCGCTGCGTGAGCTTCACGTTTTCGAAAACCAGCTCTTCCTTGTTGAGGCGCTCGGGCTGATTTTCGCCCATGTACTCCCAGGCGGCTACGTAGGCATATTCATCATCGCGGCGCATGGCCTCACCGTCCTCCGTGGCGTATTCCTCGCGGAAGTGGCCGCCGCAGCTTTCGTTGCGGTCGAGGGCATCGTCTACCATTAACTCACCTAGCTCGATGAAGTCAGCCACGCGGCCGGCTTTCTCCAGCGCCTGGTTCATTTCTTCGCCGGTACCAACCACTTTCACGTCGCTCCAGAACTCCTTGCGCAGCTTGGCAATTTCGGCTTTAGCGTACCTCAGGCCTTCGGCATTGCGGGCCATGCCACAATACTCCCACATGAGGTGGCCGAGCTTTTTGTGAAACTCGTCGGGTGTGCGGTTGCCTTTGATGGCGAGCAGTTGCTCTACCCGCGCTTGCACACCGGCTTTCGCCTCCGCAAAGGCGGGGTGGTCAGTGGTCACCGGCGTAGGCTTGGTCTGGGCCAGCTGGTCGCCGATGGTATAAGGAATCACGAAGTAGCCGTCGGCTAGCCCCTGCATGAGGGCCGAAGCCCCCAGGCGGTTGGCGCCGTGGTCCGAGAAATTACACTCGCCCGTGGCGTAGAGGCCGGGGATGGTAGTTTGCAGGTTGTAGTCAACCCACAGGCCGCCCATGGTGTAGTGAACCGCCGGGTAAATGCGCATCGGCAGTTTGTACGGGTTTTCGTCGGTAATCTTCTCGTACATCTCGAAGAGGTTACCGTACTTCTGGCTTACCGCCTCGGCGCTGGTGCGCTTGATAACGTCGGCAAAGTCAAGATACACGGCCAAGCCCGTTGAGCCCACGCCGCGGCCTTCGTCGCACATCTGCTTGGCGTTGCGCGAAGCCACGTCGCGCGGCACGAGGTTACCGAAAGCCGGGTATTTGCGCTCCAGGAAGTAGTCACGGTCGTCCTCCTGAATGTCGGTGGCCGTGATTTCACCTTTGCGCAGGCGCTCGGCCATCTCCTTGGTCTTGGGCACCCACACGCGGCCGTCGTTGCGCAGCGACTCCGACATCAGCGTCAGTTTCGACTGATAATCACCCGAAACCGGGATGCAAGTCGGGTGAATCTGGGTAAAGCAGGGGTTAGCGAAATAAGCCCCCTTTTTGTGCGCGCGCCACGGAGCCGTGGCGTTGCAGTACATAGCGTTCGTGCTCAGGTAGAACACGTTGCCATAGCCACCGGTGGCTAGCACCACGGCGTGGGCCGCGTGCGTCTGCACCTCACCGGTGATGAGGTTACGGGTGACAATACCGCGGGCCTGACCATCGACTACTACCACGTCGAGCATTTCCGAGCGGGTGTACATCTTCACCTTGCCGTAGGCAATCTGACGGCTCAGGGCCGAGTAGGCGCCTAGCAGCAGTTGCTGGCCGGTCTGGCCGCGGGCGTAGAACGTCCGGCTTACCTGCGCACCACCGAACGAGCGGTTCGCGAGCAACCCGCCGTACTCACGGGCAAAGGGCACACCCTGCGCCACGCACTGGTCGATAATATTGACCGATACCTGGGCTAGCCGGTACACGTTGGCCTCCCGGGCGCGGTAGTCGCCACCCTTGATGGTGTCGTAGAACAAGCGGAATACCGAGTCGCCGTCGTTCTGGTAGTTCTTAGCAGCGTTGATGCCACCCTGCGCGGCGATGGAGTGCGCCCGGCGGGGCGAATCGTGGTACGTGAAGGCTTTCACGTTGTAGCCCAGCTCGGCCAGCGAGGCCGCGGCGGCAGCGCCAGCTAGGCCCGTGCCCACCACAATCACGTCGTACTTACGCTTGTTGGCGGGGTTAACAAGCTTAACGTTAAACTTATGCTTGTCCCATTTCTCGGCCAGGGGGCCTTCGGGCGCTTTGGAATTCAGTACCATATAGAAGAGCTAAACTGCCAGAAGTTAGTTGAACGCCAGGGTAAGCTGGTGCAGCACGGCCGGGGCTTTGCTGAGAAGGGCACCTTTCTCGTTGGTAAACAAGAAGAAGTAGAGCGGCATTGATGCAAAGCCAGCCGATACAATGACAGCAAAGGCATAGCCAAAGTTCTTAATCAGCGGCATGTATTTGCGGTGGTTCAGGCCCAGGGTCTGGAAGCCCGAGCGGAAGCCGTGCCACAGGTGGTAGCCGAGGCTAGCCTGCGCGGCCACGTAGAGCAGCACGTACCACCACTGGTGGAAAGAGGATACCACCAATTTGTACAAATCATCGTTTTTATTGATGTCCGGGTCGAGAGTGCCGAAGCGGGCGCGCCAGAAGAAATTGTACAAGTGCACAATCAAAAACACGAGGATAATGGAGCCCAGGATACCCATGTTGCGCGAGGTCCACTCCGAATTTTGCTTGGCTTCCCACTGGGCGTAGCCATGCGAGCGAGCACCCTTATTACGACGCGTCAGCATTAGGGCTTCGTAGATGTGGAAGCCAAAGCCCAGCACCAAGCCCCACTCGATGGTGCGAATGACGGGGTTAGTGCCCATAAAGTGCGAGTACGTATTGAACGCTACGCCGTCGTCGTGTTTGAAAAGCTGGAAGTTGCCAATCAGGTGCACCACCAGGAACGTGCAGAGAAACAGGCCCGTAAGGGACATGATAATCTTGCGCCCGATGCTGCTGGTAAAGGTTTTTGTAAACCAGTTCATAGAGATTTCAGCCGAAAAAATGACCTTTTGTACTGCCCAAAGGTAGCGCCGGCAGCGGGCTCAGCCCAAGGTGCGGGCGCAACATAGGCATTATTTAGAAGGATTAAACACTAGCGCCGCCGGCTGGGCTTAGCGGGGTGAATCAAACGGCCGGGAGTTCCGTTAGCCGATTTGCTACGTACTTTAGGACAACCAACCGCCCGCGCATCGGGTTGGGCTAGGGAGGTTATCCGGCGCGAGTCCAATTTTCAGGGTAGCAGGCTGTTTTTCAACACTGGTAGATTATGCAACTTCTTTTATCTTTTGGGAAGAATGGGGGGCGGAGCGCCTGGCTGCTAGCCGCGCTGCTGCTGACCCTGGGCTGGCTGCGCCCGCAAGCGGCGCAGGCCTCGCACATTCGGGCGGGCGATATTCAGGTAAAAGTGGATACGACGGCGGCAGGGAATCCTAATCGAGTGTTCATTAAATTCACCTTGTACCGGGATATTGCGGGGGTAAACCAGGATGAGGTAACTATATATTTCGGCGATGGTACTAGATTAGATAAGATTCCGAAAGCCACTGCTGTGCGGGTGGGGCAGACGGAGATTTTAACTTACAACTGCGAGCATACTTACCCGTCAGCGCAGCAATACACCATAAGTTTTGTTGGGGAAAACCGTAACCGGGGCGTGCTTAATATGGCGGCCTCCGATACGCAGACGTTTTATGTAAGTACTGATGTGACCATTAACCCGGCCTACGGGCGCAACCGTTCGCCGGTGCTGCGCGCGCCGGCCGTGGACCAGGGCGCGGTAGGGCAGGTGTACCTGCACAACCCAGCTGGTTACGATGCCGATGGTGACTCGCTGGTATATACCCTGATTGACTGCCAGCAGGTAACAAACGGTACCACGGCCGCTAACACCAATAACCTGCCGCGGCCCAGCAAGTGCCTCGGCTACGTGATGCCCGACGATGCCAGCATCACCGGGGGTACGGCCCCCACCCAAATAGCCTACTCGGGCGTGCCAGCGGGCGTGCCCGGTGCGCGTGCCTTCATTTCGCAGGACCCCAATACCGGGCAGATTACCTGGAATGCGCCGGCTAGGCAAGGTATCTATAATATTGCTTTTCAAGTAGTTGAAATTCGGCGCACGGCCAATGGATTTCGTGCTATCGGACGGGTAATCCGGGATATGCAGATTATCATTCAGGCGGTGAACAACTTGCCGCCGGTGCTGACGGTGCCGCCCGATATCTGCGTGGTAGCCGATACGCCCGTTACGCTCACAGTGTCGGCCACCGATGGCTCGGGGCCTGATGCCCCGGCTAGCAACGTGGTGCTATCGGCCTTCAGTGGCATTCTGCCACCCGCTACTTTCCGCCAAAACAACGTGGGCACTACCGTGACGGGCACCTTCCGGTGGACGCCCGGCAACAGCGCCGTGCCGGGCAGCACCACTGCCCCCGGCGGCAGCAACGTGGCAGACCAGCCCTACATAGTTGTCTTCCGCGCCCAGGATACCCCGCCCAACTCGGGTACCCAGCCACTGGTCGATATCCGGCCGGTGCGCATTACTGTGGTGGGGCCCCCGCCCCAAAATCTGCGCGCCACGCCCTCGGGCACCCCGGGTGGGCCTACCGGCACGCCCGGCGGCCTAGTAAGTGTGCTAACCTGGGATTTATATAAATATCAGAACGCCAGCGAAATATTAATTTATCGCAAGGAAAACCCATCCAATTTCAACCCCGGCCCCTGCGACACGGGTATTCCGCCCTCGGCGGGCTACACGCAGGTGGGCACGGTGCCGGTGACGGCCACCACGTTCTCGGACAACCAGGGACTGGTGCGCGGTAAAACGTACTGCTACCGCATCTACGCCAAGTTTCCGCTGCCGGCGGGCGGGGCTAGCATCGCTTCGGCCGAGGCCTGCCTCACCTTCAATGGTCGGTCGGCCATGCTCACGAACGTAGACGTGAACACTACCAACACTGCCACTGGCCAGATAACCGTGAAGTGGACCCAGCCCAAGGCCGACGTGGGCACGTTTGCCTCGCCCACTTACCGCCTGAGCCGCAGCATTGGTACGGGTACCCCCACGCTGGTAGCTACCATCACCAACCTGGCTGATACCACCTACGTGGACCGTGGTCTGAACACCGTGGCCAACCAGTATACCTACTCGCTGACTTTCCAGAGTGGCGCGGGCTCTACGCTGGTGCAAGAAACGGCACCTACTGCTACTAGCGTACGCACCAGCCTGGTAGCCAACGGTATTGCGCGCAGCATCACGGTGAACTGGGCCTACAATGTGCCTTGGGATAACAGCCAGCAGCCCACGCGCATCTACCGTCGCGACCCCGGCAGCGCGACTTTCAACCAGATTGCGACCGTGACGCCGAGTGCTACTAACGGCACCTACGTCGACCAGAATCTCGTGACCGGGCAGGAGTATTGCTACTACGTGCAAACCACCGGCCAGTACCCCAATTACAGCTTCCTGCGCAATCTGCTCAACAACAGCCAGCAGCTATGCACCACCTTGCAAGCCGTGCCGTGCACCCCGGTGCTCACGTTGCAGGTCGTGAACTGCGACAGCTTGGCCGCGCTAGGGTCGTACCTGCCCGTCAACCAGACTTACCAGAACAACTTGCGCTGGACAGTGGGCAACACGCCCACTGGCTGCGAGGCCAACGCCGTGTACTACCGCATCTTCCGCAGCGATACCGAAGGTGGCCCCTACGTGCTGATTGACTCGACCACCCAGCGCACCTACAGCGACCGCAACCGGCCGCGCCCCACGTACTGCTACAAGGTGCAGGCGGTGGCTGCCTCGGGTCAGCGCAGTGGCCTCAGCAACTCGGCCTGCCAGGCCGATTGCGTGTTCTTCATCCTGCCCAACATTTTTATTCCCGGCAGCAACAGCACGGCCAACCAGGTCTTCCGGCCTAAGACAACCAGCCCACTGCTGCGCACCAAAATCCAGATTTTCAACCGTTGGGGCCGCAAGGTCTACGAAAGCGACCGCGACCCCTACATCAACTGGACGGGCGGCGGCGTAGCCGGTGAAAGCGGCACCAGCGGTATGGTATCGGGAGGTATATACTACTACCTGGCCGAAGTCGAGTTTGACGACGCTGCCAAGACCAAGCGTACCTATAAAGGCTGGGTCGAGCTGGTACGCTAGCCCCCGTTTAGCCAGCAAGCCAAAAAAGCCACTCCGCCCGGGGTGGCTTTTTTGGCTTTATTTTGCCCCGCCCGCCGAGCGTGCGGGCTAGCCCTACCACTTAATTTTTGCTTTCCTTGACTCCTTCTCCTTCTTCCGAAGCCGTGCGCACGGCCGTTTTATTTCCGGGCCAGGGCTCGCAGTTTCCGGGTATGGCCCGCGAGCTTGCCGAGCAGAGCGAGGCTGCCCGCGCCGTGCTCATGCAGGCCAACGACATTTTGGGCTTTGACCTCACCAAGCTCATGTTTGAGGGCACCGACGAAGACCTGCGCCGCACCGACGTGACACAGCCCGCCGTGTTTGTGCACTCGGTGGCGCAGTTTGTGGCTAGCCCGGGCCTTGTGCCCGCCATGGTGGCCGGTCACTCGCTGGGCGAGTTTTCGGCCCTGGTAGCGGCCGGGGTGCTCACTTTTGCCGATGCGCTGCCGCTAGTGGCGCGCCGGGCCCAGGCCATGCAGGCTGCCTGCCAGGAGCAGCCTGGTACCATGGCCGCCATCCTAGGCCTGGCCGATGAGGCTGTGGAGCAGGGCTGCCAGCAGGTAGCCACCGGCGGCGATGTAGTAGTGGCCGCCAACTATAACTGCCCCGGCCAGCTCGTTATTTCGGGCTCCACGGCCGGCATTGCCAAGGCTTGCGAGGTGCTGAAAGCGGCCGGCGCCAAGCGCGCCCTGCCGCTGCCGGTGGGCGGTGCCTTCCACTCGCCCCTCATGCAGTCGGCCCAGGCTGCGCTGGCCGAGGCCATCGAGCGCACCACGTTTCACCCCGCCCGCTGCCCCGTATACCAGAATGTGGACGGCGCCCCGCACACCGACCCGGCCGAGATTAAAGCCAACCTGCTGGCGCAGCTCACGGCCCCCGTGCGCTGGACCCAGAGCGTGCAGGCCATGTTCCGCGACGGCGCCACGCAGTTCGTGGAGTGCGGTCCCGGCAAGGTTTTGCAGGGCTTGGTAAAGAAAATCGAGCCTACAGCCGCGGCCGGCTCCGTGGCCTAGCCACGATGCTGATTGTCAAGAAGCTACTGGAAAAAATGGCTAGCCACTTCTGGGTGGTGACGGCCGGGGCCAGCCTGCTGGCATTGGGGCTGTACCTATACATTGCTAGCCCCGGGCTGGCTGGCACGGCCGACACGTATCATTATCTGTCGGCCGCTTATAGCCTGCAAACCACCGGCCACCTGCTCATCGCCGATGGCCGGGCCTTTACCTGGTGGCCGCCGCTGTTCGTGGTGGTGCTGAGCGTCATCGGGTCGTCGGGTGGGGTATTGTGGCTCAATGGTTTATCCCTGCTGGGGTCGCTGGTGGCCTGGAGTGCGGTAGGCCGCCGCCTGCTGCCCGCCCGCCGGGCCTGGGCCCTGCCACTGCTGCTGGCGCTGAGTAGTACCTCGTTGGCCGTCAGCAAGTTTGTCTGGTCCGAGTCACTTTTCAATATCTTGTGGGCCAGTTACTTTATTGTCTTGCTGGCTTGGCTGCGGCGCGGCGGCTGGCGGCTAGGGGTGCTGGCCACGGTGCTAGGGTGCCTGCTGCCGATGCAGCGCATTGCGGGCATCTTTCTACTCGCGGGCGTTGGGGCTGGGCTGGGCTGGGCTGGCCTCAGTGCCCGGCAAGTGGCCCGGCCTAGCCGGCTGATGCAGGTGGCGCACCTACTTGGGGCTGGTAGCGGCCTAGCCATTTGGTCAGTATATCATTCGCTAGCGGTGAACGATACTTTCGGCTCGCCCCTGTCCTTGCCCCAGGCCGCCGCCGATTATGGCTTTGTGGTGGGGCGCTGGTTGGTGCCGCTGCCAGTAGCCTGGCTGTCGGGGCTGCCACCGGAGCTCTGGCTGGGGGTGCTGCTAGCCTGCTGCCTGCTGCTCTGGCCGCGTTCTCAGCCGGTGCCCCCGGCCAGCCGCACCTGGGCCAGCGATTGGGTACTACTCAGCACCCGCCTGCTCTATACCGCTTTCGTAGCGATGCTCGCCGTAATGATAATCAGCGTAATGCGTGCGCGAGCCGGCCGCGGCCTGCAAGAGGCCGAGCGTTACGCCACCGCCCTCTACCCGCCCCTGATGCTGTTGGTGCTGCTGGCCTGGCCGAGTAGGGGCCGGTGGGCCGCCCGGCTAGGGCCCGGCTTGCTGGGCTTGTTGCTCCTGTACCAGGGGGCGCGCGTGGTGCACAGCAGCCAGCACCTGCGCCAGGTTGCGCCCATCGAGTTGACTTACCCCCACCCCGATGCCTGGTGGCGGGGCGCGGGTCCGGTTTTGCCCGCCGCCCCGGCTACCAGTCCACCCGAGCTCAAGGCTAAGCACCAGGGCTAGCCTATGACCAGGACACTACCGCCAGCGTATCGGGGCAGTCGGCCAGCAGCTGCGCGATGGTGCGGTGCAGTTGCGGATGCACCAGCTGCGGCGCCACCTCGGCCAGCGGCGTGAGGGCAAAGCGCCGCGCCGGCAGCGCCGGGTGCGGCACCGTGAGGGTGGCAGTGTCAATAATCGCGCTACCAAAGAGTAAAATGTCAACGTCCAGCGTGCGCGACGCCCAGCGCACCAGGCGCTCGCGGCCCTGCTCTTGCTCGGCCGCCAGGCAGGCCGCTAGTAGGGCCGGGGCGGTCAACTCGGTTTCAATTACCAATACCTGGTTTAAGAAAGCCGGCTGGTCTTCGAGGCCCCAGGCCGCCGTTTGATAGAGGGCAGAAGCCGCCCGCAGGCGCCCGGCGGTAGCGGCCAGGTCGTGGCGGGCCTGGGCTAACCGGGCCGCCCGGTCGCCGAGGTTACTGCCCAGTAGCAGGTAGGCTAGGGTAGGGGCCATGCTGCAGAGCTAATGGGCAATAAAAAATGCGGCCGTAAGCTCCGCAATATGCTGAGCCTGGGGCGGCAGCGTCTCGCCCGGCCACGGGTGGGCCCCGCCAAACATGTGCCCCGCGCCGGGCACCACGGCCACTGCGGCGGCGGGCTGGCCGGCATGCAGCTGGTGCACAGCCGCCAGGGGCACCGTTTCGTCCTGGTCGCCGTGGATGAGCAGCAGCGGCTGGCGCAGGCCGGGCATGAGGTCAGGCAAGTCGAGGCGGGCGCGGTTTTCGAAGAAGTTTTCGGCAATCTGATAGTACATGGGCAGCTGCTGGCCGGTGCGGGCGTTGGGCACGTGCAGCACGCCCTCGCGCTGCCACTGGGCCAGCACCGCGGCGGGCCAGCGTGGGTGCAGGTCGGCCACGGCGGCCCAGGTGGCTACGGCCGCCACGCGTGGGTCCTCAGCGGCTTTGAGCAGCACCAGAGCGCCGCCGCGGCTGTGGCCCACCAGGTAGAGGCGGCGCAGGTCGAGCGCGTCGGCGGGCAGGGGCAGGGCGCCGGGCGTGTGCAGCGCATCGATGAGCTGCCCCAGGTCATCAAGCTCTAGGCTGAAATTATTGCGGCCGAAGGCTTCGAGGTCTTCCAAATCGCCGGTGCCGCCCACCACCACGCCGTTGTGCGAGAGGTTGAGCTTAACGAATACGAACTCCCTTTGGGCAAAAAATCGGGCTAGCAGGCCGAAGTGCCCCCAATCTTTAAACCCCTTGAAACCGTGCACAAAAACCACCACCGGCTGAGGCTGGCCAGTGGGCTGCCAGGTGGCATCGGCGGCAAATGGGCGGCCGTGGGCCCGGCCCGCCAGGGTGAACTCAACAGTACGGAGCATGGGGCTAAGGTAGGGCGCCCGCCGTTGCCGGCGTTTCGGCGCCGCCAGCTGCGGTGGGCAAAGTCCGCGCTACTGGCCGTATTATTGCCCCCGCATGGCAAATACCCTCGACCGGATACAAGCGCCCATCGCGGCCGAGATGGCCGAGTTTGAGGTGAAATTTCGCCAGTCGATGCAGACCAAAGTGCTGCTGCTCGATAAGATTATGGGCTACATCGTGCGCCGCAAAGGCAAGCAGGTGCGCCCCATGTTCGTGTTTCTGACGGCCCGCGCCAGCAGCGCCGACCCCAGCGGGCCGCTGCCCGAGGCCGTGTTTCGGGGCGCTGCCCTCATCGAGCTGCTGCACACGGCCACCCTAGTGCACGACGACGTGGTGGACGAAAGCAACTACCGCCGCGGTTTTTTCTCTATCAATGCGCTGTGGAAGAACAAAATAGCCGTGCTGGTGGGCGATTATCTGCTGAGCCGCGGCCTGCTGCTCTCGCTCGAAAACGACGATTTTGACCTGCTTAAAATTGTGAGCAACGCTGTGAAGGAGCTTAGCGAAGGCGAGCTGCTGCAAATTGAAAAGGCCCGCCGCCTCGACATTACGGAGGATGTGTATTTTGACATCATTCGCCAGAAAACGGCCTCGCTCATTGCCTCGTGCACGGCGGTGGGCGCCGCGGCGGCCGGCGCCGACAAGCGTACCATCGAAAAAGCCCGGCTGTTTGGTGAGAAAGTCGGCATGGCGTTCCAAATAAAAGACGACCTCTTTGACTACGGCACCGCCGAAATCGGCAAGCCGGTGGGCATCGACATCAAGGAAAAAAAGATGACGCTGCCGCTCATCTACGCCTTGCAGCAGGCTAGCTGGCTCGACAAGCGCCGCGTTATCTACAACGTGAAAAACAACGCGGGCCACCGCGACCGCGTGCAGCAGGTCATCGACTTCGTGAAGCAGTCGGGCGGCCTCGACTACGCCGTGCGCACGATGGAGCGCTACCGCGACGAGGCGCTGGCTCTGCTGCGCGAATTTCCCGAGTCGGAAGCTCGCAACTCGCTCGAAACGCTGATTAACTACACGATAGAGAGGGAGAAGTAGCGCGAAGCTCCAGCTTCGTGTGCGAGCGCAGCGCGCAACTCGCGGCCCTAGCCGCCGCGCCCGCCGGCTAGGGCCGCCGGCGCCGCAATAGGTACTCGGTGGCGCTGTAAATGCTGAATGTGCCGGCGCTGGTGCTGCCGCTGCTTTGCTGCCGGCCGCTCAGGCCCAGGCACTCCCAGCCCCGGCTGCTAAGGTAGTTGAGGGCCGGCACCGCACGCTCCAGCTTGCGCACGGTGAGGGCCTCCGTTTCCTGCTCGGTGGCTGAGGCGGGCGGGCGCTTGTCCAGGTTTTTTTGAGTTTCCCGGGATTGGCCGTAGTCCAGAACGGCGTTGCCACCATCGAAGGCCACCAGCAGCACGTATTCGTACTGCCCGCTGGCGGGCGGCGGGCTGCCAGGCACCTGCTGGGCTAGCGCCGGCGCGGCCGCGGCCATCGCTAAGGAAAGCAGGAGTTGAGAAGCAAAGCGCATGATAGGCAAGGAACTAGGAGAGTAAATTATTAGGGTTAACTACTTCAGCACCAGCATGGGGTCGGGGCACAGCTGGGCCCAGTAGGCCTGCTCGCTAGGGGGCGCCACGCCCGGAAAGTCGCCCCAGCGGCCCTGCATATCAGCCATGAGTTGGAAGTGCAGGTGGGGCGGCCAGTCGCCGTTTTCGGGGTGCGGGCCTACGTGGGCGATGACCTGACCGGCCGCCACGGCCTGGCCGGGGGCTAGCCCCACCAAATCGGTGCGGGTGAGGTGGCCGTAGAGGCTGAAGAATTTCACCCCTTCCAACTCGTGCGCTAGGATAATGGTGGGGCCGTAGTCGCCAAAGTTGTTGTTGTCGGCCAGGCTGTGCACCGTGCCGGCCAGGGGTGCGGCCACGGGCGTGCCGGCCGGCACCCACACATCGGTGCCCAGGTGCAGCGAGCGCGGCTCGGCGGCAGCCTCAAAATGTGGGCTGCGGCGGTAGATAACCCGGTTTTCGAGGTAGCCGCCGATGCCTACGCTGGCGTGCTGCGCGGCCAGCATTTCGGCCACCACTTCGTCAAACACGAAGGTGTCGCGCAGGCGCTCGGGGTGGGCGAGGAGCGGGTTGGCTGCCGTAAAATCGAGCGGCCCCACGTGGGTGGTGCTGAGCGGAAAAGCAGGCAGCACCGGCGCAAAAGCGGCCCGGTGGTGGGCTAGTAGCGAAGGAAGGTCGTGCATAAGGTAAGGCGAAGCTAGCACCGTGCGGGGAGCTTTGGCTTGCCGGGTAGAATGCAAGGCTAGCCGGCCGCAAACCAAGCCAGGGCTAGCTAAGCCTACCACGCGGCCGCGTAAATAAGGCACCAGTGAAACTTCACCCGCCGCTACAGTCGTAAATTCGCCCTTCTTACCCTAGCCTATCCCTATGTCGTCGTACCTGACGCTCACCGTCGTGGCCCTTACCCAGGAAACCCCCGACACCGTTACCATTCACCTCCAGCGGCCCGATGGCCAGGCCGTGCCCAGCAAGCCGGGCCAGTTTTTGACCCTGCTCGTGCCCTGCGGCCCGGCCGGCAGCCGCCCCGAGCGCCGCGCCTACTCGCTCAGCAGCACCCCCGCCGAGGCCCCGCGCCTGTCCGTCACCGTGAAGCGCGTAATGGGTGGCCTGGTAAGTAACTATCTGCTTGATAACGTGAAAGTAGGCCAGCAGTACGAGGTGCTGCCGCCGCTCGGCAACTTCACCGTGCAGCCCAGCCCCAAGGCCGCCCGCTCGCTGGTGCTCATCGGCGCCGGCTCGGGCATCACGCCGCTTATGTCGATGCTGAAGGCCATTGTGGCCGAGGAGCCACAGAGCCACGTGCTGCTCATCTACGGCAACCGCAACGAGGACACGGTTATCTTCAAGCAGCAGCTCGCTAGCCTCGAAGCCAGCAGCCGGGGTCGCTTGCAGGTCGAGCACGTGTACAGCCAACCGCTACACCCCGGCGGCGCGCACCAGCACACCGGGCGCCTCAACCGCACCACTATTTTGCGCGTGCTGGAGCAGCGCCACCAGTTTCCGGCGCCGCAGGCCGAGTATTACATCTGCGGCCCTGAGGGCCTGATGACCGAAGCCCAGGCCGCCCTGGAACTACTGAATGTACCTAGCAGCCGCGTGCGCCGCGAGAGCTTCCTGGCCGCCGCCGATGCGGCCGAAGCCGGCGACACCCACGGCGACGCCCTGGCTGGCGCCAACGATGGCCCCGTTACCGAGCGCACCGTTACCATTCAGTACGAAGGCAGCGAGTACAAGCTGGTGGTACCCGCCAAAACCACCATTCTCGACGCGGCCCTCGACAAGGATATCGACCTGCCCTACTCGTGCCAGGCCGGCGTGTGCACCGCCTGCCGGGGCAAGTGCCTCAGCGGCAAGGTACACCTCGACGAGCGCGAGGGCCTCTCCGATGCTGAGTTGGCCAAGGGCTACATCCTCACCTGCGTGGCGCACCCGCTTACGGCCGATGTCGTAATTGAAATTGGTTGATAGCCAGGTAATAGTGTAAAGCGGGTAGTGGATGCAGGGGCTGACGCGGAAACTATTCGGGCGGCTGGCGATTAATTACGTAACTTGTTCTCTATGGTGATTTCTGAGCTTGATACCCTAGCCAATTCGCTAGCCACCGATACTACCCGCCCGCCCCGCCACTACCTGCCCGAAGACTTTCGAGTAACCGATTGGGCTGCGCTGGAGCCATTTTTTCAGGAGTTGCAGCACCGTGAGCTGGCCAATGCCGCCGCCCTCGAACGCTGGCTGCTCGACCGCTCCGAGCTGGAGTCGGTGCTGAGCGAGGACCTGGCCTGGCGCTACATCCGCATGACCTGCGACACCGGCGACGATACTTGCGCCGAAGCCTTCCAGTTTTTTGTGCAGGAAGTAGAGCCCCTCACTGCGCCCTACGACCACGCCCTCAACGAGAAGCTGCTGGCTAGCCCCCACCTGCCCGAGCTGGATGCCGCCCGCTACGGCGTGTTTCTGCGCTCGGTGCGCCGGGCTTCGGAGATTTACCGCGAGGAGAATATTCCGCTTAAAACCGAGATTTCGACCAAGCAGCAGCAGTACGCCGCCACCGTGGGCGCCATGACGGTGACCCTCGACGGGGAGGAAATGACGCTGCCCCGCGCCGCCGACCGCCTCAAAAGCCTCAGCCGGCCCGTGCGCGAGCAGGCCTGGCGCGCCATTCAGGCCCGCCGCCTGCAAGACAGCCAGCCACTCGACCAGCTCTTTACCGAGCTCGTGGGCCTACGCCACCAGGTGGGGCTGAACGCGGGCTTCGCCAATTTTCGCGACTACATGTTTGCCGCGCTGGGTCGCTTCGACTACACGGCCGAGGATTGCTTTGACTTCCATTCGGCCATCGGGGCCACGGTGGTGCCGCTCATCAACGAGTTTGACGAAGCCCGCCGCGCCGCGCTGAAGCTGCCCGCCCTGCGCCCCTGGGACCTCGATGTGGACCCGAGCGGCCAGCCGCCGCTGCACCCGTTTCAGACTGGGGCCGAGCTGCTGGACAAGACGATAACCGTTTTTCAGCGCCTCGACCCCTTCCTGGGCGACTGCCTGCGCACCATGCGCCACATGGGCCACCTCGACCTGGAAAGCCGCAAGGGCAAGGCGCCCGGCGGCTACAACTACCCGCTCGACGAAACCGGCGTGCCGTTCATTTTTATGAACGCTACGTCGTCGCTGCGCGATGTGGTGACGATGCTGCACGAAGGCGGCCACGCGGTGCACTCGTTTCTCACGCGCCGCCTGCCGCTTTCGGCCGATAAGCACCCGCCCTCCGAGGTAGCCGAGCTCGCTAGCATGAGCATGGAGCTGATGAGCATGGACCACTGGGACGTGTTCTTCGACAACCCCGCCGAGCTGCGGCGCGCCAAAAAAACGCACCTCGAAAGCGTGCTCGAAACCTTCCCGTGGGTGGCTACCATTGACAAGTTTCAGCACTGGGTTTACGAAAATCCGAACCATACCGAAGCCCAGCGCCACCAGCGCTGGACCGAGATTTTTCAGAATTTCAACCAGCGCACCGTAAGCTGGAGCGGCCTGGAGCAGTACCGGCCCTACCTGTGGCAGAAGCAGTTGCACCTCTACGAAGTGCCGTTTTACTACATTGAGTACGCCATGGCGCAACTCGGGGCCATTGCCGTGTGGCGCAATTTTCGGCAGGACCCCGCTGCCGCGCTCG
>CAYLNN010000008.1:0-124203 GCA_964385095.1 uncultured Hymenobacter sp.
TTTCGGGCAGCGCCGATGGCATGGTGGTGGCCTGGAACAGCGCTCAGCCCGCGGCTGACGGCGAGCTGCTGGCTAGGGTCGAAAACTCGGTGTATGCGCTGCTGGAGCTGCCCGCCCGCGGCCTGTTGCTGCTGGGTCACAATTTTCAGGGCGTGCAAGCTATTGATTTGCAGAATAAAAAGCTGGCCTACGCCACGGCGCTGCCGCCGGTCGCCATTTTTGAGATGGTGTATTCGGCCAGCCGCCAGCGCGTGTACTGCGCCCTGGGCGATGGCACCCTGGCGGTGCTGCGCGGCGACGATTTTCGGCTCGAAAGCCTATTGCGAATCAGCGAGAAGAGCTTACGCTGCCTGGCCCTGCACGAGGCGCGGGGCGAGCTGGCCGTGGGCAGCTCCGATTGGAAAACTTACGTGCTGGACCTCGACTCGCTAGCCCCCAAAATCGTGCTGACGGAAGCCACGAACTCGGTTTTCGCCCTCGCCTACAGTCCCGATGGCCAGTACCTGCTGGCCGCGGGCCGCGACGCCCACCTGCGCCGCTACGCCGCCCCCGCCGACTACGCGCTGCAAACCAGCGTGGTGGCCCATATGTACGCCATCAACCACTTGGCCTTCAGCGGCGATGGGCGCTACCTGGCGAGCTGCTCGCTCGATAAAAGCATCAAGCTCTGGGACCCCGCCAGCCTCGCGCTGCTGCGGGTGCTGGATAGGGCGCGCACGGCCGGCCACGGCACCTCGGTTAATAAGCTGGTTTGGCCGGGCGCGCAGCACCGGTTAGTTTCGTGCAGCGATGACCGCAGCCTGGCGGTGTGGGATATTTCAGGGGGCAATGGGCAATGAGCAGTGAACAGGTTGTTTGCGGCGTGAAAATTACCATTCTTCTCCTGGGGGCTCCTTGCTAAGCGGCTAGCCAACTGTTCATTGCTTATTATTTACTGCTCACTGATTTTATGAAAATTACCGCCCTCGATATTCGGCAGAAAACGTTTGAAAAGTCCTTTCGGGGCGTGGACAAAGACGAGGTGCAGGCTTTCCTCAACACGGTGTCGCAGCAGTGGGAGCGGCTGGGCGACGAAAACCGCGAGCTGCGCCTCAAGCTAGAGCACGCCCAGCACGATGTGCAAAAGATGCGGGAGGTGGAATCGTCGCTTTACCGCACCCTCAAAACGGCCGAGGATACCGGCAACTCCATCACCGAGCAAGCCCAGCGCGATGCCGACCTGCGCCGCCGCGAGGCCCAGCTACTGGCCGAGCAAACCCTCTCCGAAGCCCGCCAGCGCGCCCGCGCCATCGTGGAGGAAGCCTACCAAACGGCCGAAAAAACGGTGGCCGACATGCAGAAGGAAGTTACCGGCCTCGGCCAGGACTGCCAGCGCCTGGAGCAGCAGCTCGATACCCTGGTGCGCGACCTGCACCACCTGGCCTCCGACGCGCTGGAGAAGGTGGAGCGCGCCCGCACCCGCCCCAAAAATGCGCCGGCGGCCATCCTTTCGCGGGCGGCGAGCGTACAGGTAAAGCGGCCCGCCGAATCGGCGGCTCCCGAACCTAGCCCCGCTCCTGCCATGAACGTTTCCACCGCTTCTTCGCGCTCCTCGGCTGCCGCCGTGGCCCCGACTCCCGCCGCTGCTTATGTGCCCACCGCAGCGGGCCGCCCGGCTTCGGCCGCTAGCCCCTCGGCAGCTCCCAACGGCTATAACCCAAAGCCCGGCCAGCAGCCCGACCCCGGCCAAGCACCCACGCCCGACATCGAGCGCCCCCAGGCCCCGGCCGAAAACCCTGGCATTGCACCCGCACCGCACATCGAGCAGCCCGGCCCCGAAACGGTGCCCCAGCCGCCCGCGCCCTACGTAGAGCCCACGCGCCCCGAAATTCAACCCATTGGTCCCGACCGCCCCGATATTCAGCAGCCCGAGCCCATGACCCACCCCGGCATGGCCGCTAGCCCTGCCAAAACTGAGGCAGTGGGGGAGAAGTCGTTTTTCGACGAAATCTAGCCCCCGGAGCTACCGGGTTTTGAAACTGCGAGCCAGGCTGCCCACCGGGCAGCCTGGCTTTTTTGAATAGGGTGAGCGAAACAGCTGGTTGGTGGGTATTGCGAAGGCATTGCTATACCTACTGGGACTTCAGGCCAACGTCTGGACCGAGTACATCCCCACCACGCAGCAGGTCGAGTACATGGTGCTGCCGCGCCTGGCGGCCCTGGCCGAAGTGCTCTGGACGCCCGCCTCAAAAACTGGGAGAGCTTTAAGGTGCGGATGCAGCCCCGGTACCAGCGCTATGCCGCGCTAGGGGCCAACTACGCCAAGAGTGCCTTCAACGTGCGCCAGCAGGTGGCGGCCGATACCGCCCGGGGTGGCGACGTGGCAACGATGGGGCTCGACGCCACCGGCCCGCAGGTGCGCTATACCCTCAATGGCCCGGCGCCCACCGCCGCCGCCACCGCCTACAACGGGCCGTTCACGCTCACCCGCTCGGCGGTGATAAAGGCGGGCGCTTTCGAAAACGGGCAGCTGGTGGGCAAGGTAACCAACTCGGAAATAACGACTCACAAGGCTTTCCTGGCTTCCGCCCGGCTAGCCGCCGCGCCCAGCAAAAGCTACCCGGGCGCGGGCCCGCTCACGCTGGGCGATGGCCTGAAAGGCTCGCGCAGCTTCACCGATGGGCGCTGGCTAGGGTTTTGGGCCACCGACCTGGTAGCCACCCTAGACTTGGGCCGGCCCACCAAAATCAGCACCCTAGCCAGCACGTTTCTGCAGCGCAAAGGCGATGGCATTTTTTTGCCGACCAGCCTGGAAGTGGCGGTTCCGGCCGACGGCCGCCGCTACCACACCGTGTACTCGGGCCCCGTGGGGGCGGCCCAGCCTGGCACGGACATCAGCGAAACGAAGGCGGAGTGGCCGCAAACGAAAGCTCGCTACGTCAAAGTCACGGCCAAAGCTGCGCTGGCGCCCGCCGCCAGCGGCAGCCCCAGCCAACCGGAACCTGGCTATTTGCCGACGAGCTGGTGGTGCAGTAAGCCGCCCGTCGCTACCGTATCCAGGCCCGGTTTAGGCGCAAACGTGAGCTGGCGGCGTTGTAGCGGCCAAAGTCCTGACTGAGCGGCAGCCGTTCGCTCGGGCTGCAACTACGCTCCGGCGCAACGAGTAGCCAGCGCGGCCCGCCGCGGCGGCTACTTTTGCGGCCGGCCGCGGCCGGGAATCGTCCTCAAAATCCGAGAAATCCGACGAATCCGATAAAGCCGCGGTTCAGACAAAATGGGACAAATTGCGCTCGAAGGGCTGGAGTTTTTTGCCTTCCACGGCTACTACGACGAGGAGCAGAAAATCGGGAATAAGTACGGCGTCGACCTGCACCTCAAAACCGACCTGCACGCCGCCGGCGCTTCCGATAAGCTAGCCGAAACCGTTAACTACGAGGTGCTCTACCGCGTGACGCTCGAAGAAATGCAGCGCCCCGCCCGCCTGCTCGAACACCTCGCGCACCGCATCCTCGACCGCCTGATGCAGGAGTTTCCGCAGGTGCGCCGCGCCCAGGTCAGCATCTCCAAGTTCAACCCGCCGCTGGGTGGCATCTGCCACCGCGCCCGCGTGACGCTGGTGCGCAAGCGCCAGCCAGCGAAGGCGTTAGCAAACGACTAGGGGGTAAGCGGCCAGGGTAGCCGCCGGCAGCTCGGCCAGCAGCAGGCGCTGCGCCTTGCCAAAGCGAACGAAATAGCCGTTTTTGGTAATCAGCCCGAAAACCTCGTCTTTTTTGACGGATGCCTGGTCGAATACTTCCGCTTGGAGCGGGGAGCCGTAGAGGCAGCGCAGCGTTTTGAGGGCGTGGTAGCGCACCAGGTACTCATCGTGCGCCAGCAACGCAAAAATGAGGGGTGGAATAGCTGGCCCAAGCTGCGGCAGCGTAAAGTATGCGCGCAGCCCAATCAGCACATCCAGCAGGTGATACTCTGAATTGCCCTTGGCGCGCAGGCTGGCGGTCACCAGGGGCGGGTAAAAACCGGCCGGATTAATTTGGGCAATCGCCCCCAGGGCGTAGAGCGCAAAGGTGCCGCGCCGCACGCAGTGGTGCAGCAGTGGCAGGGCCTCGGCGTGGCCCAGGTGGCCTAGCCCCAGTAGGGCGCGGGCATCGGCGGTGCCCGCGCGCAGGGCGGCGAGCAGCTCGGCGGCGGCCTGGGCTTGCGCGGCGGGCGCGAGCTGGTCGAGCAGCGCCAGGTCGATTTGCGAGGCGAAGCCGTCATGCCAGGCCAGGTAATTAGCGATAGGGCCAAAATAGGCGTGGCGAAAGGCTGCCAAGGGGCTTTCGGGAAAAGACATGCCAGCGAAGCGGATAAAAATAATTTGCTTGATAACTAGCGTGTTGACTGTATTTACGATAAATTTCGTACATTGTTTTTGCAACTACGAAGTATCTCGTATAACCTTTGACATACGAACTATTTCGTACGGAACTTTTCGCCCCGCTAGCCATGCCCAAAGCGCCCCCCAAACCTACTGATTCGGAACTAGAGATTTTGCAGGTGCTCTGGCAGCACGGCCCCGCCACGGTGCGCCTCGTGAACGAGGAGTTGAGCCAGCGCCGCGAGGTGGGCTACACTACCACCCTCAAAATCATGCAATTGATGTTGGAAAAAGGCCTCGTAACCCGCGACGACGAAGGCCGCAGCCATGTGTACCGGGCGGCCGTGCGCGAGCAGGACACCCAGGGACTGCTGCTCGACAAGTTTGTGGCGGCCACCTTCGGCGGCTCGGCCCTGAAGCTGGTGATGCAGGCGCTGGGCAACCGCAAAACCTCGGCCGACGAGTTGGCCCAGATTCGCCGCCTGCTCAATGATATTGAGATTCAGAACGCTAACCCTCCAACTCCTACTTCCCATGACGACGCTCCCGCTGCTTAAAGAAGTATTGTCGCCCGCGCTGGTGCGGGCGCTGGGCTACGCGCTGCTGCACTCGGTGTGGCAGGGCGGGGTGCTGGCCCTGCTGCTGGCCGGGGTACTGCCGCTGCTGCGCCGCCAGCGCGCCGAAGTGCGCTACGCCGCCTCGGCCGGGGCGCTGGCTAGCCTGGTGCTGGCGGCGGGGCTCACGTTTGGCTGGTATTATCAACCTTCGCCGGTGCCGGCAGCGGTGTCCGTAGCTAGCCCCGTGGCCACCACCGCGCCGCTGGCTAGCCCAGTGGCGGAGGTTGCGGCAGTCGCGCCGGCCACTACGCCGCTGCTTTGGCTGCGCGCCAATGCCGGCCAGCTCGAAGCCTACCTGCCGCTGGTGGTAGTGGCCTGGCTGCTGGGCTTGGTTTTGATGAGCGGCCGGTTGGCCGGCGGCCTGCTCTACGCCAGCCGGCTGCGCCGGGCGGGTACCCAGGCATTGGGGGCCGAGTGGCAGCAGCGGCTGGCTGGCTTGGCCCGCCGCGCCGGCGTGCGCCGGCCGGTGGCCTTGCTAGAGTCGGCCAGAGTGGCCGGGCCGGTGGTGCTGGGGCATTTGCGCCCGGTTATTCTGCTGCCGCTAGGGGCGGTGGCAGGCTTGAGCCCGGCCTTGCTCGAAGCCCTGCTGGCCCACGAGCTGGCTCACATTGTGCGCCGCGACTATCTACTCAACCTGGGCCTGGCGGTGGCTGAAGTACTTTTCTTCTACCACCCCGCCGTGTGGTTTATGGCCAACTGCCTGCGCGCCGAGCGCGAAAACTGCTGCGATGACCAGGCCGCTGCCCTCTGCGACGGCGATAGCCTGCGCGTGGCCCGCGCCCTGGCCGCCCTGGCCGAGCTCGAAGCCGCTACCACTGCCTCGCCCCGCCTGGCGCTGGCCGCGGCCGGCACCAGCGGCCGCGGGGGCCTGCTGGCGCGGGTGCGCCGGCTAGCCCTGGGCCGCCCCCAGGCGCCCACCATGAGCGAGCGCCTGCTGGCCGGCTCGCTCACGCTGCTCGGCCTGCTGGGCCTGAGCACGGGCGTGGTGCTGGCCGCCCGCCCGGCCCAAACGGTGCCGAGCCAAACCACGCCCGCCGATACCGCCCGGCGCGTGGCCGCAGTGCCCGCCTTGCCGGCGCTGCCCGGCGTTCCGGCAGTACCCGGCAGCTCGGTGGCGCCTAGCGTAGAAACCGTGCAAACTGACCGCGCCGAGCCCCGGGTGCGCATGAGGCACCTGCGGCAAGTAGCGCCCCGCCGCCCCGGACCCAGCACCGTTGTAATCGAAAAAGATAAAAAAGGCCGCGTAGTCAACCTAACTGTGGATGGCCAGCGCGTTGAAACGACCAATAAAAAAGCCGGGCGCACCAAGAAAGTGCGCACTGTGGAAGTCGTGACCGTGCCCAGTGCGCCGGTGCATATCGAGCGGCCGACGCGGCCGGGCACGGGCTCTTTCAGCTTTGATATTTCGACCGATGACGTGAACGACGAGGCCTTGCGGGCCGCCCGCGAAAGCCTGGCTAACACGCTGCGCGAGCCCGCCCTCAACGCCGAGCAGCGCCAGGAGATAGCGCGCGAGCTGCGCCGGGTGCAAAGCGAGCTGGCCCGCCAGCAAGCCGCGCTGCACAAGCAGGCGCGCACCTTTCGCTTCGAGCTGAACAGTGCCGTCGCCAGCCACTCAACCGACCCTACTTTTCATCTGGACCGCAACAAGCGGGGCTACGTGCGCCTCAAAATTGACAAGCACGGCCGGCTGCTGCACGGCGACGCCGACTGGCAGCTAGACCGCGCAGCCACCCAGGCCGAGCGCGCCGCCGACCGCGCAGCCACCCAGGCCGACCGCGATGCGGAGCAGGCCGACGGGGCTGCCGAGGCCGCCGAGCCAGCCGACCAAGCTGCCGGCCGCGCCGAAGCCGCCGGGCGCCGCGCCGAGCTGCGCGCCCGCATTGCCGCCGCCGAGGCCGAGCTGCGCACCCTCGATACCCGCGGGGGCCGGCCCACGCCGCCCCGCGCCCCGCGCGCGCCCTTGGCCCCGGCGGCCCCGCTAGGCCCCCAGGTGCCGCAAACGCCGCCCTTGCCCGCCGTGCCCCAATTTCCACGAGCAGCCCCAGCGGCGCCTTTTGTAATCAGTACCGACGAGCTGCGCGATAATCTGCGCCGTGACAATCTGATTGGAAAAACCGACCGCAGTTTTTCTTTCTCGCTGAATGAGGAAGGGGGGCAGATAAATGGTAAGCCTCTGACACCAGTACAGCTGGCTAAATACCGCAAACTGTTGCGCCAGCCTGTTAGCGGGGAAAAGAGTTCGCAGTTCAATGTCCGTATTAATGAGCACTAACGCAAATGTTTGCCCACATGCCCTAGCGCGTTAGAGGTGCAAAAAAGCGGGCCGGTTGTCTGAGATGAACAGATGGCCGGCCCGCTTTTTTGCGCCCGGCGCGGCCGTGCGCGGGCTTCCTGAAAATAATTTTAACCTCGCTGTAACGAATGGCTACCTCGCCGGTACTCCCTGCAAACCCCACCGCTCCCGACCTTTTTACTGCCGCCCGGATGCCTGCCACTGCCACCACATTCAGCGATGAAGCCCTGATGGCCCAGGTGCAGGGCGGCGACCTCGACCAGCTAACCGGGCTGTTTGAGCGCTACCACGGCCCGCTTTTCGGCTTTCTGGCCCGGTTGGCCAACGGCGACCGCGCCCTGGCCCAGGACCTGACCCAGAACGTGTTTGTGCGGGTGCTGCGCTACCGCGCCAGCTACCAGCCGGGCCAGCCGTTCCGGGCCTGGGTCTACCAGCTGGCCCGCCACGTGTGGGCCGACCACTACCAGCGCCAGCGCCCCACCGCCGACCTGGAGGAAGTTGAAAAAACCGCTGCCCACGGCCGCGCCGCCCAGGCCCAGCGCGCCGCCACCGACCAATACCAGGGCTTGCACGAGGCGCTGGCCCTGCTGCCCGCCGCCCAGCGCGAGGTGCTGCTGCTGCACCGCTTCCAGGGCTTCGACTACGCCGAAATCGGCGAGCAGCTGGGCTGCACGGCCGGCGCGGCCAGGGTCAAGGCCCACCGGGCGCTGGACGCGCTCCGTAAGATTTACCTGAGCTGAGTTTGCAAGTAACAAGTATATCAACTATCAGCCTGCCGCACTACTTATTAATCATCAGTTACTTACAAGTTAAAAAATGCCTGCTGCTATTAATTCTGCTTACCTAACCGACCCCGCCTGCGCCGAGCTGCGGCCCTGGCTGCCCGAGCTGGCCGACGGCCAGCCGCTGCCCCCCGCGGCGGCCCCCCTGGCCGCGCATCTACCCACTTGCCCCGCCTGCCAGGCCGAACTGGCCGAGCTGCGCCAGCTCTTCAACGACCTCGATGCCCTGCCGCCCGAGCTGCCCCCCTTAGCCATGCGCGATGACTTTCAGGCGATGCTGGCACAAGAAAAGGCGAAGCTGGCCGCAGCTTCGCCCGCCGGGCTCACGGCCGCCCGTGGCGGCCAGCCGCTAGCCCCCCCGCTGGCACAAGCGGTAGCTGCGCCAAAACATAGCGCTAACCAGCAGTGGCTGCGCGTGGCGGCCAGCGTGGCCCTGGTGGCGGTGGGGGCCATTCTGGGCTTGCTGCTGCGCGGCGGGCAGCCGGCTAGCCCGCTGGCCCAGCTTGCGCCGGCCGAGCCGCCGGCCCAGCCTTCGCTGTCGATGAAGCTGGCGGCGGCGCGCCAGCAGCCGGCCACGGCCAGCCAGCGCCTGCAGCTCGTGAGCCAGGCCCCGGCCGCCATCGTGGAGCCCAACGACCCGGCCGTGCTCACCCTCATTCATACGCTTGACACTGACCCTAATCCGAACGTGCGGCTGGCCGCCTGCGAGGCGCTGTTTCGGCTGCGGAGCGACCCGCGCGTGGGCCCGGCCCTAGTGGAGGCGCTGCCCCTGCAAACCGACCCTAATGTGCAGATTACCCTTATCGAAACCCTGGTGACGCTGCGCGAAAAGCGCGCCGTGCCCGGCCTCGAAGAGCTCGCCAAAAAGCCCGACGCCTTGCCCGCCGTGCGCCTGCAAGCCGAGAGCGGTCTGGGGCAATTAATTTAAGACCAGGTAGTTAAGAATACCAAGCGGCGTGGTACGCCGCCTCTGGAATAATCTCCCCCCGCGAAGGTTTCGGCAGCGGGTGGGGGAGGGCGGTGCCACCGCGCTCTGGGGCTGCCGTTGTTTTTCTTTCGCTTTCCTTCTCATGAAAAAGTTTGCTATTCTCCCCCTGCTGGCCCTTGGGCTGGCCCTGCCGGCCGCCGTGCGCGCCCAGGACTTTAAAATGAAATTCAACGGCCCGACCAATCGCAAGGTAGTGCTCGACATGCGCGGCAGCGACGTGACGGTGGAGGGCTACGGCGGCGACGAGCTGCAAATCCACGGCACGGGCCACTTTGAGGCGCCGCCCGCCCTGGCCCACGGCTTGCGGCCCATCTACAGCGGCGGGGCCGATAACACGCAGCTCGGCCTGGCCGTGACTTCGGCCGGCGACAACACGCTGCGCATTGCCCGCACCGCCCGCAGCGACGGCCACTACACGGTGCGGGTGCCGCGCCAAACCGACGTGCTCTTCACCTCCGACCCGATGGGCGGCTCCGACGACCTCACCATCCGCGACCTGAGCGGGCGCATAGAGGCCCGCCTGCTCTCGGGCGATATGCGCCTGCTGAACGTGAGCGGTCCGGTGGTGGCCAACACCGTGAGCGGCGACATCAAGGTGCAGTTCAGCGCCACCCCTAGCCAGCCCAGCGCCCTGACCTCGGTGAGCGGCAACGTGGACGTGACCCTGCCCGCGGCCGCCAAGCTGACGCTCTCCATGCGCTCGATTTCGGGCGAAATCTACACCGACTTCGACCTCAACCTCGATGGCAACAACGGCATGCGCCACGTGGGCGGCCAAACCATCGAGGGCCGCGCCAACGGTGGCGGCAGCAACTTCTCGCTCAAATCGGTGAGCGGCGACGTGTTTTTGCGCAAGGCCAAGTAGCGCCGCGCCACCCTAACTAAAAACGGGCAACCCAGGCTAGCGGGGCGGCGCGCAGCGGCCCCGCTAGCCCGCGGCTGGCCTGAATACGACCTCATCACCCCATCGCTCCCTCACCTCATCACCTAGTATATGAACCGCTTTTTACTCGCTGCCCTGCTGCTGCTCGGCGGCCTGCGCCCGGCCCTGGCCCAGCGTGTGGTAACCCAAACCGCCAGCCTAACCGCCGGCCAGGGCGTGTTTCTCGATTTGAAGTATGCCCACAGCATCCGGGTGCGGCCGGGGGCTAGCCTGAGCGTGCAAGCCAAGGTGCGCATCAATAACGACGCGCAAAACGACTTGTATAGCCTTAGCATTGAGAAAAGCAGCGCCGAGCTGAGCGTGGTAGAAAAGCTGGACGAGGAGCAGCTGCGCCAGCGCCACTACGACGGCCCCTGCGAGGGCGGCAGCCGCAACACCACCACTAGGGGCGCGCGTGGAAGCTACGCCAGCACCAGCACCAGCAAGACCGAAGACCTGCGCCCCACCGGCAGCTACGGCAAGGGCGAGTATAGCTACTGCGCCCAGATAACTTACGAGGTAACCGTGCCCGCCGGCACGCCGCTGCGCATCACCACCCTCACCGGCGACGTGGATTTGAGCGGCCTCAGCGGCGCCATCACGGCCAAAACCGTGAGCGGCGACCTGCGGCTGAGCGCCCTCAGCGGCCCCGTAAACGTGCGCAGTGTGAGCGGCGACGTGAAGCTCAATGGCCTGGGCGGCAGCGCGGTGGAAGCCACCACCGTGAGCGGCGACGTGGACCTGACCTGGCCGCCCGCCCAGGCTGCCGAGCTCAGCCTCAAGTCCATTACGGGTGAGGTGTACGCCGACCCGGCCGTGAGCTTCAGCAACCTGAAAGCCAAGAGCTACGTGGGCTACCAGCTGCACGGCAGCTACGGCGCTGGCGGCGGCCCGCTCGTGAAGCTGGAGTCGGTGAGCGGCGACGTGTTTTTTCGCAAGCAGCCCTAGCGCTCGGGGCTGTCCGATACTTTACGACCTCAATAAAAAGCGTTTATGGTGCGTGCTGCTCAGCTACTGCTAGCCTTGTTTCTGCCGTTGTCGGGGCTAGCCCAGGCTGCTGGGGCTAGCCCCGACAGCGTGACAATCTCCATCCGGCCTGGCTCCGATAACGCCGAAATACACCAGCTAATGGCCAGCGTGCTGCACGTGGAGAAATGGCATATTGAAGCACACAACCCACAATTAGCCGGCCGCCAATTTCACCTCACCTACCAAGAAGTTCGCAATGGTGTGCCGGGCCCCGAGCAGGAGCTGACTGGCAGCGCCACCCGGCGGCCGCGCTTCGATAAACAGGGCAATTTTACCCTGGATGCCTTTGCCCGGCAAGCCACCGAAACTACGCTGGTCAATCAGTTTTACTTCGCTGCTGGGGGTGTCGAAAAAACGTTCTCATCGCAGCCCGGCCCGCACCCACCCTATAGCTTGAGCCCCAATATCTGGCCTTATAAAACGCTGAAGCCGCTAGGGCCGGTTTTACCCGGCCAGCAGCCGACCGCCGTCCATACTTTTTCGGTGGGTAAAAAGGTGCCGTTTCTGGTCTACACCTTGCCCTACGAGTCCGATGGCTACTTTTTGTACTGCGGCGTTATACAAAGCAAAGTGCCCGTGAATGAATGGTTTGCCAAATTCAGGATTCCGCACTTCGTGATTTATAACCTCGTGGTAGAGTAGCGGGCCTAGCCAGCCGGTTCCATTTCGCGCAGCCCTGGATAGCCCCGGGCGCAACGGATGCCCTAAAAAACCAGGTGTGCCAGACAACGACCGGGCTATGGCCTGTGTCTATGGCCCTGCTGCACCGTTCTTCATTCCCTCATCATGTCATTTTTACAAGCTAAGCAGGGGTTTCTAGGCCTACTGCTAGGCTTCCTTTATTTGGCCGGGCCTGCGCCCGCTGCCGCCCAAAAAAGCCTGCCCGGCGCCCCGGCCGCAGCTACTGCCCCGCGCCGCCAGCTAGGGGCCCAGCGCACGGCCAGCCCCATCAAGCTCGATGGCCTGCTCGATGACGCGGCCTGGGCCAGCGCCCCGGTGGCCGATAAGTTTATCGAAAACCGGCCCCGGCCCGGCCGCCCCGAGCGCCTGCCCACCGAGGTGCGCGTGCTCTACGATGATGCCGCTATGTACGTGGGTGCCAAGCTGGTAGAGGCTAGCCCCGACAGCATCAAGCGCGAGCTGACCCAGCGCGACAACGGTGGCAACACCGATTTCTTCGGCCTCTTTCTCGACCCCTACCGCGACCACCTCAACGGCTACGGCTTCATTGTGCTGAGCACGGGCGTGCAGATGGACAGCCGCTACTCGCCCGCCAACGGCGAGGACTTTGCCTGGAACGCCGTGTGGGACAGCCGCGTGGCCCCGCTGCCCGACGGCAAGGGCTGGAGCGTGGAAATGCGGATTCCGTACTCGGCCATCCGCTTTGCCCAGGCGCCGGTGCAAACCTGGGGCGTCAACTTCATGCGCCAGCGCAAAAAAGACAACCAGCAGCTGACCTGGAGCGCCATCAAGCCCCAGATTGATGGCTTCGTGAATCAGTGGGGCGAGCTCACGGGCCTCGAAAACCTGCACCCGCCGCTGCGCCTCTCGCTCACGCCCTACGTGAGTGCCTACGTCAACCACTACCCTTACAACGAGCAGGGCAAGCAGAATACCAGCACCAGCTTCAACGCCGGCGCCGACCTCAAATGGGGTATTAATGAGAGCTTTACGCTCGATGCCACGCTCATCCCCGACTTCGGCCAGACCATCAGCGACAACCAGGTGCTCAACCTTTCGCCCTTCGAGGTGCAGTACCAGGAAAACCGGCCGTTTTTCACCGAAGGCACCGAGCTGTTTAATAAAGGCGGCTTGTTTTACTCGCGCCGGGTGGGCGCCCAGCCGCTGGGTTTCAACGAGGTAGGCGGGGAAGTAGGTAAGGGCGAATACCTCTACCACAACCAGGGCGTAACGCGCCTGCTCAACGCCACCAAAGTATCGGGCCGCACCAGCAAAGGCCTGGGTATCGGGGTGTTCAACGCCCTCTCGGCCCCTAGCTACGCCACGCTGCGCGACAGCGTGGGTGGCGGCGAGCGCGACGTGCAAACCCAGCCGCTGACCAACTACAACATCGTGGTGCTCGACCAGAGCCTGCCGCACAACTCGTACGTGTCGCTCATCAACACCAACGTGACGCGCGCCGGCAGCACCTACGACGCCAACGTGACGGCCGGCCTGTTTCGCTTTGCCGACAAAAAAAACCAGCACGCCTTCAGCGGGCAGCTCAACTACTCGCAGCGCCGCGGCCAAACCATGTTTTCGGACGCGCCCGTGAGCGACCGCACCGGCTACAAGTACTACCTCAACTACGGCAAGATTTCGGGCAACTGGACCTGGAATGTGGACCACGGCATCGAGTCGGACACCTACAACCCCAACGACCTGGGCATCCTGTTTGGCAACAACAACGTGAGCCAGTCGGCCACCGTGAACTACAACAAGTACGACGCTTTCTGGAAGGTCAACAATTTCTATTCTTCGCTCGGCATGTATCAGTCGCTGCTGTTCCGGCCCACGCTCTACCAGGACGCGGGTATCTACGGCAACGCCAACACGACCTTCACCAAGAGCTTCTTAACTACCGGGTTTAACGTCAACCTCGACCTGCCCAAGCACGACTACTACGAGCCGCGCAAGGGCACGCTGGGCCAGTACTACGTGCGGGTGCCCGCGAGCTTCAACCTGGGCACGTTCGTGTCGAGCGACTACCGCAAAAAATTTGCCTACGACGTGAACCTGGGCATCCGGCCCTACGCCCTCGACGACCGCTTCGAGCGCCCGCGCCGGCTAGGCCTGGGCCTGACCCTGAGCCCGCGCTACCGCGTGAGCGACAAGCTGAACTTTCGCTACACGTTTGATTACAGCCTGAAGCGCAATCAGATAGGCTACGTGAACGACGGCTTCCGCCCCGATTTGTACGCGCAGGACCAAACGTACAGCGACCTGCTGGGCACCGACGTGCTGCTGGGCCGCCGCCACGTGAGCACCTACACTAACACGCTGACGACCAACTATACGTTTACCAACCGCATCTCCTTTACGATGCGCGTGCGCCACTACGTGAGCACAGTGCGCTACCTCGATTTTGCGCGCCTGCGCCCCGCCGGCGCCGAGGAGCTGCTGCCCGGCTACCAGCGCAACCACGACACGAGCTTCGGCGCCTTCAACATCGACGCCTCGCTGGTGTGGTGGTTTGCGCCCGGCTCGCAGGTGAGCCTGGTGTATAAGGATGCCACCGCTAGCTCGCTGCTCGGCAACGAGGCCACGCCGCTCTACTTCGATAACCTCGCCAACGTGGCCAATACCCCGCACAATAATAACGTGTCCATCAAGGTGTTGTACTACCTGGACTATCTCAATTTACGCCGCCGGCGGGCCTAGCGGGCCCCGGCGTTTGGCGCCGCGCGGGCTGGCTGGTACTTTTAGTGCTGGCCCCGCTGCGCGGGCGGCCTGGCCACGTATTCCTCCTTGCTTTATGCTAGTAAAAAAGCTGTTGCAGTGCCTCGCGGCCGCGCTCATGGCCCAGGCGGCGGCCGCCCAAACCGTTTCGGGTCCCGTGCCCCTCGACTCCTTGCGGGCGCGGGCCGGCCGCAACCTGCAAGCCAAGCGCTACACTGAGGCGGCGGCTCTCTTGCAGCAGCAGGCCCAGGCCGAGCCCGCCCGCTCGGCCAAAGTCAACGCCTTCTACAACAGTGCCTGTGCGCTGGCCCTGGCCGGCCAGCCCCAGCCGGCGCTGCAAGCCCTGGCCCAGGCCCAGGCGCTGGGCTTTCGCAGCCTGGGCCTGCTGCGTACCGATACCGACCTGGTTAGCCTGCGCGCCACTCCGGAGTATGGCAAACTAGTGGGCCAGTTGGAAAAGGCCGACGCCCGCCTCGGCGACCCGCGCCGGGCCCAGCTCGTAACCAGCGATATCGACCGCTTTTGGCGCGCCTACGACCTGGTAGCCAAAGACCCAGCCCACGCTGAGGCTATTTATCAGCGCGAGTATTTCGACAAGGGCAGCCCCGGCTTACACGATTATTTTGACTCCAAAATTCAATCCGTCAAGGAATTTGTGGCGAATCAGCGAGCCAAGCCCGAGTTTTACCGCTCCATTCGGCCGGCTACGTTGCAGATTGCGGCCTTCGCGCCCCAGATTCGGGCGGGCTTCGTCAAACTTAAAGAGCTGTATCCGGCGGCGCGCTACCCCAACGTGTACTTCGTGATTGGGCGCTGGAACTCGGGCGGCACGTCGTCCGACAACGGCATGCTCATCGGGGCCGATCAGAAGACCCGCACGCCCGCCACCGCGCTGGGCGAGCTCAGCTTGTGGGAGCGCAACAACTTCGGCAGCCTCGATGGTCTGCCGGGCCTCGTGGCGCATGAGCAGATTCACTTCATCCAGCAGCCGGGCGCTGCTGACCCCAGCCTGCTGCGCGGGGCTATCAACGAGGGCATGGCCGATTTTCTGGCCGAGCTCACCACCGGCCAAAATCCCAACGAGCGCCTGCAAGCCTACGGCCAAGCGCACGAAAAGGAAATATGGGCCGACTTCAGCCGGGAAATGGACGGCAAAAGCTGGCGCAACTGGATTGCCAATTCCGACCAGGAAACTGCTGCCAAGCCCGCCGACCTGGGCTATTTCGTGGGCTACAAAATCTGCCAGAGCTACTACCAAGAGATGGCTGATAAAAAACAAGCCGTGCACGATATCTTGAATATCAGCAACTATTCGGCCTTTCTGGCCAAAAGCCGCTACGCCGAAAAGCTGGCCGCCCGCTAGGGGCTATTTGCCGGGCAGGGGCTGGCTAGGCCGTGCCGCGCACCCGCCGGGCCACCACAGCCAGCCCCAGGCTCAGGCCAGCCGCCCCCAGCAGGGCGCCGCCGCCCAGGTGCCGCAAAGCTGCTGCGCCGCCCAGCGCCCCGGCCAGAAAGGCCAGCCACAGCGCCACCGGCCACAGCCAGTCCTGGGCCGGGGCCTGGCCGCTGAGCCAGTCGGCTAGCCCCGCCCCAAAGCGCACGAGCGTGCCGGTAACGAAGGTGAGGCTGACCTTCACGCGGCCCACCTGGTGCACCGAGGCATTAAGCGCGCCCATGGCCAGCACCAGGCTCTCGATAGCGGCCGGCGGCCAGGCATAAGCCAGCCCCAGCAGGCCGACAATAACGAGCAGCAGCAGCGTGTTGCCCCAGCGGCCGGCCCGGCGGTGCAGCAAACTGCCGCCCACCACGCCCGCCACAAACAAGCCGATGACGCCCGCCAGCTCCAGCAGCTTCGCGGTGTCTTCCTGCGCCACCGCCACGCCCAGCGAAGTGGTGTTGCCGCTCATAAAGGACACGTACACGCCCGCAAACCGCAGGTAGCCCACGGCATCGACGTAGCCGGCCAGCGCCACCAGCGCCAGCGTGAAGCTGAGGGCGCCCAGCGGCAAGGCCGCCGGGGCGGGCGCAGAAGGTTCGGGCATGGCAAAAGGGGAGGGGCTAGCGGCCCCGGCCGGCAACGCTGCCGACAATGATGGTGCAAAGAAAAGCCTGCGGCCGGGCGCGGGGGCCAGCCGGCCGGGACGTATTTGCGGCCCGCTTCCGCTTCCCACCCTCTCTTTTTACTGCTTATGCTGCCAGGCTTCGGGCTGCGCCACGCGCTGTTAGTGGCGACCATGACCACCGGGTGGGCCTTGCGCCCAGCGCGCCGCTGCCGGCGTTTCCGATGCTTGGGAGCTAGCCCACTACCTCAATCCGCAGGATGCCGCCGACCGCGGTAAGGTCGGGCCAGGGGGCTATTCGATGCTGGAAGTCCACCTGGCGGAGTTGGCAGGCAAGTAATTAGTAAGTAGCGGGCTGCCCTTCCTGCCACAGCCCGTGGAAGCCGAGCGGAATATTGTGCGGCAGCCGTAGGCGGGCCAGGGTGCGCAGGTCGGCGGCATCGGCCACGAGCAGGTCGGTGGTGCTGGTGGCCGCGTCGAAGCGCAGGTAGGCGAGGTAGCCGTCGTCTTCGGCGGGCTGGGGCTGGCGGGTGCGGCGCGGCACCACCACGGGCTCGCTGCACAGCGTGGCCGGCGTGTGGGCGTGGCGCACCTCGCCGGTGTGCACGTCGAGCTTGAGCAGGTGGTCGAGCAGGGGCTGGGGCGAGCTAGCGGGCCGGCCGATGGTCCAGGTGTAGCGGTAGGGCTGGCCCAGGCGGTCGGGGTGAATCTCGGGCAATTCGCCCTCGCAGTCGCCTAGCGACTGCCGGGCCACGGTGCCGGCCGCCAGGTCGAGCCGGAAGCGCACAAACCGCGCCTGCGGCTGGTCATCAGGCAGGTTGCCCGCCAGGTAGGCCTTGATGCTGGCCGAATCGGGGTAGTTGCCGAGCAGCAGCGCATCGACCACCAGCGTGCCGTCGGCATCCTGGTAGCCATTCACGAAGTGGAAGGCGAAGCCAAACTCGGTGTGCAGCCGGTGCACCGTGCCATCGGGCGCTACCACCACTACCTGGGTCGGCTGGCTGGTATCGACCTTGATGGAGGCCGCGGGCGAAGTCAGCCCCACGAAGGCCCGAAACACGTCGAACGCCACCGGCGTGAGGAAAAAAATCTGGTGGCCGCTGGCCGTCAGCACGAAGTCGTGGGCAAAGTGCGCGTCGGCCAGCGGCAGCACGTGGGCCACCCGGGCCACGCCGGCGGGGCTCACCTCATACAGCACCAGCCGGTGCTTGGCGCCGGCCACGGTGCCAAAATTGTGCAGCACGCCGGTGGTGGGGTGCACCTTGGGGTGGGCCGAAAACGGCATTTCGGGCGTGATGCGCCGGTCGAGCCACCCAAACGGGTTGCGCAGTACCCCGCCATAGTCGAAGCGCCCCAGCGTGGCCAGGGTATCGGGGGCCAGGGCGTGGGGCCAGCCGCCTTCCCACAGCGCCAGCAGGTGGCCGCCGTGTTCGATGAGGCTGGTGTTAGCGGTGTTTTTGAACTGCGTTTTGCCAAAATTGGCCCGCAGGCCGCCGGGCAGGTTGGTGCCAAAGCTGCGGTAGAGCATCTTGTCGGCGGCTTCCTCAGCCACAAACTCGGCGGTGCGCACGTAGCGGTTGCGGTAGATTACGCGCTGGCCGTCGAAGCGAAAGCGCGCCACCATGCCATCGCCGTCGAACAGGTGGTCGTAGAGCACGCCGTGCTGCTCGAAGTGGCCGTTGCCGTTGCGCAGCAGCGTGCCCACGAGGTCGGGCGGCAGGGCGCCCTCCACCAGCTCCAGCGGCACATCGTCAAATTCGGGCGTGCGGCGGCGGTTGCCTTCCAGGTACGTGAGCAGGGTGGGATAGTGGCGAACGGGCATGGGCGCGGCGAAACAAGGTGCGCGCAGCTAACGAGCGCCGGCCGCAATAAGTGACAGCCGCTGGGCTCGTACTTTGCCCCATGCAGCTTCTCTCCGTCAATACCGCCCAGCCGCAAGAAGTAGCGTGGCAAGGCAAAACCGTCCGCACCAGCATCTTCAAGCAGCCCGTGGCGGGCCCGGTAGCCGTGCTGGCCGAGCACCTGGCCGGCGATGGCCAAGCCGACCTGCGCGTGCACGGCGGGCCCGACAAAGCCGTGTACGCCTATCCGCAGGAGCACTGGGCCTACTGGCGGCAGCTGCTGCCCGCCGCCCAGCTCGTGCCCGGGGCCTTCGGCGAAAACCTGACCACGCTCGGCTTGCTGGAACCGGAGGTGCGCGTGGGCGACTGCTTTCAGCTGGGCACGGCCGTGCTGATGGCCGTGCAGCCCCGCCAGCCCTGCTTCAAGCTCGGTATTCGGCTGGCGCGGCCCGGCATCGTGCGCGAGTTTGAGCTGGCCCGCCGCAGCGGTATCTACTTTCGGGTAATCCAGCCGGGCGTGGTAGAGGCCGGCAATTCCATCAGCCTGGTGGAGCGCTCGCCCCACGCAGTTACCATCCAGGATATGGTAACGTGCCTGGCGCCGGGGCCACATGACCCGGAGGTAGTACGGGCGTTATTGGCCACGCCCTACCTGTCGCCATCGTGGCAGGCGCGCCTGCGGCGGCTGCTGGATGCGGAAAATCAGTAGCCTTAACCCTTGCTGAGCTGCGTCTCAGACAAGGCTAGCCAACTGTTGCCCCAACGCCTGGGCGAAAGTTGGGCTAGGGGGCTACCCGATATTGGAAATGTATCTGGGTGAGCTGTCGGAGGAATAAGGGTACTATTCCCGTAAGCTAGGAGTTGCCTTTGATTTTTGATTGGCTAATATTTCATGAGGGCTTATACAAACAATGAGGAATTCATGAGCGGTGAGTTACTCGGACTAAGTCAAGCTTGAATAAATTCACGCCACCAAGCTATTGAGCCACGTTCTTGTGACTCAAGCTCTGGCTTAGGTATTGGTTTGTATTCATAATCTTGCCCAGCGGCGGTCCTTGCTTCGTATTCTCTCCTACCCCAATAGCTTTCTTTTTCCCACATAGAAAGTTTTATCTTATCTGCGATTACCTTCTCAGTAAGAGGTTTATCGTGAGTAGACAGTAACCGTTCTTGCTCTGCCTTTAATATCTCAAAAGACGCACCTATGTAATAGCCTATATCCCCTGGGTACGGCGCCATGAGGTTTACATAGGCTCTCCAATCATCAAGCATCGTGCTTTTTGACCCAAGCGCTTCCTTGTGTTCCTCTTCCTCCAACGTGAGTTGCATTAATCTTACGGACGCAACATGCTCTGCAAAAAGAATAAGCACTGGGGGCATACTTTTTCCTATTATCAAGTCTGCATTGGCATAAATCACTTCTAACATCCGCTCATTGGTTTTTAGAAAGAGCGTCCTGAGCCACTTGCGATAAGCTTTTAGTTGCTCTGCATTAGGTGCTTCTGGATTGAACCTTGTAATAGGTTCATCTTCCTTCTCTTCGAAAGGAAAGAACCGAACAAACTCTCTGCCGAGAATTTTGGAGTCGTTTCCATACTGGATTATGAATGAGCACCAATCCCTCATTCCTGCCTCATATAAGATAGAGAGCTTACCGTAAAAATCGCTGAGTTGTCGATTTACACGATTTAGTCTATCTGCCCGACGGTCGTCTCTACGCTTTGCTTTAATAGCCCAGAAGCCTGCCATCAAGGCTAGGACCGCAGCAGCGGCAGTTATGCCATCCGCAGTTAATCCATCTAATACACTTCCCCAGTACAAATCGACCATCTCTGTGAATGATTTGAGTACAACGCAGTAGCAAGCTAAACCAGCGACCTGCTCCATGAATCTTTATAGCTGGTCACTTATCCGCATTACATGGAAGATGTTGTCACGTATTTAAACGCTATCGTAGTGTGTGTTACTTCAGAAATTGAGCTAACCAAGAGTAAAGTAGATTCTCATTAAATCTACTTGCTGCCCAGCAGCTGCCCCGCAGCTGCCCACGGCGTGAGCTGCCCGGCTGACACGGCCGCTCGCACGCCCGGCAGCGCGCTTTGCACCCCGGACCGGCCGTAGAACTGCGCTTCCAGCGCCTGGCGCACGGCTTCTTCCAGCCACTGCAGCTGCTGCTGGGCGCGGCGCTGCTGCCAGTAGCCGCTGGCCTGGGTTTGGGCGGCGTAGGCCTCGATGAGTGCCCAGGCTTCGGGCAGGCCCGCGCCGCTGAGGGCCGAGCAGGTGCGCACGGGCACAGCCCAGCCCGAGGCGGCGGGCGGAAACAGGTGCAGCGCGCCCTCGTAGTCGCGGGCGGCGCGGCGGGCGGCCTGCTCGTTGCCGGCGTCGGCCTTGGTGATGAGCAGGGCATCGGCCATTTCCATGATGCCGCGCTTCACGCCTTGCAGCTCGTCGCCGGCGCCGGCCAGCATCAGCAGCAGGAAGAAATCGACCATCCCGTGCACGGCCACTTCGCTCTGGCCCACGCCCACGGTTTCGACGAAGATGACGTCGTAGCCGGCCGCCTCGCACAGCAGCAGGGCCTCGCGGGTGGCGCGGGCCACGCCGCCGAGGCTGCCGCTGGCCGGCGAGGGCCGGATAAATGCCCGCGGGTGCAGCGTGAGCTGCGGCATCCGGGTTTTATCGCCCAAAATGCTGCCCCCGCCGCGCGGCGAGCTGGGGTCCACGGCCAGCACGGCCAGCTTCTTGCCCAGCTTTTCGACCAGGTACAGCCCGAAGGCTTCGATAAACGTGCTTTTGCCCACGCCCGGCACGCCCGTGATGCCTAGGCGCAGCGCGCCGCCGGTGCGGGGCAGCACGGCTTGCAGCACCTGCTGGGCCAGGGCCTGGTGCTGGGGCAAGGTGCTTTCTACTAAGGTGATGGCGCGGGCCAGGGTGCCGCGCTGTCCGGCGGCGAGGCCCTGGGCGTAGTCGGCGGCGGAAAGGAGGGGAGCAGGCACGGCCGCA
The DNA here is from genome assembly GCA_964385095.1 of uncultured Hymenobacter sp. GTDB lineage: Bacteria > Bacteroidota > Bacteroidia > Cytophagales > Hymenobacteraceae > Hymenobacter. The sequence goes on from CAYLNN010000008.1 coordinate 21,274, forward strand.
AAATACGCACGCCGGAAACTGTGCCGCGGATTCTGCCAATCCGCGCGGCGGGCGTTGCGCCTGGGTAAGCTTCGCCAAGCCTGCCCCGCAAAACCAGCGCGGAAGGCCTGCCGCGCGACGCCCGGGCCCGGATGCGCAGAATCCGCGGTACGGCCCGGCGTAGCTTTGCACCTCACCCGCTTTCCACCGCTATGAAAACTGCCACTGCCTGGCCGCTAGCCCTGTTGGGGCTGCTGACCACTACGCCCGCGCTGGCCCAAAACGCGCTGAGCAACTTCTCGGCCACCGGCCGGGGTGGCGTGGTTACCACGTTTGCCACCGGTTACCAGGCCCTGGGCATTAATCCGGCCAACCTGGGGCGGCAGGGTACCAGCCTAGTTTCCTTCACGATAGGCGAGGCGGGGGCGGGCGTGGGCTCGCAGTCGCTCAGCAGCAGCCAGTTGCGGCAGCTGGTTTTCAACCGGAGCGATGCCCTGACGGCTACCGAGCGCACGGCCCTCGTGGCCAATCTCAACAATGCCAATGCGCTCAACCTAAATGCCGATGCTACGGCTTTTGGCTTTGCCCTCACGCTGCCGCCCGGCCTGGGCGGGCTAGCCGTGTCGGTGCACCAGCGCCTGAATGGCCACGCAGCCTTCAACCAAAACAGCGCCGACATCGTGGTGAACGGCCAGCAGGCGGCGCTGGTGCAGCAGTACTACGATGCGGCGGGCAACCCGCGCGGTGGCAATCCGCCGCTGCTCTCGGCCGCGCTCGATGGCACCGAGCTGCAGCTGGCGCTCACCAATGAGTTTAATATTGGCTACGGCGTGGAGGTTTTTAACGTGCCGGGGGTATTTACGCTCACGGCGGGAGCGGGCTATCGCTACGTGCAGGGCGTGGGCGTGGCCGATGTGCGCGTGAGCGGCGGTAGCCTGCTGGCCTACTCGTCGCTGTCGCCGGTTTTCGATATCAACTACGGCAGCCTGGCCGCTAGCCCCTCTTTCAACTACAAGAGTGGCAGCGGCTTGCAGCCCGTGGGCACGGGCCACGGCTTCGACGTGGGGCTAGCCGCCGAGGTAGGCAAAACCGTGCGCCTGGGCATCGCCCTCACCGACCTGGGTAGCATGACCTGGACCGGCAACGTGGTAACGGCCAATGACCAGGCCCTGAGCTTTCCGCAGTACGCGGGCCTCACCGACTATGACGTTATCCGCCAGCTGGTCAACCAGTTTGGGGCTAGCGGCCAAACCCTGTTTCAGTACCAGGCGGCTCAGGAGCGCCGCGCCAGCCTGCCCGCCAAGCTGCGGCTGGGCGGTGGCGTGCGCCTGTCCGAGTTTTTTGAGGCGGGCCTCGACGTGACGGTGCCGCTCAACCAGGTGGCCGGCAACCTGCCGGCGCCCTTCGTCGGGGCGGGGCTCGACTACAAGCCCGTGCGCTGGGTGCGCCTGAGCTCGGGCGTGAGCGGCGGCGCCGGCTACAGCGTGGGTGTGCCGCTGGGCCTCACCTTCGTGACGCCCGTGTGGGAGGCCGGCCTCAGCACCCGCAGCGTGCTCGGCTACTTCTCCGATAGCAACCCCTACGCGTCGGTAGCGCTGGGCTTTCTGCGCTTTCGCATCGGCAAGAGCTAGCCCTCGCCGGCCGCAAAAAGGGGCGACCCGGCACGTGCCGGGTCGCCCCTTTTTGCGGCCGGCGAGGCGCCGAACTACTTTACGTCCACTACTTCGATGTCGAAGACAAGCGGCGTGTTGGGCGGAATGGCCGAGTTGCCGGTGGTGCCGTAGGCCTGGGCCGACGGAATCAGCAGGGTAGCTTTTTCGCCCTTGCGCAGCAAACTCACGCCCTCGTTGAAGCCCGCAATAGTGGCGCCCGAGCCCACAATGAAGCTAAACGGCTGGTTGCCGCGCTGCGAGGTGGCATCGAACACGGTGCCATTGAGCAGCCGGCCCGTGTAAAGCACCGATACCGAACTGCCCGATTTGACCACCGTGCCGCTAGGGTTGCTCAGGGTAGGGATGAAGTACAGGCCCGAGGCCTGCTTCTGCGCCACCGTGATGTTGTTCTTAGTCAAGTACTTCTTGAACAGATTGTCTTCAGGCACGGCAAAGCTGGGGTTGATGTCCACCAGCTCCGCCTCGTAGCGCACCACCGAGTTGGCCGGGATGGTGGCCGAGCTGCTGCCCCCAAAGGCTAGCCCCGACGGGATGAGGAACACCGCCTTATCGCCCTTATGCAGTTGCGCGACGCCTTGCGCAAAGCCCGACGCTTCCTGCGTGGCCGGCAGCACAAAGCTGACGGGCGAGTTATCGTTCTGGGTGGTGGAGTAAAAAACGGTGCCGTTGAGCAGCGTGCCCGTGTAGAGTACCGATACCACCTCGCCAACCTTAGGCAGCGGGGCGCTGGCGTTGGTGGTCACGGGCACCACGTACAGCCCCGAAGGCTGCTTCTGGGCGTTGGCTATCGAGTTGTCGGCCAGGTACTTCTTGATGGTGGCGTCGTCAACAGCCGCGTAGTCAACGACTACGTCGTCTTTTTTGCAGGACGAGGCGAGCAGGCTGCCCGTGGCGAGTAGCAGCAGGGCAACGGGGCGAAAATGGGCCGTAGGCAAAGAGAATTTCATAGGCTATTTTTGGTAAAAATACGTCCAAAGCCCCCATTCGCCCTAGCCTGGGCTAGCGAAAAACGGCCGGCTAGGGCTCCGTGACGAATGCGGGCAGGCCGAGCTTGCTGCGGCGGCCGCCCAGCTTCAGGCCATCATCGACGTAGCCGCAGGCTGGGCCGCTGGTGTTGGGCTGCGCGACCACGCCCAGGAAAGAATTGTCTTCGCGGGCCACGTAGATTTTGCCGTCGGGGCCGCGCTGCAGGGCACCGATTTTGTGGTTCGAGGAGTGGCCCACTTGGCTGGCCTTGCCCGTTTGCAGGTCGAATTGCACAATCTGGGTTTCGCTGGCCACGGCTTTTTTGTCCTTGGTATCGCCGTTGCAGGTGCCGTAGAGCAGACGGCCATTGGGCGAAAACTCGACGCCGTAGGCCTCCTGGTAGGGCCCGAAGCTGCGGGCGTTGCGCACCTTGCCGGTGCTGCGGTCAAAGTCGTAGACCTCAAACTTGTTGTTTTCGCGCCACAGCGCGGCGGCTAGCCGGGTGCCATCGGGCGAGAATTTGAGCGCTCCGATGGCGTTGCGGCCGGGGCCGGCGTTGGGGCTGCCCACGTTGCTCATGAGGGGCTTGCCCGAGCTCACGCCTTCGGCCGTCACGAGGTAGGCAACAAACGCGTTGGAGTTCCAGCGGTGGGCCACCACCCACACGTCGCGGCCGTTGGCGTGGCGCACGGCCGCCAGCTTCTCAGCTACCGGCGTGATGAGCAGCAGATTAGCCCGCGGCACGTCGCCCAGCTCACCGTCGCGGGTCATGTCTACCACCGAGTAGCGCAGGCCGTCGGGGGCGCCCTGGGCCGCCACCGTGAAGATGTAGAAAATGTTGCCCGAGCCGGGGTCGGGCACGATGAGCGCCGACTGCGTGCTGCTGCCCGAGCCCATGAGGCGGCGCCCGCCCGGCATGGGCTGGTGCTGGCGGTTCCACACGGTTTGGCCGTCGGTGTAAAACAGCAGCTCGCCGCGCTTGGTGGTGGCGGTGGCGCAGCCCTCGTAGGTGGTCATGGCGCCATCGAGCAGCGGGCTAGGGGTGCCGCTGCTGAAGTCGAGCCCGGCCTGACGGCCGAAGTACCACTTATCGGTGGGGCGCTGGGCCAGAGCGGTTTGGGCAAGCAGGGTTAACGCAAAGAGAGCGAGCAGGAGTCGGCGCATAAGTAAACTAAAGAAGGTGCTAGCCCACTAAACGAAAAAACCGTGCCGGCCGGTGTGCACCGCGTCCGCGGTGGGGCACGCGCAAAATCCATGTCTATTCAACTTAAAATGCGGACTCGTAGCGGCCGCGCGGCGGCTTGTTGCGTACCTTTGCGCACGTTTATGCCCCACTTCCTTCCTTTTACTTTCAAGCTTACTCCACCCTGAGGACTGGCCGAAAACCCGAGTGCCGCCGCTTCCTGCCGGAAGCGTGCGGCTTTTCTTTTGCCTTATCCTCAGAGTTTCATGTCGTTTGCCCTTTCTAATTTAAAGCAATACCAAGTCAACGTTAAAGACGAAATACTCGCCGGCCTCACCACCGCGCTAGCCCTGGTGCCCGAAGTGGTGGCCTTTGCGCTGCTCGCCCACATCAGCCCCCTGGTGGGCATTGGGTCGGCGTTTGTTATCTGCCTCGTTACGAGCGTGCTGGGTGGCCGGCCGGGCATGATATCGGGCGCGGCCGGCTCGGTGGCGGTGGTCATCGTGAGTCTGGTGGCCCAGCAGGGCCTCGACTACCTGTTTCTGGCCGTGGTGCTGATGGGCCTTATTCAGATAGCGGTCGGCCTGCTGCGGCTGGGTAAGTTTATCCGGCTGGTGCCGCAGCCGGTGGTTTACGGCTTCGTTAACGGGCTGGCCATCATTATCTTCATGGCTCAGCTCGAACAGTTTAAGGTGCGCGACGCGGCCGGCGCCGAGCAGTGGCTCGCGGGCTCGGCCCTGCTGCTGATGGCGGGGCTGGTGGCCCTCACGATGGCCATCGTGTACTTCCTGCCCAAGCTGACCAAGGCCGTGCCGGCCTCGCTGGTGGCCATTATTGTGGTGTCGGCGCTGGTGATTGGGGGCGGGCTGCCCACCAAGTCGGTGGGCGACATTGCCTCCATCGCGGGTGGGCTGCCCAGCCCGCACCTGCCGCAGGTGCCGCTGAGCTGGCACACGCTGGCCGTGGTGCTGCCCTACGCCGTCGTTATGGCCTTGGTGGGCCTCACCGAAAGCCTGCTGACCCTGACCGTGGTGGACGAAATAACCGATACCCGTGGCCGCAGCAACCAGGATTGCGTGGCCCAGGGGCTAGCCAACGTGGCCTCGGGCCTGACGGGCGGTATGGGCGGCTGCGCCATGATTGGCCAAACGATGGTCAACCTCGAATCGCGCGGGCGCGGGCGGCTCTCGGGCGTGGTGTCGGCGCTGGCGCTGGCGGGCTTCGTGGTATTCGGCTCGGGGCTGATAGAGCGGCTGCCGCTGGCCGCGCTGGTGGGCGTAATGTTCATGGTGGTCATTGCCACGTTTGAGTGGGCCAGCCTGCGCATTCTGCGCCGCATGCCGCGCACCGACGTGGCCGTGATGCTGCTCGTGACGGCCATCACGGCCATCTCCCAAAACCTGGCGCTGGCCGTGCTGCTGGGCGTTATTATTTCGGCGCTGGCTTTTGCCTGGGAAAATGCCCAGCGCATCCGGGCTCGCCACTACGTTGATGCCCAAGGTGTAAAGCACTACGAGCTGTTTGGCCCGCTGTTCTTTGGCTCGGTGCAGGCCTTCGGCGAGAAGTTTGACGTGGCCGCCGACCCGCAGGAGATTATCCTGGATTTCAAGGAAAGCCGGGTGGCCGATATGTCAGCCCTCGATGCGCTGCACAAGCTCACCGAGCGCTACCAGCGCGCGGGCAAAACGCTGCGCCTGCGCCACCTCAGCCCCGATTGCCGCCACCTGCTGGGCCGCGCCGGCGCGCTGGTCGAAGTCAATATCCTCGAAGACCCGACCTACCTCGTAGCCGGCGCCGGCGTGGCGTACTGAGTTAACGGGCCGGCGGGGGCTAGCGCCCGGTGCGCCTCAAAGTAGGCATAGCCCGGCGCCAGCCCTCGCCAAAAGGCCGCGTGCGGGCTAGCTGCCCGCTTCCGCAACTCGCTTTCTGTCAGTGGGAAAGGGAAGAGGTGCACGCCGATGCGGGCTTGCCCGGCCGCCCGCGCCGCCACGGCCAGCAGGTATACTTCCTCAATACCCGCATCGGTAAGGGGCAGGCAGCCGACGGTTACGTTGGAGCCGTGCAGGAAAACGTCGCCGCCGGAGTCGGCCAGCCCCGTAGCCAGGATGTCGTCGGCGGTAGGGTAATCGAGGCCTAGCGAAAGGTGGTAGGCGCTGCGCGGGTTGAAGCGGTCGATGGTGTAAAAGCCCTCGGGCACCTGGCCGTCGCCGGCCCGGCGCTTGGGGCCCAGCGTGCCCGAGGTGGTGGCTAGTGGGTAGGTCCGCAGCCGCCGAAATGCCGCTTCGCCCTGGTTGCGGGCCCACACTTCCAGCGTCCGGTTGGTTTTGAGGAGGCGAAAAAAGACTTCCAGCCGGGCCGAATCGAGGTGCTGGGCTTGCAGCCGGGCGGCCAGCGTGGGCCAGCACCGCGCGTAGGCCGCCCGCACGCGCGGGTAGGCGAGTTGCTGCGGCCAAAAACCAGCTGCCGCTTGGGCCGGTGCCTGGGCCCAAGCGGGCCCGGCTAGCCCTAGTAAAAACAGAAGCGTGAGCAGGCGCAAGGTGCGGTAAGTAAGCGTGTGCGTAAGCTGCTAACGCACGGTGCGCCCGCTTTCGTATGGGGCTGCGACTGACCCGGCGGCCGGGCGTGCCCCATCTTTGCGGCTATGAACCCCGCTGCCCTGCTCGACTTTCTTCACGACCTCGCCCGCCACAACGAGCGCGAGTGGTTTCAGGACCACAAAGCCACTTACGACCGCTTGCGCGCTGATTTTGAGCAGGATGTGGCCTACTGGCTGCGCGAGCTGGTGCCGGACGAGCCCGCCCTTGCCGGCCTCGACCCCAAAAAATGCATCTTCCGCATTTACCGCGATGTGCGCTTTTCCAAGGTCAAAGTGCCCTACAAAACGCACTTCTCGGCCTACTTCGCCCCCGGCGGCAAGCACTCGGAGGCGCCCGGCCGCTACGTGCAGATTGGCGTGAATGGCCAAACGCTCGTGGCCGGCGGCCTCTACGAGCCTACCAAGGAACAGCTGGCCGCCATTCGCCAGGAAATCGACTACGCGCCCGAAGGGTTGCACGCGCTGCTGGCCGTGCCCGCGGCCCGGCAATTCTTCCCGCAGGGGCTGGCCGGCGACCAGCTCAAGAAGATGCCACCCGGCTACGAGGCCAGCCACCCCGAAGCAAGCTGGCTGCGCCACAAGCAGTTTCTGCTCATGCACCACGCGCCCGATGCCGAGGTGCGCCAGCTCTCGCCCGACGCCTTTCGGGCGCACATTCTGGCGGCGCTGCGGGCGCTGGGGCCGTTTGGCGAGTGGCTGGGCGAGGCTAGCCAGGGCGGCTAAAAATTCAGCACTTCCTCCTCGTGGCCGTTGCGCAGCAGGGCACTGATTTTCTTGCCGTTGCCTTCGGCATTTACGATGTTCATCTGGTCGGCAAACTCCGCCAGCAGCACTTCCTGCTCAATAAGCAGCTCCTTGGTGGGGTGCGGCAGCGGCACTTTGGCGTAGAGCCAGTACGCGTCCTTTTCAGCTTGCAGACCCAGAAACTGCACATCGAGCGGCACGCGGGGCTGGCGCGGGGCGGCGGGCAGCGTTAGCTTGAGGTGCTGGTGCAGGTACAGTTCGGCCAGGGGCAGAGCAGCCGGCGAGCGCAGGTCCACGGCCTTGGGGCGGCCCTTGGAAAGCGCCTTGGTAAAGTCATCGGTAAATACCTTCAGGGCCAGCTCTACCTGCTGCTTCTGCGGGTTTAGCTTCAGCTCCAGAATGCTGGTGTGGTAGGCGTGGCGGGTGCCGGCCAGGGTGGGTAGGCCCAGCAGCAGGCCGAGCAGGAGAGGAAGTTTGCGCATAGTAGAGGGGCTAGTAAAAGCGTCATGCTCAGCCGGCATCCGCTGGCCGAAGCATCTGACTTGTGCCGCTAGGGTATCCTACCCAGCGATACGACCAAGATGTTTCGGCCAGCGGACGCCAGCTGAGCATGACGTTTCAGGGCAAATTTATTCGAACTTAAAACAGTTTCATTACCTGCTTAATCACAATGACATACACCATAAGCGCCAGGATGAGCACCGTGCCCACGCGCTGGGCGCCTTCCAGGAATTTCTCGGAGGGCTTGCGGCGCAGAATCATCTCGTAGAGCAGAAACAGCACGTGGCCGCCGTCGAGGGCCGGAATAGGCAGCAGGTTCATGAAAGCCAGCACCATGCTGAGCATCCCCACCAGCGTCCAGAAGTGCGACCAGTCGAAGTGCCCGCCAAACTGCTGGGCAATTTCCACCGGGCCGCCCAGGCTTTCGGAGGCCGAGGCCTGGCCCTTGGCAATCATCGTGAACGCCTTGGCTTGCAGCGTAATAACCCCAAACGCCTTCTTGATACCCTGCGGCACGGCCTCGGCCAAGCCATACTGGCGGGTGCTGAAGCGGAGCTGCGGCTCGGGGCGCACCCCGATTTTGCCGGCCGCGCTCACGGCCACGGGCAGCGTCAGGCTTTGGGCGCCGCGCTGCACCTGCACGGGCACCGTTTTGCCTTTGTAAAGCGGCAGCGTACGCAGCAGCTCGTCGTAGTACTTGATGGGCGTGGTGCCGATTTGGGTGATGCGGTCGCCGGCCACGATGCCGGCCTTGGCGGCCGGGTTGCCGGGCACTACCTCCTTGAGGGTGAAGGGCTGGCGCGGCTCCACAAACAGGCTGTCGCCGGCCTTGCTCATCTGGTCCATGAAGCGTGGGGGCAGCTTGGGCAGGTCGAGGAGCTGGCCATTGCGCTCCACGGTGTAGTAGCTTTCCGACCCTAGCAGCACGTTGGGGTCGTACACGTCGTTGAACTCGGCGAAGGGCCGGCCGTTGATTTTCACAATCTGGTCGCCGTCGCGGAAGCCCATGGTGCGGCCCAGGCTGGTAGTTACCACGCCGTAGCGCGCCTCGGAGGCGGGCAGGTAGCTTTCGCCAAACTTGAAGGTGAGGGCCGTGAAAATGACGATGCCCGTCAGCACGTTCATAATAATGCCGCCGAGCATCACCAACAGGCGCTGCCAGGCGGGCTTGGCCCGAAACTCGTCAGGCTGCGGCGGGCCGGCCAGGGCGTCGGCGTCCTGGGTTTCGTCCACCATGCCGTGGATGGCCACGTAGCCGCCCAGCGGAAACCAGCCGATGCCATACTCCGTGTCGCCCACTTTTTTCTTGAACAAGCTGAAATTCCAGACCGAAGGCAGCGGAAACAGGAAGTCGAAGAAGATGTAAAACTTCGTGACCTTAATCTTAAAGAGCTTGGCGAAGGCGAAGTGCCCAAATTCGTGCAAGCCAACTAGTAGCGAGAGGCCCAGCACCAGCTGGCCAATCATAACGAGAATTTCCAAAGGGGAAGAAAAAAGAATTAAAAATTATAAATTAAGAATTAAAAATCAGGCAGTTATAAACTGGGCCTGTTCTTCGTGAAAAGAGCCAGAAACAATTTTTAACTTTTAATTCTCAATTTTTAATTAATCCCGTCGCCACGCGGCGCGCTTCCAAGTCGGTAGCAGCGTAGTCGGCTAGGGTTGGGGCTGCAAGATACGGCACCCTGTCCAGGCTCTCGGCTACCACGTCGGCCATGCCCAGAAAGCTGACTTTGTCTTGTAGAAAAGCGGCCACTGCCACTTCGTTGGCCGCATTGAGCACGCAGGCCGCCGTGCCGCCGCGCTGCATGGCGGCGTAGGCCAGCGGCAGGTGCCGAAACGTGCCCAGGTCGGGCGCCTCGAAGGTGAGGGTGGGATAATCGAGAAACGAAAACCGGGGAAAATCATTCCGCAGCCGCTCGGGGTACCCTAGCGCGTACTGAATGGGCAGCTTCATATCGGGCAGGCCGAGCTGTGCCTTTAGCGAGCCATCCTGAAACTGCACCAGCGAGTGCACGATGCTTTGCGGGTGAACCACGGCCTCAATCTGCTCATTTTCAAGGTTGAACAACCACTTGGCCTCAATCACTTCGAGGCCCTTGTTCATGAGGGTGGCCGAGTCGATGGTGATTTTGGCGCCCATGGTCCAGTTGGGGTGCTTGAGCGCCTGGGCCTTGGTGATGTGGGCCAGCTCGCTAGCCCCACGCCCCCGGAAAGGCCCGCCCGAAGCGGTGAGAATGACCTTTTCCACCGGGTTCAGGGCCTCGCCCACCAGGCACTGGAAGATGGCCGAGTGCTCCGAATCGACGGGCAGCAGCGCCACATTGTGCTCGCGCACGAGCTTGGTTATCAGCTCGCCGGCTACTACCAGGGTTTCTTTGTTGGCCAGGGCAATGTCCTTGCCCGCCCGGATGGCGGCCACCGTGGGCACCAGGCCCGCGTAGCCGACTAGGGCCGTGAGTACCACATCGACGTCGGGGCGCTGCACTACTTCGGCTAGGGCTGCGGCGCCAGCCAGTACCTGGGTTTCGGGCTGGCTGGCCAGGGCGGCTTTCACTGCGGCGTAAAATTCGTCGCCGATAACCACGGCTGCCGGTCGAAACTCCTGGGCCTGCTGCACCAGCAGCTGCCACTGGCGCCCGGCCGTGAGCACCGCCACCCGAAAGCGGCCCGGCTGCTCGCGCACCACCGCCAGGGCCTGCGTGCCGATGGAGCCCGTGGAGCCCAGCAGGGCCAGCGATTTGAGAGGAGCTTGTTGAGAAAGAGAATCCGCCATTAGCGAGGGTTGGGAATAGAAGCCCAAAGGTAGGGCTAGCCCGGGCGGCGTAAGCCCGGCCTTATCCATTTAGGCGGGCGGCCCGTAAAGGAAGTCCCGGCCTAGCCGTTTAACCGTCCTTTTCCACTTCCCATGTCCGTTAAACTCAAACCTCTCGACCAGCAAGTAATCGTTATTACCGGTGCCACCAGCGGCATTGGGCTAGCCACGGCCCAGGCGGCCGCCAAGGCGGGCGCCCGCCTTGTGCTGGCTGCCCGCTCGCAGCCTGACCTCGACACCGTGGCCCGCCAGCTCGGGGGCAAGGTCGTGACCGTGGCCGCCGACGTGGCGGACCCGGCCGCCGTGCGCCGCATTCACCACGCCGCCCATACCAACTTCGGGGGCTTCGATACCTGGGTCAACAACGCCGGCGTAGGCATGTGGGGCAAGCTGGAGCAGGGTAACCTGGAAGACTTTAAGCGCCTTTATGACACGAACTTCTGGGGTATTGTGAATGGGTCGCTTGAAGCTATCAAGCACCTCAAAAAGCACGGTGGTGCGCTCATCAACCTGGGGAGCGTAGTGAGCGACGTAGCCGTGCCCATCCAGGGTATGTATGCCTCCAGTAAGCACGCCGTAAAAGGCTTTACCGATGCTCTGCGCATTGAGCTAGCCGATGAGAAAGCGCCGGTTTCGGTGACGCTCATCAAGCCCGCAGCCATCAATACGCCCTTCCCCGACCACGCCCGCAACTACCTCAGTGAGAAGCCTAAACTGCCCCAGCCCGTGTATGCGCCCGAGGAAGTAGCTAATGCCATTCTGCACGCCGCCGTAAACCCCATGCGCGACGTATTTGTGGGCGGCGGCGGCAAAATCATGAGCAGCGTCAACAAATATGTGCCCGGCGTAATGGACTGGGTAGAAGCTAAAACCGGTGTAGCCCAGCAAAAGCAGGAAGGTACCCGCGCCGTAGACCCCGCCGGCTCGCTGCACCGCCCTAATGGCCCCCACGCCAAAGTAAAAGGCAACAACCCCGGCCATGTGATGCAAACCAGCCTTTACACCCGCGCTCGCCTCAACCCGGTAGTAGCGGGCGTGGTAGTGGCCACCGGCCTAGCCGCCACTGTTGGCCTGTTCCTAGCCGCCAAAGCCCCGCTGAAGGATGCGGGCATGCCCGAAATATCGGGCAAGGAGCCCCGTGTGCCGGTTACCGATAATTAGGCCGGGTGCAGGCGGGCTAGCCAGCATAGCCTACTAAAACTGTTGTCCTGAATGAAATGAAGCATCTCGTTCGCATCGTTAGGGTTAACCTATTTGATGCGAGCAGGATGCTTCAATTCGTTTAGGACAACAGTTTTTAACGTTCGATGCCAAGCGGCAAGCTACTTCACGCTCAGCTCTTTCACGGGGCTTTGCGGGGCTAGCAGGCAGCGGCTTTTCTGCACTACCACTGCCTTAGGTACGCTGAAGGTAGCCCATTGGCGAATATCGAGCGACGAGGTGCCGGCGCGGGCGGTGTAAGTGCCGGCATCGGTTTGCCAAGCTTCGACGGGCGTGTTATAAGCAGCCAGGTCGGCGGCCGTGAGAGTGAACGGGAGCGTTTGCGACTGGCCAGGGGTTAGCAAGTCGGTCTTGGCAAAGGCACGCAGCTCGCTCTCGGGCTTGGCTAGGGTACTCTTGGGCGCGTGCACGTACAACTGCACCACTTCCTTGCCGGCCACGACGCCACTGTTGGTGATTTTGAGGCTAGCCGTGATTTTGCCCGTCAGCGAGGGGGCGCTTACTTGCAGCTTGCCGTATTCAAACTTGATGTGGCTCAGGCCGTAGCCAAACTCATAGGCCGGCTTCACCGTCGTGGCCGCCGTACCAGTCGGTCATTACCAGGTCTTTAAAGCCCCATTCCTGGCGCAGCAGGCTCGTGAGCAGGTCGGGGCTTTCGGAGGTGTAGGTGCCGTTTATTTTGTTGTACAACTACATCACCGTCCGGGGCTGCGATTTTTTAACGGCCAGTTGGAAGCCCTTGAGGTAGATTTCACGCAGTGCTCGCTCATTAATTTACTAGTTGAGCTGCATGCGGTTAAATTACTGGTTGTTAAGGGCGAAATGCTTGATTGAGGTGCCCACGCCGCTGCTTTCCACGCCATTAACGAAGGCCGTCGCCACGCTGCCCGCCACTACGGGGTCTTCGGAATAGTACTCGAAGTTGCGCCTCCTTAGCGGGTTGCGGCGGATGTTGAGACCCGGCGCCAGCAGCACATCGATGCCAAAGTCGCGCACCTCGCTGCCAAAGGCCACGCCTACGCGGCGCACTAGCGTAGTATCCCAACTCGAAGCCAGCAGCGTGGCTACTGGAAAGGCCGTGGCGTAGTAAGTCTTGGTACTATCGCCGCCCCGGATGGCATGGCTGCGCACGCCCGCCAGCCCATCCAAGAGCGTAAGCGAGGGAATGCCGCGTCGCGGCGTGGGTGCGGCTGGCCGCGCCGGGTATTTTCTCGGGCACTTCGCGGTCACCGGGGTCGCCAGGTGGTAGCATCCCGGCCGGAAAGCCCGCCGGATGAAAGCCCATGCCAACCACCAGCTTCACTTTTTCTTCGGTGGTGAGGGCGGCCAATACTTGCTTAAGGCTCGCGCCTTGCCCAGCTGCGGCGGGCTAGCGGTTTGGGTGCGGGTGGGGCTAGCGGTGGCCCGCAAAGCCGCCAGCGCCAACAGGCGCAGGGCGGGCGGCGCGCAGGCCGCCAAAACGGAGGGTAGTGGATGGGCATGAGAAAGAGAAATTGGTGAGTAGCTACAAGCATCGTCTACGTTAGCCTGTGCAACAAGCCACCCTAGGCAAGCGGCGCGCGTATTCGCCCCACTTAGGCCAGATAATAGTACGACAATTTAATGATTATTAAAACTTTATGCTAGTTGGTTTAATAAGAAAAAAGGTAATTTCAGAGTTGCCCGCTGGCAAATGACAAGCGTTAGCGCCGCAAAAACGGCGCTGCTGCCCGGCTAGCCCATAACTTCGGCCAATCGCGGCCCCAGTTGCGGCTGAGTCACCTTTATCCCACCCTGTTTGTCTTATTACATGCTACCCCCATCCATTCGCGCCCAGGCGCTCCTCGCCGCGGCGCTGTTTTGCGCCACGGCCGGCGCCGCCCAGGCTCAGAAAGCTAAGTCCCCAGCCCGTTCCGCTGCCAGCGCTAAAGCGATGGCTAGCCCCAATGCCCAGCAGGCGTTGCTTGGCCACGAGGCCGAAATCACGGCGCTGCTCGCCAAGCTCACGCTGGAAGAAAAAGTGAAGATGATTCACGCCAACTCGGCCTTTGCCGCCGGGGGCGTGCCGCGCCTGGGCATCCCCGAAGTTATGACTTCCGACGGCCCGCACGGCGTGCGCCCCGAGCAGGGCCGCAACTGGAAGCCCCCCGTGGGTGCCAACGATGCCGGCACCTACCTGCCCACCAATAATACGCTGGCCTCAACCTGGAACCCCGCGCTGGGCCTGGCCTACGGCACGGTGCTGGGCAGCGAGGCCAACGCCCGCGGCAAGGACATCATCCTCGGGCCGGGCATCAATATCGTGCGCGCTCCGCTCAACGGCCGCAATTTCGAGTACATGAGCGAAGACCCTTTTCTCATCTCCAAGATGGTGGTGGGGTACATTAAAGGGGTGCAAAGCCAGGGCGTGTCGGCCTGCGTGAAGCACTACGCTGCCAACAACCAGGAAGAGCACCGCAACGACATCGACGTGGATATGAGCGAGCGGGCGCTGCGCGAAATCTACTTGCCGGGCTTTAAGGCGGCCGTGCAGCAGGGGGGCGCCTACTCGCTCATGGGCTCCTACAACAAGTTTCGGGGCACCTATGCCACCGAAAATGCCTACCTGATGAATACCATTCTGAAAGGTGAATGGGGGTTCAAAGGCTTGGTAATGAGTGATTGGGCTTCGGTGCACGACACCCAGGAAGCCCTGCGCAACGGTACCGACCTCGAAATGGGCACCGACCTGTTTCTGATGTACAGCGGCATTGACCAAAGCAAGGCCACCGCCACTGCGGGCGGCGCCGCGGCGCCCGTGCGCAGCCTCTACGACCGGTTTTTCCTGGCCGACCCCGCTTTGGAAGCCATCAAGAAAGACCCCACGCTGGTACCGCTGCTCGATGACAAAGTGCGCCGCATTTTGCGCGTGATGTACGCTACCCACCAGCTAGGCCCCGCCAAGCGCCAGCCCGGCGCTTACAACACCAAGGAGCACCAGGCTACCGCCCTTAAGGTGGCCGAGGAAGGCATTGTGCTACTTAAAAACGAGGGTAATCTGCTGCCGTTCAAGAAAACGGTAAAAACCGTAGCGGTTATCGGGGCCAATGCGACCCGCGAAAACTCGATGGGTGGCGGCAGCGGCCAAATCAAGGCCAAGTACGAGATAAGCGCGCTGCAAGGTATTAAAAATGAGCTGGGTAGCGGCGTAAGCGTGACGTATTCGCCCGGCTATACCATCGCCCGCGGCCAGCAGGCTGACCCGCAGCTTATTCAGCAGGCGGTGGCCGCGGCCAAGGCGGCCGACGTGGTGATTTACGTGGGCGGTTCCATCCACGGCTACGATTACACCAAGTGGAGCGACAACGCCTACGACGCCGAGGGTACCGATAAGCCCGATATGAACCTGCCCTTCGGCCAGGATGAGCTGGTGCAGGCCGTGCTGGCTGCCAACCCCCGCACGGCCGTGGTGCTGCTCGGCGGTGGCCCCATCGACGTGTCGGCCTGGGCTAGCCAAGCTAAAGGCATTGTGGAAGCCTGGTACCCTGGCATGGAAGGCGGCAACGCCCTGGCTCACATTCTGTTTGGCGACGTAAACCCCTCGGGTAAGCTGCCCTTCACCTTTCCCGTGAAGCTGGCAGATTCGCCGGCCATGAAGCTGGGTGAGTACCCTAGCACGCCCGGCAACCCGCTGAAGCAGACCTATAAAGACGATATCTACGTGGGTTACCGCTACTTCGACACCTACAACGTGGCGCCGCAGTTTGCCTTCGGCCACGGCCTGAGCTATACCACTTTCACGTACGGTGCCCTCGCCGTGACGCCCGGCCCGCAAAGCGCTACCGTGAAGGTCACCGTCACCAACTCCGGCCCAGTGGCCGGCGCCGAGGTGGTGCAGCTCTACGTGAAGCCCGGCCAGACCGCCGTGAAGCGCCCGGAGAAGGAGCTCAAGGCTTTCGAAAAGGTCTTTCTCAAGCCCGGCGAAACCAAAACGATTACCCTGGCGCTGCCCGCCGACTCGTTTAAATACTACGACGAAGGCAAGAAAGATTGGGTGCTGGCCCCCGGCAAGTTCGACTTGCTAGTTGGCAGTTCCTCACGCGACATCCGCCAGACGGGCAGCGTGACGCTGTGAGGTGAAGCTTAGGCGCAAGCAGAAAGGGCTGGCCTCGCGAAAGCGAAGTCAGCCCTTTTTTATGTCACAATCTCAATCGGCCGTCATGCTAAGCCTGCCGAGGTGGGGCTAGCATACGCTGGCTAGCCTATTTCAACTTATCGAGCGCGGCTTGCAGGCGCGGCAGCGCCGCCTGAATAGAGTCGGCCGACTCGGCGCCTACCGAGAAGCGAAACCACGGCTCGGCGGCCGAAGCGCCGAAGGCGCTGAACGGCACCGCGGCCAGTTGCGCCTCGGTGAGCAGGTAATCGGTGATTTCCTTGGTGCTGGCCAGCACCGTGCCCGCCGCTGTGGTGCGCCCGATGATGTCAATTTTGGCGGTGAGGTAGATGGCGCCGGCCGGCGCAATGGCATCAACTGGGTAGCCTTGGCTGCGCAGGCTTCGCAGGCCCAGGTAGGCGGCCTCCAGGCTGGCTTGCAGCTTGCCCTTGATGTCGGTGAGGTAATCGTCTACCACGTCAGCTCGCGGCAGCAGGGCGGCGGTGGCCACCTGCTCGGCCTTAGGGGCCCAGGCGCCAACGTGGCCCAGCAGCGACTTCATTTTGTCAATCACCAGCTTGGGACCGAAGGCATAGCCCACGCGCACGCCGGTGGCGGCAAAACACTTCGAGATACCGTCGATGTACACCACGTATTCGCGCAGCTCGGGGCGCAGGCTCACCGGGTCGAAGTGCTGGGTCTGGCCGAAGGTCAGGAGCCAGTAAATCTGGTCGTAGAGAATGTAGAGGGGCTTTTCATCGGGGCCGCGGCGCTTGTTCTCGGCCAGCACAAGGTCGCATATTTCCTCCAGCACCTCCTTGGTAAACACCGTGCCGGTAGGGTTGAGCGGCGAGCACAGGGCTAGTAGCGTGGCGCCGGCCAGGTGCGTGGCCACCTCGGCAGCGGTGGGCATAAAGGCGTTTTCGGGCTGGGTGGGCACCATCGCCTGGCTAGCCCCCGAGAGGTGGCAGTAGTGGTTGTTGTTCCACGAGGGCACGGGGTACACCACGCGGTCGCCGGGGTCTACCAGGGCCAGGTAGGCCGCGTAGATAAGCGGGCGCGACCCGCCGGCCACCAGAAACTCGTCGCTGGCCGAATAGGTCAGGCCGAGGCGGTTTTGCAGAAAGTCGGCGGCAGCCTGGCGCAGGTCGGCAATGCCGGCGGCGGGTGGGTAGTTGGTCTGGCCGGCTTCGTAAGCGGCCATCACCCCCTTGCGCAAGTCCTCCGGAATGGGAAACAGCTCGGGGTCAAAGTCGCCGATGGTGAGGTTGCAAATGGTGGCGCCTTGGCGAATCTGCTCGCTTACGGCGTTGCCAATTCGGATAATTTCGGAACCGCTCAGCTGGTCGGCTAGCCGGGAAATACGCATATGGTAGGAGATAAGGGGGAGAGAAGCAATGACCCGGCAAAGGTATCACTTGTTGCAAGCGCCGGGGCCCGGCGCTGCCCCGGTGCGTGCCGCCTGCCTGGCAGTGCCCGCCCGCCGGGCCGTTTCGGGTGCTATTCTGCAAATGCTATGCGCCGAAATTTGCCCCATAACAGTGTTTTTATCGTTTACCAGGGCGAAGGCACAAAAAAACCGGCCTTCCCCGCGAGGGAAAGACCGGCTATACTTTACGCGAAGTGCGCAGCTTATGCAGCTACTTCGGTTTTTACCACGTCGCGACGACGCTCCTTGATACGAGCAGCTTTGCCCGAGAGGCCACGCAGGTAGAACAGACGGGCGCGACGCACCTTGCCCCGACGAATCAGCTCGATTTTGTCGATGTTGGGCGACAGCAGCGGGAAAATCCGCTCGGTGCCAATCTGGTTCGAAATTTTGCGAACGGTGAACGTCTCGCCGTTGCTGCTGGGGTTACGACGCTGAAGTACAACACCTTGGAACTGCTGAATGCGCTCCTTGTTGCCCTCACGGATTTTTACGTGCACGTTGATGGTGTCACCGGCAGCAAACTTGGGAAAGCTGGCGCGGCGCTCCTGGCCTTCGGCATTAATGAAATCGAGTAGTACGCTCATGGCGAAAAAAAAGAATTACAAAGCGAGCAGCGCCGCTGCCCGCACGGTTGGTATTTTGCGAAACGGAGCGCAAAGATAGAAAATTAAGTGCGCAAATGCAAATCAGGCGAGAAGGTAATGAGGTGATTAGGAGAAAAGCGCGCAAGTAATCAGCCGGCTGGCGGCGCTGGCCAGGCTGATTGGGGCGCCTTACGCTTTCGAAACCTTCTGGCTACTCTAATAAATCGGGCCTTTTGGCTTCGGTGCGGGCTAGGGCCTGCTCGTGCCGCCACTCCTCAATCTTGGGCGTATTGCCCGAAAGCAGGATTTCGGGCACGGCTAGCCCCCGCCACTCGGCCGGCCGGGTGTACACGGGCGGCGCCAGCAGGTCGTCCTGAAAAGAATCGGAAAGGGCCGATTCTTCGTTGCCTAGCACGCCGGGCAGCAGCCGCACCACGGCATCGACAAGAATGGCCGCGGCCAGCTCGCCACCGCTCAGCACAAAGTCACCCACGCTGATTTCGTGCGTAACGTAGTGGTCGCGAATACGTTGGTCCACGCCCTTGTAGTGGCCGCAGAGGATGAGTACGTTGCCTAGCAGCGACAGCTTATTGGCCAGCGGCTGGCGTAGGGTTTCGCCATCGGGCGTGACGTAAATGATGGCCTCGTACTTCCGCTGGGCTTGCAGCTCGTCAATCCAGGCCGCAATGGGCTCGACGCGCAGTACCATGCCCGCCCCGCCGCCAAACACGTAGTCATCAATCTGCCCGTGCTTGTTGATGGCCCGGTCGCGCAGCTGGTGCAGGTGAATTTCGGCTAGGCCCTTCTCCTGCGCCCGCTTCACGATGGAATGGGCAAACGGGCTTTCGAGCAACTCGGGCTGACAGGTGAGAATATCTATCCGCATAGACCGCAGATTTAACTGATTTAACGGATTTTGCAGATACGCCGGCTTCGCCGGCTGGCTAGGCTGGTGTGGTGAAGCTAGCTAGTCGGCGTTGGGATTTTTGTGAGCGCCGGGGTTCATGTAGATGTCGAGCAGGCCCTCGGGCATGTTGACAAACAGCTTTTTGGCTGCCATGTCGGCGTGGCTCACCAGCTCGTCTACTACCGGCAGCAGCACTTCCTGGCCTTTGTAGCGCATGGCCAGCACGTCTTGCTGCGGCAATTCGTAGAAATTCTCTACGACGCCTAGTTCACCTTCTTTTTCATCAACTACTTGGAAGCCAATGACATCATGAAAGTAGAACTGTGCCTCGCCCAGCTCCGGTAGTTCGCTCAGCGGCAGCCATAGCTTGGAGCCGCGCAGTGGCTCGGCCTCCTCAATGCGCTCGATGCCGCGCAGCTTCAGTAGCACGCGCTGGCCCGCCTGGGGGTTCACGCGCTCCACCTTGTAGGCAGTGAGCTTGGTAGGGGCCGTGGTCAGGGCCAGGTACACGGTTTTGAGCTTATCGTAGGTGGCGGCGTCGTCTACGTCCAACTGCGTCACCATCTGACCTTTAAGGCCATGCGGCTTCACAATAAAACCGAGCTCGAAGCATTCATCGGTAGTCATGGCTAGGGCAGGAAAAGCGAAAGAAGCGGGCCGGCGCCTAAACACGAACGTCATGCCGAGGAGCTCTCGGCATGACGTTCGTGCGTAGCGGGTTGCCCCGAAAAAACTAAGCGGCAGCCTCGGCCGACGTTTCGGCGGTTTCCGTCGAGCCTTCGGTAGCCTCACCTTCGGCAGCAGCCGGGGCAGGGGTAGCGGCGGCCAGGGCGTCAGCCTGCTTCTTGGCCAAAGCGGCCGAGCGAGCTTCTTTCACCTTGGTTTCGGCGGCTAGGGCTGCGGCGCGGCTCTCAGCCTTGGTGTCAACGAGGCCAGTCTTCTTGGCTTCGATTTTAGCGTCCTTGTCGCTCAGCCACTGCTGGTAGCGCTGGTCGGCAACTTCTTGGGTCAGAGCGCCTTTAGCTACGCCGAGCTGCAAGTGACGACGCAGCAATACGCCGCGGTAGGCCAGCATAGCGCGCACCGTTTCGGTGGGCTGGGCACCGTTCATCACCCAGTAGAAAGCGCGGTCGCCGTCGTAGTTGATGGTAGCGGGGTTGGTGTTGGGGTTGTAGGTACCGAGCTTCTCAATGAAGCGGCCATCGCGGGGAGCGCGGGCGTCGGCTACTACGATGTCGTAAGACGCGGCCTTTTTGCGGCCACGACGGGCGAGGCGGATTTTAACTGCCATAAACCTTGGGGGTTGTGCGACGCAGCTCGTGCGTCTGGGTGAAATTCTTTTTCCCTGTTTGGGGCCGCAAAGGTACGGAGAGCCAGGGCAATAAAAAAGGCCGAAGTACAACTTCGGCCTTTTACTTTCTGCTATGCTAAGTGCTTACGCTGCCTGCGCCAGCTTTTTGGTGCGCTGCTTAGGCTGCACGTTCTTGCGCTTAATCTTGATAATGCGGGCTTTGTCCAGCGTCCAGATGGCGACGTAGGTAGGGTCAAACTCCCACCATTTCACGCCGAAGTTGACGCGCATAGGCAGCTTGTGGTGGTTGTTCTGGAACAGCTCACCAAAGGCTAGGAAGTCCAGCGCCAGCGTGTTCTTGCTCTTATCGTGGTTGTCGAAATTCTGGTAGCCGTACTTATGGCCGCCCCAGTTCACAATGGCGCCGTGAATCGGACCCATCAGGAAGTGAATCGGCAGCAGCAGATATTGCCACCACACCGTAGCAAACTGAATGTAGAACAGCACGTAGAGCGTGCCCCAGCCCAGGCGCGAGTACACCGTGCCGCCAAAGTTCTCCAGCGCTTTCCACTCCGGAATGTCCCCCTCAAAGCGCTCGGCCAGCTCATTCTTATCGTTGAGCACATCGTTGTAGATGTTCTTGGTCTTCCACATCATGTCGAAAGCGTTGTTCGAGAAATGCGGCGAGTGCGGGTCCAGCTCCGTGTCGGAGTAGGCGTGGTGCATGCGGTGCAGCAAGGCGTAGGCGCGGGGCGACAAAAACGAGCTGCCCTGGCACACGTAGGTGAAGGCGTAGAAGAAGCGCTCCCAGAACTTATTCATCGTGAACATTTTATGCGCCGCATAGCGGTGCAAGTAAAATGTCTGCGTGAACAGCGACAAGTAGTAGTGGGCAACGAAGAAAACCAGAATGGCCATTCGATAAGGAGATAAACGTGAGGCAGACGCCGCCCGCACTAAGCTATTCGCGCTGGGCTTGGTTCAACCGTAAGACAAAATTACGGCCGTTGTTTAGCCCGACTAGCCCCTGGGTTGCACAATGCCATAATGTTACACCGCCGGCATAGCAACGCAACCAGCCAGCGATGAATACTAATAACTGCTTGGTAGGAGTTACTTAGAGCATGAAAAACACCTTACTACTCGCGCTAGGGCTCGGCTGGAGCACAGCGGCCCTGGCGCAGACTGTGACTTTCCCCACGCTACGCAGCCAGGCCCTGACGGCCTACCACAACAAGCAGTACCGGCAGTCGGCGCAGCAATACGAACAGAGCTTTGGCGTGAAAGGCGCCCAGCCAGCCAGTGGCGACTTTTACAATGCTGCGTGCAGCTGGGCGCTGGCCGGGGACGCTAGCCAGGCGTTTCAAAACCTGGACCGCGCTACCCAGGCCGGCTGGGACGATATCACGCACCTCAAAACGGATAGCGACCTCGCCGCGCTGCACACCGACAAACGCTGGGAACCTATGCTGCACCGCCTCGAAGCCCGCGTGGCGCAGGCGGAGGCGAAACTCAACCAGCCGCTCAAGCGCGAGCTCACCGAGATTCTGGAATCGGACCAGGGCCTGCGCCGCCAGATAGCCCCCACGCAGCAGAAATACGGCCTCAAGTCGCCGGAAATGGACTCGTTGTGGCGCCAGATGCAGCGAGCTGATGCCCGCAACCTGCCCCGCGTTACGGCCATGATTGATAAGTACGGCTGGCCGGGTAACAGCTTGGTGGGTCGTTCGGGCAGCCTGGCAGCATTCCTAGTCATTCAGCATTCCAACCTCGCTACTATGCAAAAATACTTGCCCCAGATGCGTCAGGCGGCTGCCAAAGGCGAAATGGCCAAGCAAAACCTGGCGCTGGTCGAAGACCGGGTCTTGACTTTTCAAGACAAGCCGCAGCTTTACGGTAGCCAATTGCACACCAATCAGGCAACGGGCAAAACCGAGTTTTTTCCCATCGCCGACGAGGCGCACGTAGACGAGCGCCGCGCCAGCGTGGGCCTGGAGCCGCTGGCTGACTATGCCAAAGGCTTTGGGCTGGAGTACAAGCCGGTAGCTAGGTAGCCTTGGCTGCGCCGCTGGGCTAGCCCGGGTAGAAAGCCCGGGCCGCGTCCCAATGCGGGGCATCGGGCAGGGGGGCCACAAATTTCATAGCCTCCTTGGTTACCGGGTGTTGTAGTTCTAGTTGGCGGGCGTGCAGGGCAATGCTCACGTCGGGCAGCGGGTTGAGGAAGCCGTACTTCACGTCGCCGACGATGGGCGTGCCCAGGCCAGTCGAGAGCTGCACCCGAATCTGGTGCGGCCGGCCGGTTACGGGGTTCACCTGCACCAAGTAGCGGTTGGCGGCGGGCCCTAGCAGCTCGTAGCTCAGCTCCGAGCGCTGGCCCTGGCCGTGCTTGTCGGTGTAGGCCTTGGTCACGTTGCGCATGGGGTCCTTCACCAGCCAGTGCACCAGCTTGCCCTGCTCGGGCACCGGCGGCTTGCCAGTGAGTGCCCAGTAGGTCTTCTGCATCTGGCTGTCGCGAAACATCTCGTTGAGCCGGCTCAGGGCCTTGCTCGTTTTGGCCAGCACCACGATGCCCGACACCGGCCGGTCGATGCGGTGGGCCACGCCCACGAAGGCCGCGCCGGGCTTCTTGTACTTGAATTTCAGGTACTCCTCGGCTTTTTTGGAGAGCGGCTCGTCGCCGGTTTCGTCGCCCTGCACCAGGATGCCGGCGGGCTTATTGATGACGAGCAAATGGTTGTCTTCGAACAGAATTTCCTTCTGCTCCGACCAGAGATTGGGGCGGTTCACGCGGGGGCGGCGGGGATATATGGTGGCGGCAGGGGCGGCGCTAGCCCCGAAAAGAGCATTTACGCGCCAGCAAACCCTCGGCACCGAACGCGGTGCACCTGCTGCTGCAGGCAAATATAAGCGGCGCCGCCCGATGCCCGGCCGCGCCGCCCGTGCCTACGCCGGCTCCTCAGCCACGCTGTACCAGTTGATATTGCGCGACAAGAACATGACCACCGCTAGCACTACCACTAGCCCCAGGCTGCCCACTAGCAGCGCATAATCCTGCAATTGCAGCACCACAAACACAAAGCCGTAGACCACGGCCAGCACGCCGGCCGTAGCCAGCGTGGCCTGCCGCTGCCGGAAGCTCGCTGCCGCGTAGGCCGTTACCAGCCCCACAATGGTGAGCCCCGCTAGCCCATAGGCCGCATCGAAAGGCATTTGCTCGGACAAGGCCAGCAGCAGCACGTAGAAAATAACCAGGGCTAGCCCCACCAGCAGGTAATGAAAAGGGTGAATACGTAGTTTATTGAGTATTTCCACGAAGAAGAAAACCAGGAACGTGAGCGCCAGTGGCAGCAGCGCGTACTTAGCGGCCCGCATGGTTTTCAAATACTCATTGACGGGCACCAGCAGCCGCACGCCAAACGTGGAGGCGTTCACGTCGGGCCGCGCCTCGGTGCTGCGCCAATGCTGCGGGTAGTTGCGGTTGAGGTGGAAAACCTTCCAGTCAGCCGTGAAATTCTGGCCATTTACAGTGCGCTGCACCGGCAAAAACGCGCCAATAAAGCTTGGGTCAGCCCAGGGCGCGCTCAAGTGCAAGGTAGTTTGGCGGCCCAGCGGGGCTTGCAGCAGGCCGGTGCTGCCGTTCAGGTCGAGGTTGAAGGCGAAGGTGTGGCGCCGAGTGAGGGCCGCCTCATTGGCTAGGGGTACCAGGGCCTGGAGGCCGTTGGCGGCGCCGCCGCGGCTAGGGTCCTCGTCACCGTCGATACCGTGGGAGTAGCGCACGCGCGCTTGTTGCACCTCACTCACCTGCGTGCTGAGGGTGGGGGCCGAGCCATAGGGCAACACTGCCTCGGTGGCCCGGCCCGGCTCGAAGGGCCGCGCTTGCCCATCCCAGCGCAGGGCTAGCCCGCTGCGAATGCCCTTGAGGTCGGAAATGCCCAGGGCCACAAAGGCCTCGGGCCAGCGCACGGCCGCGGCCGCCACGCCCAGGTCGCCCAGCGGCGGCGCCCGAAATACGCCCCGCACCCGCAGCCCAGCCCGGTACACCACCGCCTCGTAGATGCCCCGGTGGCGGCGCTCGGGGGCTAGCGTGCCAGTGCTGCTGAGCGTGTCGGGCAGCAGGCTTAGGTAGCGGGTTATTTCGGAAGTGTGGCCATTATTGGTTTCGAGGGCCGTGTAGGGCAGCACCAGCACCGGGCCCAGCACGAGCTGCGCGCCGCCCCACTGCGCGCTAATGGCCTCGGTGGCACTATCGCGGTTGCTGGCCCGCTCGCTGATGAGCGATTCTACCATGCTCGTCGGAATAAGTAGCAGGACTAATAGTAGCCCCACGCTAATGAGCTTGAGCGTGACCGAATTGCGAGCCCACGAGGCCGTGCGGGCGAGAAGGCGCGGCGTAGGCTGTTCCTTGTGCGCGAAGAACTTTGTTTTGCAAAGAAAATGTGCGATGAAAAACCCGAACTTGCTAGTGCGCCCCGCTGCTTAAGCTACTTAAAAAGAAACGCCCCGTTGCCTTTCAAGCAGCAGGGCGCACATTAGAAGTTAAAGTTGAGAGTGAAGAGAGTAATTTCTGCTCCCAGCTCAACCTAGTAGCCTTCTTCCTTGCTCGGAAACTCGCGGCTCTTCACATCGGCCACGTAGTGTTGCACGGCTTCGGTCATAATATCGTGCAGCTCGGCGTAGCGGCGCAGGAAGCGCGGCTTAAATTCTTTCGTGATGCCGAGTACGTCGTGCACTACCAGCACCTGGCCGTCCACGTCGGGGCCGGCGCCGATGCCAATAACCGGAATGGTTAGCTCCTCGGCCACGCGCTTGGCCAGCGCGGCGGGTATTTTTTCGAGCACTAGGCCGAAGCAGCCGATTTCCTGGAGCAGGTGGGCATCTTCGAGTAGCTTGTTGGCTTCGGCTTCTTCCTTGGCGCGCACGTTATAAGTGCCAAACTTATAGATGCTTTGCGGCGTGAGGCCCAGGTGACCCATCACCGGGATGCCGGCCGTGAGAATGCGGATAATGCTGTCCTTAATCTCGGCGCCGCCTTCGAGCTTGAGGCCGTGGCCGCCGCTTTCCTTCATGATGCGCACCGCCGATTGCAGGGCCACCGACGAGTTGCCCTGGTACGAGCCGAAGGGCATGTCCACCACCACGAAGGCGCGCTTCACGGCGCGCACCACACTCTGGGCATGGTAAATCATCTGGTCGAGGGTAATGGGCAGGGTCGTTTCGTGGCCCGCCATCACGTTGGAGGCCGAGTCGCCCACGAGCAGCACGTCCACCCCGGCGCCGTCCAGAATCTGGGCCATCGAGAAGTCGTAAGCCGTGAGCATGGAGATTTTTTCGCCCCGCTGCTTCATCGCTAGCATCTGGTGGGTGGTTACGAGCTTAACTTCTTTGTGCTGCGACATGGACTTGGAAAAGGGGGTTTGGGGCCGCAAAGCTGGCGACAATTTTGGAAATACGCGCCGAAGCGGAACGCCGCGCATCGGTTTGGCGTAGTAAAAGCGGGCAACAAGTAGCGGCTACGGTTCGTTACTTTACACACTTACTCTCTTGCATGAAAGCACTAACCTTCTGGCTTACAGGCCTGACGTTGCTGGCCGCCCCCGTGGCGGCCCAAACCACCGCCACGCTGCACGGCCACCTGGCTAATACTGGCACCGAAAAATTGCTATTGAGCTGGTGGAGCCAGCCGCTAGCCACCCACGAGCAGCAGCGGGCCATTCATGTGGAGCCCAACGGCGATTTTACCGTAGCTGTACCCATTGCGCGGCCCACGCTGGTGCAGCTAAGCTACGGCGACGAGGAGGTGCCCATTTTTCTGGAGCCCGGCAACGACCTGGAGCTGCGTGGCGATGCCGCCGAGCTAGCCGCTACCGGCAAGTTTGAAGCGGGTCGGGGCTCGGCCAACCGGCCGGCGGCCGCCGCCAACAACTACTTGCAGGAGCTGAGCCGTAAGTTTATCAACAATGAAGACTATCAGGTACTACCGGAAAATATCAAGCTGGGAGAAAAAGGCTTCCTAGCATTTCTGGATTATCGGCGCGACCACGAGCAGCAGCTGCTGAAGCAGGCTAGCCGACACGGCGACTTCACAACCGCCTTCCAGGCTTACGCTAACGCCGACATTGCCTACACCTACGCCGAGGACCGCCTCACCTACGCCGACCTGCGCGAGCAAACCGTAGCCGGCCAGCCGCGCATCGAACTTTCGTCCAATTATTATGATTTTTTGGAAGCTCCGGGCCTGTTGCCCGGTAATGAGCAGGCCGTAACCAGCTCGCATTACCAGGATTTTTTACTGGATTACGTGCACTACCAAGCGCATGCTACGGGGCACAAGTCTACGGCGCCCGACTACTACCCAACGTGCTACCAGTTGGCTGATAAGCTGTTGCGGGCCGATGCCCGCCCCGTAGTGCTGGGCCGTATCGTACTCGAAACCATCCGCCAGGGCCACGTGGCCCATGCCCAAGCCTTGCTCGGCACTTACGCGGCTACGGCCCAGGCGCCGACCGGCTGGGTAGCGCAATTGCGCACCGATTTGGCCGATAATCAGTCGTTTGCTATTGGCAGCGCGGCTCCGCCACTAGCCTTGCGCTCGACCAAGGGCCGCGCTATCTCGCTCGCCGACCTACGCGGCAAACTGGTTTACCTCATGTTTTGGGACAGTCGCTTTCCAGCTAGCCAGCGCGAGTTGCCTTATCTAAAAGAGATGACGGCTAGCCTGGCTGGCCAGCC
The DNA here is from genome assembly GCA_964385095.1 of uncultured Hymenobacter sp. Classification (GTDB taxonomy): domain Bacteria; phylum Bacteroidota; class Bacteroidia; order Cytophagales; family Hymenobacteraceae; genus Hymenobacter. The sequence goes on from CAYLNN010000008.1 coordinate 48,006, forward strand.
CGTCGTCATCGTGCTAGCGGCAATGGACGAGTCGCTTTCCAACTGGCAACAAACGGTGGCATGCGAGCCGGCTATGCCTTCGGTGTTGCACACCTACGTGCCACCGGCTCAGCAAGCGGCTATGCGTCAAGCATATAGTGTTGAGCGCCTGCCCAGCGCCGTTGTTATTGCCGAAGATGGTACTTTACTTGACCTGCACCCGCGCACGCTCAGCAGCCGCGCCCTGCAAGACGACTTGAAGGCCGCCGTAGGTCGCGCTGCCGCTTACCGCGCCGTTGCCCTGAACAAGCAATAAGCCAGGCCAATCTAAAGCCGGTTACTGCCTATTATTATTCCAAAAAAGCCCGGGCCGCTAGTAGCGGCCCGGGCTTTTTTTAGGGATTTTACAACTAAGCGCGAGTACCATCGGCTTTTGGCTTGGGCAACTGGCAGCCAATGCCGCCTGCTCACAAGCTCAGCGTTTGCATTGCTTATTGCCGGGGAACACGCAGGGTTTCACCCACGCGCAGCGTTGGGGTGGGGCGTTCGTTGTGGGCTAGCAGGTCGGCCACGGTGCAGCCGTAGCGGCGTGAGATACTAAAAAAAGTATCGCCGATAGCCACGGTATAAATGCCATTGGTGGAAGTAGTTGCGGGTTGTGAGTCCGCCGCGGCGAGGGAGGCGCTAAGGTGCAGCAGCTGGCCGGCCCGCAGAGGCGTAAGGGGCGAAATACCGTTCCAGGCGGCTAGCTCGGCGGGGCGCACGCCCACGCGGCGCGCTAGTGCGTACAGCGTTTCGCCGGGCGCCACCACGTAGGGGCGGCCATTGTCGAGGGGGCGCGGCGCCGGGTACGCTACTGGCCGCACGGGCACGGGCGCCAGCACGGCGGGCCGGCCCGCCGCAGCGGGGCTAGTCACGGCCACGGCCGGGCGCGGGCCGGCCAAGGGTTGCACGGGCGGGCCTGGTACTTCCGTTGGCAAGTCGTTGATGGCTGCCAGCTCGTCACTATCGTCGTCGCGGCTAGGGGCTGCCGCCGGCGCCGACGCCGGTCGCGGAGCCGGTCGGGTGGCTGCTACCGGGCGCGGCTCAGGTACCGATTGGTACTCGGCCGCAATGTTGCGCGGGCGAATGTGGCTGAGCCACAGCACCAAGCCCGGGCGAATAGCCTCATCATTAGGCAAGTGGTTGAAAGTGCGCAGGGCGTGGCGCAGCACGCCGTAGCGCTGGGCCACCGTGGCCAGGCTCTGGCCAGGAGCCACCACGTGGTAATCGTCCTCAGCCGATTCTTTTTTGCGCTGAAAGAAATACGGCTCGCCGGGCCGTACGGCTTCGCCCGCCTCCATCTCATTCACTTTCAGGAAGAAACCCAGGCTAGCCCCACCGCGCTGGGCCAGGGCGGCGGCCGTTTCGCCCGGGCGGGCCAGCAGCGCCTTGATGCCGTTGATGCGCATGTAAGTGGGCGTAGGCAGCGCGGCGGCCGGCAGCGTGGGGCCAGCGGCCACGAGCGGCGCGCTGGCCAGGGGTACCAGCAGCGTGTAGGTGCGGCCGTCTTCTGGCACGGTGCGGGCCCGCAGCCAGGGGTTGAGCTGGGCCAGGGCGGCGGGCTCGGTAGCGAGGGCTGCCGCCTGCTGAGCCAGGGTTTGGCCGGGGGCGGCGGGCACCTCGCGCCAGGGCACAAAGGGTACCGCGTGCTGCGCGCACACCGGCTCGAAAGCTATTTTCTGAGCGATGAAATCGAGCAGGTACTGGTTGGTATCGCCCGTGAAGGCCATGCTGGTGGCGTCGGCATCGCCGGGGCGGGTATAGGGGCGCACGCCGCTCAGGCCGGTGTTGTAGCTGAGCAAGGCATTGGCCCAGTTGTGCAGCGTAGCATTGTGGCGGGTGAGGTAGCGGGCAGCGGCACGGGTGCTGGCCGTGAGGTGGCGGCGCTCGTCGATGCTGCCGTTCACGGCAAGGCCCAGGCTCAGGGCCGTTTCGCGCTTGAACTGCCAGTAGCCCACGGCGCCGTGCACGCTCTCGGCATTGCCCTGCAAGGCGCTCTCCTGCAATACTAGGTAGCGAAAGTCGGCCGGCACGCCTTCCTCGGCCAGCACCCGGTCGATGAGCGGAAACGCGGCTTCCGCTAGGGCCACCCGCGCCTCAAACGAGGCGGTGTGGCGGCAGAGACTGTTCACTTTCGCTTGCACTAGCTGTCGAGCCTCGTTGTCGAGGGTCAGGTGCAGGCCCACCAGGTCGAGGCTAGCGGGTACGGGGGGCGGGGCCACGGCCAGCGCCGGGTGGCTGGTCAGCCCCAGCAGCAAAGCCGGGAAAAGTCTTCTCATAACAGTATGCCAGTCAACGTACCCCGCCGCCTACGGTTGGCAAGTTAAGCCGAAAAACAGCAGCAAGCACGGCATGAAGCGGGTCGTAAGCACACCAGACCAACAACTGCGGGCACCTTGGGGGCTGCTTACAATAAGCCGGTTAAGGTGCTTTCTAGTCGTCAGGCCGACGGGTTTTGGGGCTTGTTAATCCGCCGAAAACCCTAGCCGCCGAAGCCACCGGGGGCGCCGCCGGGCGGGCGGCTGCCCCCACCCGGGCCCTCGAAGCCGCCGCGCCCGCGCCGGCCGCCGTCGGGGCCGTCGGGCGCGGTGGGCAGGGCCGTCATGTTGGCCGAGCGGATATTGTAGGTGAACATCAGCATGAAATACTGCTGCAACACAGTGGTTTGCACGTCCTCAAAATAGGCCACGTTCACGTTGCGCTGGATGGCGCGGTTCTGCTTCAGAATATCGAAGGCGTAGAGCTTGATTTCGCCGCGCTGGCCGGGGAAAAGCTTCCTGCCGATGCTGGCATTCCAGAGGATATAATTCTGGTTGTAGGCCGCGCTCAGGCCGCGGTAGAGCTGGTGGGTGGCATCGGTCTGGATGGAGATGCCGGGGCCCACTATCCAGCTCAGTCGCAGGCGGGTAAGCTGGTTGAAATACGTGTTGTTGAGCTGCTGGCGCAGCGTATTGCGCACGTAGCTCTGGGTCGAGGCCGAAGAGAGCGTAAAGTCGAGCTTCTCGCTGATGTTGCTGCTCAGGGTGAGGGCGCCGGTGAGGGCCGGCGTGCGGGCGTAGTTGAGCTGACCGTTCACTAGCCCCGGGTTTTGGCTGAAGCTGGCCCCCAGCGTCACGTTGATGTTTGACTTGATGGCCGTGAGTGGCTGGCCGTAGTTGGCCTGGGCGCGCAGGGTGTATTGCTCCTGTAAGTTAACGGCTTGCGTGAGCTGGCCGCCGGCCGGCAGGCGCACCTGCTGGCCGCTGTTGGGGCCGGTGGGCACGGTCACGGTGGTGTCGCGCGCGGCCACGGTGGTGCTGTTCGAAATCGGGTTCTGGGTGTAGTTGCCCGAAAGCAGGGCAAAGAAGTTGCTGTTCTTGTCGGCGCGGGCTCCCGAGTAGCGCATCACCAGGTTGTGGGCGTATTCCTGGCGCAGCTCGGGGTTGCCGACGGTTAGCTGCAAGGGGTTGGAGTTGTTCACCACGGCCTGCAACTGGTTGAGGTTAGGGGCGTTGGTGTTGGTGCGGTAAAACAGGCGCAGGTTGTGCGAGCGGTCGGGCCGCCACGTAATATTGGCCTGCGGCAGGATGCTCCAGAAGGTGTGGTCGATGGCGCCGCCGGGCAGCGGAAACTCCTGATTGCCTTGTAGCTGCGCCACCTGCGCATTGGCACCCACCGATAGCTGCACCTTGCGGTTGTTGTAGCGGTAGCTCAGGCCGCCGCCCTGGGTGAGGTAATAGTTGGAAAAAACGTTGCTCAGCGCCGTGTTCAGTAGGTTGTACTGTTGGTCGGTGCCGTCAAAATCGTAGGTGCGCTTGTCCGAGTTGTTGGGCGCGTAGCTCAGCGCGTAGTTGCCTTGCAGCTGCGCCTGCTTGCCCACCGGCTCGGTGTAGGCCAGGTTGCCGGCAATGGTGCCGCCCTTCTGGGTTAGCAGCGACTGCTGGTTGAGGTTGCTGGCTGTGCTGCCAACATTGGTGGTATTCAGAATGGAATTACCCGTGTGCCCCGAGTACGAGCCATTGACGCTGAGCGAGAGCGTGCGGCCGGCCCGGCGGCCCAGCTTGCGGCGCAGCAGCAGGTCGCCGGCCGGGTTAATAGCCTGGTTATCGCTCTGGTACAAGGTATTAATCTGGCTCTGCGTGATATTCTCGCGCGAAGTCAGGCCGATGAGTTGGCGGTTGGCATCGTTTTGCTGCCACGAAATGCGGGGCCGAAACAGCACCGACGTCATGGAGTCAATCTTCTGGTCGAGCCGGAAATTGGCGCGGTGGTTGGTGTTGCGGCTGCTCGACGATGAGTTCTCGTTGTAGCGCGTGCCCGTCACAAACTGGCGGTTGGTAGTGCTGTTCAGCGTGTTGGTCGAGTGGTTGAAGAAGTAGCTGCCCGTGAGCTCCGTTTTCTTGTTCCAGCTGTTCGAGTAGTTGAGGCCCGCCGCCGTGGTCTGGCTGATGCCGCCGTTCTGGCTCACCAGAAAATCGCCCGCATTCGAGCCCCCGCTACCCCCACCTCCACCGCCCCGGCCGCCCCGGCCGCCGCCACCCCCGGGCGCCGAGTTGCCGATAACCCCGAGCAGGTCGTCGGTGCCGAAGTTCTGCTCGTTGACATTATTGCTCTGGGCCAGCACCGTAACGCGCCGGTTTTCGTGGAAGTCGTTGAGGTTGAGGCTAGCCCGGTAGCGGCCATCGCGGGTATCGGTGGCCGAGTTGCCGGCCCCGGCGCCCACCACGGCCCGCCCAAACTGCCCGTTCCTGAACGAGGGTTTGGTAATGATATTCAACGTCTTCTGCGTATTGCCGTCGTTGAAGCCCGAAAAGCGGCTCTGCTCGCTCTGCTGGTCAAAAATCTCGACCCGGTCGATGGCCTCGGCGGGCAGGTTTTTGAGCACCGCGTCGGGGTCGGTGCCGAAGAAGGGCTTGCCATCCACGAGCACCTGCTGCACCTGCTCGCCCTGGGCCTGGGTTTTGCCACTGGCATCGACCGAGATGCCGGGCATCTTGCCGATAAGGTCGCCAGCCGTGGCATCGGGGTTGGTTTTGAAGGCCTTGGCATTGAGGCTGGTGGTATCGCCGCGCTGCACCACCTGCACGGCCTGGCCGGTCACGACCACCGTTTTGAGGGCCACGCCGCCCGTGGCCAGGGCCACGGTGCCCAGCGCAAGGGGTGCGCCGCCCTCGGGCACGGTAACGGCCTGGCGCTGCTCCTGGTAGCCCACGTAGGAGGCCGAAAACAGGTAGCGGCCCGGTGCCACGCCCGTTATTTCGAAGTTGCCGTCGGCGCCCACGGCCGTGCCAGTGCGCACCGAGTCGGGCAGGTGAATGAGCACCGCGTTGGCCCCGATGAGCGGGCTCTGGTCCTTGCCATCGAGTACCTTACCGCGCACAACGCTCTGGGCCGAGGCGCTGAAAGTCACAAGCCCGGCTAGCCCGGTAAAGAGTAGAAAGCGCATAGGTCGGTATTAGTTGCCAGTTGTTAGTTGTTGTGGTATAGTGACTAGCAACTGGCAACTAGCAACTCACAGCTAAATTTTGCGCAGCAGCAGCAGCCCGTCGCGCACGGGCAGCAGCAGCGGCACCACGCGCGGGTCGAGCCGCATTTGGTCGTTGAAAGCGCGTACGGCGCGGGTATCGTGGTCGTTGGCTTTGAGCGGATAACCGGGCAGCGCCTTGCCGCCCCACAGCACATTGTCCACAATCACGAGCCCGCCGGGGCGCACCTGGTTGATAACGAGCTCAAAATACCGGCCGTTGTGTAGTTTGTCGGCGTCAATAAAGACCAAGTCCCACACTTCGCCGACCAAGCCGGCCAAAACATCGCGCGCATCGCCGAGGTGCAGCGTCACGGCCGCCGCTAGCCCCGCCGCCGCCACGTAGCGCCGGATGCGCCGCTCGCGCTCGGGGTTGATTTCGATGGTGTGCACGTGGCCACCCGCCGCTAGCCCCTCGGCCAGGCTCAGGGTAGCATAGCCGGTGAAGGTGCCGATTTCCAGAATCCGGCTGGGTTTGAGAAGGTGCGAAAGCATACTCAGCAGCCGGCCCTGCCAGTGGCCGGTGGCCATGCGCGGCATCAGCAGCTGCAAATGGGTTTCGCGCCAAAGCTGGTGCAGCAGCGGCGGCTCGGGCTGGGTGTGCTGGTCGGCGTAGGCTTGGATGTCGTTATCAGTCATGTAAGTCAAGGTTGTAAAGCGGCCCTGCCCACTTGGCGTCCGCTTGGCGAAGCATTTCTACCGTGCCGCTAGGGTATCGTTCGATAGAGATGTTTCGCCAAGCGGACGCTAAATGAGCAGAACCGCTTTATATAGTAGCGGAATAAGGCTCCAGCCGAAAGTGGTACACGCGGTAGCCCGACCGACCCACCACGTATTCGTGCTGCACAATCTGCCACAGCCCTTCGTAGCGAAACTGCCGGTCGCCAGCCGGCGCGATGCGCCGGAAAACGCGCACCGGCCGGCCGGTTTCCTGGCTGCGGGCCAGCGCCCGATTGCGGTGAGTGAAGTCCTGGTCGGTTACTTGGCGGCCGGTTTGGCCGTCGCGCCCGCCGTGGCCGGCGTACCAGAAATAGTCCTCATAGATTTCGTCGTCCTCGTACTGGTCGGCCAGAATGAGGCTCTCGGCGCCGTGGGCCACGGTGGCGCACACGCCCGCCCGCGGCGGCCGGTGCTGCCCGCGCAGCGCCAGGTCGAGGCGCGAGGCGAATAAGTCGCCCGGCCGGGCCGTGCCCACGTGGCCGAAGGTAGGAGTAGGCATGGTGGGGCTAGGGTAGCGCGCCGGCCTGCGGCTCGTAAAAATGCGCCCGGTGGTAGGCCAGAAACTCAGCCGCCACCACGTGCTGGCGGTGCTGCCGCAACTGCCCGACTAGCCCCAGCAAGGTGCCATCATCGGCCACGCCGAAGCTGCCGAGGTCGAACAGCACGTGGTGGTTGGGGCAGAGGCACAGCACGTTGGCCAGCACGTCGGGCCCGTGGTGCGGCGCGCCCAGCGGCCGGATGTGCGCCGCCTCGGCATACGGCCCGGCGGGGCTAGCCAGCCGCTCGCTGCACACCTGGCAGTGGTAGTCATGCAGCAGCTTCACCTGGCGCGTAACGGCCGTGTCGCGCACCAGGCGCAACGTGGTAGCCAGCCGGCGCGGGGCCGGGCCGTAGGCAGGCGCCGGCTCGTGGGCCGTAAATAGGTCGGGCGCGGCGGCCGCCGGCGCGGGAGTTTCCGGTGCAGTTGCCTCGCTAGGCAGCTCTTCCAGCCGGAAGCGCCACACGCGGTGGCCCGACTTGCCAGTTTCGGCCCAGTAGCTGGCAATGCGGTAGAGGCCGGCGTAGCGGTAGAAGCTGCGGCCGGCTTCCGTCACCTTGCGCGTCACGCGCACGGGCAGGCCGGTGAGCACGTTGCGAGCCAGCTCGCGGTTGGCGCCGGTCAGGGTCTGGTCGGCCACCTGCTGCTGGCTTTCGGCGCTGCGCCCGCCCCGGCCGGTGTAGATGATGACCGCGCCCAGGTCCTCGTCGTCTTCGTAGCCGCCCGAAAGCACGATGCTTTCGGCCCCTTCGCCCTGCCGCGCGCTAATGCCGGCCTGGGTTTGGCGGTGCACGCCGGCGCTCCACAGCTCCAGGCGGTTGCGGAACTCGTGGCCGGGCGCAATGCCCGGCACCGGGCCGAAGACGGATGCTGCCTTAGCCATCGACGGGTTGCGCTAGGTCTTCGCCATCAACGTCGAGCCGGCCGCGGTTGCGAGCCAGCAGCGGCGCTACTGCAAAAGTGACGGGAATAGCATGGGGTTTGCCCAAGAGGTTGGTGCCACCCAGAAAATGATTGTCCGTAATAATTACAGCGCTTTCATACGAGCAATCAAAAAAATTGACAAAGGCAGCAAACTGGCTGTTGACAATGCGGACCGGCTCGCCCGCCTGGTTGTGCCCACCCGCCTGAAAATCCAGATAGTCAGCAAAATAACAGGTGTCGATAGTCAGCCCGCTCAAAAAATAACTGAACGTAAACTGACAGTTGCCAAAGTGGCAGTTGAGCAGCTTAACCGGCTTGCTAAAATCGACGGAAAGACAAACGAAATCATCAATGACGCAGTTTTCAAGGGTCACCGCCTGCGTCCAAGTTTCGCCGGCAGGTAGCGCTAGCGGGCCACCGACGTGGCAGTTCCGCAGCGGCTGGCCGTTGCGTAGCAGGTCGCTAGCTTGCGCAGCGGCTACACGGCGGCTAGGTGATAGAATCATACAGGCTTGCCAGCGCTACTTTTCTTCCGGCACGTATTGCAAAATGCTGAGGTTGTCCTCGGCCAGCACGTCGTTGGCGAGCTCGCGCAGCTGGTTGGCAGTCACGTTCTCGATGCGCGTGAAAATCTCGCTCAGCGGCTCCACGCGGCCCAGGTCGAGGGTGCTTTTGCCCAGCAGCTGCATCAGGCCCGAGTTGCTTTCCTCGCTCATGGCGAGCTGGCCCATTAGCTGGTTTTTGGCTACGTGTAGCTGGCTGGTGGTGAGTTCTTTGTCGCGCAATAGTTTCAGCTCCTTCTGCACCAGGCCCAGCGTACGGTTGAGCTGCTTGGCTTCGGTGCCGAAGTAAATACCAAACAAGCCGGTGTCGGTATAAGGCGAGTACGAGCTGTCGATGGTGTACACGAGGCCATATTTCTCGCGCACAGCCAGGTTGAGGCGCGAGTTCATGCCGGGCCCGCCCAGGATGTTGTTGAGCATGAAAAACGGCACTCTTCGCTCGTCGGTGAGGGGGTAGGCAGGGCCGCCCACCAGGCAGTGCGCCTGCGAAATGGGCCGCTGCTCGGTGCGGTCGTGGCGCACGTAGCCGTCAAAGGGCAGCCGCTCGCGCGGCCCCAGCCGGGCCGGAATGGGCGCCAGAAACCGGTCGGCCAGCCGCTTCACTTCCTTGAACGGCAGGTTGCTCACCGAGCTGAAAATCAGCCGGTCGGTGCGTACGTTCTCGTTGTAAAAGGCGTGAAAATCAGCGGTCTGAAAACCGCTCACGCTTTCGCGGGTGCCCAGGATATTAACTCCCAGCGGATGCTCGCCGTAGATGACGGCATCGAAGTCGTCGATGATGGCGTCTTCGGGCGCATCCTGGTACATACTCATCTCCTCCAGAATCACGCCCCGCTCTTTCTCGACCTCGCGCTCCGGAAATACCGAGTTGAACGTCAGGTCAGTAAGTAGCTCAAATGCCCGCTCAAAATGCGTGCTGAGCAGCGTGGCGTAGAAGCAGATTTTCTCCTTGGTGGTGTAGGCGTTTAGCTCGCCGCCCACGGTTTCGAGGCGGTTGAGGATGTGAAACGACTTGCGCTTGTGGGTGCCCTTGAAGGCCATGTGCTCCCAAAAGTGCGCCAGGCCCTGCTGGTGCGCCTGCTCATCGCGCGAGCCGATGTCGAGCAAAAAGCCGCAGTGCGCAATCTTAGTATGCGGCACTTCCTTGTGTAAAAGGCGGATGCCGTTGGGATATTCGAATTGGTGGTAATCAGACATTGTAGCTATAAACCAACGAGAGCAACAAAGTTCGCGCCTGAGAGGCGGCTTTTCTTAGCGCCACTTACTAAACTCCCGTCATACTGACGAAGGCAGCATCGCGCTAGGGAAGCACCGGCCACTTGGCCCTGGCGAGATGCTGCCTTCGTCAGCATGGCAACGACTTTTTAGCGCGTCAGTTTCTCGGCCCGAAACAGGTCGTCGGCCGCTTGCAACAGCTTGCTGCGCAGCTGCGGATTGTAAGTCGGGTGCGCCGCCAGAAAGTCGCGCACCGTGCGCGCCGCCGCGGCCGACTGGTAGCTGCCCAGCGTGGCTTGCAGCCAGCCAGCCGGAAAAAAGATGTCGCCCGTCTGCTGAATCTCTTCCAGTAAATCGAGGCTAGCGGGCAGGTATTTTTCCGATGTAGCCTGGCGCAGTGGGTGGTGCAGGTAGCCGAGGGCGCTCTGCACCCAGGCTTCCTTCTCGCGGTTTTTCTCGTCTTTGAGCGAAGTAAAAAACTGGTCGCGCACGGCCACGTCGGGCGAGAGCGCAGGCATCAGGAATTGCAGGCGCTGGCGGCGGTCCACGTTGGTGATGCGGGCCAGCTGCTGCGGCAGAATGGGCTGCGGGGCGGCGTAGTCGCGCACGGCTAGGGCCAAGGCCAGGGCAGTGTAGTCGTCCTCAGTCAGCTTCACGAGCGCGGGCGCTTTCTGCGTTTGCCAGATTTGGTAGAGGCGCTTTTGGGCGGGTGGCGTGAGCGCCACGCTTTGGTAGGCTTTGAAATACAGCTTTTGCTCGCCGGGCTTTTGCTGCGCCAGCATGGCTTGCCAGAGGGCTTTCTCCATTGCCGGGGCTAGCGCGGTGCGCTCGGCGGGCTTTAGAAATTGCCAAAAAATGGCGCTCAGCTGGCCGGTGAGTAGCTTGATGTTGAGGTCGTTGGTTTCGTGGGCGGTCTGGGCCACGAGGCGGTCGAGCAGCGGGCGCGGGGCTAGCCCGCGGCCGGCCAGCATGTTCTCGTACAGCGCGATGTAGGTACTGGCGCGGGCCACCGGGTCGGCGAGGCTAGCCAGGTGGTCGGCGGCCTGCGGCGCCACTGGAAACACGCCGTAGCCCAAGCCCTGCGAGTTGAGTAGCACGTAGTTAGGCGCCCCCTTGCCGGCGGGCAGCGGCACCGTCACCTCGCGCTGGGTCATGTTGACCGGAATCTCTACCGGCCCGCCCGGGTACATGGCCAACACCCGAAACTGCTGGGGCCAGAGGCGCTCGGAGCCATCTTCGGCGTGCTGGCGAATGGTGAGCTGGCTAGCCCCCGCCGGCAGCTCATAGTCAAATACCGGGCGGCCGGGCTGGTTTACCCACACTTGGTTCCAGGCGGCGAGGTCGGCGGGCGTGTGGGCGTCGAGGATGGCGATGAGGTCGGGCCAGGTGGCGTTGCCGTGGGCGTATTTTTTGAGGTACTCTTGAATGCCTTCCTGGAACGGCTTTTCACCCATTAGTAGCTCCAACTGGCGCATCATGATGGGCGCCTTGTGGTAGATGATGTTGCCGTAGAGCGAGCCGGCATCTTGCAGGTTGTCGAGCGGCTGGCGGATGGGGTTGGCCCCGGCCGTGCGGTCCACGGCGTAGGCGGCGGGGTAGTGGTCGGTGACGAACTTGAGCAGCTGCGCCGGGCCGGCGGCGGCTTCGGGGTTCATCTTGTCGGCCATGAAATTGGCGAAGACCTCCTTCATCCACACGTCGTTGAACCACTGCATGGTCACGAGGTCGCCAAACCACATGTGGGCCGTTTCGTGGCCGATGAGGTTTTGGCGGGCCAGCAGCTGGTCCTTGGTCGCGCCATCGTCCAGAAACAAGCTAGATGCCTTGTAATCAATGTTGCCGACGTGCTCCATGCCGCCGTATTGAAAGTCAGGAATCGACGTAAAATCGAACTTTTGGAAGGGGTAGGGCAGGCCGGTATAGTTTTCCAGAAAGCGCAGCGCCTCGCTGTGCAGCCGGAAAATAGTGGGTACGCTGAGTCGAATTTTGGTTGAGTCCGTTTCGCGGTGGTAGAAATTCATTTCCCTACTCCCCACCGTGCGCCGCAACGGCGTGAAGCGCCCTGCTGCGAACGAAAACAGGTAGGTGCTGATAGAATCGGAGGGTGCAAAACGATAGGTTTTCAGGCCTGCCGGCCCGCCGCCAACGGTGCGGGTCGAGTCGCGCAGCGGGCCGTTGGCCACGGCCTGCCAGGCGCTGGGCACGGTGAGCGCCAGCGTAAACGTAGCCTTCAAATTGGGCTGGTCGAACACCGGCACCACCGTGCGGGCGCGGTCGGGCACGAGCAGCGTGTAGAGGTAGTCGGCGTTGCGATTGAGGGATAAGTCGCCGGCCGTCAGGCCGATGTGCACCACGTTGCGGCCGGCCCGCAGCGCGGCGGCGGGCAGCACCAGGTGCTCCAGGCGGTAGTCGGGGGCGGCGGGCTGGCCGTTGATAGTGAGGCTGCGCAGCTGGCTGGCCTGCCCTTTGAAATCGAGTTGCACCGGGGCGCGGTTGTCGCGCAGGTTGAACGTGATGATTTCCTGGGCGAGTACGGGGGCCGCTTTGTCGGCCGGCACGGTCAACTCCACTTCGTAAGTAACGCGGCTGATGGTTTGGCGGCGAAACTCGGCCAGTTCGCGGGCCACGCCGGGGGCCACCGGGGGCGCCGCCAGCGGCGCCGTGGCGGTGGGGTAGGTAGCGCGCTGGCAGGCGGCGGCCAGCAACAGGCCGCCGAGCGCCCCATATTTACGGTAATTCACAGGCATAACAAGCAGGATAGGCAGGTGGCAAATTTCCCAAAAATAACCGGCTACCTACATGGCTGACTTTCCGGCCGCCTGGCGGCTCTACCCGCTCGGCGATGCGGCCGTGGTGCTGGAGCTGGGCCAGGCCATTGCGCCGGCGACGCACCAGCTCCTTCAGGCCTTTGCGCAAGCGCTGGCCCAGCACCCGCTGCCTGGCCTGCGCGAGGTAGTGCCGGCCTTCACCACGCTCACCGTGTATTACGACCCGTGGGTACTAAGTCAGGCTAGTGAAATAGTGCCTTATGAGCAGGTAGCCAGTTATTTGCTAGGCCTGCTGCCTGCTGCCCAGGCCGCGCTGGCCGACTACGTGCCCGGCCCACTGGTGGAGATTCCGGTGTGCTACGGCGGCGATTTTGGCCCCGACCTCGGCCTGGTGGCCAGCCACGCGCAGCTCGCGCCGGCCGAGGTAATTGCCCGCCACGCGCAGCCCGAGTATTTGGTATACATGGTGGGCTTTGCACCCGGCTTTCCGTACCTCGGCGGGCTCGATGCGGGGCTAGCCACCCCGCGCCGGCCCACGCCCCGGCCGTTGGTGCCAGCCGGCGCGGTGGGCATCGCGGGCGCCCAAACGGGCATTTACTCGCTGCCCACGCCGGGCGGCTGGCAGCTTATCGGGCGCACGCCGCTGCGGCTGTTTGACCCTGGCCGCGCCCGGCCCAGCCTGCTGCAAGCCGGCGACCGGCTGCGCTTCGTGCCCATTTCCGAAGCCGAATTTCAGCGCCTGCGCCATGCCCATTAGCGTTATAAAGCCCGGCGTGCTCACCACGGTGCAGGACCTTGGCCGCTACGGCTACCAGCGGCAAGGCCTGGTGGTGAGCGGCGCGCTCGATGCCGGGGCTCTGCGCGCGGCCAACCTGCTGGTAGGCAACCCCGAGAACCTGGCCGGCCTCGAACTGACCCTGCGCGGCCCCGTGCTCCGCTTCGAGGCTGATGCCCTGCTGGCCCTCACCGGTGCCGACCTGGCGGCAACCATCGCGGGCCAGCCCGTGCCGCTGGGCCGGCCGGTGGCCGTGCGGGCCGGCGCGGTGCTCACCTTTGGCGCCCCTACAACGAGCGGCCGGGCCTGGCTAGCCCTGGCGGGCGGCGTAGCCGTGCCGCCGGTGCTGGGCAGCCGCGCCACCTACCTGCGGGCGGCAGTGGGCGGGCTGGCCGGGCGGGCGCTGCAAGCCGGCGACGAACTGCCGGTGGGCGAGTGGCCGGCGGCCGGGCGACGCTTAATCGAGAATAGCCTGCCGGAACCGGCCGCTGGTTGGGCGGCGGCGCGCTGGTTTTTGCCAACATTCCTACCGGCTAGCCCTGGTGCGCCGCTGGTGGTGCGCGCCTTGCCGGGGCCCGAGTACGAGCAGTTTGGGCCGGCTAGCCAGCGGGCTTTTTGGGCCGAAGCCTTCACCGTCACGACCGAGGCCGACCGCATGGGTGCCCGGCTCGGTGGCCCATCGCTGGCGCGCGATATGGCTAGCGAGCTGCTGTCGAGCGCCGTCACGTTTGGTACGGTGCAGGTGCCGGCGGGGGGGCAGCCCATTGTGCTGCTGGCCGACTGCCAAACTACCGGCGGCTACCCCCGACTGGCCCAGGTTATCTCGGCCGACCTAGGGCGGCTGGCGCAGGCGCTGCCAGGCACGCGGCTGCGCTTCGTGCAGGTGGGGCTAGCCGAGGCGCAGGCGCTGTATCTTGCGCAGGAACGGCGATTGCGTGCGTTGGCGCGGGCGGTTCACTTAAAATCACTGCCATGACTTTAGCGGCTACCGTCGATTTAAACTGCGACCTGGGCGAAAGCTTTGGCGCCTGGACCCTGGGCCAGGACGCCGAAATCATGCCCCTTATCACCTCGGCCAACGTGGCTTGCGGCTTCCACGCCGGCGACCCCGGCGTAATGCGCCAAACCGTGCGCCGGGCGCTAACCCACCAGGTGGCCATCGGCGCCCACCCCGGCCTGCCCGATTTGGTAGGCTTCGGCCGCCGCACGATGGATATCTCGGCCGAAGAAGCGTTTGATATGACCGTGTACCAGCTAGGGGCCCTGGCGGCCGTGGTGCGGGCCGAGGGCGGGCAGCTGCACCACCTCAAGCCCCACGGCGCGCTCTACAACATGGCCGCCACCAACGCCGCCCTCGCCGAGGCCATTGCCGAAGCCGTGTATAAAGTGCAGCCCGAGCTGGTGCTCTACGGCTTGGCTGGCTCCGAATTGACGAAAGCCGGCGAGAAAATCGGCCTGCGCACCGCCCACGAGGTGTTTGCCGACCGCACCTACCAGCCCGATGGCACGCTTACGCCGCGCCGCCAGCCCGATGCGCTCATCACCAGCGCTGAGGCGGCCATTGCCCAGGTGCTGGGCATGGTGCAGGGCGGCTGGGTGCGCACCCAGCAGGGCACCGAAGTGGCCATTCGGGCCAATACGGTGTGCCTGCACGGCGACGGTGCGCACGCCCTGGAATTTGCCCGGCAGCTGCGCACGGCGCTGGCTAATGTTGGGGTGCAGGTGGCCCGCCCGGCCATCGCCCGATGAAGGCGCGGCCCGCGCGGTGGTTTGGCGGGGCCAGCCTGGGCGCCGCTTTCCTGATGGCCAACTCATCCATCGGCCCCGGCTTTCTGACCCAAACGACGGTTTTTACCCAGCAGCTGCTCACCAGCTTCGGATTCGTCATCCTCGTGTCGGTGGTGCTCGATGTGGGCGCGCAGCTCAACACCTGGCGCATCCTCACGGTGAGCGAGCTGCGGGCCCAGGACCTGGCCAACCAGCTGCTGCCGGGGCTAGGGTACTTTCTGGCGGGCATGGTCATTCTGGGCGGTTTTGCGTTCAATATTGGCAACATCGCGGGCTGCGGCTTGGGCCTGAACGTGCTCACCGGCCTCAGCTACGAGCAGGGTGCGCTGGTGAGCTGCGCGGTGGCGCTGCTGCTGTTTTGGGTACGCGAAGTGGGCAAGATGCTCGACGGCTTCACCAAAATTCTGGGCACGGTCAAGATTTTGCTCACGCTCGGCATTGCTTATAGCGCGCACCCGCCGCTGCTGCAAGCGCTGCACCACACGCTGCTGCCGGCCAAGGTGAGCGCGGCGGCCATCGTCACCATTGTGGGCGGCACGGTGGGCGGCTACATCACGTTTTCGGGCGCGCATCGCCTGCTCGATGCCGGCATCAAAGGGATTAACAACCAAGATGTAGTGACGCGCAGCGCCGTGAGCGGCATTGTTATTTCCACCTTCATGCGGTTTGTGTTGTTTCTGGCCATCGTGGGCGTGCTGAGCCAGGGCGCCACCCTAGCGGCCGACAACCCGGCCGCCAGCGTGTTTCGCGCGGCAGCGGGCGAGGTGGGGTTTCGGGTATTTGGGGTGATTTTGTGGAGCGCGGCCATCTCGTCGGTGGTGGGCGCGGCCTACACGTCGGTGTCGTTTTTTAAGACCTTTCACCCCGTGTTCGAGCGCTACGAGCGGGCCTGCATCTCGGTGTTTATCCTCTTATCCACGAGCATCTTCGTGGGCATCGGCAAGCCGACCCAGCTGCTGATTTTTGCCGGGGCCATCAATGGTTTGATACTACCCATCGCCCTAGCCATTGTGCTGGTGGCGGCCGCTAGCCCTCGCCTCATGGGCACGTACCGGCACCCGCGCTGGATGCTGCTGTCCGGCTGGGTAGTAGTGGCTATTATGGGTGGTCTCAGCCTGCGCGCCCTGTGGGAGCAGTTTGGCTGAGACTGGTAAGTACGAGCTCGGCTAGAGAGCCGGCCGCACCGCGCTTTTCTGGCGCACGCGCCGAAAAAGTATCAGGAGCAAAACGCCCAGTGAGGGGCCCAGGAGCACGGAGCTGAGCAGGTGCAGGTGGTAGTACTGCGCCTGGCTCAGGTGCCAGTGTTCGGCGAGGAGGTGATAGATGCGGTCCATGTAGTAAGATACGCACAATCAGGCACCTTCGATGCCGGGCCGGGGCCGCAGGTAGCCGGGTGGCTAGCCCCGCCGCACGCGCGCCTCGGCCAATACCGCCAGCAGCTGCGCGGTGTCGATTTCGCGGGCGCAGCGAAAGTGCCCCAGCGGGCACCTGGCGTGCCCGTGCAGCCCGCACGGCCGGCAGGCTAGCGGCCCTGGGTGCTCCACAATGCGCGCAAATGTGCTCAGCGGCCCAAACCCAAACGCTGGCACCGTGGAGCAAAAAATGGCGCACACCGGCGCATTCACGGCCGAGCAGAGGTGCAGCGGCGCCGAGTCGTTCACGTAGTTGAGCACCGCGCCGCGCATGAGCGCGGCCGAGGCTAGCAGCGATAGCTTGCCCGATAAATTGACCAAGCCCGGCCGGGCGGCCAACTGAGCCAGCCGTTCGCAGGCGGCCGTGTCGGGCGGGCCACCGAGCAGGTACACGGGTAGGCCAGCCGGCAGCGCGGCCAGCAGCTCCAGCCATTTTTCTTCCGGGTATTGCTTGGTAAACCACACCGAAGTGGGGGCCAAGCACAGGTACTCGCCCACGGCCGCGTAGGGCGCGGCCGCCGCTTCGTCGGCCGGGGTAGGGTAGAGGCGGGGCCGGGGCAGATGGGTACCGCTAGCCTCGGGTAGCAGCCGCAGGTTGCGCGCCACCTCGTGGGTGCCATCGCCAATAACGTGCGGCACGCGCCACGTAAAAAAACGGCTAAAGGGGTTTTCGGCAAAGCCGGCCCGCTCCGGCGCGCCCGAAAATGCTGTAAGAAATCCGGTGCTGGCAAAGCGCTGCAACGTCACCACGCGGCCGTATTCCGCTTGCCGAATCTGCTTCAGCAGGCGCAGCAGATTCGGGTATTTCTGGCTTCTCTTATCCCAAATCAATACCCGCCGGACGTGCGGATTGCCCGCTAGCAGCCCTTCGTTGCCGCGCCGCACCAACACGTCGAGTGGCGTAGCTGGCGCGTGCTCGGCGAGGTACTCAACCAGCGCCGTGGCCAGAATTACGTCGCCGATGAAGGCAGTTTGGATAAGTAGCGTGGCTAGGGGGGCTTCGGGCATGGGAGGGCGCAAAATTAAAAAAGCGGGCGGCCTGGGCCACCCGCTTTTCAGATTTCAGCTACAAAAGGTGCCGGCAATACTACGCCGCAGGCTGGGCGCTCATCTTATCCAGCGCGTCCATTACCTCTTTCACGTGGCCGCGCGAGGTTTCGAGCAGCGCCTTTTCCTCGTCGTTGAGCTGTAGCTCAATGACTTTCTCAATGCCGTTTTTGCCCAGAATAACCGGGGCACCGAGGTACACACCGTTGATGCCGTACTCGCCTTGCAGCTCCAGGCACACCGGGAACACGCGGCGCTGGTCGCGCACGATGGCTTCTACCATTTGGGCCGCGGCCGCGCCGGGCGCGTACCAGGCCGAGGTGCCCATGAGCTTCACCAGCTCACCGCCGCCGTTCTTGGTCCGCTCCACAATGGCGTCGAGCTTGTCCTTGTCAATCAGCTCGGTAACCGGGATGCCGCCCACGGTGGTGTAGCGGGGCAGCGGCACCATGGTGTCGCCGTGGCCGCCCATGAGCACGGCCTGAATGTCTTTGGGGCTCACGTTCAGGGCCTCGGCCAGAAAGGCGCGGTAGCGGGCCGTGTCGAGGATGCCGGCCATGCCGAATACCTTTTCGCGGGGCAGCTTGGCGGTGAGGTGCGCCTGGTAGGTCATCACGTCGAGCGGGTTGCTCACGATGATGATAATGGCGTTGGGCGAGTGCTTCACCACTTGCTCGGTCACCGATTTCACGATGCCGGCGTTGGTGGCGATAAGGTCGTCGCGGCTCATGCCGGGCTTGCGGGGCAGGCCCGAGGTAATCACCACCACATCCGAACCGGCGGTGCGGGCGTAGTCGTTGGTCACGCCCACGGTGCGCGAGTCGTAGCCGATAATGGGGGCTTTCTGCCAGATATCGAGGGCTTTGCCTTCGGCGAAGCCTTCCTTGATGTCAACTAAAACAACTTCGTTGGCAATTTCACGGGTGGCGAGCACGTCGGCGCAGGTAGCGCCCACGTTGCCAGCCCCAACTACGGTAACTTTCATGGGAATGGATGAAGGGTAGGAGGGAACGGTGCCAGCTAAGTCTGGCGCGGTAAAAGTACACCCGAAAGCCGCGCGCCGATGCAGTAGCGCTACTCACAGCGACAGCCGCACCAGGGCCAGCACCTGCGCCGGGCGCAATTGGTAGGTGCTTTGCACCAGCGTAAACTGGCTCACGTAGCCGTACTGGTATTGCCGGGTGTCGAAAATATTGTTCCAGCGCACTTCTAGGTCGATTTTGCGGGCCGTGGGCAACGTGTAGCGGTAGGTGAGGTCGGCAAATACGGTCCGTACCGGCGCGGCTGGTCCCTGGCTGGCGTAGTAGTCGGCGGCGGCCGTGAGGGCATGGCGGCCCACCGGAAATACGCTCACGCTGGCGTGGTGGTCTTGCAGCAGGGCTAGCGGCTGGGTGGGCGCGTCCTCCACCTGGCTGCGCAGGGCCGTGAGGCTGGCGTTGTATTCGAGGCTGCCCCAGTCAAAGGCCGACACGCTGGCTTTGAAGGTGGCCGTGCCCGAGCGGCTAGTAGTTTGGGCCAGTTGGCCATTGAGCACCTGCGGCGGCTGGCTGAGGCTAGCCGAGAGGTTAAGGCTGAAATTGGTTTTCCAGGGGCTCACAAATTTGCTCACGTTGCCGAATACCGAGTGCGAGGTGCGGCGGCTGTCCTGGTCGAGCGCCACCGTGGTCAGCGCCCCGCTGGCATCGACCTGGCTGCTGTAAAGGCGGTTGCTGAGCGTGGTCGAAAAGGAGTAACTAGTGCTGAAAAACAGCGACTTCAGCGGGTTCTTGAAGTAGAGCCCCGCGTGGTAGCTCTGGCCGATGCTGCGCGGCAGCGGCGCGTCGTTGCGCTGCAAGGTGCGGTAGTCGCGCAGAATGTAGGCGTAGTTGAGCTGTGAAATATCGCCGAAGCCGTTGCGCAGGCTGGCCCCGCCCGAGGCGTACCACAGCGCCCCCAGGTCGCGGCGGGCGCTGAGGCGGGGCTCGGCCACCAGCACGCGCAGGCGCTGCCCGGCGGCCAGCGCATCGTCGGCGGCCCGAAAGTCGTAGTAGCTCACCGGCAGGTCGAGGCTGGCGTTCCAGAGGTCGGCTTTGTAGCTGAGGCCGGGCTGCACGTAGTAGCGGCCGTGGGCCCAGGCCAGGTCGTTGCGTAGCAGCGGGCCAGCCGTGGCGGCCACCGGCGCGGTTTCGAGCGAAGAAGTCAGCCGCTGGTTTTCCTGCGAGAAGCCCACCGTGCCGGCGTAGGCCCAGTGCCCGCGGCTGGCGGTGAGGCCCACCGAGTTGCTCGTAAAAAACGACCCTAGCCGCACCCGCTGCCGGGCCGTGTCGTAGGCCACGCCGCTGGTGAGGGCCGCCGCAAATACCCCCGGACTCACCGCCAGCTGCTGCGGCGAATTGGTGAAAAACACCAGCGACGACACCTGCAAAATCTTGCCCGCGCTAAGGGGCTGCACCAGCCCCAGCCGGTTGGTGGCCGCAAAAAACGGGTTCTGCGCCGCCTGCGTGATGCGCGCCCCGCTCTCGGCCCGGTAGATGTCACCGGTCTGCGAATCCCATCGGCCTTCTAAACTCAGCGTATTCTTGAGGTAGTAGTCCTTGACGTTCTTGATGTACGCCAAATCGGTTTGCAGGGTGTTGAAATACAGTTTATTATACTTCTCCTCGGTGATTTTAACCGCTTGGTTATCGGGCAGATAATAAAACGTCTGCGAGCCGCCGCGCTGAGTCTGGGCGTCGTGCAGGTAAGAGGCATTCACCCGCAGCTGCTGCTCCTTGCTGATGGTTACCAGGTGGTTGGCGCTCAGCAGGTGCACCTTATTGAAGAGGTAACGGCTAGCGGCCACCGGCGGCTGGCCCAGGCCCACGATGTGGGTGAGGTCGGGCTTTTGGTTGCTGCTCTCGCTCTGCTGCTGCAAGTCGGCCAGGGTCAGGGGCTTGAGCTCGGCGGCCACGTCCTGGCCGGTGTTGTTGCTCTGGTAGGTGTCGATGAGCTGCTGCTTTTTGGTAAACAGCATCGGCGACACGTTGGCGCTCCAGAGGCCCCCTAGCGGCGCGGGTACCACGCCGGCCCCCAGCCGGGCCTGTCCGGTGGCGGTTATTTTGTGCTTGAGCTTGATGTTGAGCGCCGCGTTGTCGGGGTGCACGAGCTTGTCGAGCGCCCGGATGGGCTGGTGGTTTTCGAGCACCTGCACGCTCTGCACGGCGTCGCTGGGCAGGTTGTCGCTGGCCAGGGTGTAGCGGCTTTCCAGCAGGTCCTGCCCGTTGATGTAAAACTTGCTGATGGGCTTGCCCTCATAGCTGATTTGCCCGTCGCCGGCCACCTCGATGCCCGGCATCTTCTTCAGCACGTCCGAAATCACCCGGTCCTTCTTGTTGGCAAAGGCCTCAACCTTGTAGCTGAGCGTGTCGCCCTGCCGCGTGATGGGTGCGCCCTGCACCACCACTTCCTTGAGGGCGGTGGCGCTCTCGTGCATGGTGAGGGCCACCGGCTGGCTGCGGTTGGCTAGCCGCACGAGCTGCTCGGCGTAGCCCAGGGCGCGGGCCGACAGCCGCAGGGAGTCACTGGCCGGCGTGGTGGGAATAGTCAGCTTAAAGCCGCCATCGGCGCCCGAGATGACGAAGGCCGTGGCGGGCGGCTGGGTCTTGGTTTCGGCTTCGAGCAGGATGCCTTCGAGCGGCTGGCCGGCGGGGTTGCGCACGGTGCCCGTGAGAATGGTTTGGGCAGAAGTTTGGCTAGTGCTGAGAATTATTAAAAGTATTATTGTTATAGAAAGTTTGAAATACTTTTTTTGTAAAAAAATGAATAACATACCAGCAGATAAATTACTTTATCTCTAATGAATTATTAAATTTCTTTTTCAAGCTGCTACGCAAATCTTGCTTCTCATTACTTGACTGCTTTGAAATAGCCCCTACCATATTTGGTAAATTTTCGTAATGATTTCTTTGCGCAAGTAGTACAGCTTTCTTATTGGAAGAAATAATAGTCGCATTAGGTAGTGTGATAGCAATTGAGCGCTTAGGGTGATAAAGACCCGTTAATTCAAAAACGTACTGTTGTTTAGTATCACCCACTTTGATAATCAATCCAGGTAAAGACGAAAATTTATAAGGGCCATCTGGCACTGGAACCTCACGGGTAAACCATGCCTCCCAAATTCGGCCGGCAAAAGAAGTCGTAGCTTTTTGACAAGCATAACCTGCAATAGTTGCTTTTTGACTACTCATTTTCCAATTAAACAGAGGCATTTCTTCTTGATATTGGTACAACTTGCCTTCTATTTTTTCATAAGAAACTGTTTTTTTTGGATATTTATAAATTTTATAGGTAAATCTTGACTTGGATATAGTCATGCGTTTGTCTAAAAAGGAAGTGGTTTTTTCTTCGCCTCCGGGTGTTGAAATCATTGCATTGTACAAGGAGTCTACCAAACTGCTACCTATGCTTTCAAACTTAGAAACCGATTTCCCGATTAATAATCGCATTTCGTCCGACTTTGTAGATAAGTCTGTGGAGTCAGGCCTAAAAGTTAATTTATAATTGCACACAATCTGACATTGCTCAGGAAAGGGAGCGCTATTCTGTGCTTCAGCCTTTATTATCATTGTGGAGAAAATAATTGATAAAATAAGGTTGTTTTTCATGTGGAAAAAGTGTAAGCTATTAAGTATAAAATTCAGTTAGTCTTTACATTCAATGATTTGAAATTATTGGATGTAAAGACTAACTGAATTTATTTTCTGACTATGTGGTAAAAAAACTGCTAATCCATGCAATAAGCTTCTACAAGAGCATTAACTGTTTGCCACATTTCGGCCTCAGTTGCCCCATATGCATAAGTATCTTGACCGCAATGGGTGAAATGGTAAAGCATGTTAGGCTTGCGAGAGTTTTTGGCAGGCACTGTTGTGGCCATGCTAACAAGAGAAATACTGCTCAGAAGAGTTACTAATAAAAGAATCTTTTTCATCAGGAAAAGGAATTGGATTTATAATTCCGCTAAACCCTTGGAATCACGTAGGGCTGCCTTCTCGATAAAGCCCAAGTGCAGAACCTGTGTCGGGCCGTCGCATAGAAGCCGGGGTGCCAACCCAAGGCGTGGCGGGCAGTACGCATCTATAGGCTAGGCTATGGCAGAGGTGCCATGCTGCTATGTTTGCGACTGCTGGTAAAGCTTGCCAAAAAAACTAATTCCCAAGGGTTTTAAAAATAAAAATTATAAAATATTTTAAGCCCGACTATCACTAGAGTATTGGTGCAATTATTGTAAGAGGCATAGTTTAAGTTATGTCTGGTGGTCAATACCTTGTGTGGGCTAACTGTTGCTCAACCAACCAAGTGCCCTAGCGCAGCTCTAGCGAATTCGTCTTGCGCTTGGCCCGGTCCTGGGCCTTGAGCTTAGCTTTTTCGGCATCTTCGGGAGTGTTAAAGTGGAAGTTGCCGTTGGCTAGCATTTGGGTGAAGGAGGTACGGTCGTAGTCGGTTTTGCTGCGCACGAAGTCGGCTTTGGGTAGGGGCCGGGCGCCGGCTTTGGGGGGGGCAATGGCCACTGGCGGGGCTAGCGGGCGCAGCCGGGTGAGCTCAAACAGGTAGTGGCCGCGGGTGTCGGCCACCTTCACAATGAGGCCGGGCAGGCCGTAGAACTTGTAGGGGCCATCGGCGATGGGTACGGCGCGGGTAAACCACGCCTCCCAGGTGCGCCCGCCGAAGCTGGTGGTGGCCCGCTGGCAGGCATAGCCGGTCCACGTTGGCCGTGGTGGGCGCGATGACCCAGGCGAAGGGGCTAGCTGGCTCCTGGTAGTAGTTCGTTTCCCCGATACGGTCGTACACGACCTCCGTGCCAGCGGTGGGTGCCTTGAACACCACGGCCTTGTACTCGCCCGCAAACCTGCCGCTTGGGATGCCGTTCAGGTTTATAGTTACGTGCTCGTTGTCGCCATAATTAGCCTGGGAGGCATTAATCGCCGCCATCAAGACCGAATCCATGTAGAGCGTGGCTAGGTTTTCGCAGCGCGAGAGCTTGCTGCCGATTTGCAGGCGCAGCGTTTCGGTGCGCGTCTTGGCGTCGGTAGAGTCGCGCTGGTAGGTGAGGCGGTATAGGCACTCCACGCGGGCTTGGTCGGCGGGTAGGGCAAGGGCAGTTTGGGCGGGGCTAGCCAGGGGCAGCAGGCTAGCGGCGGCGAGGAAAAGTTGGCGCGTAGACAAGCAGGAAGTAAGGTAAGTATTAGCGTAGCTCCAGCGCATTATTGCGCTTGCGGGCCAGTTCGCGGGCGCGTTGGGCCAGCTGCTCGGGGCTGGTGCCATCGGTGCTGTACACGCCGGCCCGGCCGCCGCTGGCCGCCGTGCTACCCACGGGGTCGGCATTGTAAGCGGCCTGGGCGCGGCGAAAGGTGGCCCGGTCGGTGGCTGTGGGCGTTTTCTTGGGCGGCGTGATGAGGCGCTCGGTAGTGGGCTTGGTGAGCTGCGCCAACTCAAACACATAGTGCTGGCGGGTATCGCTGACCTTGACGATGAGGCCGGGCAGGCCGCTGAATTTGTAGGGTCCGTCGCTCACGGGCACGGCGCGGGTAAACCAAGCCTCCCACTGCCGGCCGCCGTAGCTGGCCGTGGCCCGCTGGCAGGCGTAGCCGGCCACGGTGGCCGTGGCGGGTCCGATGGCCCAGCTTAGGGCTGGCTCTTCGTAGCGGTAGTGCGTAGTGGCGATGCGGTCGTAGAAGTACAGGTGCCCGGCCGCTTTATAAATGCTGTAGTGCGAGCGACTGCGCGGCAGGTAGTCCAGCTGCTTGAGCATCAGCTGTGTGCTTTCGCTATTAAGCGTGAACGGCACCCCCTCAAAAGCGGCCAGCAGCGAATCGGCGGCCTGCTCGCCCCGGCTCTGAAATTTCGACAGCGTTTTACCTAGCAGCAGGTAAAAAATATCCGCGCGCTTGGCCGGGTTAGTCGAGTCGGGCTGGTAGCTGAGGCGGTAGGTGGCCACCAGCACGGCCGGCTCGGGAGCCAGGGCCGGCGCCTGAGCGGCGTAGGAACTGGCTAGCCCCGCTAGGGGCAGGAGGAAAAGAAAGCCGCGCATACACTGCTGATTAATTGGCCAGCAATATATGCGCGGAAATAGGTAGGTAATTCTTGCCGGCAACCCTAGCCAGGCCGCCTCACAGCCGCTGCACGGCCACCACGCGGGTCGTTTCTTCCTCCACCCTAAAGCGGTCATCAACCCGGAAGCCCACCACCCAGCAGATTTTGCCATCGGCCGAGGTCAGCACGCGCACTTCGTCCTTCAAATTCAGCGGCACTTTCTGGTCGATAAGAAAGTCGCTAAGGTGCTTTTTGCCCTTCAGGCCCAGCGGCATAAACCAGTCGCCCGCCTGCCAGCGACGCAGCGTGAGCGGGAATTTGAGCTTGTCTGCATCGAGCGCCGCCGTGCTGCGCGAGCGCGGAATCTCGTAGCCGGCGCCCTCGTGGTAGGTGGCGCGCAGGCGCAGGCCATCGGCCAGCAGGTCTTCTTGATTTTCAGCTAGTTGAAAGGTGCCGTACTGGGCTAGCCGGCGCGGCGTGATAACGAGCTGGTCGCGGTCCTTCACCAGGCGGTGGGTGGGCGAGTCGAACTGCTTGCCCGCTAGTCCGACTAGGCTAGCCACGATTTCCTTGGTCACGGGCCACGAAAAGCCAAAGGGCCGCAGCAGCTCGTGCAGCACCAGGGTAGCGGCGGCCGTGTTTTGCAGCGTAGCGATGCTGAAATACGTGGCTTCGGGGGCGTCGCGGCGGGCCTGGGCGGCGGTGTCGGCCACGTAGCGGCGCACTATTTCCTCGGCGCCGCCCACGCGCTCGGCGGTGCTGGCCAGGGTGTTGTCGAGGTTGGGATTGATTTCGCGCAGCACCGGCAGCACCTGCTGGCGCAGGCGGTTGCGCTGGTACACGGGGCTGTCGTTGCTGGCATCTTCGCGCCAGATGAGGCGGTTTTCGACCAGGTAATCGTACAAGTCGTCCTTCGCGCTGGCCAGCAGCGGGCGCACCACGGGGCCGTTCTGGGCCTGAATGCCGTGCAGGCCGGCTAGCCCCGTGCCGTGCGTGAGGTTGAGCAGCATGGTTTCGGCGGCGTCGCGGCGGTGGTGGGCAGTGGCAATTGCGGCGTAGCCGTTGGCTTCGCGCACCTGCTCAAACCAGCGGTAGCGCAGCAGCCGGGCGGCCATTTGGGTTGAGATACCCTCGCGCTCGGCAAAAGCTTTGGTTTGAAAAAACTCGGCGTAGTAGGGCACCTCGTACTGCTTGGCCAACTTGCGCACAAACTGCTCGTCGGCATCGGCCTCCTCACCGCGCAGGCCAAAGTGGCCGTGCGCCACGGCTAGCCGGGCCCCAAGCTTGTGCAGCACATCGAGCAGCACCACCGAGTCGAGGCCGCCGCTCACGGCCACTAATACGGTGTCGGTTTCGAGGTTGAAAAGAGCATTGTCGGTAATAAACTGGCGAATCTGGTCGAGCATGGCGAAGAAGCAAAGCGGCTGGCAAAACCGGCCGGTGGGGCCACAAAGTTCGCTGGCTAGCCCCGCCAATGATGCCGGCCGCCGGGGCCGCTGCTTAAAAAGGCACCCCCGCGCCCCGGCTAGCCCGCCCAGGCTGCCCAAAGCCTACTGCTGCGGAGGTAGTAGGGGCAGGGGCTGGCCCAGCCCGCGGGCACTAGGTGGCGCCGATGCGCGTTAGCCCCCGCCTGCCGCCGTAACTTTGGTCCGAATGCCGCTTCCTCGCTTTTTCTTCCTGCTTTTCCTTTTGCTGCCGCTGAGCGCCGCGTGGGCCCAGAACCGGCCGGCGCCCGCGCCCCGCCCCGCTAGCCCGGCCGCGCCCGGCCAACCCGTGAAGGGCACGCCCGTGGACCTGCTGCACGCCGACGACCTGCGCGGCGGCGACTTCAACGGGGTGAAAATCAGGAAGCTGCTGGGGGCCGTCAGCTTCCGGCAGCAGGACGTGCTGCTGTACTGCGACTCGGCCTACCAGTACCTGGAACGCAATGAGATTGAGGCGTTCAGCAACGTGCGCATCGTGCAGAGCGACACCATGACCATCACCGGTGACCGGGGTTTTTACGACGGCAACAAGCGCCTGGCCCGCATGACGGGTCAGGTCGTGACCATGCGCGACCCGCGCATGACGCTCACCACCACGGCCCTCGACTACGACCTCACCCGCCGCACGGCCTTCTACACCGTGGGCGGCCACATCGTGGACCCCAAAAATACCCTCGACAGCCAACAGGGTTTTTACGACACTAATAGCAAAGTCTTTATCTTTAAGCGCGATGTGCACCTGGTTTCACTCGACGAGCAGGGCCAGCCTACCGACCTGCGCAACGATACGCTGACCTTCAACACGAGCACCAAAATTGCGTACTTCGACGGCCCCACCCGCATTAAAAGCCCCCAGGGTAATCTTTACGCCGAAAAAGGTACCTACAATACGGTAACGCGGGTGTCCAACTTCGCCAGCAAAGCCCAGATTGAAACGCCCGGCTACCTGCTAGGGGGCGACGTGCTGGTGTACGACCAGGTGAAGCTCTACGGCGTGGCCACGGGCCACGTGTCGCTCATTTCGAAGAAAGACAACCTCGTGCTGCGCGGCGACCAGGGCCGCTACTGGCGGGCGCTGGGCCGCACCAAGCTCTTTGGGTCGCGGCCGGTGGTGCGCAATATTTCGGGCAAGGACACGCTCTACATGGCCGCCGACACGCTGCTGAGCGTGGAAGCCCGGCCCGGCCGCGCCGTGCAGCGGCCGGTGCTGTACGCCTGGCCCAAGGTGCAGATTTTCAGGGGTAAGATGCAGGGGCGCTGCGATTCGCTCACCTACGACCGCCAGGATAGCATCATCTACCTCAACCGCGACCCCGTAGTGTGGCAGGCGCGCAACCAGCTCACGTCCGACTCGATGAACCTGCGCTTCAAGCGCGGCCAGCTCGACCGGGCCAGCCTGTTTGCCAATGCCTTTGCCATTCAGGAAGATACCGTGCTGGACTACAACCAGGTAAAAGGCCGCAACATGATAGCCTACTTCCGGCGCAGCCAAATGGCCCGTATCGACGTGCTGGGCAACGCCGAAAGCCTCTACTATACCCTGGAGGGCGACACGGCCATGAGCGGCATGAACAAGTCGTTCTCGGCCTCGATGACGCTGCGCTTTGTCGATAATAAAATTAAGAACCTCACCTGGGTAGGCAACCCCGACGCCAACTACATCCCCATTCATGAGCTCAAAGCCACTGATAAAGAGCTCAAAGGCTTCCGCTGGCGCCCCACCGAGCGGCCCACGCGCCGCATGGTTTTCGGCAAGCATTTCGCCGCCGACCTCAAGCGCGCCAAGCCCAAAGTCAAGGCGAAGCCTAAGGCTACCAAAACCAAAACAAGGGTAAAGCCCAAGGCCCGCCCCGCGGCCCCCAAAGCCCCGCCCGCTAGGCCCCTGGCGAAGCCTGCGGCCGCCCCGCCGGCTGCCGCTGCAACCCCCCGCTAGCCCCGCGGCTCCTACGTTAGCTACGCTCCGGCGGAACCTGGGGCCGCGTGGCTGCCGTTTTACTTGTACCTTTGCCCTTTGTATGCGATTCTCCCGTTTGATTACCGCCGCCCTGCTCACCGGCACCCTTTCGCTAGGGTCCTGCACGGGCTACCAAAAGCTGCTCAAAAACGGCAGCGTGAATGAGAAGTATGAGGCGGCCATCAAGTATTACGACAAAGGCGATTTCTTTCGCTCGGGTACGCTGCTTGAGGAGCTGATTCCGCTGCTCAAAGGCCGCCCCGAGGCCGAAAAGGCGCAGTTTTACTTCGCTAATACCAATTATAAGCAGCGCAACTACGTGCTGAGCGCGTACTATTTCAAGCAGTTCATCGACACCTATCCCAACTCGCCGCTGGTGGAGGAGGCCTCGTTTTTGCGGGCCAAGTCGCTCTACCGCGACTCGCCCGGCTACGAGCTGGACCAGACCAACACGATTACGGCTGTCGAGACGATTCAGGACTTTTTGAACACCTACGCCACCAGCCAGTTCCGGGCCGAAGCCGAAAGTATGTCGCAGGAGTTGCAGAAGAAGCTGGAAAACAAGGCTTTTCAGAGCGCCAAGCTGTACTACGCCCTGCGCTACAACCAGGCGGCCGTAACCTCGCTCGGCAACTTTACGCAGCAATATCCCGGCTCGGTTTACAGCGAGCAGGCCGACTACATCAAGCTGCAAGCGCAGTATGCTTGGGCCAAGGAAAGCATCGAATCCAAGCAGCGCGAGCGCTTTTTGGATGCGGTGACTTTTTACCAGAGCTTCATTGATGCATACCCGCAGAGCAAAAACCTGCGCCTGGCCCAGACTATGTATGACGATAGCCGCGCCGAGCTGGAGCGCCTCAAAAGTATTCCCGACGCCAATGCTGCGGCTAGCCCGGCGCCGGCACCCGGCACAAACTAATTTTTCAGTCGCTGGTTACCCGGTGCCCGCTTTTGGGGCTGGCCCTGCGCCTTCGACTGCCAACCCGCAACCGACTACCCCACATCATGAAGACCCCCGCCTCCGCCTCCATCATCACCCGCAACCTGGCCGACATCACGACCGAAAACAACAACGTGTACGAGGCGATTTCCATCATCTCGAAGCGCGCCAACCAGCTGTCGGTGAAGCTGAAAGAAGAGCTGACCGACCGCCTGGCCGAGTTTGCCACCACCGTCGATAACCTCGAAGAAGTGTTCGAAAACCGCGAGCAGATTGAAATCAGCAAGCAGTACGAGCGCCAGCCCAAGCCTACCAGCCAGGCCATTGAGGAGTTCATCGCTGGCGAGCTGCACTACGAAACGCCCGAGGCAGCCCCGGTTATTATTCCCCGCGAGCTGTTCTAAGCAGTTGGGTGATTGCTGATTGGTAATTATTTAACGTTAATGAGTGCTAATCAGCAATCGCCTCTGCACGGCCGCCGCATCCTGCTAGGGGTTAGCGGCAGTATTGCCGCCTACAAGGCCGCGCCGCTGGTGCGGCTGCTGGAGCAGGCGGGCGCCGAGGTGCAGGTTATCCTCACCGAAGCTGCCGCGCTGTTCGTGACGCCCCTCACGTTGGGTACCCTCTCTAAAAAGCCCGTTTTGACGGGCTTTTTGCGTGATGCGGCCAGCGGCCAGTGGCACAACCACGTGGAGCTAGGCCTGTGGGCCGAGGCCTACGTGGTTGCCCCGGCCAGCGCCAATACGCTCGGCCAGCTAGCCCACGGCCTGTGTCCCAATTTGCTGAGTGCGGTATACTTATCGGCGCGCTGCCCGGTGTTTCTGGCCCCGGCCATGGACCTGGATATGTATGCCCACCCAGCGGTGCAAGCCAATATCGAGCGCCTGCGCTCGTTCGGCAACCACGTGTTCGACTCGCCCAGCGGTGCGCTGGCTAGCGGCCTCAGCGGCCCCGGCCGGATGCTGGAGCCCGAGCAGATTGTGGCTGAGCTAGCGGCGTTCTTTGCAGGGTGAGCTGTGGGGTGCGGTAAGCTTTCGCTTGCCAGGTCATAGGTTTGAGTGTAAACTACTTAGTGCGGCCGGCTGAAGCCTGCCACACCTTTCTCGCTTATGCATATTCTCCTCACTGCCGGCCCCACTTACGAGCCCCTCGACCCGGTGCGCTTCCTGGGCAATCGCTCGACGGGTAAAATGGGCTACGCGCTGGCCGAGGCTTTTGCGGCGGCGGGGGCTAGCGTCACGCTCGTGAGCGGACCCACGGCGCTGCCCGCGCCGGCTAGCCCGCTGGTCAGCATAGTGCGGGTCGAAACGGCCCAGCAGATGTACGAGGCCGCCGCCGAGGCTGCGCCGCGGGCCGATGTGTGGGTGTTTGCCGCCGCCGTGGCCGACTATCGGCCTGCCCACGTAGCTACCGAAAAGATTAAGAAAGAGGGTGATACCCTCACGCTGGAGCTGGTCAAGAACGTGGACATTGCCGCCACCCTCGGCCAGGCCAAGCGGGCTGAACAATTTTCGGTAGGTTTTGCGTTGGAAACTACCAACGAGCTGGCTCACGCCCAAGGCAAGCTCCAGCGCAAAAATCTCGACTTGGTAGTGCTCAACTCGTTGCGTGATGCTGGTGCTGGTTTTGGACACGACACTAATAAAGTAACCGTGCTCGACCGGGCCGGGCAGGTACTTAACTTTGAGCTACAAGCTAAATTGGAGCTGGCCCGCACGCTGGTAGCCCTTATTCTGACCCGTTTTACCACCGTTTATGCGTAAGATTTTCGCGTTGTGTTGCCTGCTGCTGGCCGCTGTGGCTAGCCCCAGCCAGGCGCAGGAGCTGAATGCCCGAGTGGCCATCACGCTGGAAAACGTGACCATCACCGACCCCACGCTGGTAGCACAGCTGGAGAAGGATATGACGGCCTTTCTCAACACCCGCACCTGGACCCGTCAGGCGTACCTGCAAAACCAGGTAGATGGCCGCATCAAGCTGCGGATGTTCGTGGGTATCACGGCTATTCCGCAGAACGGGACGTACCAGGCCACGATGCGCCTCATTGCTACGCGGCCGGTGTATGGCACGGGCTACGAAACCAATGTGCTGAGTATCAACGACCGGAACTTCAATTTTATTTACGCGCCCAACGGGCAGCAGCTTGATTATTCGCCCAGCAACTTTGTCAATAACCTGTCGTCGCTGCTGGCTTTTTATGCCTACATGGTGATTGGAGCCGACCAGGATACATTTTCCCGGCTAGGGGGTACTACTTACTACGACCAGGCGCGCAATATTCTGCAATACTCAGCCAACCAAACGGTTACGAATGAGTCGGATGAAGGCTGGCGCGATACCAGCGCGCGAAACCGCTACTGGCTGCTCAACAATCTTACCGACCCGCAGCTGGAAGCTTTCCGCACTGGCCTGTACGCCTATTATCGGCAGGGCATGGATATCTTCATCGAGAAGCCCGACGAGGCGCGTACTTCCATCCTGGCGGCGCTTAATGGGATTCAGAAAGCCAACACGGTGCGCCCCAGCACGCTGTTTGTGCGCGCTTTCTTTGATGCGAAGGCCGACGAGATTACCAACATCTTCCGCACTAGCACCGATGCGCAGCAAAAGCAGCAGCTCTTGGCCCTGCTCACCGACGTAGACCCGGGCAACCTGGCCAAATACCAAACCATCAACCGCCAATGACCGCAGATTTAACGGATTTAACGGATTGCGTGGATACGCCCGCTAAAGCGGGCTGACTAGGCTAACGGGTAGGCGGCTTCGCCTGCCCGTTTTTTATGGGGGGTGGCGTTGCGCTTGGGCACGGGCGCGTGGGATTGGGCGGCTTCGCCGGCCCGTTTTTTATTCGCCGCTTTTGGCAGCGAAGAACCACCTTTTTGCTACTGCCAAACAAATTGGTAACGGTATTCGCCGGTTAGCTACTAATTTTAGTGTAGCGTTGCCAGGCCGTCGACCACAATCCCAAGCACCCGGCCCAGCACCCGTAGCCTAGCCAGCCGGCGAAGCCAGCGTATCCGCGCAATCCGTTAAATCCGTTAAATCTGCGGTCGATGTTAGTAGACCTTCGTATTCAGAATTACGCTCTTATCGAGCAGTTGGAGTTGCGGCCTTCGCCGCTGCTTAATATTATTACCGGCGAAACTGGGGCGGGCAAGTCTATTATGCTGGGGGCCATTGGGCTGCTGCTGGGCAACCGGGCCGACTCGCGGATGCTCTTCAATACCGAGCGTAAGTGTGTGATTGAGGGGCAGTTTGACATCAAAAATTATCAACTGCAAGATATTTTTGAGGCCGAGGACCTGGACTATGACACGCAGTGCATCTTACGGCGCGAAATCAGCCCCTCGGGCAAGTCGCGGGCCTTCGTGAACGACACGCCTGTGACGCTGGACGCGCTACGCAAGATTGGGGCGAACCTGATGGACATTCACTCGCAGCACGATACGCTGCTGCTGGGCGATGCCGTGTTTCAGCTCAACCTGCTTGACCTCTACGCCAACCTAGTGCCCACGCGCACGCATTACGGCAACGCCTACCGCCAGTATCGCAAGCTCGAAACCGACCTTAAGGCGCTCGAAGACCAGTCGGTGCAAGCTACCAAAGAGCTGGATTACAATAGCTTCTTGCTGAATGAGCTGGAAGAAGCCAACCTCGACAAAGAAGACCAGGACGCGCTGGAGCAGGAAGTAAAGCAGCTCGAACACGCCGAGGAAATTAAATACAAGCTAAGCCAGGCGCTGCACGGCCTGCGCGACAGCGAAAGCTGCGCCACCGGCACCATGAAGGACGCCTCCACGCTGCTGGGGCAGGTGAGTGGCTACTCGGAAACCTTTCGTGAACTGCGCGAGCGCCTCGAAAGCTGCCTCATTGAGCTGCACGACATTGCCGACGAAGTAGAAACCGCCGAGCGCCGCACCGAGGGCGACCCCGCCCGCGCCGAGGAGCTGCAAGCGCGCCTCACGGTGCTCTACAACTTGCAGCGCAAACACCAGCGCCGCGACGTGGAGGGCCTGCTCGAAGCCCGCGAAACCCTGCGCCAGAAAGTGGGCTCGGTGCTGAACCTCGACAAGGAGATAACCCGCCTGCGCAAAGACTCGGACGCCGCCCTGAAGCAGGCTACTGCCCAAGCTGCCAAGCTCTCCGAAAGCCGCCGCAAATCCTTCCCGAAGTTCGAAAAAGAGCTAAGCGCGCTACTAGCCGACCTCGGTATGCCACACGCCCGCATCGTGGTGGAGCACAAAAATGGTCCGCTCTCGGCCAGCGGCTCCGATGTGGTGAGCATCCTCTTCACGGCCAACAAAGGTGCCCAGCCACAGACGCTGAGTAAGGCTGCCTCGGGCGGCGAGTTTTCGCGCCTGATGCTGTGCATCAAATATATGCTGGCCGACAAGACGGCTTTGCCAACAATAGTTTTCGACGAAATTGACACCGGCATCAGCGGCGAAATTGCCGTGAAGGTGGGCCGCATGATGCAGCAAATGGCCCACAAGCACCAACTCGTAGCCATTTCGCACCTGCCACAAATGGCAGCGGCTGGCGACACGCACTACTTCGTGTACAAGGAAGACCGCGCCGACCGCACCGTGAGCCGCATCCGCCAGCTCTCGCCCGACGACCGCATCAAGGAAATCGCCCACATGATAGCTGGGGCCAAGCCCAGCGAAAATGCGTTGCAGAGCGCCCGCGAGCTGCTGGCTTTGCGTGGCGAGGAACTAGTGGGGTAAGCGTTAGCTTGCCGGCCGCCTGCCTACTTTTGTTTATCGGTTTCGCCTCATTGGTGGCAAGCTAAAGCATACCCCACACCTTATGTCCTCTAATCTTCTCGCCGGCAAAGTCGGCATTATCTCCGGCGCGCTCAACTCGCAGTCGATTGCCTGGAAAGTAGCCCAGAAAGCCCACGAGCAGGGCGCGCGCATCGTGCTCACCAATGCGCCGCTAGCCATGCGCATGGGCGAAATCAAGGCCCTAGCCGCCGAGATTGACGCGCCCATCATCCCGGCCGACGCCACGTCGGTAGAGGAGCTGGGCACGCTGTTCACGGAGGCGCAGAGCCACTTTGGCGGTAAAATCGACTTTTTGCTGCACTCCATTGGCATGAGCGCCAACATCCGCAAGGGCAAGAGCTACGGCGACCTCGACTACAAGTTCTTCCAGCAGACGCTCGACGTATCGGCCCTCTCGCTGCACAAGATGCTGGCGGTGGCCGAAAAGCAGGATGCCTTCAACGAGTGGGGCAGCGTGGTGGCGCTCAGCTACATCGCCGCCCAGCGCGCCTTCCTCGACTACACCGATATGGCCCAGGCCAAGGCGGTGCTCGAAAGCATTGCCCGCAGCTACGGCCAGCGGCTAGGCCACCTCAAGAAGGTGCGCGTGAATACCATCTCGCAGTCGCCGACCAAGACCACGGCCGGCTCGGGCATCAGTGGCTTCAACGCGTTTTATGAGTACGCGCAGAAAATGTCGCCGCTTGGTAACGCGCCTGCCGAGGCCTGCGCCGACTACTGCGTGTCGCTCTTCTCGGACCTGACCCGCTTCGTGACCATGCAAAACCTGATGCACGACGGCGGCTTCAGCAGCACCGGCATCTCGCAGGAGCTGGCCGACCTCATGGAGAAGGCTGGGGAGTAAGGAGTGGCGCAGACTTTTAGTCCGCGAGCCAAGCCCAGCTGTAAATAATTGCTCAGCTTGACTGCGGACTAAAAGTCCGCGCTACACGAAAAAGGCCCGGCCGCAGTTGCGGTCGGGCCTTTTTTGCAAACGGTGGGCTAGCCCTTAGGCAGGTACTGGGGCACCTTGGGGGGCTTCGCCTTCGTGGGGCGCGTCGCCTTCTTTGGGCGGGCCGCCGTGCTCCTCGGGCTTGTAGTTTTTCTCCAGCTCAGCCAGCTTTTCTTTGCCGTAGGCGAAGCGGGTGATGATGACGTAGAGCACCGGCACGAAGAAGATGCCCATGCCCGTAGCGGCTAGCATACCACCCATCACGGTCCAGCCCAGGGTCTGGCGGCTTTGGGCGCCGGCGCCGGAGGCGAATACCAGCGGCAGAATACCGAGGATGAAGGCTAGCGACGTCATAATGATGGGGCGCAGGCGCTGGCGCACGGCATCGAGCGTGGCATCGACCAGCGGCATGCCCTTATCAACCCGTTCCTTCGCAAATTCCACAATCAGGATGGCGTTCTTGGCTGAGAGGCCAATCAGCGTAATCATACCGATTTGGGCGTACACGTTGTTCGTGAGCTTGGGCAGGAAGAACAGCGCCAAGATGGCGCCGAAAATGCCCACCGGCACCGCTAGCAGCACCGAGAACGGCACCGACCAGCTTTCATACAACGCAGCCAGGAACAGGAAGACGAAGATGATGGAGAGCGCGAAGATGTAAATCGTCTGGCCGCCAGCCAGCAATTCTTCGCGGCTCAGGCCCGAAAACTCGAAGCCGTAGCCCTGCGGCAGCGTCTGGGCGGCGGTTTCCTGCAAGGCCTTGATGGCGTCGCCCGAGCTGTAGCCAGCGGCCGGGTTGCCGTTGATTTCGGCCGAGCGAAACAGGTTGTAGTGCGAGATGAGCGGCGCGGTTTCAGTGCGCTTGTAGGTGGTGAGCGTGCTCAGCGGCACCATGTCGCCGGCGCTGTTGCGCACGTAGTACTGGCCCAGGTCGGAGATGTCGCCGCGGTACGACGAGTCGGCCTGCGCCACCACGCGGAAGGTGCGGCCGTAGAGCGTAAAGTCGTTGATGTAGGCACTACCCAAATAGGTACGCAGCCCATTGCCGATTTCCGTGATGGATACGCCCAGCTTCTTGGCCTTTTGGCGGTCGATGTCGAGCTTGTAGCCCGGCGTGTTGGCGGTGAAGAACGAAAAGCCCGACGCGATTTCGGGTCGCTGCCGGATGGCGCCCAGGAATTTCTGTAGGTTGGCATCAAATGCTTTAATGTCGCCCCCGGCTTCGCGCTCCTGAAAAATAAACGAGAAGCCGCCCGTATTACCCAGGCCCGGAATGGCCGGCGGCGAAATCACGACCGTGGTAGCTTCCTTAAAGCGCGCCATGCGCTGCTGCACGCTGGCCATCAGGCCAGTTAGCTGCAACTCCTTGGCCTTGCGGTCTTCCCAGGGCTGGAGCTGGCAGAAGATGGTGCCGGAGTTCGACTTGGAGGAGAAGTTTACGGCGTTCAGGCCCCCTAGCGCGGCGTAGTGCCGGATACCTTCGGTCTTGCTGAGCTCCTTCATCATCTCCTGTAGCGTGGCCACGGTGCGGCCGGTAGAGGCGCCCTCGGGCAGGTTGAAGGTGATGATAATCCGGCCTTCGTCCTCGGTGGGCAGGAAGCCGCTAGGCTTGCTGCGGAACAAAAGGCCCGCGCCCACCAGCAAACAAACCAGGAGAATAACCACGAGGCGCGAGTGCTTGATGGCGCTCTGCACGCCGTTGCCATACTTCTCGGTAACGCGCCCAAACCAGTCGTTGAATTTCTTAAAGCCTTTGGCTACAAAACCCTTGGGCTGCTCGTCGTGGCCTTCTTCGTGGGGCTTGAGCAGCAGCACGCACAGCGCCGGCGTGAGCGACAGGGCCACGAAGGCCGAAATCAGCACCGAGATGGCGATGGTAATGGCAAACTGCTGGTACAACCGCCCCGTGATGCCCGGAATGAAACCCACTGGCACGAACACCGCCGCCAGAATAAGCGCGATGGCAATAACCGGCGCCGAAATCTCGCGCATGGCTTCTAGGGTGGCATCAAACGGACTCATCTTGCGCTCGTTGATGTTCACTTCCACGGCCTCAACCACCACAATGGCGTCGTCCACCACAATGCCAATGGCGAGTACGAAGCCAAAGAGCGTCAGCGTGTTAATAGTGAACCCTAGCGGGATAAAGAAGATGAACGTGCCGACAATAGATACCGGAATAGCGAGCACCGGAATCAGTGTGGAGCGCCAATTCTGGAGGAACACGAACACCACCACGATAACCAGCAGCAACGCCTCGACCAGCGTGTGCACCACTTCCTCAATCGAGACCTGCACCACGCTCGCCGCTTCAAAGGGCACCACGAAGTCGAGGTCGGCTGGGAATTGCTTCTTCAGGCCGTTCATGGTGGCAATTACGTTCTCGTAGGTTTGGAGGGCGTTAGCACCGGGGGCCTGGTAAACAAGCAGATACGCGGCGCGCTTGCCGTCCACAAACGAGTTGTTGGCGTAGTTGAACTTGCCCAGCTCGATGCGGGCCACGTCGCGCAGATACACCAGCGAGCCGTCTTGCGGGCGGGTTTTTACCACCACGTCGCCAAACTGCTGAATGGTGGCCAGCCGGCCCTGCACCGTCACGATGTACTCAAATGACTGCCCCTGCTGGGCAGGCGGCGCGCCAATGGAGCCGGCCGCAATCTGAGCGTTCTGCTCGTTGAGCGCGGCCGAGATATCGGCTGCCGTGACCCCTAGCTGGGCCAGCTTGTCGGGCTTCAGCCAGAGACGCATCGAGAAGTCATCGGCGCGGCTCACGATGTCGCCCACGCCCTTGGTGCGCAGCAGAGCGTCCTTAATAAATACGTTGGCGTAGTTGTCGAGGAAGGTTGTGTTGTGGCTGCCTTTGGGGGCGTACATAGCCACCAGCATCAGGATGCTGGGGTTGCGTTTGCGCACCGTGAGGCCCAGCCGCTGCACTTCCTGGGGCAGGGTGGGGGTAGCGATGCCCACGCGGTTTTGCACGTCGAGGGCTGCAATGTTGATGTCGGTGCCAACCTCGAAGTTCACCGTCATGCTCATCTGCCCGTTGCTGGTGCTGTTGCTTTGCAGGTAGGTCATGCCGGGCGTGCCGTTGACCTGCACTTCCACGGGCGTGGCCACGGTTTGCTCCACGGTTTGGGCGTCGGCACCAATGTAGTTACCCGTCACCGACACCGTGGGCGGCGTGATTTCGGGGTACTGCCCAATGGGCAGGTTCAGCATGGCCAGCACGCCCACCAGCACTATCACCAGCGAGGCGACAATGGCCGTGACGGGCCGGCGAATAAAGGTTTCTGCAATCATAAAAGGCTTGTTTTCTGCGTTGTCGCACTTGCTGCGGCCCCTTGCCCGCTAGCCCCTGTTCTCGGAGAGAAAGGCTAAGGGGCGAGAAAGCGCTAGGCTAGCAGCGTAATTATTTGCCGGCGCCGCCTGCCGCTGGGCCAGCCGGCGCCGCTACGGCCGCGCCCGGCGCGCTCACCTGGATTTTGCCGCCGTCGCGCAGCTTCTGCACGCCTTCGGTCACAACCTTATCGCCGTCCTTGATACCGCTCAGAATCACGATGTCATCGCGCAGGCGCGGGCCTAGCTGCACCTTCCGCTGCTTGGCGCTGTCGCCGAGGGCCACGTACACGAAGTTCTCGCCCATCTGCTCCACAATGGCCTTGTTGGGAATGACGAGGCGGCTGCCCGATTTGGTATTGAGTGCCTTGAGCACGCCACTCAGGCCATCTTTGAGCTGGCGCTGGGGGTTGGCAAACTGCACGCGCACCGTGATGGTACCCGTTTGGGCATCCACGCCGCGGTCGATGGTCTGGATTTTGCCCGGTTGGTTGTAGGGCTGGCCATTGGGTAGCACAAAGCGCAGCGTCGAGTCGCTGGCTACACCCTTCTGGTTTTGCAGGGTGATAAAGCGCTGAATATCCGTTTCATTTACCGCAAAATCCACGGCAATCGGGTCCTCGCTCGATAGCGTGTTGAGCAAGGTCGAGCCCGCGCTTACCTGCGCCCCTAGCCGCACCTGCGAAATGCCAATGCGCCCCGCAAATGGCGCTTTAATGGTTGCAAAATCGAGGTTGGTGCGCGCAATGGCCACCGCCGCCCGCGCCGAGGCTACCTGGGCCGAGGCAGTGCTGGCGGTGGTCGTGGCGTTTTCGGCCAGCTGCCGGGCCACGGCATCCTGCTGCAGCAGGCGCTGGTAGCGGCTGCTGTTCACGGCGGCATTCTGCGACGAGGCTTGGGCACTGCGCAGGTTGGCCAGCGCCTGCTGGTACGCGGCTTCGTACTGGCGCTTGTCAATCTCATAGAGCGCCTTGCCGGCCGGCACCAGCTCGCCTTCCTTAAAGAGCAAAGCCGTGACGAAGCCCGTGACCTGCGAGCGCAGCTCCACCGTCTTGAGGGCCACTACGGTGGCCGGGTACTGGTCGTAGTACACTGCATCGGTGGTGCGGGCCGTCACCACGCTCACGGCGGTGGGCGGGGGCGCGGCGTTCTTCTTCTCTTCTTTTTTGCCGCACGCGGTGCTGGCCGCCAGGCCCGCTATGGCGCACAGGGCCAGGTATTTAGTAGTCATAAAAAGCGAAAGAAGCTTAGTAGTTGGTGGGCAGCGTGCCCTGCGCGCGCAACAGCTCGACCTTGCTGGTCAAGACCTGAAACAGGGCGCTGTAGTAGTTGAGCTGCGAGGTGCGCAGCGTGGTTTGGGCCACCAGCAAATCGAGATACGCCTTGATGCCCTCGCGGTACTGCAAATCGACCACCGTGTACACCTGGCGCGAAAGGTCCAGGTTCTGGCGGCTCTGCACGTAGGCTTCGTAGTAACCCTTGTAGTTGGCTAGGGCCGTGGCGTACTCGGTCGTGACCTGGTTGCGGGTGTTCAGCAGGTCTTCGTCCACGCGCTGGTCTTGCAGCCGGGCCAGGCGCAGGTTTTGGGTGCGCCGAAAGCCCGTGAACAGCGGCAGCGCAATCTGCAGCCCCGCGTAGGAGTTGGGGAAGCGCTGCTGGTACTGGTCGCTCACCGTATTGGCCTGGTATACTGAATTATAGTTGCCGAAGGCCGAGAGCGACGGCAGAAATCCTAGCCGGTAGTAGTTGACGGTGGTGCCCTGCAACGACTTCTGCGTGAGCACCTGCTGATACTCGATGCGGTTGGTAGGGTCGAGTTGGGTTAGCGTATCCACCACGGCCTCGCGCTCCAGCTGCAAAGTGTCGTACTGCAACTCCACCAACCTAGTAGCCGGAAAGCCCATGAGCTGCTGCAAGTAGGCCGTGTTGGCATTCACCGCCTCGAACGACTGCTTGCGGCTGGCCTTCGAGTTGTTGAGCGAAATCTGGGCCTGCAAAAAATCGGTTTTGTCCACAATACCCGCGTCGTAGCGGTTGCGGGCATCCACATAGTTGCGGGTCAGGCGCCGGATATCCTCGTCAAAAACCTTGGCCTGGCGCTGCGACAGCAGCACGCTGTAAAAGGCCCTGCTCACGTCCGAAACGGTCGCGATTTTATTGTTAATCGTGTTCTGGCCCGCCGCCAGCCGGTTGAGGGGCGCCTGCCGGGCGGCCAGCCGCACGTCGTTGTTATAAATAACCTGGGTGCCAGCCAGCCCCAGCGTCGTCACGTTTTTCACCCCTAGCTGGCGCGGCGTCGGCACGCCCGTAGTAGGGTCGGGGAAAACCGTGAAGGGCAGCCCGAAATAGTGCTGGCCCACGGCCGTGGCATTCACCTGCGGCAGCCAGGCCGAGAGCGCCACGCGGTTGCCGGCGTCGGCAATGCCCTCGTCGAGGCGGGCTTGGCGCACCAGCGGCTGGTAGGCCAGGGCGTAGTTCAGGCACTGCTGAAGGGTGAGGGGCCCGGCGGGCGGTGGGGGGGGGGTAGGGGCCGGCGTTTGGGCCCAGCTCAGCCCCGGCCCTAGCAAAAAGCCCGCGAGGAGGGCCCACAAACGACCCCGCGCGGTGCGGTGTAAAATCTTCATAAGAGACTACAACCGGGTAGTTCCGGCAAAAGTTATGGCGGGCCGGCGGGTGGGTGGCCGCCCGCATCCGACACGCTTTAATCAGGTAGGTTGCAGCAGGGTTAGGAGTAAGCCCGACTGGTGGGCGGGGCTAGCGGTGATACCGGATGCGGTAACCCATAGTTAGCGAGTGCCTTTGCCGGGGTCTAACGGCCCAGTCTGTTTGGGTAGAATAGTAGCCGGCTGGCCCGCGGCTGGCGGGGGATAGCCGGCCCAAAATATTTTCAGTCGGGCCGGGTAGCCCCGGGGTTTCGCCGCCCGGCCCACGCAACGCCCTTCCGCGGGCTGGTGTCATTGCCCACTACCCATCCCCATTGCCATCTAAACCAAGCTGACTCTCTGCATGCAAAAACTACTCGCCGCCCTCGCCGCCGCTAGCCTGCTCGGCGCCCCTGCCCTGGCCCAAACCCCCGAGAAAACCGATGCCGCCGCCCTGGCC
Organism: uncultured Hymenobacter sp.; assembly: GCA_964385095.1. Taxonomy (GTDB): domain Bacteria; phylum Bacteroidota; class Bacteroidia; order Cytophagales; family Hymenobacteraceae; genus Hymenobacter. Next base: position 88,864 of record CAYLNN010000008.1, read on the forward strand.
AAAATCAAGGACGAGGGCCTGAACCGCTCCAGGGTGATGGAAACGGCCTTTTACCTCACCGACGTGTGCGGCCCGCGCCTGGCTGGCTCCGAGGGCCTGGCCCGCGCCAATGCCTGGACCAAAAAGCGCCTTACCGACTACGGCCTGGCCAACGCCAACGTGGAAGCCTGGGGCGATTTCGGCCGCGGCTGGGACATCGACAAGAGCTACGTGGCCATGACGGCGCCCTACTACCACGCCCTCATCGGCGTGCCCAAGGCCTGGACGCCCGGCACCGCCGGCAGCCTGCGCAAGCCGGTGGCCTACGTGAGCGTGAAAACCGAAGCCGACCTCGGTAAATACAAAGGCCAGCTGCGCGATAAAATCGTGGTGCTGCCCGTGGCCACGCCGCCCCAGCCCAACTTCGAGCCCGATGCCCGGCGCCTGAGCGCCGACGACCTGCAAAAGCTGGCCGACGCGCCCGCCGGCGGGGGCGCCCCCACCGCCGCCAACCGCCCCGCCGACGCTAACCCCGAAGCCCGCCGCGCCGCCCTGCTCGCCGCCCGTGAGCTGCGCCAGAAAATGAACGACATGCTGATGGCCGAAGGCGTGGCCGCCATTCTGAGCCCCGGCCGCGGCTCCGACGGCACGGTCTTTACCACCAACGGCGCGCCCTACGCCGCCGATGCCAAGCCGGTATTGCCCGAGCTCGAAATGAGCAGCGAAGACCAGCTGCGCCTCATCCGCCTCGTGGAGGCCGGCATTCCGGTGGAGATTGAGCTGGAAACCAAAACCCATTTCCAAACCCAGGATTTGAAGGGTTACAACGTGGTGGCCGAAATTCCGGGCACCGACAAAAAGCTGAAAAGCGAGGTAGTGATGCTCGGGGGCCACCTCGACTCGTGGCACGCCGCCACCGGCGCCACCGACAACGCCGCCGGCGTAGCCGTGATGATGGAAGCCGTGCGCATCCTGAAGGCCAGCGGCCTCAAGCCGCGCCGCACCATCCGCATTGCGCTGTGGGGCGAGGAGGAGGAAGGCCTGCACGGCTCGCGCAACTACGTGAAAAACCACTTTGCCGACCCCGCCACCATGCAGCTCAAGCCCGACCACGAGAAGCTGGCGGCCTACTTCAACCTCGACAACGGCGCGGGCAAAATCCGCGGCATCTACGCCCAGGGCAACGAGGCCGTGAAGCCGATTTTCACCGCCTGGCTAGCCCCCTTCGCCGACATGGGCGCCACCACCGTCACCTCGCGCAATACCGGCAGCACCGACCACGTGGCCTTCGACGCGGTGGGCCTGCCCGGCTTCCAGTTCATTCAGGATGGCTTGGACTACTTTGCCCGTACCCACCACTCCAACCAAGATACCTACGACCGCCTCGTGGCCGACGACCTTAAGCAGGCTTCGGTAGTGGTGGCCTCCTTCGTGTACAACGCCGCAATGCGCGACCAGAAGCTGCCCCGCAAGCCGCTGCCCACGGCTGCCAAGCCGCAGTAGGCAGCGGCTTGCGCCAGTTTACTAAACGGCGTGTTGAAGCGTGCTAAAACGGCGGTCAGGCTGACCAAGGAAGCATCTTATTAGGTTCGAGCCATTGTCTTCAGCCCTGACAAGATGCTTCCTTGGTCAGCCTAACCGCCGTTTTTAGGAGTTTTTAAACTGTTAATTCACCCGTCGCCCACCTTGCTGAAGAAAAATTAACCCCGCCTTCAGGCCGGGCTCAGTTGGCTAGGGGAGGTTTGCAGCAGCAACCGATTGCTGCTGCAAACCTCCCTTTGTTATGTCTAGCGAAATCAAAAATCTCGAAGTAAAAGAAGTTAAAACTGCCAAGCCCGCCCCCAAGGCCCCAGCCGATAAATTGAAAAAAAGACAAACCTAAAAAGCCCGACTCCAAGCATGACAAGCCCAAGGCTAGGCAGCACCCGCTAGCCCCCCACACCGGCACAGTGGGCGCGTATGGTGCCAACGGTAATTCGGCGTCGGGATATTTAGTTAAAAATCAAGGATATAATTTTACTTTTATCACCTTAGCCGCCATTGCCGCCGTGGGCCTGGTCTTTTTCTGAGTATTCATGCCCGAAATGCTGCACATGGGTAGGGGGAAAAGCCGCTGGCACTAACTCAAAATTGAGTTTCCGAGCTAACCCGCCACCCCACCAGGAAAATTTCAGCCAATACCCTCAAATCCCCAGAAGGTGGCGAAGAGAAAAGCGGCAGGGCTAGCCGCAATAAAGACTTTGCCCTCACGCGGGTAGGCGGGCAAAGCTGGCTGCCCGGCAACCGGCGGCTAGCCGGCGCGCGCCAGAGCCGGGCTAACGCGAAGCCGGGAACGGCGTAAACCCAACAAGTTTACGCCGTTCTGTTTACCAAGTCTGATACGCTATGCCCGCTCCCCACATCGGCCAACCCCGCAGCCGCGTCGACGGCCGCCTCAAAGTAACCGGCCAGGCCCGTTACGCCGCCGAGCACGCCGTGCCTGGTTGCGTGCACGGGGTGCTGGTAACGAGTCCGATAGCGGCCGGCCGCATCACGCACCTCGATACTAAAGCAGCGGCCCACGCGCCCGGCGTGCTAGCCATCGTGTCGCACCTCAACTCGCCCAAGGTGCCGGGCTACGAAAACCCCCAGCCCGACGAGCGCGTGGAAGGCCAGCAGTTTCGGGTGTTTTTCGACGATAAAATTCATTACAGCAGCCAGCCGGTAGCGCTGGCCATCGCCGCCACGCTGGAGCAGGCCCAGCACGCCGCCGCCCTCGTGCGGGTGCAGTACGCGCAAGCCACGCCGCAAACCGACCTGACTAAAGGCCTGAGTCGCGGCTACAAGCCTAAAAAAGAAAAGGACCACCTGCGCGGCCAGCCCCAGGCCTACAAAACGGCCCCGGTGCAAATTGCCCATGAGTACCAGACACCGCTGCAAGTGCACAACCCCCTGGAAATGCACGCCGCCATCGCCGAGTGGCAGGGTAACAAATTGACTATCTGGAATAAAACCCAGGCTCCCTCGCTGGCCCAGAAAGATTTGATGAAGCTCTGGGCCCTGCCTAAGGAGAGCGTGCAGGTGCATTCGCCGTTCGTGGGCGGGGCGTTTGGGGGCGCCTCGCGCATCTGGCCGCCCGAGATGGCCGCCATTTTGGGCGCGAAAGTGGTGGGCCGCCCGGTGAAGGTGGTGAATGCTCGCGAGCAAGAATTTAACATGGTGGGCTACCGGCCGCGCTCGGTGCAGCGCGTGGCGCTGGGCGCGCAGCCCGATGGCACGCTGGTGGGTGTATCGCACGAGGCCTTTGGCATGACCTCGCGCTACGAGCAGTTCACCGAGCGCATTCTGCACCCCACCAAGTCGGGCTACCGCTGCCCCAATGCCGAGCTGACCTACCACCTCGTGCCGCTCGATATGAGCTCGCCTTGCTGGACACGCGGCCCCGGCGAAACCACTGGTTCCTTCGCCATCGAGTCGGCGATGGATGAACTGGCCCACGCCCTGAAGATGGACCCGCTAGCTCTGCGTTTGAAGAACTTCGCCGAGGTAGACCCTGAAAACGACAAGCCCTGGAGCAGCAACTACCTGCGGGAATGCTACACCCTGGGCGCCGAGAAATTTGGCTGGAGCCAGCGCAATCCCACGCCCGGCGCCATCCGCAACGGCGACTGGCTCGTGGGCCAGGGTATGGCCATGGGCATTTACCACGCCTCCCGTACCAAGGCCAGCGCCCGCGCCCGCCTGCTGCCCGACGGCACCCTACTAGTGCAAAGCGCCACTGCCGACGTAGGCCCCGGCACCGCCACCATCATGACCCAGATTGCCGCTGATGCCAGCGGCGTGGCCCCCGAAAATATCCGCTTCGAGCTCGGCGATGCGGCCTTTCCGGAGGCGCCCGGCCAGTTTGGTTCGCACACGGTGGCCTCGGTGGGCGCGGCCGTGCACGATACCTGCGTGGCGTTGCGCCAGCAACTGCTTAATCTGGTGTTTAGCACGCCCGGCTCGCCCTTTGCCAAAGCCAAGCTAGCCGACCTAGTAGCCGATGACAGCACGGTGCGCCTGGCTAACCATCCCGCTACTAGCCTTGCCTATGGCGATGTGCTGCGCCAGGCCGGCCAGCCCGCGCTCGAAGTTATCCGCGAGTCGCCCGAAGTGCCCGCGCAGGGCGAGCGGTCGGGTAAGTCGTTCGGGGCCAGCTTTGTGGAGGTGCGTGTGCATGCCCATACCCGCGAAGTGCGCGTGAGCCGCGTAGTATCGGCTATTGACGCGGGCCGCATCATGAATCCCAAAACGGCCCGCAGCCAGGTGTACGGGGCCATCACCTGGGGCCTGGGGCTAGCCCTCATGGAAGACGCCGTGCTCGACCACCGCTTCGGCCGCATCACCAACCACGACCTGGCCAATTACCACGTGCCCGTCAACGCCGACATCCCTGCCAATATCGACGTAATTTTCATCGATAAGCCCGATAAATATCTCGACCCGATGGGAGCCAAAGGCCTGGGCGAAATCGGCATCGTCGGCTTCAGCGCCGCCATCGCCAACGCGGTATTTAATGCCACCGGCAAGCGGGTGCGGGACTTGCCCATTACGCCGGATAAATTACTGTAATAGAAGTTGTTTAATAACCCCCAAACAAAGGTATGTCGACAAGGGCAACGCCATACGCCTGTTGAATATGACTGTTCAGTTCTTGTAAAAAGGATTCGAAACAGTGAATTATTTCACCTAAGCCGAGAAGCGTTTCAGGGTAATTTACAGCCCATGCAGACTGTATATCATAGTGGTGGTTGTCAATTTTTGTAAGGTGCAAAACCGGATTTTCTATGTATTCATCTGATGAATAATCGAAATCAGATAAAAAGCCAGCTTTTACTTTAATGAGCCAACTATTAATACAAAGTGCAAAATCAAGAAGAGCAACCTCATCATTGAGAAACACGGAATCCTTGAGGCGAATGGTTAGTTCGCCATCCAACGCGGCGTAAGGGTATTTTACGAGAAACTCTCGATTCACTTCCGTAACCTTAAAAACAAATTTCATAGCTTATCCCAGCTTCTCCTTAAATAACCGCAGCGTGCGCTCCCAGGCCAGCTTGGCGGCCTCGGCGTTGTAGCGGGCGGGGGAAGTGTCGTTGTTAAAGGCGTGGTTCACGCCTTCGTAGATAAACAGCTCGTAGGGAATGTGGGCGGCCTTTAGCGCCGCCTCGTAGGCCGGGATGCCGGCGTTGATGCGCTGGTCGAGGCCGCCGTAGTGCAGCAGCACGTTGGCTTTTATCTGGGGCACGTCTTCGGCCTTGGGCTGCTGGCCGTAGTAGGCCACGGCGGCGTTGAGCTTGGGGTCGTGCACCGCCAGCTGGTTGGCTAGCCCGCCGCCCCAGCAGAAGCCCACGCAGCCGGTGCGGCCGTTGCACTCGGAGCGAGCGCGCAGGTAGGTGAGGGCAGCTAGGTAATTGTTCAGGTTTTTGGCTGGGTCGAGCTGGCCAATGAGCTCGCGGCCTTTGTCCTCATCGGCGGGCGTCCCGCCTGCTACACTTAGCGCATCGACGCCCAGCGCGAGGTAGCCGGCTTGGGCCACGCGCCGCGTTACGTCCTTGATGTGCGGCGTGAGGCCCCGGTTTTCGTGAATAACGACCACCGCGCCGCGCTTTTTCTTGTTCTTGGGGTGCACTAGGTAGCCGCTCACGCTGGCGCCGTCGCCGGGCCAGGTCACGGTTTCTTCCACTAAGTCATCGGTTAGGGTCGATATAGTGGCTGCCTGAGCGTAGCCCGGCTCCAGCAGCGAGAGGGCAGTGGTGGCGATGGCTGCGCTGCCCGCCAGTACCAGCAAGCGGTCCAAGAACTCCTTGCGCGAAAGCGGGCGGTGGGTATACTCGTCGAAGAGGTTGATGATGCGCTGGTCCATGCGGGCGGGGAGGGGTTAGGCGCGCAAGGTATTGCCGGCCTGCTTATTCCGCACCCACCCCAGCGCGCAAGGTCTGAAAATAAGCCGCCGACAGCCGCAGCCGGCTGCCGTACCAGCTGAACAATTCGCCATCCACTACCTGAATTTTCGCCGCCGGGCAGATTTCCTGAAATTCCGCCACGTGTTTTTCACCAAACGGATACGGCTCTGACGACAAAAAAATGTACGCTGGGGCCACCCTAGCCAACTGCTCAGGCGTGATTTCGGGGTAGCGGCCGAGGCCCGCAAACGCATTGCGAAAGCCCGCCCGCCGCAGCATATCATCGATAAATGTGCCGCTGGCCGCCACCATGTAGGGCTTGCGCCAGATGAAATACGCGGCCGTGGCTAGAGGCGCAGTAGCCGCTAGGCGCAGCTTATCAAACGACTGCTTTACTTCGGCCGCGAGCGGCTCGGCTAGAGGCAGTTTGCCGGTGAGGTCGCCCACGCGGCGTATCATGTCGAGCGCTTCTGGTAAGCTCGTTATATCACTTAGCCAAATGGGAAAATGCTGGGCTAGCTGCATAATGCCCTCCTGGTAATTCTCTTCCTTGTTGCCAATAATCAAATCGGGCTGGGCGGCTTTGATTTTCGCAAAATCAAAATTCTTGGTGCCGCCAATGACGCTGGCCGAGTGGCGCGCCGTGGGCGGGTAAATGCAAAACTTGGTTACGCCTACTACCTGCTCCTGTAATTCCAGGTCGAATAATAATTCGGTCTGGGAAGGCACCAATGAAACAATCCGTAGCGGAGGGTATGGAAAATGCACCTCGCGGCCCATTTGGTCAACTAAGATGCGCTGACGTTGGGAAAAGTCGAAAGCCATGAAATCGAATTAATCAAAAAGCGGCTGCATTAAGTAATGCAGCCGCTTTTTAACGGTCAGATAGTAAGCAATTAGCTGAAATACCGGAAATCCTGCTTGTCCTCAATGCGCAGCAGCGTTTCGTAAATGAGGCGCGTCACATTCTCCACGTCGTCTTTGTGCACGGTTTCGACGGTGGTATGCATGTATTTGAGTGGCAGCGAGATAAGGGCCGAAGCTACGCCCGAGCCCGAGTAGGCAAAGGCGTCGGTATCGGTGCCGGTGGCGCGGGTGGCGGCGGCGCGCTGGAAGGGAATATCCGTTTCCTTGGCCGTATTGATAATTAAATCGCGCAGGTTGTTCTGCACGGCGGGGCCGTAGGTAATTACCGGGCCTTTGCCGCACGAAATATCACCGGCCGTTTTCTTCTCGTACATCGGCGACTGGCTGTCGTGCGTCACGTCGGTAATGATGGCCACGTCGGGGTTGATGCGGTGGGCAATCATTTCGGCACCGCGCAGGCCGATTTCCTCCTGCACCGCATTCACGATGTAGAGGCCGAAGGGGAGGTTTTTGCCGTTCTCCTTCAGCATGCGGGCCACTTCGGCCACCATAAAGCCGCCCACGCGGTTGTCGAGGGCGCGGCCCACGTAGTACTTGTCGTTGAGCACGGTAAACTCGTCCTCAAACGTCACGACCGAGCCCACGTGAATGCCCATTTCGGCTACCTCGTCGGCGCTGCTAGCCCCACAGTCGAGGAAGATGGTTTCGATGGTCGGCGCTTTGTCCTGCTCCACCTTGCGCACGTGGATAGCGGGCCAGCCAAAAATACCCTTTACAATTCCTTTTTCACCGAAAATATTCACCCGCTTGCTAGGGGCCACCAGCGCATCGGAGCCGCCGTTGCGACGCAGGTACAGGTAGCCTTCCTTGGTGATGTAATTCACGAAATAGGAAATCTCATCGGCGTGCGCCTCGATGACAACTTTGTATTTCGCCTCGGGGTTGATGACACCCACTACGGTACCGTAGGTATCTACGAAGTAGCTGTCAATGTACGGTTTAATGTACTGCAACCACAGCTTTTGACCTTCTTTTTCGAAGCCGGTGGGCGAGGGGTTATTCAGGTATTTCTCAAGAAACTCGAATGATTCAGGACGCATAGAGAAAGCTATTAATTACAAAATAAGAACGTCATGCTGAGCTTGTCGAAGCATCTCGCTCGCCTCGTTGGGTAGATAACCCTAGCGGCGCGGTAGAGATGCTTCGGCAAGCTCAGCATGACAATGATTCTTTCCGATTTATAGCGGAATGTTGCCGTGCTTCTTGCGCGGCAGCGTGTCCACCTTATTTTCCAGCATTTTGAAGGCGCGAATTAATTTCTGGCGCGTTTGCGAGGGCAGAATTACCTCATCCACGAAGCCGCGGTGGGCGGCGCGGTAGGGCGTGGCGAATTTTTGCTGGTATTCGTCTACCTTCTCTTGCAGCTTGGCTTCGGGGTTCTCGGCGGCGGCGATTTCGCGCTTGAAGATGATTTCGGCCGCGCCCTTGGCACCCATTACGGCGATTTCGGCGGTGGGCCAGGCGAAGTTGAGGTCAGCGCCGATGTGCTTGCTGTTCATTACGTCGTAGGCGCCGCCGTAGGCCTTGCGGGTGATGACCGTGATGCGCGGCACGGTGGCCTCGCAGAAGGCGTAGAGCAGCTTGGCGCCGTTGGTGATGATGCCGCGCCACTCCTGGTCGGTGCCGGGCAGGAAGCCGGGCACGTCTTCGAGCACGAGCAGCGGAATATTAAACGAGTCGCAGAAGCGCACGAAGCGCGCGGCCTTGGTGCTGGCATTGATGTCGAGCACGCCGGCTAGCACCGCCGGCTGGTTGCCCACAATACCGATGCTGCGGCCCCCTAGCCGCGCAAAGCCCACCACAATATTCTCGGCAAAGGCCTGGTGCACTTCCATAAACGAGCCGGCATCCACGATGCCTTCCACCACTTCGCGGATGTCGTAGGGCTGGTTGGCATTGTCGGGGATGAGGGTATCGAGCGCGGGGCGGCTTTCGTCCGGGCTAGCCTCGTAGGCCACGGCGGGGGCGGTTTCCTCGCAGTTTTGGGGCATGTAGCTCAGCAGTTGCTTGAGCTGCTGAATGATAACCACCTCATTGGGCGCCGTAAAGTGCGTGACGCCGCTCTTGGCCGAGTGCGTGCTGGCGCCGCCCAGCTCCTCGCTGGTCACGTTTTCGTGGGTCACGGTCTTCACCACGTTGGGGCCGGTCACGAACATGTAGCTCGTGTTCTCGACCATCAAAATGAAGTCCGTAATGGCTGGCGAGTACACCGCGCCGCCCGCGCACGGCCCCATAATGGCCGAAAGCTGCGGCACTACGCCGCTGGCTAGGGTATTCTTATAAAAGATGTCGGCGTAGCCGCCGAGGCTCACCACGCCTTCCTGAATGCGGGCGCCGCCCGAGTCGTTGAGGCCGATAACGGGCGCGCCATTCTTCATGGCGAGGTCCATGATTTTGACGATTTTCTCGGCGTGCGTCTCACTCAGCGAGCCGCCGAACACCGTGAAATCTTGCGAGAACACATAGACCAGGCGGCCGTGAATAGTGCCGTAGCCGGTTACCACGCCATCGCCGAGGTAATATTCTTTATCGAGGCCAAAGTCTTTGGCGCGGTGCATCACAAACTTGCCAATTTCCTCGAACGAGCCCTCATCGAGTAGCAAATCAATGCGTTCGCGGGCAGTGAGCTTGCCTTTTTTGTGCTGGGCGTCGATGCGGGCCTGGCCGCCCCCTAGCAGGGCTTCCTGGTTTTTGGCGGCAAGCAGCTCGGTTTTGGAAAGGTTGGGGTGGGCGGCTACGTGGGGGTCGGCCATTGCGGAGAGCGGGGAAATTGGTAACGTGGGCTTAAAGCTCAAATGTAGCGCGGACTTTTAGTCCGCGAAGGGAGTATACGGGTGGACTAGGCCGCGCGCGGACTAAAAGTCCGCGTTACTTTACTCCCAGCCCAGGTCGGCGTTGATGGGCGGCGTGGGGTCGAGCGACTTCCACAAATACTTGCAGGCCAGCGAGCGGTAGGGGCGCCAGGGCTCGGCCAGCAGCAGCATTTTCTTATGCAGGGCGCGGCCGGTTTCTTCCAGGCCGTAGAGCTTACGCATAGCGTTTTGAATGCCCAGGTCGCCTTCGCTGAACACATCGGGCTGGTCGAGGGCAAACATTTGCAGCATCTGGGCGGTCCAGCGGCCCACGCCTTTTATGGCAGTGAGGTGGGCCGTGAAGGCCTCTTCATCGAGCTGGCTCAGGTGCTCGTAGTCGAGCAGGCCGCGCTCCTGGTAGTCGGCAATGGCCTTGAGGTAGCCGGCTTTTTGGCGCGAGAGGCCTGCCTCGCGCAGCTCGTCTTCCTCCATGCGCAGCACCTCGCGGGGCTCGGGGTAGCCATCGGGCCGAAACAGCGCGGTGAAGCGCCGCCAGATGGCCGCCGCCGCCTTGGTCGAAATCTGCTGGCTCACGATGGCGCGCAGCAGCGCCAGGTACAGGTCTTCGTGGGCAGCGGGGCGCACCGGGCCGGCCACGCGGGCGATGGCCTGGGCCAGAAGGGGGTCGGCCTGGCGCAGGTGGGCTAGCGCGGCGGCGTGCCAGTGAGGTTCGGTTTCAGGCGAAGGGGAAGCGGGCATAATCGGGGGCGCAGGCCTTTCAGGAATCAAGTTGGTAGGTCGGCACAGCAACAATTTCCAGTACCTCACCGGTTTCGCTGAGGCGCAGGGCGGTGAGACAATGGCCATGGGCTGCGCCCGTGTCGAGATAAATGGTATTGGAATCCTTATTGTGTTCGGGCTGGTAACTGGCGGTGGGCGTATGGCCCACCACTTGCAGTTGCCCGGTATTGCGCAGCGGGCCGCGCCGCCATAGCACGCCCTCGCTGCTGGTGGGGTCGAGCGGGGCGGGCACGTCGGCAAAGCCGGCGTGGGAAAACAACAGGTGGTCGTTTTGCCAGCACAGCGGCCGCTGGCTTAGCCAGACTGCGTGCTTGGCCAGCAGCAGGCGATGCTGTTGATATTGCTGCAACGTGGCCCGGCCGCCCCAGCCTAGCCAGGCTTTGTAGGGGCCATTCAAACCCACGTGCTCGGCCATTGCCCAGTCGTGGTTACCTTTTAGAAAGATGGTTTTCTCCGGAAAATCGAGGCTGAGCTGGCGGCACAGCTCCACCACCTCGGGCGAGTAGTTGCCCCGGTCCACAAGGTCGCCGAGCTGCACTAACGTTTCTTCGGCGGGCCGCCAGTGGGTAAGGAGTTCGCGAAAGGTGTGCAGGCAGCCGTGAACATCGGCGATAACAAAGAAATTCATAAGCTAGTGCTAACCCCATCGGGCCGGCCAAGGTGCCCGCTTGGATTATTTATATAGCCTTGGCTTGACTACCAGCCAGCTAGCCGGCTGGTAGAGTCAAGCCAAGGCTAGTCGGCGGTTGGCGTAGCTAGCCCCGGTAGGGCCGCGATGACCCTCGCCAGCAGGGCATCGTCTACGTCGAGGTGCGTTACGAAGCGCACCCAGCTGCCGCCAAAGCCGCTGGCCCGGATGCCCTGGGCCTCCAGCCGCGCCAGAAAATCAGCCACCGTCAACTGGCTTTCATCGAGGCGAAAGATGAGCAGGTTGGTTTCAGGCTCCAGAATTTCGGCCACGTAGGGCAGGGGGCGCAGGGCCTCGGCCAACTGCGCCGCGCGGCGGTGGTCGTCGGCCAGCCGGTCCACATTGTGTTCCAGCGCATAGAGGCCCGCCGCGGCCAGGTAGCCGGCCTGCCGCCAGCCGCCGCCAAATAGTTTGCGTAGCCGCTTGCAGCCATTAATAAATTCCTGCGTGCCTAGCAGCACCGAGCCCACCGGCGCGCCCAGCCCCTTGCTCAGGCATACCGAAATAGAGTCGAACAGCTGGCCGTAGTCCTCGCTGCGCTGGCCGGTGGCCACGAGGGCGTTGAAAATGCGCGCGCCATCGAGGTGCAGCGCTAGCCCTTGTTTTTTAGTAAAAGCCGCGATTTCCTTTAAATCTGACCAGGCGTAGCAGCTGCCGCCGCCGCGGTTATGGGTGTTTTCGAGGCACACGAGCCGGGTAGTGGGGTAGTGCACGTTGTTGGCCGGGCGCACGGCGCTCGCCACCTGGCCGACCGTGAGGCGCCCCCGCTCGCCGGGCAGCAGCGCCACCGAGGCGCGGGCGTGGTGCATAATACCGCCCACTTCCCAGAGGTACACGTGGGCCGTGGCTTCGCAGATAACTTCGGAAACCGGGGCGCAGTGCGCCATGATAGCCAGTTGGTTGGTCATCGTGCCCGAAGGGCAGAACAAGCCGGCTTCCATGCCGAAGCGGGCAGCCAAGCTGGTTTCCAGCGCGCGCACGGTGGGGTCTTCCTCGTACACATCGTCGCCCACGGCGGCGGCCTGCATGGCGGCGAGCATGGCGGGGGTGGGGCGCGTTACGGTGTCGGAGCGCAGGTCGATAAAGGACATAGGAGCGGGGGCGAAAGCCAAAGGATTGAGCAAAAGGTTTGGGAATTCAAAAGTAGCGGCTTATTTTTGCACCTCATTTGCCAGAAGTCCCCCTAGAACTCTAATTGCCCCGAATATCATGTCCGTTACCCGTCTGAAGCGCAAGCACCGCAAAAACATTGCCCGTGCCAACAATGAAACGCGCAAAATCAAAAACTTGCTGCGTACGCCCGTGCTGAAGAACGTGGACCTGGACGAGCTGAAATCGCGTTTCACCGAGTCGACCCCCGCTATGGATGCTGGCGAAAAAAAAAAGCCTAGCGTAAAGGCCGAGGCTGCCAAGCCCGCCGACAAGGAAGAAGGCCTGCTGGCTAAGGCTGCCCACGCCGCCTCGGCCGCTGCCGACAAGGTGAAGCACCTGGCCGCCGATGCCGCCGATGCCGTGGCCCACAACTCCCTCGTGGAGAAAGCCACCGAAGCTGTGCAGGAAGCCGCTCACAACCTGGTAGCAGGCGCCAAGCACGCCCTCGAAAGCAAAAGCCCCGAAGAAAACCAGGCTACCGAAGCCAACCAAACCGGTAGCGAAGGCTACGATGCCGCCGAAGCCGAAACCAAGCCGGTAAACCCGGATGGCCAGCAAGGCGACAAACCCAAACCCGAAATCGCGCTGTAAATCAGCTAGCTAGCTTCTAGTAAAAACAAGAGCGCCCGACTGCAAAGTCGGGCGCTCTTGTTTTTATTGGTCGGCTGTATCCAGGCTAGCCGTGCGGGGGCCTAGCTCCACGGCCTGCATATCCACCACCTTGCCCCGGTCGATGCCGAAGCGTAGCAGCGTCCGCACCTTATGAAAGCCGTGGCGGCCCGCCGCGCCGGGGTTCAGCGTGAGCAGCCCCAGCTTGGGGTCGGGCATAACGCGCAAAATATGCGAGTGCCCGCACACGAACAGCCCAGGCCGCACCTGGGCCAGCAGCTGCCGGGCGGCGGGGGCGTAGTGGCCCGGGTAGCCGCCGATGTGGGTCATCAGCACATGCAGGCCCTCCACCGTAAAGTTCTGCGCTAGGGGCTCGGTGCAGCGCACGTCGGTGCCGTCGATGTTGCCATACACCCCCCGAAACGTGTGCGCGAGCGCCGTTAACCGCAATATCAGCTCAGCCGAGCCGAAGTCGCCGGCGTGCCAAATCTCATCAGCCCCGTGCAGGTGGTGCGCAATGCGGTCGTCGAAGTACCCGTGGGTATCGGAAAGAAGGGCGATGCGTGTCATAGAGGCTACAAAGATGCAGCTTATGGGCGAGGTGCGCCGAAAAACCGGCTAGCCCGTATCTTGCGGCGTACTCTGCCGTATGGGGCAGGTACTGGCCCGGGCAAACGCCCACTATCGCCATCTCTTACTGAATTACTTCCGATGAATGTCTTCATCAACGATGTGCCGCTGATTATTAAAAAGGTCAGCGACAAGGTGTACAAGCACAAATATGACCTCGTGCTCGGGGCCGACGACGAGTTTACCAGCAAAGACCTGGTGGGCGATGTGCTGGTGCGCGACGCTACTTCGGCCTTTCTCGACCGCCTGCTGCGGCTTATGGAAGTGAAAAAGCTGAAAAAGCTAAAGACACTGACCATGATGGCCCGCAAAAAGAATAATCTTATTCTGCACCTCAAAGACCAGTTTAAGATTGCCAAGGCTGCCGGTGGCTTGGTGGTAAAAGATGGGCAGGTGCTCATGATTTATCGCCTCGGCAAGTGGGATTTGCCCAAGGGCAAGCTCAAAAGCGATGAGGACGTGCCCCTGGGTGCCATGCGCGAGGTAGAGGAGGAATGCAATATCAAGGTGGAGCTGGGCGAAAAGCTGCCCAGCACCTGGCATTCCTACGCTTATAAAGGCAATAAAATGCTGAAAAAAACCAGCTGGTTTGTGATGCAGTGCCTCGACGACTCGGTGATGCGCCCGCAAACCGAGGAGTACATCGAAGAAGTGCGTTGGATGTCGCCCCAGGACGCGCTAGCCCGCCTCGAAGAATCCTATGCCTCCATCACCCTCGTGGTGCGCCACTACCTGAGCGAAATGGCCGGTAAACCCGCTAAAGCCACTTCTGATTAATGACTGCTACTGGGCGACAGCGGGCCCCGCGCCCGCACCGGATAGCGGTGCTGCTAGCCACCACTGGCTGGTGGCTGGCAGGCTGCTCGGGCGCGCACGAGCCCACGCAAGTGATAAGCAGCGTGCCCCACGCCGTAGTGGCGCCCACTACCAACGTGCCCGCCCTGCTGGGCCGCTCTATTGATGAGCTACGGGGGCGCCTCGATACCACTGCCCGCCCCTTGCCCGCCGGCTACCTTAGCCTCCTCTCAAATGGGCTAGCCAGCACCGATTCGCTCCAGGCTTTTCGCACGGGCGGCCTTCAGCTCATTGCGACGTATAATAGAACGACTCGCCAGGTGCGTGATTTACTGATACTCGGCCCGCGGGAAGATAGTTTAATGGGGCGGGCTTCGCTGCGCAACAGTGCTCGCCGCTACGTAGTGCTGCCGGTATTCCGGCCCGATACGCCTAATAAGCTGCTCGGCCTGCGCGTACTGGCAACCAACCAACCCTAGCAAACAGCCCGGCTGTCCCTGGTACTTATGCAACAAGCCCCGCTGGCACGACCAGCGGGGCTTGTGTATTCGAGAAGGAAGGCTCGGTGCCTAGGCCTCTACGGCGAGGTTTGGTGCTCCGGCTAGCAAGTCAGCCGTGGCATAGTCGGCATACTTCTCGAAGTTCTTCACGAATTTCTCGGCCAGGTTCGCGGCTGTGCGGTCGTAGGCTCCTTTATCGGCCCAGGTGTTGCGCGGGTCCAGAATCTCGGCGGGTACGCCGGGCACGGCGCCGGGCACAGCCACTCCAAAAATGGGGTGCATTTTGAAGTTCACTTCGTCGAGTACGCCCGACAGGGCCGCCGTAATCATGGTGCGGGTATAGCCCAGCTTCATGCGGTGGCCGGTGCCGTAGGCGCCGCCCGTCCAGCCGGTATTAATGAGCCAGACGTTCACCTCCGGGTGTTCCTCCAGCTGGCGGCCCAGCATTTCGGCGTACTTGGTAGGGTGAAGGGGCAGGAACACCTGACCAAAGCAGGCCGAGAATGTAGTTTGCGGCTCGGTAATGCCCATCTCGGTGCCGGCAACCTTCGCCGTGTAGCCCGACATAAAATGGTACATCGCGTGGCTCTTATCGAGCTTGCTGATGGGGGGTAGTACCCCAAAAGCATCGGCCGTGAGGAAGAAGATATTCTTCGGCACACCCGCCACCGAGGGCTCCAGCACGTTGGGAATAAAGTTGATGGGATAAGCCGTACGGGTGTTTTCGGTTACGCTTTTGTTGGCATAATCCACGGTGTGGGTGCCGGGCACGAAGCGCGTATTTTCGACAATGGCCCCGAAGCGAATGGCATTCCAGATTTCGGGCTCCTTGGCCGCCGCCAGGTCGATTACTTTGGCGTAGCAGCCACCCTCGAAGTTGAAGATGCCGCCCTCGCCGGGCAGCCAGCCGTGCTCGTCGTCGCCCACGAGGCTGCGGTTAGGGTCGGTCGAGAGGGTTGTTTTGCCCGTGCCCGAGAGGCCAAAGAAAATGGCTGTGTCGCCGCTAGCCCCCACGTTGGCCGAGCAGTGCATGGAGAGCGTGTTGTGCTCGTGGGGCAGCAAGTAGTTGAGCACGCCAAAAATGCCCTTTTTCATCTCGCCCGCGTAGCCCGTGCCCCCAATAAGGATGAGTTTGCGCGTGAAGTCGATGATGGCGAAGTTCTTCTGGCGGGTGCCGTCCACACTAGGGTCGGCTTCGAAGCCGGGGGCACAGATAATGCTGAAGTCGGGCGTCCAGGCGGTATCCGCGTCGGCCGTCGGTCGCAGAAACATGTTGTAGCAGAACAAGTTGTGCCAGGCCAGCTCGTTTACCACGCGCAGCTTGAGCTGGGTGGCGGGGTGGGCCCCAGCGTAGGCATCGCGCACAAAAATCTCCTTATCGGCGAGGTAGGCGACCATTTTCTGGTGCAACTGCTCAAACTTGGCCGGGTCGAAGGCGATGTTGATGTCGCCCCACCACACCGAGTCGGTTGTGTTGGCATCGCGCACCACAAACCGGTCTTTGGGCGAGCGGCCGGTAAATGCGCCGGTGTCGGCCATGAGTGCGCCGGTATCGGTGAGGGTGCCTTCACCCCGCCGCAGCGCGTGCTCGACCAGGGCGGCCGGGGGCAGGTTGAGGTGGGTGAGGGTGGGGGCCTGCGGGAACCCTAGCGGGGCCAGGCGGGTAGCGACAGCTTTTTGGTCTGCCATGAAAAAAGAACGAAAAAATGGGTGGGTGGGGAGTGAAATCGTAGTGCAAAGGTAGCGCCGACGCGGAAATATTAGCCGCAAACGTTTGCGGTTACTTGAAATCTGACAATCAGCCGAAAATGAAATCGATAGCCAGCTTCTAAAAACCAGGTGGCAGGACCGGTCTCTTAAGCACGTCTGCCGGGCGTTGCCAACTGCCTGCTAGCCGCCCGGGAAGCTGCCTGGGCCGCACTGGACCGGCTATTACCCAAAGATTTCTTAGCTTTACCCAGCCCCAACCTATCCGAGGCGGGCGGTTACTATTTTTTCTTTTCAATTCCCTCTTTCATGCAATCAGCCTCCGCCCAGCGTGAGCAACCGCCCCAAGCGGTATCTGCGAAACACCCTCCCGGCCTCTACCTACTCTTCTTCACCGAGATGTGGGAGCGCTTCAGCTACTACGGTATGCGGGGGCTGCTTACCCTTTACCTCACCAAAACGGCCCTAGCGGGCGGGCTTGGGATTCCGGAAGCCGCCGGTACGCTCATCTACGGGTATTTTACAGGCTTTGTGTATTTTACACCCATCATTGGGGGCTGGCTAGCCGATAAGTACATTGGGCAGCGCCGCGCCATTCTCATTGGCGGGGTCACGATGGCCATCGGGCAACTGTTTCTCTTTATGCAGCCGGCGTTGTCGGCCGAGTCGGCTATTTTCAGTATGCCCTGGCCCACGGCGCTGGGCTTGCTGCTGATTATTCTGGGCAATGGCTTCTTTAAGCCCAATATCTCGACTATCGTGGGCAAGCTCTACAAGCAGGGCGACCCGCTGAAGGACGCAGCCTTCACCATCTTTTACATGGGTATCAACGTGGGCGCCTTCCTGGCCCCGCTGGTGTGTGGCTACCTAGCCGAAAACTTGTTTGCCACCCGGCACCTCGACCCGGCTACCCAGCAAATGGTGGTCGACCACTACGGTTTCCGCTACGGCTTCCTGGCCGCGGGCATTGGCATGGTGATGGGTCAGATTGCCTTCAACCTGCTGGGCAATAAGTACCTGGGCGACGTAGGCCGGTACCCCGAAGGGCGCGGCAACTCGCCCGAAGCCGTGGCTGCCAAAGCTCCGCTTACCAAGGAAGAAACCGACCGCATGGCCGTTATTTTCGTGGTCACGCTGTTCGTGGTATTTTTCTGGGCTGGTTTCGAGCAGGCCGGCTCGTCGCTGACCCTCTACACTGACAAGTTTATCAACCGCGAGGTATTTGGCTTTCTCATTCCCACGTCCTGGCTGCAATCGGTAAACCCTGCGTTTATTGTGTTGATGGCCCCCGTAGTGGCGGGCGTGTGGCTCAAACTGGGTCGCCGGGGCAAAGACCTCAGCATTCCCGTCAAGATGGGCCTGGGCATGATTCTACTCGGCGTAGGCTTCCTGTTTATGGTGGGTGCGGCGCTGCAGCGCGGCGGCGATGTGGCCGACCAGACCATCAAGGCGAGCATCCTGTGGCTGCTAGCCACCTATTTCTTCCATACCATTGGCGAGCTATGCCTGTCGCCCATCGGCCTCTCGATGGTGTCGCGCCTCTCACCGCCGGCTCTCACCTCGATGCTTATGGGGGTGTGGTTCCTCGCCCCGTTTGTGGCCCAGATTGCCGGTGGCTACATCGCGGCCTACGTCGAAACGCTGGGCGCGCTCAAAGTATTTGGCCTCATTGCCGGCTTCGTAATCCTGGCTGGCCTCATCCTAATTGCCATTGCGCGCAAGCTCTTCGGCATGATGCACGGCCGCGGCTAGCCCTCGCGCAACGGATGAAGCGCAGCTAACCCACAAAAAAGCCCCGCCGGACAATGTCCAGCGGGGCTTTTCTGTTAACCTAACCAAACAAACAAATCAGAAGCAAAGTCAGCTTGCGCAGCAGGCGTATCTGCAAAATCCATTTAATCAGTTAAGCCTGCGGTCTACATCATGCCGCCCATGCCACCCATACCGCCCATGCCGCCATCACCTTGGCCAGCACCGCTAGCAGCGGGCTCAGGCTCGTCCGAAATAACGGCTTCGGTCGTCAGCAGCAGGCCGGCGATAGAAGCAGCGTTCTCGAGCGCTAGGCGGGTTACTTTGGTTGGGTCGATGATACCAGCGGCCGTCATGTTCTCGTAGCGGTCCTCGCGGGCATTGTAACCGAAGTCACCGCTGCCTTCGCGCACCTTCTGCACTACTACCGAGCCTTCGCCACCGGCGTTGGCTACGATGGTGCGCAGGGGAGCTTCGAGGGCCGTGCGCACGATTTGCACACCGGTTTTCTCGTCGCTGTTCAGTGTTTCAACGGCGTCTAGCGCGTCGAGCGCACGCACCAGGGCCACACCACCGCCGGGTACCACACCTTCCTCAACGGCGGCGCGGGTAGCGTGCAGGGCATCGTCTACGCGGTCTTTCTTCTCTTTCATTTCCACCTCGGTGCTAGCGCCGATGTAGAGGATGGCTACGCCACCGCTCAGCTTGGCCAGGCGCTCTTGCAGCTTCTCCTTGTCGTAGTCCGAGGTAGTGGTTTCCATCTGGGCCTTAATCTGATTCACGCGAGCCGTGATATCCTCTTTCTGGCCTTTACCGTTGACAATCGTGGTGTTGTCTTTGTCGATGATGATTTTCTCAGCCGTGCCGAGGTAATCCAGCGTAGCGTTCTCAAGCTTATAGCCGCGCTCTTCCGAAATCACCGTGCCGCCCGTAAGGGTAGCGATGTCTTCGAGCATGGCTTTGCGGCGGTCGCCGAAGCCAGGAGCTTTTACAGCCGCAATTTTCAGCGAGCCACGCAGCTTGTTCACTACGAGCGTAGCAAGAGCCTCGCCATCAACGTCTTCCGAGATGATGAGCAGCGGCTTGCCAGTCTGAAGCACTTGCTCCAACACGGGCAGCAACTCCTTCATGGTGCTCACTTTCTTGTCGTAGATGAGGATGTAGGGGTTCTCGAACTCCGTCTCCATCTTCTCGGGGTTGGTCACGAAGTAGGGCGACAGGTAGCCGCGGTCAAACTGCATGCCTTCTACCGTCTTCACTTCGGTTTCGGTGCCACGGGCTTCTTCTACCGTGATAACACCTTCTTTGCCAACCTTATCCATAGCATCGGCAATCATCTTACCGATTTCGGCGTCGTTGTTGGCCGAGATGGTACCAACCTGCGCAATCTCCGCGCTGTTGGCAATCGGCTTAGACTGGGCTTTCAGGTTGGCAACTACAGCGATTACCGCCTTGTCAATGCCGCGCTTCAAATCCATCGGGTTCGCGCCGGCGGCTACGTTCTTCGAGCCAGCGGTGTAGATAGCCTGGGCTAGTACGGTAGCGGTAGTGGTGCCGTCGCCAGCCTGGTCGGCCGTCTTCGAAGCTACTTCCTTTACTAGCTGGGCGCCCATGTTTTCGATGGGGTCGCGCAACTCAATTTCTTTCGCTACGGTTACGCCGTCCTTCGTGATGGAAGGAGCACCGAACTTCTTGTCAATGATAACGTTACGACCTTTAGGGCCGAGAGTTACTTTAACTGCGTTGGCTAGCTTATCTACGCCCCGCTTCAGGCGGTCGCGGCCTTCGGTGTCAAATTGAATGTTCTTAGCCATTGGGTGGTTAAGTAGGAGGTTATGAAGATGTTAAGTGGGAATCTGGCTTAGAGAACCGCCAGGATATCCTTTTCCTGCATGATGAGGTAGTCCTCGCCATCTAGGGTGATTTCCGTGCCGGTCCACTTACCGTACAGAACCTGGTCGCCTACTTTCACCTCGGGCTTGATAACGGTACCGTTATCCGACGTTTTGCCTTCGCCTACGGCTACTACTTCGCCACGCTGGGGCTTTTCCTTGGCAGTGTCGGGGATGATGATGCCAGATTTGGTGGTGGCTTCGGCGGCGGCGGCCTTAATGACTACGCGGTCGGCTAGCGGTTTAATGCTCAGTGCCATTGGTTGGAATGGGAAATGGAGGTGTGGGGTAACAAAGAAGCAAGGAACTTCTGCGGCGCGATGGACACGAAATGTGCCAACCACCGAAACCTGACAGAATGCGCGCCTCAACTAGCCGGATTGGCAGAAAAATGCCCGCTAGCCTGCCGAGCTGGGCGCAAAAGCCGAAAGCCAGCGGCTCCCGTGCAGAACGGATGCCACTGGCTTTCGAAGAAATTTCAGCGTAATGTTTAGCCTATTGGGCCGGCTGCGGAGCAGGAACCGGAACCGTAGAAGGCTGGCCGGCCGGTGCCGTTGGCGCCGAGGCGGGAGCAGTCGGAGCCGCAGGCACCACCGCGCGCTGGGCGGCCTGCTGGTTGATGCTGCGCACGGGGCCCGCGTTGTTGCCACCAATAATGTGCGTGGCTAGGGTGAGGATAATCAGGCCCACGGCAAAGCCCCAGGTTAGTTTCTCAAGCAAGTCGCCCGTGCGCTTCACGCCCATGAGGTTGGCCGCGCCGCCCGCGCCGAACTGGCTGCTGAGGCCACCACCTTTAGGGTTTTGAGCCAGCACTACCAGGGCTAGCAGAAAGCAAATGAGCAGGATGAAAATAACGAGAAAGAGGTACATGGAAAAAAGTAAATGCTACGCCGAAGGGCGCAAAGATTCAATCTGGGCCGTAAAGTACGCCATTTTTTCTGGCTGTTTCACCATAAGGCGCTCATAAACTGCAATGGCGCGGTCAATTTTGCCCTGCCGGGCCAGGATTTTAGCCAAACTCTCGGAGGCCAAGTCGGGCTCGGCCCGCGTGCTGCGCACCGACAGGTCGGCCTGGGCATCGGGCTCGGGGGCGCTGGGCAGCGGCGCCGTGCGGCGCCGCGTGGGGGCAGGAGCCCGCTGCAAGAAGCTGTTAATCAGGTCGAGCGAGCTAGGCTTAGGTATTGCCGGTGTCTGGTGAGCGGCCAGGTGCGCCAGCAGCAGCGCATCGGGCGCGAAGAACTCGCCGGTGGGCGGCAGGCTCGCGCCTGGCACAGCATCGGGGCTAGCCGCTGCCACCAAGCCGAAGCCTAGCCGGCTGCCTTCGCTAGGGGCGTAGCCTACGTCGGCGAGGCCGCTAAAGGCGGGCAGCAGCGGCGTGGCCAGCACGTCGGCGACCGCCGCGGGTGCGCTAGCCTCCTCCAGCTCGGGCAGGCGATAGGCGATTATCTCGGCGGGCTCTTCGGGGGCCAAGCCAAATTCGAAGCGCGCTACTTCAGCCTCGGCGGGCGGCCGAATGGGCGGGGCCTGGGGCGGCAACTCAGCTTCTACCGCTGGCGCAGCTGTTTCGGCTACAGGTTCGTCTAGAATAAGTTGCGGCTCAGCTGCAACCTCAGGCGGAGCCTCCACCACTTCGGCCGCGGGCGTTACCTCAACCTCGGCTTCAAGCTCACTTGTTGGCGACCCAATAAGCTGGTCCGGCTTGTCTTCTAGTATTGCCGGGCTAGCCTCTGCCGGCTCACTAAGTGCAGCAGGGGCTGGTTCAGGCAGAAGCTCGCGCGCCTCGGCCGATACCGGAGCAGGTAGCGGCGCAACGGCAGCGGCCGGACTTGCAACGGTAGCTTCGGGCTCCGCAACCGGCGCAGTCAGCTCGATGAGGTGGCGCAGGCGGGTGCGGTCGGCGGCGTAGGTAGCGGCGCGGCGCAGGCGCTGGCCGGCTAGCATCGAGCCTTGGTCGTGCGCAGCTTTGGCCAGCAGCAGGTGAGCCGTCTGGCAGTATGGAAACGCGTCGGCCAACTGTTCCAGCGCGCGCACGTCGGCCCCGGTCAGGGACGTGGGGTGGGCTAGCAGCTGTAGAAGCGTTGCGCGGGTCATAAAAAAACGAAGGGCAACGCGCCCAAACTGCGCGCTTTGAACCCGCAAGATTACGGCAAAGCGGGCAGACTGGCGCCGCCGACGCGCCAATTACGGCCGGGGCTACCAGTTGGCCACCGACTTGTTGAACATGTCGCTGATGATGTTGCGCGTGATTTCGCGCACCGAGTTTATGTCATTGTTGACGGTGGCGATGTCCTGGGTTGAGGCAAAATCCTTCTGACTCTGAAAGGTTTGCTCGAAATCCTGCTTGGTATTCTTGGTGTTGGTAAAGCGCAGCTGGACCTGCACCGTGAGGCGGTTGGCGCCCGCACCGGGCAGGCCCCCCGTTTGCTGAATAGCGGCCGGCGCAAAATCGTAGGCCGCAATGTTGCCCTCAAATTGCAGGTCGCCGTCGCGCGGCACCAGCTTGAGCGTGGTGTTGCGCTGAAAATAATCCTTGATATCCTCCGTGAAGCGCTGCGATAGATAAGCCGGCGCATTGGGGGCACTATTCTGAAACGTCTGAATCGAAATCGTTTTCACCGACGGGTCGATGTTGGTGCCGTTGAACGAGTACACGCCGCAGCCGCTGACCAGCAGCAGGGCGGGTAGCGCCAGCAGGCCCAGCGCCCGGCGGCGCGTGCAGTTAAGCCGATTCGAGGTCATATTGCTTGAGTTTACGGTAGAGCGTGCGTTCCGAGATGCCCAGGTCCTGGGCGGCGTACTTACGCTTGTTGTGGTGCTTCTTCAACGCTTTAAGAATCATTTCCTTCTCAATCGCATCAAGCGAAAGCGTTTCTTCCTCCGTTTCGTGCGAGATATCTTCCGTCTGGTCGATGTCATCTTCGTCGGCGTAGGGCGCCCCCGCCGATACGTCGACCCGCAACGGCGCGGCGGGGCTAGCGGGCAGGTAGTAGCCCGCGCTGGCCTCGGTTGGGCTGTCGGGGCTGGGGTAGGGCGAGGCTTCGTTGATGTTGTTGAACAGGTGGCTGTTCTGGCGCAATAGCTCCTGGGTATCGGCGGCGGCGGGGCGGTTGCCGGTGGCTAGTTCCAGCACCACCTTTTTAAGGTCGGTCATGTCGCGGCGCATGTCGAAGAGCAGCCGGTACAGGATGTCACGCTCCGAGTACGAGCCAAAATCACCGCCGCTAGCCCCGTGGCCGGGTAGCAGGGCCGGCAGCTGCGAGGTTTGGGCGGCGGGCAGATAAGTGGTCAGCCGGGCGGCATCGACCTCGCGGTCGAGTTCCAGCACCGAAATCTGCTCGGCCAGATTCTTGAGCTGGCGGATGTTGCCGGGGAAGCGGAAGCGCGTGAGCAGCCGCACCGCATCGGGCGTGAGGCTGATGGGCTTGACCCGGTGCTTCTCCGAAAAGTCGGCGGTAAACTTGCGGAACAGCAAGTAGATATCATCGCCCCGGTCACGCAAAGGTGGAACCGTAATGGGCACCGTATTCAGGCGATAATACAGGTCCTCGCGAAACTTGCCGGCCTGCACGCGGTCGAGCAGGTTCACGTTGGTAGCGGCTACTACGCGCACATCGGTCTTCTGCACCTTGCTGCTACCCACGCGGATAAACTCGCCATTCTCCAGCACGCGCAGCAGCCGGGCCTGGGTGCCGAGCGGCATTTCGGCAATCTCATCGAGGAAGATGGTGCCGCCGTCAGTTACTTCAAAGTAGCCCTTGCGCGCCTCATTGGCCCCCGTAAAGGCCCCTTTTTCGTGGCCAAAAAGCTCTGAGTCGATGGTCCCCTCCGGGATGGCGCCGCAGTTGATGGCAATAAATTGCCCGTGCTTGCGGGGCGAGAGCGCGTGGATAATCTTGGAAAACGACTCCTTGCCCGACCCGCTTTCGCCGGTGATGAGTACGGTCATGTCCGTAGGCGCCACCTGGCTAGCCACCTGAATGGCGTAGTTCAGCGCCGGCGCATTGCCGATGATGCCAAAGCGCTGCTTGATGGATTGAATTTCTTGATTTGTCAAGGAGAATGCTATATTAATGACGTTGCGAACGTGCATGAATCTTTCGAATCAGCACGAAAAGCAGCGCGCCGCCCATCAGTGATAGATAGAACCACCCTAGCCCGCCCATTTCTACGGAAATTATCTGCATAACCAGGGCTTAGCTGATTGCCTCCCCAAGCAGCGAGCCGCCCGTGTTAGTGTGCACCAGCACGTTAACGTAGTCGCCTTTCTGGAAATTACCCTTCGGGAAAATCACCACCTGGTTCTGGCTGTTGCGGCCGCTGAGGTCGTCTTTCGAGCGCTTCGAGAAATTCTCGACCAGCACTTGGTGCACGCGGCCCACGCCGCGCTCGTAGCGGGCGCGGCTGTGCGCCTGCTGGCGGTCGATAATTTCCTGGAGGCGGCGCTTCTTGACTTCCAGCGGCACATCGTCAACCAGCTTGCGAGCAGCCAGGGTGCCGGGGCGCTCCGAGTAGAAGAACATGTAGGCCATGTCGTACTGCACGTGGTCGAGCAGGCTCAGCGTGTCCTGGTGCTCTTCCTCGGTTTCCGAGCAGAAGCCGGCAATCATGTCGGTCGAAATGGCGCAGTCGTCGCCCAAGATGCGGCGTACGGCGGCCACGCGGTCCTCGTACCAGGCGCGGTCGTAGGTGCGGTTCATCAGTTCCAGCACGCGCGAGTTGCCGCTTTGGGCGGGCAGGTGTAGGTACTTGCAGATGTTGTCGTAGCGCCCCATCGTCAGCAGCACCTCGTCGGTAATATCCTTGGGGTGCGAGGTCGAGAAGCGCACCCGCAGCTGCGGGCTGATGAGGGCCACGCGCTCCAGCAGCTGCGCGAAGTTGACGCGTTCGGTGCCGTCCTCGCTAGCCCACTTGTAGGAGTCCACGTTCTGGCCCAGCAGCGTAACTTCCTTGTAGCCAGCGGCCACCAGGTCGCGGGCTTCCTGCACAATGCTGTGGGCATCGCGGCTGCGCTCGCGCCCGCGGGTGAAGGGCACCACGCAAAACGAGCACATGTTATCGCAGCCACGCATGATGCTGATGAAGGCCGACACGCCATTCGAGTTCAGGCGCACGGGCGTGATATCGGCGTAGGTCTCCTCGCGGCTTAGCAGCACGTTCACGGCCTTCTGGCCGCCATCGACCTGGGCAATGAGCTGGGGCAAGTCGCGGTAGGCATCGGGGCCCACCACGAGGTCCACTATTTTTTCTTCCTCCAGAAACTTGCTTTTCAGGCGCTCGGCCATGCAGCCGAGCACGCCCACCAGCATGCCGGGCCGGCGCTTCTTGTGCGAGTTAATCTGCTTGAGGCGCATGCGCACCGTCTGCTCGGCCTTCTCGCGGATGGAGCAGGTATTGAGCAGCACGAGGTCGGCCGTGGCTACATCCTCGGTGGTATCAAATCCTTCGTCGGCCAAAATGCTGGACACAATTTCGGAATCCGAGAAATTCATTTGGCAGCCGTAGCTCTCGATGTAGAGCTTGCGGGCGCCGCTGGTGCGGGTGGCGGCGCTCACGCGCACGTCGGTGGGCAGGGCAGCCGCCTCGGGGGCCGGTGCTTTATCGAGGAAATCTAACGTAATGAGCGGTTGTGACATAGCGGGCAGGGAGCCACAGCTTATCGCCGGGCAGATAACAAAGATACAAATCAGGTCCGGGAAATGACAGAATGGCAGATTTTAGTTAGCAGCGAGCGGTTGCTAGTGAACAATGAATAAGCAGCTTACCGGTTGAGTGAGGATAAGCCAAACTAGCCAGTGCTCCCTGTTCACTGCTCACTGATAACTGTGCCCAGCGCTTGCAGCACGCCCTGGGCCTTGAGCAGGCACTCGGCGTATTCCTGCGCGGGTACCGAGTCGTAGGTGATGGCCGAGCCCACTTGCAGGCTTAGGTAGCCCGTGCTGGCGCGGTATTGTAGGCTGCGAATCACCACGTTGAAGATGAAGTCGCCGCCCGGCAGCACGTAGCCAAAGCTGCCGCTGTAGAGCCCGCGCCGGCTAGCCTCGTACTGCTCGATAAGCTGCATAGCCCGGATTTTGGGGGCGCCCGTCATCGAGCCCATCGGAAAAGTGGCGCCTAGCACCTCGGCTAGCCCCACGCCGGGCCGCAGTTCGGCCTGCACGGTCGAAATCAGTTGCCACACGTGCCGGAAGCCGTAGGTGCCGAATAGCTCGGGCACGCGCACGGTGCCGGTGCGGGCCACGCGGGCCAGGTCGTTGCGCACGAGGTCCACTATCATCAGGTTTTCGGCGCGCTCCTTGTCGTCGTGCAGCAGGGCTAGCCGCTGCTGCTCATCGTCGGCCGGGGTGGTGCCGCGCCGCCGGGTGCCCTTGATGGGCTGCGAGGTGATAATGGCCTGCTCCTTAGCGATAAAAAGCTCGGGCGAGGCGCAGAGCAAGTAATGGTCGTGGTGGCGCAGAAAGCCCGCGTAGGGCGCCGGCGAGGTCGCATTGAGCCGCTCAAAAACGGCTACCGGGTCGAGCACCACGCTATCGGCGAAGAACTCCTGGCATAGATTCAGCTCGTAGACTTCGCCGTTGAGAATGTCTTCGCGCACGGCTTCCACGGCGCGCAGGTACTCGGCGCGGGGCAGGCGGGCGCGCAGCGGCGGCACGGTGGGCGGCGTGGCGGCCGGCACCTCCGTCGCCAGGATGGCGGCCAGCACGCCCGCCGTCTGGCCTTCTAGCAGCAGCGCATCGCCCAGCCAGCGCAGGCAGGTTTCGGGCTGAAAGAAATGCAGCGCCGGCCAGGCCAGGCCCGCAAAATTCTGGCTGCTGAGGGCTTCCAGCTCATTCTTAACCTCATACGTCACAAAGCCGCAGTGCGGCAGCGGCGCCGGGCGGCTCAGGTACGCAGGCAGGCTAGCCAGCGAGTCGGGCGCCGCCGCACAAGCTGTGGCCACGGCTAGGAGCCGCGAAAAGGTGCCGGCTGCCGATTGCTGCAAGTCATTGTGCTCATAATAAGCGCAGTACGCAAAGCGGCTGGCCCAGTGCAAGGCCCGGGCGCGAAAATCAGCGGGTAAGTCGGCTAGGGGGATGTTCAGCATAAGAGGCCGCTATAACCCCCGCAAAGCCACTTTGGCTTTCTGGTCGGTGCTGTTTTTATACTCGTGCCTGGGGTAGCGCATGGCTTGTTCAAAATAGCTTTTGGCTGCTGCGCGCTGGCCGGCCGCCTGCGCCAGGTAGCCGAGCTGCAAGGCTGCCTGCGGGGCAAAATAGTAGGCCGGCTCGCCCAGCGCGGCCGACAGGCGCAGGGTGCGCCCGTAGTCGGCCCTAGCCGAATCGGGCTGGCCTAGGCCCTGCCAGGCCCGGGCGCGCCGGTAGGGGGCTTCGAGCCGGTCGCGCACCGAGGCCGTGGCCATATTTCTGAACGGCTGTAAAATGCTCAGGGCCTGGGCATAATAGCCGCCATCGGTAAGCAGCCGGGCGCGCGTGAGGGTAGGGTTGAGCGGCTGCGCATCGTGGTAAAAACGCTGCGCATAAATATCTTCCTCAATAACGAGCGGGCCAGCCAGGTTGATTTGCTGGCGGTAGCGCTCGGCCGTAGCGGCCGAAGCGCCCCCCAGCCACGCCGCCAGGTAAAGCTTAAAAGCGGTGTCCTTGCGGTAGTAGTCGCCCCGAAACTCGCGCAAAAACTGTTGGTTTTCGGCTGTGGCGGCGGCGTAGTCACCCCGGTACAGCAGCAAGTCGCCGGCCAGGTGGTGCAGGTAGGCCAGCGGCAAATAAGCCGACCCGGTGGGCCGGGCGCGGTAGGCAGCCAGCGCGGCCTCACCGTGGTGCTGGCGCTTGTTGAGGCTGATAACCAGGTAGCTGAAGAGTAGGTTGTCGGGCTGCTCGCGGGCCAGGCGGCCTGCCACGGCCAGGCTTTCGTCACCTTTTTTGTAGTACGACTCGCGGATGAGGGCTAGTAGCAGCTGGCTTTCGGCCTGGAAGTCGTGGGGCTGGGCTGCCGCCCGGCCTAGGTTGGCCAGGCCTTCCTCGGGGCTGGCGCGCAGGCCCAGCAGGCGCAGCAGCCAGTGGTAGCCCTCGGGCAGCGAACCGATGCCGAACTGACAGACACCCAAGGTTTTGCGCGCCGGCAAAAATGCCGGGTAGCGCTGCACTACCGCCTGCATCAGCAGCACGGCCTGGCGCAGGTTCCAGGCGCCGCGCACCTCGTGGTGAAAGGCTAGTTGGGCCGTGGCCTGGTGCAGCCGGATTTCAGCCTGCGCATAGTCGCGCAGGGCGCCGGCCGGCGCCTTTTCCAGCGTGGCCAGGCGGGTAGTTTGGCTGGCTAGGGTAGCGTCGTAGCGGCTGGCATCCTGGGTGATGAGCAGCTCCACAAAATCGGCACAGTCGGCTACCAGCAGGGTGCCGGGGGCAGCGGCGGGCTCGATGGCCAGCAATTGGCGACTAGCCGTTAGCTTTAGTTTCAGCAGCTCGGCGTAGGCGCGGCGAGCGGTGGGGGCAAGGCCCTCGCCCGCCGCCAGGGGGCTGCTGGCCGAGCTAGCCTCGGGCGCCTGCTTGCCCGGGCTAGCCCACCCCGGCCCCCCAAGGCCGGCGCACAGCAACGCCCCGCCAGCGAGAGCCCGCGGCAAACGGCGAAAGAAGGAGGAACCCGGGGTGAGAAAAACCATAAAGTGGCGCAACAAAAAAGGAACGACCAGAGCCGTTCCTTTTCCTTTCAAAACAAGCCGGACCCTAGTTGGCCGACTGTTTACCTTCTACGTCGGCCAAGATACGGCCGCAGTGCTCACAGACAATAATTTTCTTGTGCGAAATAATATCGGCCTGGCGCTGCGGGGGCACCGTGTTGAAGCAGCCACCGCAGGCATCGCGGCGCACCAGCACCACCGCCAGGCGGTTGCGCATGTTGCCCCGAATGCGGTCGTAGGCCGTCAGCAGGCGGTTCTCGACGGGCTGCACGGCGGTTTCGCGCTCAGTCATGAGCTGCTTTTCCTCGGCTTCATTCTCGGCCACGATGGTGTCGAGCTCGCTTTTTTTGGTGTCGAGGTCCTTGCGGCGCTCATCGAGGCGCTGGCGGGTCACGTTGGCCTCGGTGTTGCGCTGGTCGATGAGGTACTGGGCCTCCTTGATTTTCTTGTCCGAAATCTGAATTTCGAGGCGTTGCAGCTCTACTTCCTTGGCAATGGCCTCGTACTCGCGGTTGTTGCGCACGTTGGTTTGCTGCTCTTCGTAGCGCTTAATCAGGCCTTCGGCCTCTTTGGTAGCGGCTTTGCGCTGCTTGATTTGGTCTTGCAGGCCACCGATTTCTTCGTCGAAGCGCTTCACGCGGGCTTCGTAGCCGGCAATTTCGTCTTCGAGGTCGCGCACTTCCTCGGGGAGGTCGCCGCGCACCCGGCGAATTTCATCCAGCTGCGAATCAATGCGTTGCAGGTTGAGCAAAGCTTCGAGCTTGGCGGAAATAGGCGCGTCGGCCGGATTTGCCACGGCGGCAGAATTAGCAGTCATACTGAACGGGATTCGTGGGGGTTTCAGCGAATAAGACCGCAAAAGTACGACCGAACGCGCCCAGCAGCAAATCGCGGAATATCTCGTCCGTAAATTGCTCGCTCTCAAAGTGGCCCACGTCGCAAAGCATTAGCTGGCCTTCGGGGGCAAAAAACTCGTGGTACTTCACGTCGCCGGTTACGTAAGCATCGGCCCCGGCGGCCAGGGCCGCGCCGGTGAGGAAGCTGCCCGCGCCGCCGCACAGCGCTACTTTCTTAATCTCTTTTTCGAAAGCCGTGTAGCGCACCACGGGTACGCCCAGCTCGGCCTTCAATAGCTGGCGAAAAGCGGCCGGGCTGAGCGCCTCGCGTAGCTCGCCCACCACGCCGGCGCCCACGTCCTGGTGCTGGTTTTCGAGCTTTACCAATTCGTAGGCCACTTCCTCGTAGGGGTGGGCCTGGCGCAGGGCCGCCAGCACGGCGCCCTGGCGGTGCAGCGGCAGCAGCACTTCGAGCCGGGTTTCGGCCACGGCGGTGGGCTGGTTTTCTTTGCCGAGGGTGGGGCGGCTGCCCGGCCCCGGCGTGAAAGTGCCCAGGCCCGGCGTCTGAAAGCTACAGTCGCGGTAGTTGCCCACGTGGCCCGCGCCGGCCGTGTAAAGCGCCTGCAACACCACGTCGGCCAGCTGCTGGCCATCGGCGGTGGGCTCGTCGGGCACGTAGGTGCTGAGGCGGGCTAGCGTGCCGGTTTTAGGCGCCAGAATGCGGGTGTTTACCAGGCCCAGCTTGTCGGCTAGCTTGGCGTTCACGCCCTGGCGCACGTTGTCGAGGTTGGTGTGGGCGGCGTAGATGGCCACGTCGGCCTTGAGGGCGGCCATGATGGTTTGCTCGACCAGGCCCTTGCCGGTGAGGCGCTTGAGGGGCCGAAAAATGACCGGGTGGTGGCACACCACCACGTTGCAGCCACGGCGGCTAGCCTCGGCCACCACGGCGGGCGTGCAGTCGAGGGCGATGAGCACGCCCGTAATCTCGGTGTCGGGCAGCCCACACTGCAGGCCGGCGTTGTCATAACTTTCCTGGTAAGCCAGGGGGGCGGCGGTTTCCAGCAGCCGGGTGAGGTCTTGAACAGTAGGCACTTAATTAGAAGGGAGAAGGAGGAGGCAGCGCGAGTACTAATAGTAAGACAAATAAAGCGGGTAAGTTGTCGGTTTTCACGCACTGACGGCGCCAGTTTCATTTTTCGAGCAGGGCGCCGAGGACCTCCACGTAGCGCGCCACGTTCTCGGCTAGCCCCTTGCGGCGGTACTGCATGAGAAAGCGCGGGTGGTCCAGAATCTCAATTCGCCCGAACAAGCCCAGTTCCTCGTTGAGCTTGCGCAAAAATTCGCCGTTGCGGCGGCCCAGGCTCACGGCCACGTCGCGGCGCAGGTGCAGCCGCTCGGCCTGCTCGGTTAAAGACCGGCGCATGTCGGCCCACAGGGCTTTGGTGAGGGCCGGGGCATCGTAGTAATTGTAGTTTTTGCCTTCGCGGGTTAGCTCCAGCGGGTACACCGAGCTTAGGAAAAAGTGCTGGTAAAACTCAGCCGGCCCGCCCAGCGCTTCAATAAATTTATACACAAACTCGCTCGACAGCTCGCGCCGCTGCCGGGGCAGCTCGTGGGCGATGCCGCAGCTGGCTAGGGCCACCGGGTCGGTAAAGGCCACGCCGGTGCGCCCGCCGCCAAACCGGCCCGGGTTGATGCCGAAAACGCCCACCCGCGCCGTATCGGCCGTGTAAAACTTGCGGGCAAAGGCCGTGAGGATGGCCTGCACGGCCGGGTCGTGGAAGGAATTGCGGACTTCTACCCCGCCCGGCAGGGGCGCGGCGGGCAGCGGAAACGAGGAAAGCAGGGCGAGCAGGCGGGTGGTAAAATCGGGCATGGGGCAAAGGTCGGCCCGCGCCCCGACCTTTGCCCCATGCTTCCTCCCTGGCCGGCCTGGCTGCTGCTCCCGTTTTCCTGGCTCTACGCCGCCGTGCTGGCGGGGCGCAACTGGCTCTACGACCACGGCTGGAAGGCCTCGGTGCCCAGCTGGGTGCCGCTGCTGGGCGTGGGCAACCTGCGGGTGGGCGGCACCGGCAAAACGCCCCACGTGGCCTGGCTGGTGGAGGAGCTGCTGCGCCAGGGCCAGCGCCCGGCCATCCTGAGCCGGGGCTACGGCCGCCAGACCAGCGGCCCGCGGCTAGCCGCCGCGGCCGATTCGGCCGCCACGGTGGGCGACGAGCCGTGGCAGTATTTCGAGCAGTTTAGTGCGCTGGGCGTGCCCGTAGCCGTGGCCGAAAACCGCCGGCTAGGCCTCGACCTGCTGCGCCGGCAGCACCCCGTGCTTACCTGCGTGGTGCTCGACGATGCTTACCAGCACCGGCGCGTGCGCCCGGCCCTTAACATCCTGCTCACCGAGCTGGCTAGGCCCTTCTACCACGACTACGTGCTGCCCGCCGGCCGCCTGCGCGAAAGCCGCGCCGGGGCCGCCCGCGCCGATGTCATTATCATCACCAAGTGCCCGCCCGGCCTGTCGGCCGCGGCCCAGGCGGCGGCCGCGGCCGCGGTGCGGCGCTACGCCCGGCCCGGCGTGCCGGTGCTGTTTTCGAGCTATGACTACGCGCCGCCCGTGCCGTTGGTCACCGATGCCGAGCTAGCGGGCTTGTCGCTAGTGGTGGACCCTAGCCGCCGGCCCGCGCCGGGCCCGGCGCTGCTGCTCACCGGCATTGCGCAGCCCGGCCCCCTGCGCGAGCACCTCGAAGGCCAGGGCTATACCATCCGGCACCACGCGGCGCTGCCCGACCACCACGCTTTTCAGCCCGCCGACCTGGCGGCGCTCTACGAGCACTGGCAGCCGGGCTGGCCGGTTTTTACCACCGAAAAAGACGCTACCCGGCTCGGTGGCGAAAGCAAAAAGGGCCTGGCTAGCCTCTGGCCCGGGCCGGTGCTGGCAATGGCCGCGCACACCTATACCATTCCGGTGCGCGTGGCGTTGCTGGGAGACGGGGCGCGGCAGCTGGCGGCGGCCGTGGCCGCGGCTACCGGTGGTGCCGGGGGCTAGTACCTTTGCCGGCGGCGCGGCGTGCGTGCGTGCCCACTAATTGCGTGACCCTCCTTTGCATGGTTTCTTTTAAAAATGTTGTCCACCGGTTTCTGCTGCTTGGGCTGCTGCTGGGCGCGGCGCTGGCTAGCCACGCGCAGATTGTGGACGACTCGACCAAGGTGCTCTACGGCCCCAAAACCACCCGCGTCATCTACGAGGCCGAGGTGCGGCGCGACTCTACGGGTGGCACGCTCCTCGATACGGCGCTCACGCGCTTTCCGCAGGCGCGGTTCTGGGCCCACGACACCACGTTTCAGCAAGACCTGGGCGTGCTGGGCTCGGCGTCGCGGCCGCTGCTCTACCAGCCCAACTACCAGCTAGGGGCGCGCTTCGGGCGCAATGCCTTCGACCGCAACGTGCGCGATGCCAGCGAGGTGCCGTACTACGACAGCCGCTCGCCGTACTCGTTCTTTCGCTACATCCAGGGCAGCCGGGGCGAGCAGGTATTTGAAATCAGCTACTCGCGCTCGCTGAAGAAGAATTTCAGCGTTGGGGTTGATTACGAGCGCATTGCCAGCAACCAGGTGCTGGGCGTGAATACGGCGCAGTGGCAGATAGAGCACAACAACTTTACCATCTACGGCCGCTACCAGACCGAAGACGGCCGCTACCACGTGCTGGCCAACTACTCGGCCAGCCGCCAGCAAACCCGCGAGCTGGGCGGCATCTGGCCCACAGCTAATGAAAGCCTGGATGAGGCCAAGGGCGACAATAGCTTTTTCAAGTACGACCGCGAGCGAACCTACCTAAACCCGCCCACCAGCACCAACGACCCCAACCCGCGCGAAGACCGCGACCAGGTGCACGTGTTTCAAACCTACCGGCTGGCGCAAAAGGGCTTCACGGCCTACCACGTGCTCGACCTGCGCCGGCAGTACAATGCCTACACCAACAACGCCCTGCCGCGCGATGGTGACGGCGTGCTGTTGTTCTTCCCGCAGGCCACGCCTTTTCCCAATTCGGGCACGCTGCGCAATACGGTGGCTACCGACGACCGCGCCACGTTTCGCCAGGTGGAGAACACCTTCGGCCTGCTCGGGCGCACCAGCCGCCTCGAGTACAACGTGTATGGCCGCTACCGCAATGCCTGGCTGTCGCAGCTTACCACGCCGCTCGGGCGCTCGGGCGCGGGCCTGCGCCTCGTGACGGTGGGCGCCGCCCCGGCCGATACGGCGGTGGGCTCGCGCTATTTTGGGCAGCTGTTTGTGGGTGGCACGGCCTCCTTCAATTACCGCGATACCTACGCCGTGGAGGTCGCCGGCGAGTACCTGCCCTTCGATAACAGCCTAGTACCTAAAGTGGTGGGCGCCGGCGCCGAATACTGGCTGCGTGGGCGGGTGCGCACCGGCCCGCTCTCGGCCGAGCTGCTGCTCAACTCGTACTCGCCCACGCTCACCCAGCGCGTGTTTATTGGTAATAACTACGCCTGGGCCAACCTGCGCGTCGATGACAAGTGGCAGAGCACCTTTAACAATACCACCACCCAGCAGCTGACGGTGCGCCTGCGCCAGCGGCTGCCTTTTCTGGCCGAGCATTCCATTGAGCTGAGCGCCGCCGCGGTGCGCATCTCGGGCCTGGTTTTCTATAACCAGTACGGCGTGCCCGAGCAGCTTTCCTCGGCCCTCACCGACAGCAAGGCGCTCTACATTGGGTTTGCGCGGCACCGCGCCCGGCTGGGCAGCGTGTATTTCGACAACCAGGCTACGTACACGCAGGGCGGCGATGGCGCGGGCCTGCGCGTGCCGGCCCTCGTGACGGAGTCGCGGGTGTATTACCAGCATAAGGTGTTTGGCAATGCGCTGTTTGCGCAGGTTGGGGGCGAGCTGTACTACCAGTCGCGCTTCCGGGCCTATGGTTACGCCCCCAGCACGCAGCAGTTCTACGTGCAGGACCGCTTCACCA
Organism: uncultured Hymenobacter sp.; assembly: GCA_964385095.1. Lineage (GTDB taxonomy): Bacteria > Bacteroidota > Bacteroidia > Cytophagales > Hymenobacteraceae > Hymenobacter. The sequence continues at coordinate 123,494 of CAYLNN010000008.1, forward strand.
TCGGCAACTACGCCGTGGCCAATGCGTTCGTGGCCGCCGACATCAGCTCGGCCTCCATCTTCCTCAAAGTTGCCTACCTCAACCAGGGCCTCACCAGCGACGGCTACTTCACCACGCCTTACTACACCGGCTACCCGCGCCGCTTCCTGTTCGGCGTCCGCTGGCGCTTTTTTAGTTGAGTAGTTGTTAGCCGGGCGCTTCCCCCGCAATTCGTTAGCCTTCTAGACTTATGAAAGAAAAAACTATTCTCAAGCTCAAGCTTAACTCCGACCCGCGCTGGGCCGACCTCGCCAGCAAAAACCTCGAAGAAATTCTGGTCGACCACGCCTATTGTGAGCAAAAAGCGGCCAGCACCGGCATCTCGCTCATCGTGCACTACCCCGAAAAAGAGCGGCTGGTAGATGAGCTCACCGCCCTGGTGGCCGAGGAGTGGGAGCACTTCGAGCGCGTGGTGAAGGAGCTGCGCAAGCGCGGCCTGCCGCTAGGCCGCCCCCGGCGCGACGAGTACGTGGTGCAGCTCATGGCGCATGTGCGCAAGGGCGGTCCCCGCGAGCGCCAGCTCATGGACCAACTCCTCGTATCGTCGCTCATCGAGGCGCGCTCCTGCGAGCGCTTCAAACTGCTGTGGCTGCATTTGCAGGACCGCGACCCCGAACTGAGCCAGTTTTACTATGAGTTGATGGCTAGCGAGGCCGGCCACTTTGTGAGCT
>CAYLNN010000009.1:0-110713 GCA_964385095.1 uncultured Hymenobacter sp.
TACGAGCAGCACTTTTATCTTCTCCATGGGCAATGATAGGCAAGTAAACGTAACCGCTTTCCGCATCGCCGCAGGCGAGCGGGCTGCGCCGCCCAACCACTCACACGGTGGCTAGGTGGGTCGCGTCAGCAGGTCCCGCCCGCAGCTCGATGCTGACGGTGGTGCCGTGGCCGGGACGCGACTGCACGTCGAGCGTGCCCCCTAGGTACTGCACCCGCGCCTGCACACTGCGCAACCCCACCCCCGCGCGGGGCGCGGCCGGGTCGAAGCCGTCGCCATCGTCCTCCACCACGAGCTGCACCTCGGGGCCGTGGCGCATCAGCTGCACTAGCACCTGCTGGGCGTGGGCGTGGCGGCGGGCGTTGGCCAGCAGCTCCTGCACCAGGCGGTACACCTCCACTTCCAGCGCCGGGGCTAGGCGCTCGTCGAGGCCGTAGAGCTGCACCAGCACCTGCGGCCCTTCGGCCAGGGGGCGGGCGGCGGCCAAGTCGTGCAGCGCCTGGCTTAGGCCAAAGGCCAGCAGGGCCTCGGGCATGAGGTTGCGGGCCACCTGCCGCAGCTCGCCGATGGTGTTATCGAGCTGCGCTACGGCCTGGGTCAGCAGCTGGGCGGGTTCGGGGGGCAGGTTGCGATGCTGGCCGGCTGCGGCCAGGTAAAGGCGCACGGTGGCCAGCAGGCCACCCAGGCCGTCGTGCAGGTCGCGGGCCAGGCGGCGGCGCTCGGTTTCCTGCCCGTGCAGCATGGCCTGGGCAGCTTGCTGGGCCTGGGCTTGGGCTTGCTGCTGGGCGGCTAGGCGCCGGCGGTGCCGCCACAACGCTAGCCCTAGGGCCCCGACGCCGAGCACCGCCAGCAGTAGCGCCAGGTACAGCGCGCTCAACTGGCGCTGCTGGCGCAGGGCCTGCTGCTGCGCGGCCTGGGTTTGGCGCAACGTACGCAGCTGCTGGGCTTGCTCGCGGGTGCGGAAGCGGGTTTCGAGCTGATTTATCTGGCGGCGAGCTACTGCCCCGGCCAGCGTGTCGAGCACCTGGCGGCTGCGGCGGTAGTAGTGCAGCGCTGCCAAGCCTTGGCCGGCTTGCTCCTCCACCTGGGCCAGGGCTTGCAGCACGGTGGCGAGCGGCGCCGGGTCGCCGCGCTGCTCGGTCAGGGCCAGGCTTTGCAAGAGCCGGACGCGGGCACCGGGCAGGTCGCCGGCCTGCTGGTCGAGCTGGCCCAGGCCCAGCAGCAGCTGGGCCTGGTAGCCGCTGGCGCCTTTGCGGGTAGCGTAGCTCAGGGCCCGCCCAAACGCCTGCCGCGCGGCGGCCGCCTGCTGTCGGTGCAGGTAGTACTGGCCCAACGTGCCGTAGTACTCGCCGGCGTAGAGGCTGGCCGGGTGCACCAGCGGGCGAGCGGCGGCCAGCGCTTGGCCGGCGCTGTCGGGGTGCGCGTTTTGCAGGTGCAGGGCCGCCAACTGCAAATACACGGGCAGCAGCTCGGGCACGGGGCCGGTGCGCGGGCGCAGGGCGGCCGCCCGCCGCCAGTAGCCGGCCGCCCGGGTGGGCTGCCCCAGCACCAGCAGGCAGTTGCCTAGGTTGGCGTACACGGTCAGTAGGGTGGCCGCTTGCTCGGGGCTTGTGGTGAGGTAGGCCGCAGCGTCAAGGTAGTGGGCTACGGCCGCGGGGTAGTGCCCCTGGTGGTCGGCGGCGCTGCCCAGGTTGTTGGCAATGCCGGCCAGCAGCCGCGCCAGCCGGGCGCTGGGCTGGCGGCGATACAGCGGCCGGGCCACGGTCCAGGCTCGCTCGCCGTAGTGCTGGGCGCGCCCCTGGTCGCCCCGAATGAGGGCCAATGCACTGAGTTGCAACCAGCCGTGGGCTTGTCCGTAGCCGTAGCCCGCGGCCGTGCTCAGCGCCAGCGCCTGCCGGGCCAGCTGCCCGGCGCGGGCCGTGTCGGTGGCGGCTAGTGCGGCCGACTGCCGGAGCGCCTCCTTGGCGCGGGTGGTGTCGGCGGGCACACCTAGGGGACCCGCCCCGGCGGGCCCACCGCTGGCCAGCGCCAGCAGGAGCAGCCACCGCCCTAGGGCGCGGCGGCGTGGGTGGCCGTGACAGATAAGCGAGTGCACAAGACTCATGGCTGGTAAACTTGGGCAGGAAACCCCCAAAAACCAGGGCCCGAGCGCAAACTACTGGTTTCTGGGTAGGCTAAAATCCCCTTTTTCGGCGATTGCCGGGGGTAGGGTCAGTGGGCACCTTTGCAGCAGGTATTCCGCTCTTTTTCCACTGCCTGCCAGTTAGCAGATACGCCGCCTGTTTGGTGCCCGCACTGCGCCTGGCCGGGCGGGCCGCTTGCCGCCAAAACGCTGGTCCCGGCCCCGATTAGCGCCTGGCCCAGCCGCACTTTTACCTCTTGTCCGGTGGGCCGCTGCCCGCTGCCTTGCGTGCGGGCTACCCTGCCCGGCGGCCGGCGACGATTTGGGTTGCTTTTCCCTTCTTTTGTCTTATGCCTCGCCTGTCGCGCGTTTGTCTGTCTTGCCTGATAACCCTGCCCTTGCTGCTGGGTGGCTGCGCCGTTTCGTCGGTTTCCGCCCTGCTGCCGCCCACCTCCCCCAATCCGTTTGAGGAGGCGCCCGGTACCCAATGGGTGCTGCCGCAGGCGGTGGTTAAGCGGGCCGATACCCCGCCTAGCTTTGGCCCCTACCAAGTCAGCGAGTTGCACCGCGGCTGGCTGAGCACCCGCACCGAATTGCACCAGGCTCTCCCCCCCACTACCGGCGTAACCGTGCTGGATATGCTGCGCCGCCCTTACCTGGAGCGCACCAGTGCCAGCCGGGGGCGCAGCCACTACCACTTTGCCGACGACCAGGGCCACGCGGCCGACATCTATACCACCACCGAGTCGCTGTCGCGCGAGCAAATGCTCTCCCCGACACTTAGCGTGGGGCCGCCGGCGGCCGAGCAGTTCTCGGCCATTGTGGTGGGCGCGCAGGTGGGGCAAAGTGCTGCCTGGTACCTGGAGCTGCCCGCGCCGACCCAGCCGCTGCGGCCCGCCGCCCCCACCGCCGTGGCGGGCCGGGTGGGCGACGATACCCACGTGCTGCTGACGCTCCAGCGCCTGCCGCACCCGCCCCTGACGTTGCGCACGGGCCGGCGCGTGCCGTGGCCGGCGCCCGGCCAGCCCGGCGGCATTGCGGTGCTGTATCAGCAGCAGCGCATCGGCTATATTGACTACGCCACGGCCCAGCCCAGCGTGTGGCTGCGCACCGACCTGCCCGCCGACCTGCGCTTCCTGACGGCCGCCTGCCTGAGCGCCGTGCTGCTGCGCAGCGGCTGGTAGCGCGCCGCTAGGGTCGGTTGCTAGTTGCTTGCCGCTAGCCAGACCCGGCACCTAGGGTAAGAATTCAACCTAGCTGGGGAGTAGTGGCGCATCGCTACTCATTCTCTAGGTAAAGCTATTTATCTTACAGTAAATCATTATCTTAGTTGACATATTTTTTTCTCAAAAACTATGAAACAGCTTTTCGTAATGGCCACGCTGGCCCTGGCCGCTAGCGGCGCGGCCCAGGCCCAACGCGTGCGGCTTGGCCTAAAGGGCGGCCCCTCGTACACCACCGTGGTGGGCCAACACGTGGCCGGGGCTGCCTCCAAGTGGGGCTTCCACGGTGGGGTGCTCGTCAACGTCAAGCTCAGCGACCAATTGTCGCTGCAGCCCGAAGTGCTCTACTCCCAGAAAGGCACCAAGGGTGCCGCCGACAGCAACCGCATCAACCTGAATTACGTCGACCTGCCGGTGCTGCTGCGGGTGGCCACCGGCCTCGGGGGATTATTTATCGAAGTCGGCCCGCAGCTCGGCTACCTGGCCGGGTCGGATGCCAGTATCGGCTCGCGGACGCCGCTGGCGCGCGTCACCGCCGACTTTGCCGGCAGCTACCCCCCTTCGACCTGGGCTACGCCACGGGCTTCGGCTATCAATTGGCCAACGGGCTTGGCCTGGGCCTGCGCTACAATGGGGGCTTTACGCACGTGCTCAAAGGGGCCACGGCCGACGATACGGCCCGTAATAGTGCGTTTCAGCTGTATCTATCGGCGCTGGTGGGCCATGGCCAGTAAGTACCTGCTCGCGGTAGTTCCCGCCTAGGCTGAGCAAGGGGGAAACGCAGCCCTCCAGCAACCTAGGGCACACTTGGTGGCCAAGGCAGTAAATGGCCGAATGAGAGCAGCTTGACACGTGTAAGCCTTCCTTAAAAAAGAGTGCCACAAGCCAGTAGTTAGCTGCCTTATAACTCTACAACGTGTACGCTTGGCGTGGTACTTTTCTGGGGAGCTATCTTTCCTTCCTACAGGCACCGGTATGGGGCTAGCCTAAAAGCAACTTGCCCTACCGCTCGCATATTCTATTGCTCCTACTTCCTGTTCCATGCGCTACGTTCTCGCCACTGCCCTGCTGCTGACGGCCACCCTGCTGAGCTGCCAAAAAAAGGATGACCCTATCGTCTCTGCGCCCACCTATCTCGTCAGTACGCTGGCTGGCACCGGGAGTACTGGCCGCGTCGATGGGCCGGGTAGCACGGCTACTTTCGCCGGGCCGGGCCAGGTGGCCCTCGACGCGCAGGGCAATCTCTACGTGGCCGACACCGACAACCACTGCATCCGCAAAGTGACGCCGGCCGGGGTGGTCAGTACGCTGGCTGGCCGCGGCACCGCCGGCTACCTGGACGGGCCCGCCGCCACCGCCGCCTTCAACGCGCCCGTCGGGGTGGCCGTGGACGGGCAGGGCACGGTGTACGTGGCCGACAGCCACAACAACTGCATCCGCGCCATTAGCCCGGCCGGGCTGGTGAGCACCTGGGCCGGCACGATTGCCCCTGGCTTGCAAGATGGCCCCGCCGCCACGGCCCGGTTTTGGGCACCGACGGGCCTGGCCTGTGACCCGCAGGGCTCGCTCTACGTGGCCGACACGCGCAACGAGCGTATCCGCCAGATTACGGCCCAGGGCGTGGTGAGCACGCTGGCTGGCAGCGGCCCCCCGGACGTACAGTTCGTGCCCGAAAACTTCGCCGACGGCCCGGCGGCGACGGCCCTGTTCTACTACCCCTACGGCGTCGCAGTAGATGCGCGGGGCACCGTGTACGTAGCTGACTACCAGAACAACCGCGTGCGCAAAATCGCGGCGGGCACGGTGAGCACCGTGGCCGGTAGCACCGGGGGCTACGCCGAGGGAGCCGGCAGCCAGGCCAAGCTCTATCTGCCCACTAGCCTGGCCGTAGATGCGAGCGGCGTGCTCTACGTGGCGGACTGGGGCAACGGGTGCCTGCGCCGCATCGAGCCTAACGGCCAGGTGAGCCTGCTGGCGGGCAATCCGCGCACGCTGGGCTACGCCGATGGGCCCGCGGTCACTTCGCTCTTCAGTCGCAGCATAGGCCTCGCCGTGCTGCCCTCGGGCGCGACGCTCTACGTGGCCGACTCCAACAACCGGCGCATCCGCCAACTTACTCGGCAGTAGGGGCCGGCCGCTTTGGGCATAGACGGCGCAGCTAAACCAGTGCGAGCTGCTGCGTCAGGCCGCCAATAACCTCCCCATTGCGTGGAAACGCTTACTGGATAAGGTAGCCCGCTAGCAGGAAGCTGCTTATTGCTAGCAGCAAGCGGTACACTAGCGATTGGGCGAACTAGCAAGCTAACCTTCAACCAGCGTGGGCCTTTCGGTAGACCTACCCGACACTGCTAGGTTTGTCACATTATATAAACGGCCGTGGCTGTTGCAGAACTCTCCAACTCGCTTGAAAACAGGAGCTATCTAGCTTATAGGCGCGCAGAAAGCCGCTTGGTAGTTGCTTTTTTGGGTTGGGTTGGCTGCTAGTGGCAAAGTGCAATGCCCTAAACAGAGTTCTGCATCTACAGCATATAAAAGGGTATAATTAGGCCTGCTTAACGTCCGAAGTCAGGTGTGCCTTTTCCTCTTCCTTCTCTAAATCGCGCGGGGCATAGCCATACGAATTTTTCGGGTCTTTGCCGGCTCGCCACAGTACCCACAGGCTCACCACTATTGCCGGCAAGCTGAGAAGCTGGCTCTGGTTGAACAAGTTATCTTTCTCGAATGCTACCTGGGCTTCTTTCAGGAATTAGCTTAGGAAGCGCTACTAGGTGAACAGTTAGGGTGGTCTAGCCACAGCGGACAGTGAGCTAAGGTAGGTGCTGAAGCAGGTCGCTCTCAAATTGGTAGGGCGAGCGGTAGCCCAGGGCGGAGTAGCGGCGGTCGGTCGAGGTTAAAATAGACGTCGAGGTAGTAGGCCACTTCCAGCCGGGCTTTTTCCAAGCTGGCAAAGGCCCCGCCCTGGGGCAGCAACTCGGTTTTGAGCGTACTCCACCCCGCCTCCGCTTGGGCGTTGTCGTAGGGGTTGCCCGGCCGGGCATAGTGACGTAGGCACCAGCCGCTTCGATGCGCTGGCGGCAGGCCAGGCTGGTTTACTGACTGCCGCGGTCGGCGTGGATAATCAGACCCGGCGCGGGCTTAGCGTTAGGAACTGCTCCAGGGCCGTGACTATCAGTTCGGTGGGCATCTGCGCGGCCAGTTGCCAGCCCGCCCCCGTCGTGAGCAGGCATCGCGCCACGGGGCTATACAGGTACCCGACCACCCCAAGCTAATTCAATGATTAAGTGCTACCAACTGCCAGCGCCCGTGCTGAAGCTGAAGCTTGCTCACGGAGGCGTAGTCTATTTGTAGCTGAAAAGCATTGCACAGGGGGATTTCCAGACAGTGGCACACCAGCGCCCGAATGGTGCCCCCGTGCGTGAAAACCAGCGTGGGCTCCTCCACGGCGGTGGCCGTTAGGTCGGTTAAAAAAGCGGCGGCCCGCTGCTGCACGGCCCCGAACGTTTCGCCGCTGGGTGGCGCGAGTGTGACGTAGTCGGCCATCCAGGGCTCGGTTTCGGTGGGAGGCAGGTCTTGCCACAAGCGGTTTTCCCAGGTGCCAAAGTGCATTTCGCGCAGGCGCTCATCCGGCGTTATCTCCGTGGCCACGGTTTGGGCTAGCGCCAGGCAGCGCTGGGCGGGGCTGCTGAAAACTTGGTAGGGCGGGGGCGGCAGCTTGGTGCGCAGCTGGGCGGCTTCGGCGGCAAAGGTGTCGGCGAGCGGCACGTCGTAGTGGCCGTAGCAAATGCCGGGAGCCTGCACGGCCGTGTGGCGAATCAAATAAATTTCCATGCAAAACCAGCTAATAAAGAAAGGTAGCAGCTCACCTCTGCCACTTGCTGGATGGCCCCCAGGCAGTCGCCGGTGTAGCCGCCAATCCAACGCTGAAAGTAGCGGGCTAGGGTAGTTTTGGCCACCGCCAGCGGGACTACCAGCAGCAGCACGGCGGGGCGATGCAGCCACGTGGCGTAGCCGAATAGCGGTAGAGCACCTAGCAGCAGACCGGCGGCCAGCTCGCCCGGCCGCATCTTTTTAGCAACGGGCTTCGCCTTGCCAGCTTCGTTGGCGCGGGCGTAGCGGTGGCTGAAAATGCAGGTGAGCGCCGTGGCCCGGCTCAGCGGGTGGGCTAGCAGCAGGGCGGGAGCCACGGCCGCCGCCGGCAGCCCGCGCAAGGCCAGAAACTTACCCGCCAGCAGCAGCCCCAGGCCAGCGGCGCCGTAGGTGCCCAGGCGGCTATCTTTCATAATAGCCAGTATCTTATCCTGGGTCCAGCCGCCGCCGAAGCCATCGCACACATCAGCAAAGCCGTCTTCGTGAAAGGCGCCCGTGAGCAGGATGCTGGCCACCATACTCAGCAGCAGCGCCACGTCGTCGTTATGAAACAGCCAGCGCGCGCCCATGAAAACGCCAGCCGCCACGCCCCCCACCAGCCACCCCACGAGCGGAAAATACACCGTGGCCTGGTTGAGCAACTCCTCAGAATAGCCCACCCAGGCGGGCACCGGCAGGCGGGTGTAAAACTGCACCGCCAGCAGCAGCAAACGTACGTGTGTGCGCATGCAATCCATGAAAAAAGCCTAGGTACTCGAATCGTCGCTGACGCCCGCGCTCTCGAACGACGCCATTTCATTCAGAAAGCTGACGGCGGCCTGCACCAGCGGGTAAGCCAGGGCGCAGCCCGTGCCTTCGCCCAGCCGCATGCCGAGGTGCAGCAGCGGCTGCCCGCCCAACTCGGCGAGCAGCAGGCGGTGCCCCTGCTCGCCCGACTCGTGGCAGAACACGCAGTAGGCAAGCACGGCCGGGGCTAGCCGGGCCGCCACCAGCAGCGCCGCCGAGGCAATAAAGCCGTCGATGAGCAGCAGCAGCCGCAGCTCGGCGGCGCGCAGCAGGGCCCCGCAGAGCTGCGCTATTTCAAAGCCGCCGAAGGTGGCCAGCACGGCCAGCGGGTCGGCGGGGTTTAGCGCGGGGTGCGCCGCCACCGCCCGCGTGAGGGTGGCCAGCTTGCGCGCTACGCCCGCGGCATCGAGGCCGGTGCCGCGCCCCACGCACTCGGCTAGCGGCCGGCCCGTGAGCAGGTGCATGAGCACGGCGGCCGATGCGGTGTTGCCGATGCCCATCTCGCCCAGGCCCACTACGTTGCAGCCAGCGGCGCGTAGCTCATCGACCAGCCGGGCGCCGCGCGCCAGGGCGTCGGTGCACTGGGCAGCGGTCATGGCCGGGGCGTGGGCGAAGTTTTGGGTGCCTTCGGCAATTTTTTCGTTGCGCACGGCCGGCAGGTCGGCAAAGCTGCCGCGCACCCCGGCATCCACGATGGTGAGGGCCAGGCCATTCTGGCGGCAGAAAACGTTGATGGCTGCCCCGCCGCTGGCAAAGTTGCGCACCATCTGGTGCGTCACTTCGGGCGGGTACTGGCTCACGCCAGCCTGCGCGATGCCGTGGTCGGCGGCGAAAACCAGCACGTGCGGCCGGCGTAGCGCGGGCGTGAGGGTTTGCTGCACCAGGGCCACTCGCTGGGCCAGGCTTTCGAGCTGGCCCAGGGCGCCGAGCGGTTTGGTTTTGGTGTCGATTTTGTGCGCGATAGCCGCCGCTAGGGCCGGGTCAGGAGCCAGAATGTTCCAAGTCATCAGGCCGTGGGTTCAGTAGGAGGAGTGGGCTCGTCGGCTTTCTTAAAGCGCTTGTAGAGAAATAATTGCCATTTCTCTTCGGCTACGCCAGCCTGGTCCATCTCGGCGCGGGCCAGGGTGAAGAACAGGTCCGACAGGCGGTTGATGTAGGCCGGAATGGCGGCATCGACGGTGTCGGTGGCTAGCAGGCTTACCAGCCGGCGCTCGCCGCGGCGCATCTGGGTGCGCACCACGTGGCACAGGGCCGAAACTTCGTTGCCGCCGGGCAGCAGGAAGTAATCGGAAGCCGTCGTCATCTGGCCTTCCAGCTCATCAATCCACGCCTCGCAAAATTGCGCGCCATCGACAGGCATCGGATTAGTATTCACCTTTTTGGCGTCCGAAGGCCGCGCCAGGTGCGACATCATGTCCATCAAGTCCTTCTGAATTTTGTGGAGCTTGGGTTGCCAGGCGTGGTCATTGCCGAGCTTCACGCGCAGCAGGCCCAGGGTCGAGTTAACCTCGTCAAACGTGCCGACGCACTCTACGCGCACGTCGTCTTTGGGCACGCGCGAGCCGCCGAAGAGGCCGGTGGTGCCGGTATCGCCTTTCTTGGTGTAGATTTTCATAAGAGTATTGTTTGTAAAATGTGCTGTTCTGGCGTGGGGGGCCACGTTCACTTCACCACCAGCGGCAGGCCCGACACCATAAAAATGGCGCGGTGGGCCCGCTGAGCGATGTGCTGATTGAGCCAGCCCTGGAGGTCGGCGAACTTACGGCCGGCCTCGGTGGGTGCGTGCAGGCCCATGCCGATTTCGTTGGAAATAACCAGCAGCGTGCAGTCTTGCGTGAGCAGTTTATCAAACTCCGCCTTGGCCTGCTGCAAGGTCAGTTCTACGTCGTACTGCGCATCGGTGAAGAAGTTGGTGAGCCAGAGCGTCACGCAGTCCAGCACCACGGTGCGGCCCGTGAGGGCGAGGCGACTCAGGTATTTTTCCTCTTCCAGGGTGGTCCAGCGGGCATCGCGGTCGGCCACGTGCCGGGCAATGCGCTGGCGGTGGTCGTCGTCCCAGGGCCGCGAGGTGGCCAGGTACACCGGCCGCTCGCTCAGCTGCAAGGCCAGGTCCTGGGCGTAGCGGCTTTTGCCCGAGCGCTGCCCGCCGGAGATATAGTAAAGCATCGCTTGAAGGGGGGGGATACTAGATTGATAGATATGCTATTACCCTAGCTGATTAAAATCATTGCGAAGCGCTTGAAGCAGCGCGCCAATAGTGGAATGCGCCCGCGCGGCTTGGCCCGGCAGCTGGCTTAGCCACAAGCCAGCACCAGTCTCAGCAGGCACGGTGACGCACCCGGCCGCGGGGCCAGCGGTGGGCACGAAGCCCGCCCGCAGCAGTGCCCGGCGCGTCCAGAAGGCGGCGGGGCCATCGCCGAGCAGCTGCACCGGCGGGCCAGTGGGCGCGTGCAGCTCAAAGGTGCCGGTAGCGATATCGAAGGCCAGGCCCTCACGCTGAAACGCCGCCGCAAACGCCCCACTGAGCACCAGGTCTTCGGGCGGGCCGGCCAGCAGCTCGCCGGTGGCGGGCAGCAGCCACACCCGGTCGGCCGCTTGCAAGGCCAGGTCCAGCTCGTGGGTAGAAAGCAGGATGGCTTTGCCCAGCGTGCGCGCCAGCTGGTGCAGCAGGCGCAGCAGGGCCACGCGGTTGGGCAGGTCGAGGTGGGCGGTGGGCTCGTCGAGTACCAGCAGCGGCGTGTCCTGGGCCAGAGCGCGGGCCAGCAGCACTTTCTGGCGCTCGCCGTCGCTGAGTTCGCCCACCGGGCGGGGGGCAAACTGCGCGGTGCCGGTGGCCGCCAGCGCCGCCTGCACCTGCGCGTGGTCGTGGGCCGCGAGGCCGCCCAGCCAGCCGGTGTGCGGGTGCCGGCCCAGGCTCACCACTTCCTGCACGGTGAGGTGGCTAGCCTCGATGCGCTCGGTGAGCACGATGCTGAGCTGGCGGGCGCGGGCCTCGGGACTAAGGCTAGCCAGGGGCACGCCACCTATGGCGAGGGAGCCGCCCAGCGGAGCCTGCATCCCGGCCAGCGTACGCAGCAGCGTCGATTTGCCGGCCCCGTTGGGGCCTAGCAGGCACACCAGTTCGCCGGGCCACAGCGTTAGCTGGAGCGGGCCGGCTACCAGGCGGGGCACTTTTTTGCGCACGGTGTAGCCCAAGGTCAGGTTCTCCGCCGTCAGTATCGGTGCCGCAGCGGGGGGTGGGGCTAGGCTCATGCGGCAGCGCGGATAGGGCGGCGCAGCACAACCCACAGCACCACGGGTGCGCCGAGTAGCGAGGTGACGACGTTGATGGGCAAGGTTATCTGGCTGCCGGGTAGCTGGGCCAGGCAGTCGCAGGCCAGCACCAGGGCCGCACCCAGCAGGCAGGCGCCGGGCAGCAAAATTCGGTGGTCGGCCGTGCCCAGCAGGGCACGGGTGAGGTGCGGCACGGCAATGCCCACAAACCCAATCGGCCCGCAAAAGGCCGTGACGCCACCAGCCAATAAGCTCGTGCTGAGAATAATAAGCGTGCGCGAGCGGCGCACCCGCAGCCCCAGGCTGCGGGCGTAGTTCTCGCCCAGCAGCAGGGCATTCAGCGGTTTGGCCGAGGCCAGGGCTAGCCCGAGGCCCAGCGCCACTACCGTGGCCAGCACCGCCAGGTGCGGCCCCGTGACGCCGCCCAGCGCCCCAAACGTCCAAAGCAAATAGTCCTGAATCTGCTCGGGGGCGCTGAAATACTGCCACAGGCTGACGATGGCGCCGGTCACGCTAGCCACCATCAGGCCCACGATGAGCAGCACCACGTTGTCGCGCAGCCGCGCCGCCAGCGCCAGCACGAGGGCCATCACCGAGGCCGCGCCGGCCGTGGCCGCCAGCACCAGCGCCCAGCTGCCGGCTAGCCCCAGCTGCCGCACGGCCAGGGCGCTAGCCCCGCCGCCGCCCGTCAGCATCACCAGGGCCACGCCCAGCCCCGCGCCCGCCGTGAGGCCCAGCGCCGACGGCCCGGCCAGCGGGTTGCGAAAAAGCGTTTGCATCTGCAAGCCGCTCACTCCCAGGCCACTGCCCACGGCCAGCGCCGTCAGCGCTTTGGGCAGCCGAATCTGGTGCACGATGAAGGCGGTGGCCGTGTCGGCCGCGGCGCCGTGGCCCAGCAGGTGGCGCGCCACCGTTAGCACCGGAATGCGCACCGGCCCCAGCGCCACGTCGAGCACGAAGGCTAGCACCACTAGCACTACTAGCCCCAACAGTCCCTGGGTTAGCCGTGGGCGGCGCGCAGTAGGGCTTTGCGGCTCAGCACCGAGGGTAGGGGGAGCCGGATTCATCGCAGTGGTTGATAATAACGCAGCGTCCAGGTGGGCAGCAGCTCGGGGTGCAGGATGCGGAGCAAATCGGCCAGAATAAGGTCGGGATGCATTGCGCCCGACTCCCAGTAGTCGTTGGAGCCTTGGGCGTTGGTGCGCAGGTTGTTGTTGAAAACTCGGTTAGTCCTTACAGGTGCGAAGGCGGCGTAGCGCGCATCCTGCGCCAGCAGGGCGGCTCTGGTGGTGAGCGAGCCGGTTTGCAGCCAATAATCAGCCCCTAGGGCTACCGGGGCCACGGCTTCAAACGACAGCGCCAAGCTGCCGCTGGGCGCCTTGGTGCGGTCCCAGTGGTAGGTGGCGCCCGCGTCGCGTAAGAACTGGGCCATGTAGCTGTCGGTATCGGGCACGTACCACACGTCCTTGAAGGGCAGGCCCACGACCACGCTGGGCTTTTTGGCGGCCTGGTGGCCTAGGGCAGCCAGGCGCTGGTACTCGCGGGCCACCGCGTCGAATTTTTGGTTGACCACGGCCTCCTTGTTGAGGAGCGCGGCCAGCACTTTTACCCACTCGGCCCGGGCCAGGGGCGTAGTTTCGACCCACTCCGAATTGATGAGCACCGGCACGCCGGCGGCGCGCAGGGTCTGGAAATGGTCGACGCCCTCGCCGGGCCAGCCGGTGGTCATGACCAGGTCGGGGTGGTGGGCTACCAGCAGCTCGTTGTTCAGCTCTTTGCCCTGGCCTACCTCGTACACCTGGCCCGCCGCAATGCGCTGCCGCACCCGCGGGGCCGACACGTACTTGAAGCTGCCCACGCCCACCACCAGGTCGGCGGCCCCCAGAAAGTCGGCCAGCGCCACGTGCATCGACGACAAGCCCACCAAGCTGCGCAGCGGCGTTTCGATAACCTGCGCATCGGGGTAGCCCACCGGGCGCGCGGCGCCGCGCGGCACCAGCAGGTAGCGCACCACGTTGGCTTGCGGCGCGAAGGGATTTTGAATACTGATTACCTTGTAGTTGCCTGCGTAGGCGAGGCGGAAGCCCTTGGCATACTGCACCGTGGTGCGGCCGGGGGCGGCCGCTTGGCCAAGGCGAGTAGGGCGAGCGGGCGCGCCAGGTGGCGCTACCCTGGCTTGGCCCCAGCCCACCAGGTGGCTAGCCAGTAGCAGGCTCAGCAGCCAGCCGCTGGGCCGGCGCAAAAAAGGAAAAGCTGCGCCCCCGGCACGGCCGGGGGAAGGCGAGATGTTGGGCATGGTACAGCGCGCTTTTCTACCGAAAGCGGGGGTGAAGCAAGCAACGGCAGGTCTTCTGACTTCCCCCGGCCGATGGCCTTCCCATTCCCGAGGGGAACAGTGGCGCCACGTATCGGCCGGTTGGCAACTGGGGTTACAGCAGCGGCGACTGTGCCGGACTCGCACCGGCTTCCCTTTTAAAGCCGCCCCGCACCGCGGAAGCGACTACCCTTGCTCGGCCGTAAAGGTAGCACGGCCCAGCCCTGGCTTGCCCCTCGCCCCCAGGGCCGCCTGCACAAACGCCACCCGCGCCGCCACCGTGGTCCGCGGTAGCACGCACACGTCAAAGCCCAGCGCCGCGTAGGTGGCGTGCAGCACCTCGTAGAGGGCCGCCGCTTCGGCCGGCGTTTGCCAGCGCTCGGGGTCGTTGACGTAGATGTCGGGCCAGGGTGGGGCCAGAAAAGCGAGTCGTTGGTAGGGATAATCGGCCACGGCGCGGTAGTAGGCCGGGGCCACCGGCAAGCCCGCCGCCGTGAGATAAGCAATGAGGTCGGGCAGGCCGCGGTCGAAAAACGTGAGGCCGCCGCGCTGGCTAGCCGCCGTGTGCTGCGCCACCATGCGCCCGCGCGCCAGCTCGGCAAAGCCACTTAGGTCGTGCCACGGCACTAGCACACTGCCTAGCGCCACCTGCTCCTGGATGAGCTGCCGCGATACCTCCGGCACCACCGCAAAGCCCGCCGCCGCCAAGGCCGCCAGCAGCGTAGTTTTGCCGGCCCCAGGGCCGCCCGAAATCAAGTAAAGAGCCATAGTAGTTGGGTTGCCAGCGGCAGCCTAATGCAACGCCTCACCCCTAGCCCCCTCCGAAAAGGAGAGGGGAAACCAGTCCGCAGTACTAGCTTTTGAAAATAGAGGACTAGGACTAAAGGCTAGTCCCCCTCTCCTTTTCGGAGAGGGGCTAGGGGTGAGGCGTTACGCCTAATCTGCCGTTTTATCGCCCCCAAAACTACCCCGCCGTGCCCGACTACCCCATTCGCAAGCCCCAATTCCTCTTGGCCGCGCCCAGCAGCGGCAGCGGCAAAACCACCCTCACGCTGGGGTTGCTGCGGGCGCTGGCCCGGCGCGGCCTGGCGGTGCAGCCCTTCAAGTGCGGCCCCGATTACCTCGACACCCACCACCACAGCCAGGCGGCCGGCCGGCCCAGCCTCAACCTCGATTTGTTTATGGCTAGCCCGGCGCACGCCCAGGCTACCTATGCCCGCTACACCCACGCCGCCGACGTGGCCGTGGTCGAAGGCGTGATGGGCCTCTTCGACGGGGCCGACCGCATGCAGGGCAGCAGCGCCGCCGTAGCCGAGCTGCTCGGCTTGCCCATTATTCTGGTTATCAATGCCAAGGCGATGGCCTATTCGGTGGCTCCGCTGCTGTTTGGCTTCAAGCATTTCTATCCCGGCATCCGGTTGGTGGGCGCCATTTTCAACTTCGTGAACACGGCCTCGCACTACCAGTTTCTCCAGGAAGCCTGCGCCGACGTGGGCGTGGAAGCCCTGGGCTACCTGCCCAGCCGGCCCGCGTTTGCCATCCCGTCGCGCCACCTGGGGCTCTCCATCGCGGCCGAGGTGCAGCAAGAAGCCGTGGTAGAGGCCCTGGCCGACCTGCTCCCCCAAACCGTGGACCTAGACCGGCTGCTGGCCCTCACCAGCCAGGCCGCGCCGGCGCGTAGTCCTGCTCTTATTAACGTAGCGCCGCCCGCCCGGGCCGCCCGCCCCCGCATCGCCGTGGCGCGCGATGCCGCCTTCACCTTTACGTACCTGCAAAACTTGCAGGTGCTGGCCGAAGTAGGCGAGGTCACGTATTTCAGCCCCCTGGCCGATGCCGCGCTGCCACCCGATACCGAGTTGCTGTACCTGCCCGGCGGCTACCCCGAGCTATTCGCTGCCGCCCTGAGCCAGAATACCACCATGCGCGCCAGCCTGGCGGCCTACTGCGCCGCGGGCGGCGCCACCTACGCCGAGTGCGGCGGCCTCATGTACCTCGGGCAGCAGATTATAGATGCCCAAGGGCTAGCTTTCCCGATGGTAGGCGCCCTGGCCTGCGACACCTCCATGGCCGCCGCCAAGCTGACGCTAGGCTACCGCACAGTGGAATGGAACGGCTTGACGCTCAAAGGCCATGAGTTTCACTACTCGCAGCTAGCCGACCACGGCCTCCCGCCCGCGCCGGCGCGCATCACCAGCGCCAAGGGCGTGCCCGTGCCCGTGCAGCTGTACCGCCAGGGCAAGGTGCTGGCCTCCTACGTACACTTGTATTGGGGTGATAATAAGAATTTTGTGAAAGAGTTGTTGGCGTTAGAATAGAAGTCGGTATAGATAACCGCAAATTCAAACACGCACTACTTGCGGTGGCGGCTGCGCCAGGCTAGCCAGCCCAGCACGCCGGCCACCACCGCCGCGCACACGGCATGATTGAGCCGGGCTACGCGGTCGATTTCCGGCGGCTGAATCTCCCGCGGATTGTCGCCGATGTAGGGCTTGGGCACGAGCTGGCCGTGGTAATAATTGGGGCCACCGAAGCGGCAGTTGAGTACGCCCGCCAGCGCGGCTTCGGGGTAGCCGGCGTTAGGACTTTTATGCTGATTGCCAAACCGTAATATAAACTGAAAGCCGCGCCCGCTGCCGCCCAGCGCGGCCAGCAGCCCGGCCGTGAGGCGGGCGGGCAAGAAATTGGCCACGTCGTCGAGGCGGGCCGCAAACTTGCCGAATAGCTCGTAGCGCGGCGAGCGGTAGCCTACCATCGAGTCGAGGGTATTTATCATCTTATACGCCATCAGGCCCGGCACGCCGCCTAGGGCGTAGGCGCAGAGCGGGGCCACCACGCCGTCGCTCAGGTTTTCGGCCAGGCTTTCGAGCACGGCCGTGCGAATCTGCTGGGCATCGAGCCGGGCCGTGTCGCGCCCCACGATGCGGGCCAGCTGGCGGCGGCCGGCCGCTAGCCCCTGCTGGTCGAGCACCGCAAACACGGCGCGGCCCTCGCGCACCAGGCCCGTATTGGCCAAGCCGTAGAAGACCCACAGGCTATTCACGGCCACGGCCGTCGGGGGCGGCAGGCGTTGTAGTAATTTATCTAGCAGCTTGAAGGCGACGAACGTGCCGCCCACCAGCCCGCTCGCCAGTGCAGCGCCTTTGGCAAAGCGCTGTGGCCCGGCATTAAGGCTTTTCTCGCCGGCCGCGATGAGCGCGCCGTAGGTGCGCACGGGGTGGGGCCAGCCTTCGGGGTCGGCCAGCAGTAGGTCGAGGGCGTAGCCTAGGGCTAGCGGAGCAGCTAGGTAAGTAAAGCGGTCCATTCGCGCAGGGCGTTGAGAAGTAAGTGGTTATCAGCCGGGCGCTGGGTGCTCACCCGAAAGTGAGCGGGGGTAAGACCGCGAAAATTACTCGCGTCCCGAATCAGCAGGCCGTGCCGGGCCAGCAGCCACTGCTTGAGGTCGGCGGCGGTGCCGTGGGGCAGCTTTGCCACGAAGTAGTGCGTGTGGCTGGGCTCGATGAGCAGGCCGCCCGCCCGCGCGAGCTGGGCGGCAAAGGTGGCCCGGTCGGCTAGCAATTGGTCCACTGGTGGCTGCACGGCGGCGAAGTGCTCAAAAATGAAGTGCCCGGCCGCCGCGGCCAGCGCGCTCACCGTCCAGGGGGCTTTGCCAGCCGTGAGCCGGGCGATGAGCGCTGCGGAGGCGACCACGTAGCCCAGCCGCAGCCCCGGAATGGCGTACGCTTTGGTTAGCGAGCGCAGTATCAGCAGGTTGTCGAAGCGCACCAGCAGCGGAATCAACGTCTCCATACTGGTCGTGAATTCGATAAATGCTTCATCGAGCACGAATACCGTACCCGGGTTGGCCGCCAGCAGGCTAGCCACGGTCGCCGCCGTAAGTACGCTGCCCGTGGGGTTATTAGGATTGCAAATAAAAGCTAATTCACTGGCTAGCAACATCTCCGCTTGCAGATTCTCCCACGGTAGAAAGCGCAGCTGGTGGCCGTGCAGCCGGCAGGCGTCTTCATACTCGGCAAAGGCGGGCGTGAGGATGGTGGTGCGCCGGCCCGCCCAGGCCTGCGCCACAAGGTAGATGCTCTCGGTGGTGCCGCTGCTCATGAGCACTTGCGCGGGGCGCACGCCGTGGTGGGCAGCCACGCGGGCGGCCAGGCTTTCGGCCAGCACCTCGGGGTAGCGGTTGATGCTGGGCCACTGGCTGAATACGTAGTCTTTGAGGCCCGCCGGCTCGCCGCCGTACCAGACGTTGGTGCTGAAATCGACCACAACCTGGTGGGCGTGGCGGTAGCCGTCGTCGCCGTGTCCGTGCAGCATATACTAAGAGTCTATTATAAAAAGTATAAGCAAGGCAGTTTCGGCTTTAGGATACGGTAGTTGCCCTAGGTTGTAGGCCCCACCCCGGCCCCTAACGGTTGGCCAGCTCAGCATGACGGCCTGCGCAAAGCGGCATAAATCTGCTCTAGGTCCACGTTTTCGCGGATGAGGGCGGCCAGACGGTCGTACTGCTGGTCTTTAAACTGCGCAAAATCGACCGGCTCCGGCGCGGGCTGCTGGGTGTGCGGGGCCAATAGCGCCTCCACCACGGCCGGGTTGTCGAGGATGCCGTGCAGGTAGCTGCCCCAGCAAGTGGGGCCGGCAAAGTAGCCGTCAGCCTCGCCCCCGTCGAGGATGGCCACGGGCTGCGGCGGGCCCTCAATCGTGGTGCGGCCCATGTGAATTTCGTAGCCCTGGCAGTCGGCCAGGGCCGCGCCGCGGAAGGCGAAGCGGCGCTGCCGGGTGGTTTTTTCGCCTTCGAGCACCGTGCGTACGGGGAGCAGCCCCAGGCCAGCGGCGGCGGGCACGGTGCCCTCCACGCCGTCGGGGTCTTCGACCGAGCGGCCCAGCATTTGGTAGCCGCCGCAGATGCCTACCACCGTTTTGCCCGCTTGGTGGGCCTGCGTGATGGCCGTGGCGAGGCCGCTGGTTTGCAGCAGGCGCAGGTCGGCAATGGTGTTTTTGCTGCCGGGCAAAATAATAATGTCGGCCTGGGCTAGCTCGGCGTCGTCGCGGGTGAAGAAAAGGTCGGCCCTGGGGTCGTGGCTGAGGGCGTCGAAATCGGTGAAATTAGACAAGCGCCCGAGCAGTACCACGGCCACCCGCACCCGGCCGGGTGCGGTGGCGGCCCTGCGCTTTTGGGCTAGCGCCACCGAGTCTTCTTCCTCCACAAAAATGTCGCGGAAGTAGGGCAGCACGCCCACCACCGGCACGCCGGTCAGGGCTTCGAGCTGCTGGCGGCCGTCGGCAAAGAGCCGGGCATCGCCTCGGAACTTATTGATGATAATGCCTTTGATACAGGCTTTTTCGGCCGGCTCCAGCAAGGCGAGCGAGCCGTAGACGCTGCCAAACACGCCGCCCCGGTCGATGTCGGCAATGAGGTAGGTAGCGGCCCCGGCGTGGCGGGCCATGCGCAGGTTGGTGATGTCGCGGCGCTTCAGATTCAGCTCCGAGATGCTGCCCGCGCCCTCCAGCACCACCGGCGAGTGGCGGGCCGCCAGCCGGTCGAAGGCCTGGGTAGCGGCGGCAAACAGCTCCTGCCGGTCGTTTTCGCGGAAGTACTCGTAGGCCGACTGCGTGCCAATGGGCCGGCCATTGAGCACCACCTGCGAGGCCTGGTCGGAGGTGGGCTTGAGCAGCACCGGGTTCATATCGACGTGGCACGCTAGGCCGGCGGCTTCGGCCTGCACCGCCTGGGCGCGGCCGATTTCGAGGCCTTCGGGCGTCACGTAGCTGTTCAGGCTCATATTCTGCGCCTTAAACGGCGCGGGCTGGTAGCCATCCTGTTTGAAAATGCGGCAAAAACCGGCCGTGATGATGCTCTTGCCCACGTCGGAGGCCGTGCCGACAAACATGATAGGACGTAGCATGGGAAAAGCTAGGGGAGGGGAAAAGTAAGACTAGCGCTCTTGGCTAGGGGCAGCGGGCCAACAGTTTTCAAACACCAAGTCGGCTAAATTGGCGCGGCTGGCCCAGCCCGCGGTTTCGAGCATCGGGCGCGGATAAAACTCCGCGACGTGACCCAGGCACAAAATGGCCACCGGCTGGCTACCTAGGGGCATCTGCAAGGCCAGGCGCACCTGCTCGGGGTCAAAAATAGACACCCAGCCCAGGCCAATACCCTCGGCCCGCGCCGCTAGCCACATATTCTGAATGGCGCAGGCTACCGAGGCCAGGTCCATTTCGGGCAAGGTGCGCCGGCCAAATACGTGCGCCTCGCGCCGGTCCATGAGGGCAGCCACCAGCACCTCGCCGCACTCGCGCAGGCCTTCTACTTTCAATTGTAAAAACTCGCGGCCGCGCTCGTCCAGCGCCGCGGCGGTGCGCTGGCGCTCCTGCTCTACCAAGCCGTGCAGGGTGCCGCGCAGCGCCGCGTCGGTGATGCGCACGAAGCGCCAGGGCTGCATAAAGCCCACGCTTGGCGCCTGGTGGGCCGCTTGCAGCAGCCGGTGCAGCACTTCGGGCGCGACGGGGCCGGGCAGGAAGTGCCGAATGTCGCGGCGCTCGGCGATGGCCCGATACACGGCAGCCGTTTCGGCAGGGGTGAAGTGGTTCATTAGTTTAAGGAGTAGCATGGACTTTGTAGTCCGAGCGCGAGCGTAGCGAGCTTCTGTTTTGGGATGGCCGAACGCAGGCTGCCAGCGTGACGGGCCAATTTTCAAGTTTGCATCCTAGGGTGCCAGCCCGCAAGGTATAGGTGCTAAGCGTCAGGCCCGCCAAGCTGAATTGCTCCTGCGCGTCGGGGGCCATGCCGCCGGACGGGCCCACCAGCGCCCCGCTCACGCCCGCCAGCGGCTGGCCCGAAAGCGAGTCAGTGACGGTACTCCGCAGGATTGCCGTGCCTTGGGCCGCGGCCGAATGCGGGGCCGCCAGCCCCAGCGCGCACAGGTCCCCAAAGACTGGTTTGCTGCCGAGTAGGGTCGAAGTGGGCCGCCCAGTGCTTCGCAAAGCAGGGGCTAGCCAGCGGCCGCGCCAAGCCACCTTGGGCCAGCAAAAAGTATGAGAAACTGCGCCCCCGGCGCGGCCGGGAGTAAGCGAAAGGTAGGGCATGGTACGACGTGCCTTTCTGCCGAAGGCCGGGACTGTATGAAGCAAGCGGCAGGTCTTCTGACTTCCCCCGCTGCCCGATGGCCTTCCCGTTCTTGATAGAACAGTGGCACTAAGTATCGGGCAGGTTGAGAGGGGGTTACAGCAGCGGAGACTGTCCCGGAGTTACACCGGATTCCCTTTTAAAGTCGCCCCGCACCGCGGTGGCGACTACCACTTGCAGGGGCGAAGGTAGGGCCAGTTGGGCGTATTACCCCACCCCCAGCCCCTCCCCTCCGGGAGAGGGGAGCCAACCGCAAGCAATCGTAAGCGGACGCAACCAATCGTCAGGCTTCCCTCTCCCGGAGGGGAGGGGCCGGGGGGGGAGTCCACGCTAGCCTAAGCCCTGCACGCTCTCCACCAGCGTGTACACCCCAATGGCGATGGAAAACGCCCCTACCACGTAGTTGAGCAGCTTGAGCGAGGGCTGCCACCGACTCGAAAACCGCGTGGCCGAAAAAGCAAACAGGCACCCGTAAGTGGTCATAGAAACCAGAATTCCAGCGCTTTGCAGCACGATAATCCACACGGCAGCCGTGGTGTTGCGGGCGGCTAGGGTGAGGGCAATGGTGCAGGCACCGCCCGTGCCGGCCAGCCCGTGCACCATGCCCACCCAGAACGAGCGGCTAAGCCCTGTCGGTGGCCCTAGGGGGGAAGGTGCTTTAGTTGGCAAGGGTTTGGGCTTGCGAAAGTTGCGCCGAATAGCCAGCACGCCCAGCCAAATCATGAGCGGCCCGATGGCTAGCTCCACCTGCGCGGCGATGTGGAGCGAAAGCTGCGATTTCAGCAAAATAATCAGGCTGGCGAACACGATGAGCGTGAGCGAGTGGCCCAGTGCCCAGTGCGACGAGCGCCAGATGACGCGCCACAGCCGCCCCGCGCCCTGCTTTTGCTCGGTGGCCAGCACCGCCACGGCCGCCATGTGGTCAGGCTCAAACGAGTGCTGAATGCCGAGCAGTAGGGAATCGAAAAGCAGGGGACTTAGCATGGGTGGCCGGGCGATGAGCCTCGGAAAAAGACAACTTGAGGGAAAGCTAAAAATCGCGTGGTGCTCCGCACAAACGAAGCAGCCGCCGCGCGGGGGCCGGGCAAACATACTGGCGCACCGCTTGTAGCAGCAGTGGCCGGCCGATACCTTGCGTTGGTGAGTCGCCGCGCCGCCACCAGCTGCTGGCCCAGATATATAACAGTAAAAATCTGTAGTACAAGCAGCTGCCTTCACCTAGTAGTCGTCTCCTATCCTTACCCCCATGCGTGAAATCAAACGCCAACGTGTGCAGCGTGCCGACGGCAAAGCCATCAACCTGGTGCAGCGCCGGGGGCACCTTTCGTACTGCTACAACGCCTGTTGCTGCGGCCGGGTAGACCGGGGCTACGCGGCCGTGCCCATAGATTTGTACAAAAGCGAGTGGCTGCGGCGCAAGCTGCGCAACACCGTGCACATGACCAAGGGCGGCTGCCTGGGGCCCTGCACGCTGGCCAACGTCGTAACGCTGCTCTTCGACGGCCGCTCGACCTGGTTTCACTCCATCAACAGCGACTGGCAGGTGCTGGCCATTTTTGACTACATTGACAGCCTGGTGGCCGCCGATGCCTACCTCGCCCCGCCCGCCGAGCTGGCCGAGTACGTCTTCCAGTTTTATAGCTGGACCGGGGCCGAAACGGCCGGCGCGGCCGGCCAGGCCGTGCCCGTCGCCGCCGAAGGCATTGCCTTTCTCACCCACGCCGAAACCGACCTGCTGACGCTGCACCGCAGCGTGCAGGAGCTGCCCACCGACTTTCCCAAAACGGTTGGTATCAACCTGCTGGCTATCAAAAACGAAGCCCACATGGCCCAGCTGCTCGACCGCGAGCTGGCCGCCGCGCGCATCATCGTGCTGCGGGTGCTAGGCCGGCCGAGTAGCATCCCCGGCTTTCAGGAGCTGGTGCGGCGGGCCAAGGCGCAGGGCCAACACCTGCTGGTGCTGAGTGGCGCGGGCGACTTGAACCCCGAGTTGGCGGCCGTGTCCACGGTGTCGCCGGCCGTGCTGCACGAGGCCCTGGGGTACTTGCAGGCTGGCGGCCACGCCAACCTCACCGCGCTACTCTACTACCTGGCCGACCACTTATTGCTCACTGGCTTTGGCTATGAACCGCCGGCCACGCTGCCCGAGCACGGCCTCTACCACCCCGACTTGCCCGAAAACGCCGACCTGGCCGACTGGCTGCGCCTGCGCAATCCGGCGCAGCCCACGGCGGGCGTACTCTTCTACCGCGCCCATTGGGTGAGCGGCAACCTAGCTTTTGTCGATGCGCTGGTGCGCGAGCTGGAAGCCCAGGGTGTCAATGCCTTGCCCGTGTTCACGGCTTCGCTCAAAGCCGTGGATGCGGCCACGGGTGCGCCGTGGGCATTCAGCTTTTTTCAAGGTGAGGACGGGCCGCTGATTGACGTATTAATCAATACCGTATCCTTCGCCATGAGCGAGGTGAACCCCGACGGGCCCACCAGCGCGGGGTGGTCGGTGGAGGCTTTGCGGCAGCTCGATGTGGTAGTGCTGCAAGCCATCACGAGCGGCATGGCGCGGGGCCCCTGGGAGTCATCGAGCCGCGGCCTGAACCCGCTCGACACGGCCATGAACGTGGCGCTGCCCGAGTTCGACGGCCGCCTCATTACGGTGCCGATTTCCTTTAAGGAGAAAAACCGCGAGGCCACCGGCTACGCCCCCGTGCCCGGCCGCGTGGCGCGGGTGGCTGGCCTGGCGCGGCGCTTCGCTAGGCTGCGTCAGGTGCCAAATCCGCAGAAGCGGGTAGCCTTTGTGTTCACTAATTCTAACAGCAAGGCTTCGCAAATTGGCAACGCCGTGGGGCTCGATGCGCCGGCTTCGCTGCTTGCGCTGCTGCACGCCATGCAGGCCGAAGGCTACGGCGTAGGCGAGCTGCCGCCGACCGGCACCGCCCTCATCCACGAGCTGGTCGACCGCTGCTCGTACGACGAAACTTATCTCACGCCCGAGCAGCTGGGCCGCGCCGTGGGGCAGGTGTCGTTTGCGCAGTACGCGCAGTGGTTCAGCGATTTGCCGGAGTCTTTGCAGCAGAAAATGACCAAGCAGTGGGGCCCGCCGCCCGGCGCTACCTACGTGCACGACGGGCACATTGCGCTGGCCGGCATCGAGCTGGGCAACGCGCTGGTGATGCTCCAGCCGCCCCGCGGCTACGGCATGGACCCCGACGCTATTTACCACCAGCCCGACCTGGCGCCTACCCACCACTACTACGCCTGCTACCGCTGGCTGCGCGACGGCTGGGGCGCCGACGCGCTGGTGCACGTAGGCAAGCACGGCACCCTGGAGTGGCTGCCCGGCAAAGGCATTGGCCTCTCGGAGAATTGCTTTCCGGATGCATTTCTGGGCGATTTGCCGCTGTTCTATCCCTTCATTATCAACGACCCCGGTGAGGGCTCGCAGGCCAAGCGCCGCGCCCACGCCACTATTTTGGACCACCTCACGCCGCCCATGACCACGGCCGACAGCTACGGCGAGCTGGCCCAGCTCACGCAGCTAGTCGATGAGTACTACCAGGTTGAAGCCCTCGACCCGGCCAAGCTGCCGCTGCTGCAACGCCAAATCTGGGACCTGGTTAAGCAAACCAACCTCGACCAGGACCTAGCCGTGCTCTTGCGCCGCGACCACGGCGACCACGTGCACGACTGGGACGACGAGATGACGCCCGAAGGCGTGCCCGTAAGCCTCGCCGAGATGGACGGCAAGGATGTGGCCCACCTCATCGAAGACATCGACGGCTACCTCTGCGAGCTGGGCGCCGCCCAAATCCGCAATGGCCTGCACATCCTGGGCCAAGCGCCTGAGGATGAGATGCTGGTCGATATGCTGCAAGCCCTCACTCGCCTGCCTAACCTCGGCGTGCCGGGCTTGCAGGCTGGGCTAGCCACGCTGTTTGGCTTTGAACTAGACAAGCTGTTAGCAGCCAAAGGCCAGAAACTAGGGGCAGTGAGTACGCAGTTTGAAACTCTGGCCGGCCGGCCCGTGGTGACGGGCGCCGACGCGCTGGAAGTGCTCGACGAGCTGACGCGCCACCTGCTACTGGTGTGGCAACGGCGGCACTTCCGGCCCGCTTTGCTCGATGAAGTATTGGTTGAGGCCCTGAACGTGGCACCTGGTCAGTCGGGCTTAGCCGAGGTGAAGCAGACGCTAGCTTTTGCGGGCCAACACTTGCTGCCTAACCTGGCGCAGACCTACGACGAGGTTGCCAACCTGCTGCACGGCCTGGGGGGCGGCTACGTGCCGGCCGGCCCCAGCGGTGCGCCCACCCGGGGCATGGCCCACATCCTGCCCACGGGCCGCAATTTCTACGCCGTAGACCCGCGCGCCCTACCCTCGCAGGCGGCCTGGGAAGTGGGCCAGCAGCTGGCCCGCGAGGTGCTGGCCCGCCACCTCAAAGAAACTGGCCGCTACCCCGAAAGCGTGGGCCTGAGCGTGTGGGGCACCAGCGCCATGCGCACCCATGGCGACGACGTGGCCGAAATCCTGGCCCTGCTGGGCGTGCGCCCGGTGTGGCAAGCCCAAAGCCGCCGTGTGACCGGCGTGGAGGTGATGCCGCTGGCCGAGCTAGGCCGCCCGCGCATCGACGTGACTACTCGCATCAGCGGCTTTTTCCGCGATGCCTTCCCGCACCTCATTGAGTTGCTGGACGATGCCGTGCAGCTCGTACTGGCGCTCGACGAGCCGCTCGACCAGAACTTCGTGCGCCAGCACTACCTGCGCGACCTCGCCGAGCTGCACGCCCAGGACGTGCCCGCCGAAGAAGCCGAGCAGCGCGCCGGCTACCGCATTTTTGGAGCCGCGCCGGGCAGCTACGGGGCCGGTATCTTGCCGCTTATCAACGAGAAAAACTGGCAGAACGATGCCGATTTTGCCCAGGCCTACGTGAACTGGGGCGGCTATGCCTACACCCGCGCCGCGAGCGGCACCGATGCCCGCCCCGAGTTTCGGCAGCGGCTGGCGGGCGTGGAGGTGGCCCTGCACAACCAGGACAACCGCGAGCACGACATCTTCGACAGCGACGACTACTTGCAGTTTCACGGCGGCATGATTGCCACCATTCGCAGCCTCACCGGCCAGCAGCCCAAGCATTACTTCGGCGATACCCAGGACCCCGCCCGCCCCGCCGTGCGCGACCTCCAGGAGGAAACCCTGCGCGTATTCCGCGCCCGAGTCGTCAACCCCAAGTGGCTGGCCGGCATCCAGCGCCACGGCTACAAAGGCGGCCTGGAGCTAACGGCCACCGTAGATTACCTGTTCGGCTACGACGCTACGGCTAGGGTAGTTGCCGACTGGATGTACGAGAAAGTGGCCGAAACCTACGCCCTCGATGCCAGGATGCAGGAGTTCTTTGCCGAGAGCAACCCGTGGGCCCTGAACGCCATTGCCGAGCGGTTGTTGGAGGCAGCCCAGCGCGGCATGTGGGCGGCGCCGGCGGCGGAAACGCTAGCGGCGCTGCAAGCGGTGTACTTGCAAAGCGAGACGCTGCTGGAAGCGCGGAATGAGTAACGTATTGCATAGCTTAAACAAGTATGGTCATGCAGAGCGTAGCGAAGCATCTCGCAAGCTGACGTTAGAGTTACTAACCCAATGAAGCGAGCGAGATGCTTCGCTACGCTCTGCATGACGGTTTGTATATAAGTTAGAGAATTACAAAATCTTATGAACTACCCTTTCGCCGCCCTGGTCGGCCAAGACACGCTGAAGCAAGCCCTGCTGCTGTGTGCCGTAAACCCAACCCTAGGCGGCGTGCTGCTGCGTGGCGACAAAGGCACGGCCAAAACCACCGCTGTGCGCGGCCTGGCCGACGTGCTGCCGCCCATCCTGGCCGTGCCCGGCTGCCCGTTCAACTGCGAGCCGGGCCAGCCGGCCGACCTGTGCCCGGTGTGCCACCAGTCTGCTGCCGGGGCGCAAGCGCTCCCCGCGCCCTTCGTCAACCTGCCCCTGGGGGCCACCGAAGACCGCGTGCTGGGTAGCCTCGACCTGGAAGGCCTACTGGCCGCCCGCCAGAAAAAGCTGCAACCTGGCCTGCTGGCCGCCGCCCACCGTGGCGTACTCTACATCGACGAAGTAAACCTGCTGCCCGACCACCTGGTCGATATTTTACTTGATGCGGCGGCCACCGGCCGCAGCACCGTGCAGCGCGAAGGCCTGGCCGTGAGCCACCCGGCGCAGTTCACGCTCATCGGCACCATGAACCCCGAGGAAGGCAGCCTGCGCCCGCAGTTTCTCGACCGCTTCGGGCTGATGGTGGACATCACGGCCCCCCGCGACGTGGCCGAGCGCACGGAGGTAGTGCGGCGGCGTATCGCCTTCGAGCGGGACCCGGTAGTCTTTCAAACCCAATGGCGGCCTGCGCAAGATGCCGTGCGCCAGCAGCTTATCGCCGCCCGGCAACTGCTGCCCACCGTGCAGATGCCCGAGGGCTTGCTCACCCTCATCAGCCAGCTGTGTACTGAGCTGGGCGTGGCTAGCCTGCGCGCCGATATTGTGCTGTATAAAACGGCCCTTACCCTGGCCGCCCTGGCTGGCCGCCCCACCGTGACCGCCGCCGACGTGCGCCGCGCCGCCGCGCTGGCCCTGGTCCACCGCCGCGCCCAGCCCTTCGACAGCCCCGGCCTCCCCGCCGACGCCCTGGATGAGCTGATGCAGCAGGCCCCGGCGCCTGCCCCCGATGCTGCGCCCCAGCCACCCGCCCCAGCTAGCAGTCCGGCTCAGCCAAGTGAAGAACCTTCCTTAACAGCAGATAATGGGGCACCAGAAAACGACGGTACGCCACCAGCCGCGCCCCAAGAGGCTGCCCCCGAGCAGGTATTCGGCGCCGGGCCGGCAGCACCAACCCGGCCTATTGCAGTAGAAGCACCGCCGCCTACTGCCCCAGTCGCCGGCCTGGCCACTGGCCAGCGCGGGGCCAGCGTGCCGGCCGCGCGGGGCCAGTACGTGCGGGCCGTGCCCGACCGCGCCCCGTCGGAGCTGGCTATTGAGGCGACGGTGCGCCAGGCCGTGCTGCGCGACCCCGCGGCGGCCCAAATCACCCGCGACGACCTGCACCAGAAGGTACGCAGCAGCAAGACCGGCACCTTCCTGCTACTCGTGGTCGATGCCTCGGGCTCGATGAGCGCCAGCCGCCGCATGGAAGCCGTGAAAGGCACCGTACTCAGCCTGCTCACCGAGGCGTATCAGCAGCGCGATACGGTGGCCGTTATCGCCTTTCGGGGGGTAGAAGCGCGGGTGCTGCTGCCGCCTACCCGCAGCGTGGCCGTGGCCGAAGAGGCCTTGCGCACGCTGCCCACGGGCGGCCGCACGCCGCTGCCGCACGCCCTGCAGCTGGCCGCGCAGCTGCTGGCGCGGGCCGACTATCCAGCCGACTTACAGCCGCTGCTGGTGCTGCTCAGCGATGGCAAGGCCAACGTGCCCCTCGCCGGGGGCGGCGATGCGGGCCAGCAAACCCAGCAGCTCGCCGCCCAGCTGCGCACGCAAAACATTCCCACCTTAGTCCTCGACACTGATACCGGCTACCTGCGTCTGGGCAAGGCGGCCGCGCTGGCCGCTGCCCTAGGCGCGCAGTACCTGCCGCTCGACGAGCTATCGGCCACGTCGCTAACCAACGCCATCCTAACGGTTAGTAGTCAGGTACTGGCGTGAGTTTAGGGGTGTAGCTTGGACTTTGTAGTCCGAGCGCGAGCGCAGCGAGCATCCACAGTAGGTAGCGTCTGGTTCCGTCTGCTCCCTGCGCTCGCACTCGGACTACAAAGTCCAAGCTACTAGCCGCCTACCCCACAAAGCCGTTGTAAATCCAGAGCAAGCCCACGGCTATCGACACAACGCCAACAACAGCATTTATCATTTTGAATACCAGCTGGTTGCGCTCGATGAAGCGCGACACCGAGAAGGCCATGACGCAGCTATAAGCCGTCATGGCGACCACGATGCCGACGCTTTGCAAGGCGATGATGCCGATGGCGGTGCGCGTGTCTTTGGCGGCCAGGGTGAGGGCCACGGCGCAGGCCCCGCCGGTGCCGGCTAGCCCGTGCAGCATGCCCACCCAAAACGAGCGGCTAAGCACGTTCATCGCAATTTCTTCGCCCTGGCTGCCGTGCAGGTGCAGGGCGTTGGTGAGGTGGGCGTGCTCGGCAAATTTCTTGTGCTCGGCCATGAGCTTCTTGAGCTGGTGGTTGCGCCGGATAGCTTCCCAACCCAGCCAAATCATAACGGGCCCCACGGCCAGTTCGGCCCAGCGCGAAAAGCTCAGCGGCAGGGCCGAGCGCAGCAGCAACGCTAGGGCGCTGAAGATAATGAGCGTGAGCGAGTGCCCTAGCGCCCACTGCGACGAGCGCCAGATGAGCCGGCCGTAGCCCGTGTTGTAGCGCTTTTTTTCGGTGGCTAGCACCGACACGGCCGCCATGTGGTCGGGCTCAAACGAGTGCTGCACACCAAGCAGCAGCGAATCTATCAGGAGGGGATAAATCAATGGAGGAATTTTAGAATGAACCCTGAATTAGCCAAACTGGAGAACGTCCGTCATGCAGAGCGTAGCGAAGCATCTCGCTCGCCTCATTGCTGACGTTATTAGTTACTGCACCACGCGAGATGCTTCGCTGCGCTCTGCATGACGACCAGTTTTTGTTTTCTTTAATTCAGGAATGAATTTTCTATTTAAAAGTCAAAGTCATACTCAATGAATTGCTCAGTAGCATCAATCAATACCAGCCGGCAGGGCCGCGTGCCCGTGACGGTGCTAATGACAGCGTGGCAGTGCCGGGCCAGCACCGCGTAAAACGGCTCGGTGGTTGCGAAGGGAAACAGCTCGGTGAGGCCGCTGGCTAGGGTAAGCTGGGCGATAGCGGCGCAGCGCCCGGCCGGGTAGCCGGCCTCGGCTGCCAGGGTGGCCACCCAGTCGCGGTCCCAGCTCGATTGGTTGCTGTGGGTGTTGAGGGCGCCCTGGGCCAGCTTCACGGCCTTGCCCAGCATGATGCCCATGGTAAAGGAAGCCAGGGGCGAGGCGGCGATTTTTTCCAGCGTTTCGCCTATCCAGTTGCCGTACTGGATGAAGCCCACGGCGGGCAGGCGCCCGAAGAGCTGGCGCAGCAGCTTCTCGCTTTTGCCGCCCGAGTTTATCACTACCTCCGCCAGCCCATTGGCCAGGGCCACGTCGATGCCCTGCACGATGCTCGCCACGTAGGCTTCAGCCGAAAAAGGCTTCACGATGCCAGTGGTGCCCAGGATGGAAATGCCGCCCACGATACCCAGGCGGCCATTGAGCGTGCGCTGGGCCAGCTGCGCCCCGCCGGCCACCGCCACGCTGATGGACACGCCAGGGTCCGCGCCTTCGGCGGCTAGCACCTCGGCCACCACGGCGCGCATCATCTGGCGCGGCACGGGGTTGATAGCTGGCTCGCCCACCCCAATAGCCAGCCCCGGTAGCGTGACCGTGCCCACGCCCTCGCCGGGCAGGAACACGACCTCGCCGGTAGCATTGCGGGAAACCATGCAGCTGATTTCGGCCCCGTGCGTCACGTCGGGGTCGTCGCCGGCATCCTTAAAAGTGGCGCAGCGGGCCTTTTCGGCATCGTACTCACAAGTGTGCATGGCAAATGCTACCACCTCGCCGCCCGGCAGCGTAATGGTGACTTCCGCCACCGCTTCCTGCCGCAGCAGCGCCCGCAGGGCCGCCTTGGTGCAGGCCGTGGCGCAGGCTCCGGTGGTGTAGCCGGAGCGCAAAGGCCCTTCAGGAACCGGCCGTAAGCCCATGCAGGTGCGTGTGTAAGTGAGCCAGCATCTCGCCTTCGCCCACCACAGGGCGAAAGTGCGCCGGCATAGCTGGCCGCCGCACCACGAAAATAGGCACGCCCGCCGCCCGCGCCGCCGCAATTTTTACGGAAAGAAAACCGCTTTCGCCGCTCTCCTTCGTGACGACGGCCTGCACCCCCAGGCGCCGGATAAGCGCCGTTTCCGCGGCCACATCGGCGCCCGGCCACGCGGGCAGCAGCCAGTCGGCCGGCAGCCCCGCCTGCGCAGCCAGCGCCACCGACGCCGCCCTGGGCAGCACCCGAAAATACATAGGCTGGTGCTGCCAGTAGCCGCGCAGCCGCGCGATGGTTTGCACGCCGCTCAGGGCTAGCGCGGGGGCTAGCCCCGCGGCGCGCAGGTGGATTATTATCTCTTCATAGTCAGCTACATATTGAATAAAGGGATGTTCCTGGCGCGTCGGGTATTCTCGCTCCAGCCGCAGCACCGGCAGCCCTAGCTGCTGGCTAGCCTCGGCCACGGTGGCGTGCAGTGCCTCGGCAAACGGGTGGCTGGCGTGCACCAGGCACCCTACCCGGTGCAGCTGGCAAAACGCCACCAACGTAGCCGCCGTGAACGCGCCCCAGCGGTAGCGGCCATTGGGCGGCAGCGTTATAGCTACTTGCGTTTTGGTCGAATACCAGAAAGTATAGTCCGTGCCACCTAGCCAGGCGGCTACCTGCTTGCCCTCGGTGGTACCGCCGAGAACCAGTACCGTTTTGGCAGCCGCTTCCGATAGTGTTGTAGGGATAAGCATGGGGCTTGATTTTACGTAATGTATTCAGCCAGTAGCTTGGACTTTGTAGTCCGAGGGTGAGCGCAGCGAGCAGCTACGGGCGAACGACATCCAGCGCGAAAGGCTCGCTGCGCTCGCGCTCGGACTCGGACTCGGACTACAAAGTCCAAGCTACTTATTCTCGTCAGCCTGCTTTCTGGGCTTCTTCACCTTGGCCGGCTTGCCGGTGCGGAAAATGTGCTTCCAGTCGGGATGATAAAGCTGCGAGCGGTTTTTGCGGGCTCCGATGGCCGCGCCCACCACAATGAGCACCGTGCGCGTCAGCTTGTGCTCCCGAATGAGGCTAGCCAGGTCGGCAAGCTGGCCAGTGTAGATTTCCTCATCATCCCAAGTCACGCGGTAGAGAATGGCCACCGGCGTATCGGCGGGGTAATGTTCCTCCAATTGCGCCTGCACGCGCTTGGCAATGGTGGCACTCAGGAAGATGCACATGGTGGCGCGGTGCTGGGCCATCGCCGCCAGGTCCTCGTGCGGGGGGAGGGGCGTGTTGCCCGCGCCCCGCGTCAGGATGATGGTTTGCACCACTTCCGGGATGGTAAATTCCGAGTTCAGGCTAGCCGCCGCGGCCTGAAACGCCGAGATGCCGGGCACGATAAAGTAGTCCATGCCGCGCTCGTCAAACTCGGTCATCTGCTCCTGAATGGCCCCGTAAATAGCCGGGTCGCCGGAGTGCAGCCGCACGATGAGGTGGCCGCGCTCGTAGTGCTCGGTCATCAGCGCTAGCTGGTCTTCCAGGGTCATACTGGCCGAGTTGCGCACCACCGCGCCGGGCTTGGCGTAATGCGTGAGGCGCTCGGGTACCAAGCTGCCAGCGTAGAGAATCAGGTCCGCCGTTTCCAGCAATTCCTTGCCTTTCACGCTGATAAGGCTGGCATCGCCGGGCCCCGCGCCCACGATGGCGACCACGCCGCGCCGCTCGGCTGTGGCATCGAGCGCCACGGCTAGGGTGTGCTTCTTGCCGGAGGCTACCGTAACTTTTTGCTTTTCCAATAGCAACTGGCCGTTGCCGCTAGCGAGTTGGGCGGCGGCTTCGCCCACGCTGGGCACGCCGAGCTTACGCAGCACCACGTCCGACGGATTGGGGGTGGTTTGCGTGTTCAGCGCGTCGGCGGGGTAGGTGAGCAGCGGCACCCCTAGCCGCTCGGCCAGCGCCAGAAAAGCCACCTCGTCGTGCTTGATGTCAATGGAATTGATAGACTTAACCGCTTCTATCGCTAGCTCATGCGCAGCTAACTGGGCGCGCACCGAGGCTTCGAGCAAGTCGGCTTCGATGTCGCGCGAGCAGCCCAGGCCCAGGTGCAGCACCGGCGCGTAAAACGCGAGTGCCGGCACTGGGGCCACCAGCGGCCGGTACGTCACGGCTAGCGCCAGCTGGTAGCGGTCCCAGGCTATCTCGTCGCGGCTGTAGAATATGTCTACGAACGGCGGGCGGGTTTTTTCAAGCCAGCGGGTGCCTTCATCCTGCACATCCAGCAGCAGTGCGGTTTTGGCGTTGTTTACAAACAGAGAAACCAGCTTATTAAGCGGCTGGCTAGCCACGGCCTGCCAGCCAAACTGCGCCGCCAGCGTATCCAGGGCCCAGATATGCTGCAAGTCGCTGGCCGTGGTGATGATGGCCTGCGCGCCCAGCACCCGCGCCAGGCGGCGGGCCAGCTCGTTGGCCCCGCCCAGGTGCCCGCTCAGCACCGGCTGCACAAACTGCCCGTGGTCGTCGAGGTTGAGGATAGCCGGGTCGGTGGCCTTATCCTGCACGTAGGGCGCAATGCTACGCACGCAAATGCCCAGCGCCCCGATGAAGATAAAAGCATCATAATCAGCAAATGACGCAGCCAAAAAATCAGCAATAGACGCTATCGGCTGCACGGTGGACGCGCCACCCGGGCGGGTCGAAAACACGATGCTGCCTTCGAGCTCCCGGCAGAGGCGGTCGGCGAGCAGCACGCCGCGGTCGGTGCTGGCCAGGATGGCGGTGGGCTTATTCTTCATGGTTTGCGGGCGGTCAGCACCCAAATGGGGTTATGTTCATCGAGCTGCACGCGCTGGGGCGGCGCGGGCAGCTGCCAGCCCAGCGCGTGCGCCTGGGCTAAAAATTGGTCGTGGCTCGCGGGTAGCACGGCGTTTAGTACCACGGTGCCGCCGGGGGGTAGCAGCGCGTCGAGCCGGGCCAGCAGCTCGGGCAGCCGGCCACCGTGGCCGCCCACAAACACGGCCTCGGGCACCGGCAGCGCCGCTAGGTTTTGGGCAAAAAAATCGCCCATCACCACCGCAATGCCGGGGGCCGAAAGCTGCCGGGCGTTGGCGTCTAGAATAGCTTCGCACTCGGGCCGCTGCTCAAACGCCACCACGGCTAGCTGCGGAAACAGCCGCCGCGCCTCAATCGCCACCGAGCCCGTGCAAAAGCCCACGTCCCAGAACACGTGCTTGCCGGCTAGCCCTAGCTGGGCGAGGCTGAGCAGCCGAATAGCCTTCTTGGTTAGCATGCCCGGCCGGCCCGGTAGCCCCACAAAGGCCGCATCGTCGAGGCCCCAGCGGCGGGTAGGAGCCGAGTTTTGGCGCAGCAGCACGCAGTTGAGGGGTAGAAATTCGGCTTGGGCGGCTTCGGCCAGGGTGTAGCACCCTAGGCGCTCGTGCGGGCCGTCGAGGTCTTCGCCCACCACCATTTCGTAGTGGCAGAACTGATAATCCAGCAGCCGCTGGGCGATGGCGGCCGGCGTGCGCACGCCATCGGTCAGCACCGCAATCAGCGGCTCATAGCCCAGCAAGGCCTCGTCGAGCTGCTGCCAGCTGCGGCCGTGCACCGACGTAGGGCGCACCTGCTCGTAGGGCTGGCCGATTTTGGCGCACAGCCGCTGCACGCTGTTGAAAGCCGGATACACAGCTAGGGTAGCCGCCGCATCGTGCGTTTGAATGGTGCGCACGATGCCGAAAAACAGCGGGTCGCCGCTGGCGAATACCAGAATCGGCGCCGCGGCGGCCCGGTATTCGGCAAACAGCGCCGGCATGTCGCTGCCGATGGCTAGCCAGGTATGCGGAGTAGGCAACAAGCTTTTAACCAATTCGTAATGACGCCGCCCGCCCGAAAACACCGTGTGCGCCGCCACCAGCCGGCGCACCTCGGCGGGCAGCTCCACGGGCGTGGTATTGGGCAGGCCAACTACGGTGTAGTGTCGCATCACAAACGGGGCGGCTTATAGGGCTTGCGGCAAGGTGAAAGCGGCATTGACGATGCTGGCGGCCACGCTGCTGCCGCCCTTGCGCCCCTCGATGATAACGAGCGGCAGGCCGCGCAGGCTCTTGGTTTTGAGCTTGGCTTCCACCACATTGACGAAGCCGACCGGCGCGGCGATGATGCCCGCCGGCTGGCAACGGCCCGCCTGCACCTGCTCGGCCAGCTCAAACAAGGCCGTGGGCGCGTTGCCCACCACGAATAGGGCGGTAGGGTGTTCGGCCAGGGCCAGCCGCATCCCGGCCTGGCTGCGCGTGAGGCCTTCGCGCGCGGCGAGGTCGGCCACGCGCGCATCGTTGAGGTAGCACAGCACCTCTACGCCGTGCTGCTCGCGGTAGGCGCGGGTGATGCCGGCCTGCACCATTGTCACGTCGGTGACGACTGTGCCGCCGCCCGCCAGGTAGGCGTGCCAGTGCGCTAAAGGCTGGTCTTGCGCGTAGTACAGCTGCTCATACTCGAAGTCGGCGGTGCTGTGAATGCACCGCACCACGGCCCACTGGTCGGCCGCCGAGAGGTCGGTGCGCTGCAACTCAGCCCAAATCTGGCGGAAGCTCTCGTCCTGAATCTCAGTTCCGGTAGCGGGCTTGCGGGCCAGGTAGCCCCTAGGAGTCACCAGAAACTCGCCGAAGCGGTAGGTCTGCGAATTGCCAATCAGCACGAGGCAAAACATATCGACCAGCGTCACATCCAGCTCGGCCAGGGTGGTGAGGTGAATGGTTTCCTCGGGCCGCGTGACCTGCCGCATGATGGCCACGGGGGTAGTGGGCGCCCGGTGCGCCAGAAAAATCTCGCGCAGCCGGCTCAACTGCCAGTTGCGCTTTTGGCTGCGCGGATTGTAGAGCGAGGTCACGAAATCGCCCACCGCGGCGGCCGTGATGCGCTTCTCAATCGTGGTCCAGGGCGTCATTAAGTCGGACAGCGACAAGCAGCAAAAATCGTGGCCGATGGGCGCACCCAGCCGCGCCGCCGCCGCCTGAAAGGCGCTGATGCCAGGCAAGGTTTGCAGCTGAATATCGGTGCGCTGCTGGCGGGCCGCGTACTCGTACACCAGCGAGGCCATGGCGTAGATGCCCGCGTCGCCGGAGCTGATAACGGCCACGTGCGTGCCCGGCTGGCAGCTGTTCACGGCCAGCTCGGCGCGGGCTTCTTCCTCCGACAGCTCGCGGCCCAGGCGCACGCAGCCAGGCTTGAGCAGGTGGCTAATGAACTGAAAGTAATAGTGATACCCAATCACAATGTCGGCGTCGGCCAGCGCCTGCTGCGCCGCGGGCACCAGGTACGCATCCGAGCCGGGGCCAATGCCGATGACGCTTAACTGCATAGCAAGCTCTTCAAAATAAGGAGGGAAAAATAGGGTAGCTCGCGTCCCGCCAGCTCGTCTAGGTCAGTAGTGAGGTACTGCGCGGGCGTGCCCAGGCGCTCGGCGTAGTAGGCCGTGGCATGGCCCGCCGTCACGGCAGGCCGCACATAGTCGAGGGCGCCCCGCACCTTGATGAGCACGACGGTTTCAAACTCCCGCAGGTAGCCCTCGAGGGCCGCCGCGCTAGCCAGTAGCGGAATGACGGCCACCTTCTCGCGCAGCACCGCTAGCGGCACTTGGTGCGCGGCTGTAGCCAGCAAAAAGGAAGGCACGCCAGCAATGATTTCGACCGGCAGCTGGTGCTCGTGCAGGTGCGCCAGCAGGTAGGCGAAGGTGCTGTAAAAGGTGCTGTCGCCCTCGCTCACAAAGGCCACCGTGCGCCCGGCTTCGTAGTCGGTCTTTATGTAGTAAAAAGCTTGCTCATAGCCTTGTAGCGCCGCCGTGCGGTCGGTGCGCATGGGCAGAAACAAGCCGCGCAGCTTGGCTTCGGCTAAGCCCAGTTCGCGCAGGATACCTAGGGAGTAGCTGCTCTGCTGCCCATCGGCCTGCACCGAGCCGGGGTAGTAAATGAGGTCGGCGCGCTGCAAGGCGCGCAGGCCCTTGACGGTGATTAATTCGGGGTCGCCGGGGCCGAGCGACACGCCGTAGATTTTGCCCACAGGGGCTAGGGTAGGGGCCATGCGCTAGATACCGAGCAGGTTTTTGAGCTGCGGCAGCAGCCCCTTCTTCGCCCCGATTTTCTGTTCTTCCTCGAAGAGAATTCCCTTCACGTTGAGGTGGTGGCCGGTTTGCTCCTTGCCTACTTCGTCTTCAAAACCAATCATTTGGGTGCGGTACTTGCAGAGCTGGCAGTTCATATTGGGGCTGCCAAACTCGACTTCGGCGATGCGCTCATCCACGGCTTGCAGCAGCAGCTCGTCGCTGCCGAAAGAGGAGGTGTAGATGTACTCCTTGGCCGAGGTGGCCTGGTGCGCCTCCACCTGGGCGTAGATGCGCTTGAGCAGCACGCCGGTGAACAGGAACACCGGCAGCACCACCACGCGCCGGTAGGGCAGGCGCTCCACCAGCGGCAGCGTGTCGGCAAGCAGTGGCTTGGTTACGCCCACGTAGGCGGTGGTGGCGAAGCCGAAGCCCAGGCCTTCCCACACGAGGCGCGTGAGCTTGGCCACTTCCGAGTTGGCGTCGGGGTCGTTGGTGCCGCGGCCCACTACCAGCAGGCAGCATTCCTCGCGGGGCATGGGCGGGTGGCCGGCTTCGGCCTGCTGCACCAGCTGGCGGGCTAGCTGCAAGAGCGGCGCCGAAATACCCAAATGCCGCCCCAGGGTAATCTTGAGGTCGGGGTACTGCTGTTGCAGCGAGTTCATCTCGAAGGGAATATCGTTCTTGGCGTGCCCGCCGGCGAATAAAATGGCCGGGATAGCCGTGATATGGCGCACGCCCTGCTGGTACATGCGCTCCACGGCGGCGGCGTAAATGGGGTGGGCAAATTCCAGGAACCCGTAGTCGATAATCCGGTCAGGGTAGCGCGGCACCAGCCCGGCCACCAGCTCCTGAAAGCCGGCCGTGCCCTCTTTATCGCGGCTGCCGTGCCCACAAATCAAAATGCCTTGTTTGGTTGCCATGAGGGAGTTAGCTTACGGAATGAAGGTGGGCCGCTACCTCGTTGAGCGAGCAAGCGTACTTGCCAATGATAAATACTACGGGCATGGGTAGGGCCGCCTCGGCCAGCGCGCCCTCGATATCGGGCAGCAGGGCCGTTACGAGCTGCTGCCGCGGCCCCGACACCTGCGAAATGGCCGACACGTACACCGCCTGGGGGCCGGCGGCTTCTTGCAGCTTGGCCACCACCTGCGGCATGTTGCTCAGGCCCATGTACATAACGAGGGTAGTGCCCGTGCGGAGCATATTGGCTAGGGCATCGAGCTGCGCAAAATCGTAGTTGGCCGTGTGGGCCGTGCACAGCAACACCGCGTTGCTGAAATTGCGTTCGGTAATTGGAATATGCACTAGACTGGCCGCCGCGAGGCCCGCCGTGAGGCCGGGCACTACCTCATAAGGTACTTGCTGCTCAGCCAGATAGCGAATTTCTTCGGCGGCCCGCCCAAAAACGAAGGGGTCGCCAGATTTCAGCCGCACCACGCGCTTGCCCTGGCGGGCGTGCGCTACCATGGCTTCGTTTATTGCCAGCTGCCGCTGCTGCGGGTCTACCTGGTCGCCGTATTTTTTGCCCGCGTAAATAAGCTCGGCGTCGGGGGCGCACAGCGCCATCACCTCCGCCGAAACCAGGTTGTCGTAGAGTACCACGTGGGCCTCCCCCAGGCGGCGCAGGGCCCGCACCGTGAGCAGGTCGGCGGCGCCCGGCCCGGCCCCCACAATGCTGACTAGGGGTGCCAAAGTATCGTTAGCGGGCGTCACGGGCGGGCTGCTCAAAAATGGTTACTGGGTTGGGAAACAAGAAGTGGTACGTGAGGCGAGCTTTCAGCTTTTCAGAACGCACTACTTTAGAAAGCTGGGGCTGCACAGGGCCTAAATCTGGCAGGGCAAAACCCCCAGCCCGGGCCGCCGCCGCGTAGTACTCGCGCCGGGTGGGGTGGGCGTCGGCACACGCGTTGAATACCTCGCCCCAGACTTGCTGGCGCACTATTTCGTGCATGATGCGCACGCAATCGTCGCGGTGAATCACGTTCATGGGCGTATCGATGGCCCGGCTGCGCCGCGCGATAGCGGCGGCACTATCCGGCAGCCGGTCGTAGCCAATGAGCCCACCAAAGCGCAGCAGCGTGGTGCGGAAGGCAGTTTCTTGCTGGAGCAGTTGTTCGAGTTGATGCACGATGGTACCGCCCGGCTTGGTTGGCGCGGGCGCAGTTTCTTCGGTAGCAAGTTGCGCATTGTCAGCATATACCGACGTAGAACTGCTGTACAGCACTTGCCGCACCCCACTGGCCCGTGCCCGCTCAATAAGCCGGGCGAATTGCGCCAGTTGCTCGCTCGCTGGCCTGCCCCGCTGGGGCGGCACGGTGACAAGCAACGTCGGCGCGTGCCAGAAGGGGCTGTCAGGCAAAGCCGTTTCGGCCGCTAGCGTTACCTCAAAGGCAGGTAGCCCCAATTGGCTTACTTCCGCTACGCCGGCGGCCGTGGTGCGCGACACGGCCACCTCGTAGCCCTGTGCCTGCAGGTGCTGGGCCAGGGGCAGGCCTAGCCACCCGCCCCCCAGCACGCTGAGGCGCTGGCTGGCTTCCTTGGGCCGGACGGGAAGAGTAGCAGACATAAACAAGCCTTGAATTGCTGGTTAACCCTGATGAAGAATCGATTCGGCCAGCGGCTCGCCAGCCAGCAAGTGGCTCATCACCAAGGCCTCGGCTTTGTCGGCTGTGATGCGTTGGTACCAGGTGCCTTCGGGATGCACGAAGACCACCGGGCCGTGCGGGCACTGGTCGGTGCACTGCGTACGCACGGTGTGCAGCTGGCCCTTGGCACCGGCCTGCCCAATAGCGGCCCGCAGCTGGGTGGTTGTATCCGCCGAGCCTTTTTTCAGGCAGGAGTCGCCATTGCAGATAAAGGCAATGCGCTGAACGGTGGAAAGGTCTTTTGCCATGAGTAGCCGCTAATCGTCAGCTGTGAAGCTGACTCGCTACCGGGCAAAAGCAATGAGCAACCGGCAGTACTAGGAGCACTGGCCTGGCGACCCACCGCTTTTCTCCCGAAAGCGAGGTGGAGGTAAGGCTGACTGGCAGGTCTTCTGGCTCGTTCAACACCTGAGGCCTTCCCATAGCGAGCGCTACAGTGGCGTGTACTCAGGTGCGGGGGCTGAACTTACAGCAGCGGGAACTGCTCCGGATTCGCACCGGATTCCCTTTTAAGGGCTTTCGCAAGCGAAAGCACACCAATCAACGCCGCAAAGGTAAGATTGGCCCAACGTTTCTGGCGCGAACCACCCGTTGCCCAAAAAACGCTCTCTCATTACCTATTGGCTGCTGGTGCTATGGTAGCGCAGACTAGGCCACCGGGTACAGGGCTACAGCGGGCACGGCACTGTCCGCGCAAGCGAGCGGCTGACAGGTTATGTTGCGCTGCTTGTTTGCTACTATTCTCACCGGTAAAAATTGAGCTGGCAACTTGGCGGCCCGGCGACCTACATACCAGCCTAGCGGGCTGGCCACCACACTACCCGCAGCGCAACTGGTGCGGAAGCACGTAGCATGGCCGCTGCGCACTAAGGTCCGTTACTAGCGCAGGTCGTAAAGCAGAGTGCGAACAACAAAATACTACTAATCACCAATTTTACACAAAAACCGGCTCCTTTAACACGGCTAGCACGGTTCCATAAATAGTGCCAGGGCAAGAAGGGCGGCCATCAGGAAACCAGGAAATCCTTAATGAGGGCATAAGTAACGGATTGCTAGTTTGTTGGCGGCAGTTGGATAGTTTCGCGCATCAGAGCTGGGGCGTGTCGCTGTCTAAAAATCTCCATTGGCTAGCCACCTAAGTATCCCCAATCTACTCTTGCTGCCTGACCCGGCTGCTTTCCGTATGGTAAAACCCGGCAGCTGACTACCTGCGCCGATGGCAGTACCTACGACCCGACCACCAGCGGCGCGCCCCAGGGCCGCAGCATTGCCTCGTACACGCTGCTGTCGTTGCCCACGACTGGTGCGCTCTACCTCAACGGCACCGCCGTTACGTCGCTGCCCGGTGGCAGCCTGACCCTCGCGCCGGCCCAAGCGACGCAGCTCCACTACGACCCGGCCGGCGCCAATACCCAGGGCACTGCCACCCCGGCCCCCTGATGGCCGACAACGCTTTTTTCGCCTTCGCGGCCACCGATAATCTGGGCAGCGTTTCGAGCCCGGCCCGCTATACCATCTCGGTCAACCAGGATACGCCGGCCGCTTCATCTGACAGGATATAAATGAGCCGGCCGGCCGGCAGGAGTTGCAGGCATGTTTGTGTACCGAAACCGAGATTGCCTAGTGGCAGCGCGGCGGGCAATTTGAAACCACCACTGCGCCCAGCGGTAACACCTACCAATACAGTTCGGGCAAGGTGCAGTCGAAGGTGCCCGGTAAGGCCATGCTCTACTGGTTGTAGCGTTTGGCGTGACACTGGTAAGCAGAGTATAGGTAGTGTACCGAAAAAAACACTGTCTGAACTATTACTAAAGCACGAAAATCCATTTCCTGATTTAGTACCGATAATTAGCTATTATCGGTACTAAGTTTGTAGCTTTGCTAGGCACTAAAAATCGGCAGTCTACTCCGTATTATATAGGTCACATGGAAAAGTCGTCGTTGCTACCTATCATCGTACCGACTCGCTCGCACTCCTTAGTCGAACTGCCTGCCTCAGTAGGGCGGTACGTGGAGGCGGGCTTGCAAGGAGCAGCCAACACGAAGCGCGGCTATGCAGCTGACCTGCGAAGCTTCGAGGACTACTGCCAGCACCACCAACTTAGCTACCTGCCCGCCGAAGTGTCGACTGTAGCCGGCTATGTGTCGCAGTTGGCGGACCGGGGCCTCAAGTACGCCACCATCCGCCGGCACGTAGCGGCCATTGCCAAGCTGCACCAACTGGCTGGCCAACCCTCGCCTACCAGTCACGAAGCGTTGGGTGTGGTGCTAGATGGCGTGGCCCGGGTGCACGGCAAGCGCCAGCGTCAAGCCCCGGCTTTTACCGTGGTCGAACTCAAGCAGGCTATCCGGGCCTTGGACTTAACTACACCTACTGGCCTGCGCGACCGGGCCCTGTTATTGCTAGGTTTTGCCGGCGCATTCCGGCGTTCTGAGCTCGTGGCTCTGAACGTAGAGGATATTGAGCTCACCCGCTTGGCGCTGGTCATCCACTTGCGCCGCAGTAAAACCAATCAGTATGGGGAAGAAGAAGACAAGGCAGTATTCTACGCGCCCTCAGCAGACTACTGCCCGGTACGCGCTATACAAGACTGGCTGGCCGTGCTGGGGCGACCGACGGGGCCATTGTTTACGCGCATGAGTCGGGGCACCAGTCGGCGAGCCGCGCAGCCGGGCACGGCCCGTCTCTCCGACCAAAGTGTCAATAATTTGGTGCAGCGTCATCTGGGAGCAGTCTATACCGCTCACTCCTTGCGGGCCTCATTTGTGACCGTAGCCGTAGAAGCAGGCCAGAGCAACAAGGCCATTAAGAACCAGACAAAGCAGAAGACCGACGCCATGATTGAGCGCTATGCCCGTCTCGACGATGTCAAGCGGTTCAATGCCGCCCAGTACCTCGGTCTCTAATAATGAGCGGATAGGTGGTGACCTGCCTTCCTAAATTTAGCCTAGATTGAAGCCAAAAAGGGAAGGCGTAAAGCGCAGGCGGTAGCCTATACGGAGAATTTATTGTGTTTAGGTGCAGGTCGTAGCCTAAGGTCGCCTGCTTACAGGTAGGCAAAATGGCTGTAGAATGGCGCCCATCTCCTGCGGTGACCTCATCCCAAAAAAACTAGGTCGGTGTAAAATAAAGAAAACCAGGCACTTGTCGTACCTTAAATCAATAGACAATGTCATGAAAAAGACCAAGTTTACCGAGGCGCAAATCGTGTTCGCCCTGCGCTAGGCGGACACGGGTGTGACCGTCGCCGAGGTGTGCCGCAAAATGGGCGTTAGCAAGGCCACTTACTACAACTGAAAGAAAAAGTACGGCGGCTTGGGCGTGCCCGAACTGCGGCGGCTCAAGCAGTTAGAAGAGGAAAATCAGCACCTCAAACAGCTCGTAGCTGACCTGAGCTTGGACAAGCAGATGCTGCAGGACGTGCTCAAAAAAAAGTTTTAAGGCCCGTGCAGCGTCGGCACGCGGCCCAACACCTCGTTGACGCCTACCGTATTTCGGCTCGCCGCGCCTGCCGAGTCATTGGCTTGCAGCGCGCCAGCTTCGCTTATAAAGCACGTG
The DNA here is from genome assembly GCA_964385095.1 of uncultured Hymenobacter sp. Taxonomy (GTDB): domain Bacteria; phylum Bacteroidota; class Bacteroidia; order Cytophagales; family Hymenobacteraceae; genus Hymenobacter. Next base: position 42,811 of record CAYLNN010000009.1, read on the forward strand.
GTCGCGATGACACCGTTTTGCGCCAGCGCTTGCGTGAGTTGGCGCAAGTACGGGTGCGCTACGGTAGTCAGCGCCTGTATATCCTGCTGCGCCGGGAAGGCTGGCTAGACAATCACAAGCGCGTGCACCGACTTTACTGCCTGGAAGGGTTGAACTTACGCAGTAAGCGGCCGCGGCGTAATCGCGCCGCAGCTCATCGGCTAGAACGGCTTCCGCTAGGACAGTTGCACCAGAGCTGGAGCATGGATTTTGTGGCCGATAATCTCTTCGATGGCCGCAAAATCCGCGCTTTAACTATAGTCGATAACTTTAGTCGTCAGTGCCTGGCCATTCACGTGGGCCAGTCGCTCAAAGGGGAAGATGTGGTGGCCGTGATGACGCGCTTGCAGCAAACACTGGGCCTGGTGCCCAAGCGCATCCAAGTCGATAACGGCAGCGAGTTTATCAGCAAGGCCCATGACCGCTGGGCCTACGACCAGCACGTAACACTGGACTTCTCGCGCCCCGGCAAACCGACAGATAATCCGCACATTGAATCGTTTAACGGTAGCTTCCGCGACGAGTGCCTGAATGTGCACTGGTTTCTGTCGCTGACAGATGCGCAGGAAAAAATCGAGCACTGGCGCCAGGAATACAATGGCTTCCGACCGCATAGTTCGTTACAGAATTTAACGCCCGATGAGGTAGTGGTTGCCGCCACTACTGTCGAGCTTCAGAACGCCTGATGCTCTACTTGCAACCGTCCCAGTAAATGGGAGGAGGTCAGTCAGAGGTCACAAGCCAAGTGTGTGCAGCCGGCTATTGCGGGCAACCGCCGCGCAAGTCCACGAATACCAGTCGCCAACGCCCCCCCACCCCGGCCGACTTCGAGAAGTGAAACTGATAGCCGGTGCGCGTCTGTAGCACGCCGCGCACGCAGCGGCCGAGCGCCGCCTGGCATTGGTTTCGGGTACCACCCTTTATGGAAGCCGTTTTCCAGAAGTCAAGGGCCCGGAAGGGGGTAGATGGCCCCGTAAAGCAGCCTTCCTGGGCGAAAGTACCGGCCGGGCAGGCGGGCACCGGCAGCCGGGCCACTACCTGAGGCGCGGCGCAGGTCATCAGCTTTTTATCGAGCGCGAATAGCGAATGCCCACTCTGGTCGCCAAACAGGCCCACGTCGGCTACCCGCGTTACCAGCGGCTTGCCGCTAGCCGTTTCCAGTACCCAGAGGCCGTATTCGGGGTCGATGAGTTGGTTGAGGGTGCCGGCGTCGCGGCCGCGCAGGCTGCCGTCGAGGATGAGCCACGCGCCCGCCACGGACGTATCGGCGGGCATCACGGCGTTTTCGGTTTTGGTGGCGGCCGAGTCGGGCTTGGGCGGGTGGTCGGAAATGACTTGCGGCGGGGCGCTGCTGGTGGGCTGGTCGGGCATGCCGTTGGGGTTGCGGGCATTGCAGGCGGCTAGCAGCAGCAGCGGGAGAAGCTTTTTCATGAAAGATTTGGTAGTATAAGGAGCTAGGCGTTCAGCCAATCTACCCCTTGGCGCAGCCAGCTTTGGGTTTCGGCCTCGGGGGTGCCGGGCGCGGGCACCTCGTTGTAGTGCCACTCAGCCTGCGGGGGAAGGCTCATGAGGATGCTCTCCGTGCGGCCACCTGTTTCCAGCCCGAACCGGGTGCCCCGGTCGATAGCCAGGTTGAACTCGGCATAGCGGCCCCGGCGTACCAGCTGCCACTGCTTTTCGGCGGGGCCGAAGGGTAGGGCACGGTTTTGACGCAGGATAGTGGCATAGGCGCGGCCGTAGACCTCGCCTACGTCTTGCACAAAGGCAAACAGCTCGTTAAAGTCGCCGTCTTGGCCTACCGTAAGGCGGTCGAAGAAAATGCCGCCCACGCCGCGCGTTTCCTGGCGGTGCGGCAGGTAGAAGTACTCATCGGCCCACTGCTTGAAGCGGGGGTAGTAGCTGGCCTCGTGGCGGTTGCAGACTTCGGCTATCTGCTCGTGAAACCAGCGCGCCTGGGCCACGTCCACGTAAATCGGTGTCAGGTCGAGCCCGCCGCCAAACCAGGCCTGGCCATTGCCGGCTTCGAAGTAGCGCACGTTCATGTGCGAGATGGGCACCCTAGGGCTGCGCGGGTGCTGCACCACGCTCACGCCGGTGGCGAAGTACGCCGGGTCGGGCATAAGCAGCTGGCGGGCCGCCGGTTCGCTCATTTGGCCCCACACAGCGGAGAAGGCTACCCCGCCTTTTTCAAGCACATCGCCGTGGGCAATGACGCGCGTGCGCCCGCCCCCACCGCCGACGTGCTGCCACAGGTCTTGCTGGAAAGTGGCACCGCCATCGGCGTTTTCAAGCTGGCGGCACAGCCAGTCCTGGAAGTCGCGCATCCAGGCTTCGACGATGGTGCGAGCGGAGGTATCAACTTGGTTGGCAAGCATGTACACTATATTGTAAGACGATTGAACCTTAGCGAGTTGGCCACAGGGTTAAAACGTCACCATCGAGGGCCGGGCCAGCAGTTGCGCCTCGGCGGCCTGGCGCAGGGCGCAGCGCTCGCAGCATGCGGTGGTGGGCAGCGTGCTGGTGGGCAGCAGCAGGGCCGGCACGCGCAGGTGGTAGGCGTAGGTGCGGCGGTAGTGCGGGTTGAAAAAGCGGCGCACCAGGCAGCCATCGGTGGTGGCCAGTACTAGCAGCTGCGCCTGCTGGCGGGCGCAGAATTCGCTGAGGCCTTCGAGCGCATCGTCATCGGGCAGCAGGTGAACGGCGGCGTGGGGCAGGTGCTGCTGAGCAGCTTGCAGCAACTTTTGCAGCTCCGTTATCAGCTTGCTGGCGGCCCCGGCCTCGGGCAGTTCCGGGTAAAACTGCACTAAATCGACCTGCACCGCTGCCGTGCGGCCCAGCCCCATGAGCGGCCGCAGCTGGCGGCCATCGAGGCGGGCAAAATCGCCGGACACCACCAAACGGCCGGGCAGCTCGTGGCGGCCGGGCGGCACCATGAGCACGGGGCAGCTCACGCGCTCGGGCAACAGGTTGAGGGGCGCCCCGGCGGCCGTGGCCAGCGCACAGTCGGCAAGGGTGAGGCCGGCCACCACAAAATCGGCGCGGTAGCCACCCACCAGCACCTCCAGGCCCTCCGAGAGCGGCTCGGCGGCCAGGTGAAAGTGGTAGCTGATGCGGCGGCCATCCTGGCGCGTGAGCTGCTGGTAGCGCAGGCGCTCGGCCAGGGCTTCGAGGCGGCGCAGCAGGGCGGCCCGCTGCTCGGGCAGGAGGCTAGCTCCCGTGCCGCCGTGCACCAGCACCACCTCGGCGGGCAGGCGCACGGCGAGCTTGTTGGCGTAAACGAGCGCGTTTTCGGCGGCGGCGGAAAAGTCGATGGGTACGAGGATGGTTTGCATGGCGACGGTCTGTTAAGGCTTAGTTTGGGATACTTTGGCAAGTAGTTGAATTAGTTAAGCTGCAGAGCAGCAACCGCCTAGTGGCAGTAGTGCGCGGTAGTGGGTGGAGCAGCCACGCCTTTAGGCGCGGCCACCACCGCCCGGCTCAGCCGCGGGCTGAGGTAGGGAATACCGAGCCCTAGCCCCCGTACAATGAACAGGCCCGCCAGCACCGTGGCCAGCACCGGCACGGCCCGGCGCAGCCGCCCGCGCCAGGTGCCCGGCACCAGCCGCCCCGTCAGCGACAAGCCCAGCATCAGCGGCAGCGTGCCTAGGCCAAACAAGGCCATGTAGCCTGCCGCACCCGCTACGCCGGGCGCACTCAGCGCCCCCGCCAACGCCAGGTAGACGAGGCCACACGGCAGCAGGCCGTTGAGCAGGCCCGTGGTGTATAAGGCTGGCAGCGAAGGCTTTTGATAGAAGTAAGCTAGCTGGGTTTTCACGTTATTCAGCACGCTGGCTAGCCCCAGCCCGGCGGCTGCCCGGCTCAGGTAGCGCTCGGGCACGGCCACCAGCAGCAAAATCAGCCCGCCCGAAAGCAGCGACAAGCTTTGCTGCCAGCCGGCCAGGCGCAGGCTTTGGCCCAGCAGGCCGGCCGCCGCGCCCAGGGTGGCGTAGGTGGTCAGGCGGCCCAGGTTATACAGCACGCGGCCAGCCGCGTAGCGCCAGCTAGGGTTGCCCGCACCGGGCAGCGCCAGCGCAATGGCCCCGCACATGCCCACGCAGTGAAAGCTGCCCACTAGCCCAAATAAAAAACCGGCCCAAAGCATGGCAAATTGTTAAATAGAAAGTTCTTTTTCAAGAAAATACGGGTGCCCGCCAGCCGTGAAATCCAGCCGCAGGCGCCAATAGCCGGCTTGCAGGCGGCTGGTATTTACCTGCTGCTGGCGGGGCTCGCCACTTGGGGCAAAGGGCAGCGTAAAGTCCAGCGTTTGGTCGGAGGGGCGGAAGAAGTGCACCTCGCCCCGCACCGCCTGGCTAGCCAGCGCGGGCGGCAGCGCCAGCGTGAGGCGCCGGGCCGCCGCCTCGTAGCGCACCTGCACCGGGGCGGGCAGCGCTTGGGTGCGCGCCACCGACTCCAGGCGCTGCTGGTAGCGCAGCTCCTGCTGGTAGTAGTCGGCGCTCACCAGGTCCACGTTGGTGCGCAGGGCGCGCTGCACCATGTAGCCAATGTAGCTGGCAAACAGCACGAACGTGGCAATGATGGCGTGGGGCCAGAAGGTGCGTTGGGTAGCCATAACGTGCTTTTTTAGTGAACCGGCCCTAGGAACTTCGTTTTCGTCTCGGCAATTAATTTGCCGCCGCTGAACACGCCGATGCGAAGTTGTTGGTTGGTGGCGTGTAGCGCGGTGCGCGGCAGCTCAGCAAAAAATACCCCTTCGGCAATGCCTTGGGCTGGCAGCTTCAGCCCACTGGCCCCCACCAGCGCGATGGTGCCCTGCGCCGGCTCCAACACCCGCAGCGTGATGGGGTAAGGTTGGTTGGTTTTGTTGATGACCGAGATATTGTAGAGGTTGGTAATGGTGCCGTGGGTCGTCTTTTGGAAGAGCTGGCCGGGCGTGCGCAGCACCGTGGCCTCCACGTTGGCCCGCGTGGCAAGCAGGGCGGTGAGGCCCGCCAGCAGCACCAGCAGCGCGCCCGACACCGCCTTCATGCGCCCCGTGAAGCGCACGGGCCGGCCCTCGGCAATACTGGTTTCGGAGGCGTGGCGGATGAGGCCCGGCGGCTTGTCAATCATTGCCATGATGTTGTTGCAGGCGTCGATGCAGGCCGTGCAGTTGGTGCATTCGAGCTGCTGGGCACCGTTGCGGATGTCGATGCCGGTGGGGCACACCTGCACGCACTGGTGGCAGTCGATGCAGTCGCCGGCGGTGCGCACCTGGTTTTTGCGCAGCTTGGCGCGGGGCTCGCCGCGCTGGTAGTCGTAGGCCACTACCAGGCTATCGCGGTCGAGCATCACGCCTTGCAGGCGGCCGTAGGGGCAGGCAATGGTGCACACCTGCTCGCGAAACCGGGCAAACACGGCGTAGAACACACCGGTGAACAAGACCATCGCCGCTAGCCCCCCGAGGTGCGCCGTGGGCGGGTCGGTGATAATCTTCACCAATTCATCCGAGCCAATGATGTAGGCCAGGAAGGTGTTGGCAATCAGAAAGGAAATAACTAGGAACAGCGCGTGCTTGGTGGTTTTGCGCCAGAGCTTGTCCCAGTCCAGCTCGCGGCGGTCGAGGGCTTTCTGCTGCGGCGCGTCGCCTTCGAGCCAGTACTCGATGCGGCGGAAAACCATCTCCAGGAAAATGGTTTGGGGGCACACCCAGCCACAGAACGCGCGCCCGTACACGACCGTGAACAGGATGACGAACAGCAGAAATGCCAGCGCGCCCAGCAGCAGGATAAAGAAATCCTGGGGCCAAAAAATCTGGCCGAAGATGATAAACTTGCGCGCCGGCAGGTTGAGCATCAGCACCGGCAAGCCGCCCAGGCGCAGCCACGGCCCGGCAAACAGCAGGGCTAGCAGGCCATAGCTCAGCCACTTGCGGGCGCGGTAGAGGCCGCCGCTAGGCTGCTTGGGGTAGAGCCAGACGCGCTTGCCCGCCGCATCCACCGTGGCGATGGAGTTGCGGAAATCGTCGTTGGGCTGATACTGGGTGGTGGACATGGGGTAGAGCGTAAAAGGCGTCCAGGCGGCGCGCTGCGAAGCATCTCGCGTACTGTCGTTAGCAGGCGTCAGGAGTTACTGCGCCACGCGTGAGGCTTCGCTGCGCACTGCGTGGCAGATGATTTTATTTAACTGCCCGACTACTTAATGACCTCCTTCTCGCCCTGCGGCTCTTTGGCGCCGGCCGGCTTCGAGCCTTGCAGCGACTGCACGTAGGAGGCCACTTGCAGTATTTGTTTGCTGGCTAGCTTGCCCTTCCAGGCCACCATGCCCTTGCCCTGCACGCCGAATTTGATGGTTTTGTAGACGTGGTTGATTTCGCCGCCGTGCAGCCAGTACTCGTCGGTGAGGTTGGGGCCGACTTTGCCCTCGGCGTTGGCCCCGTGGCAGGGCGCGCAGTTGGTAGCGAAGATGCCCTGGCCGGCGCTGAGGTCGGCGGGCATTTTGAGGGCGGCGTAGGTGGTGAGCTTGGTGGGGTCGTCGGCGTCGGCCGACACGAGCAGGGCCGCCTGGCGCATCTCGGTTTCGTACTCGTCGTGGCTGCCGGGGCCGGCCTTGGCCACCTGGTAGTAGCCAAAATACCCGAAGGCAAACACGATGGTGAGGGCAAAGCCGTACTTCCACCACGGCGGCAGGTCATTGTCGTACTCCGAAATGCCGTCGTACTCGTGGCCCATTAGCTCGTCTTTGTTTTCACCCACTACCAAGCGGTTATCGCCCACAAACAGGCCGAGCACCTGCCCGCTCCAGGAGTCGTGCACCGTGGGCCGGGCGTAGAGCTGGCGCAGCAGCGGCTGCATCTTGGTCACGACCAGCGTAAGGAGCAGGATAAAAATCATCAGCACGAGTGCCAGCGCGCCCAGCAGCAGCCACAGCAGCACCTGGCGGTCGTCGGCGGGCGGGGGCGTGGCGGGGGCCGCCGGCGCCTGGGCAAGGGCGCGGCCCAGGGCCGCTAGCCCCGCCGCGCCCGTAAGCGCGGCTCCGCGGAGTATACGCCGCCCTACCATGTGTGCGGCGCAGGAGGGGTAGCACCACCCGCTGGCTGGCCCTCAGCGCGGCGCGTAACCGCGGCCGTAGTGATGGCGATGATGGCTAGCGCCATCACCAGGCCGGCGGCGCACAGCACCCCCTTCAGCATCCAGGCCATCATATCGGCGTTGGCCGCCGGCATGGGCGCCTCGGCGGTAGCGGCTTGGGCGGCGGCGCTGAAGCCCGGCAACAGGCCAATGGCAACGAGCGAAAGCGAGCGGAAGGTTAGCATAGGACGTTGTGGGTTAATTGGGTTTGAGGGTCTTCGTCGGCAAGCAGGGGCAGCTCGCTCATGGCAGCGAGGTGCTGGCGGTTGGCCCGCACCACGTACACCAGCAGCCCGAGGAAGAAGAGAAAAAAGATGAGGAAGGAGATGGCGGGATAAATGCCGATGCCGGCAATGGATTGCAAGACGTTCTTTTCCATAAGGATGTGGGGGAAGTAGCGCGGACTTTTAGTCCGCGCGTGGTAGCACCGAGACGTTTACACTAGCGGACTAAAAGCCCGCGCTACTGCGCGGCCCCGGCCACTTGCTCGGGCTTCACTTTTATATCCGTGCCCAGCCGTTGCAGATAAGCGATGAGCGCCACGATTTCCTTGTCCGACTTCACCTCGATGTCTTCCTTCTGCAAGTCGCGCACGATGCCATCGGCCTGGCGCTGCGCATCGGCTAGGGCCTGCTGCTCGTAGCCGCGGGGGTAGGGCGTGCCCAGCTTGCGCAGCACCGCGATTTTCTGCGACAAGGTCGAGTTATCGAGCTTGCTGTCAAACAGCCACGGGTAGGGTGGCATAATCGAGCCCGGCGACATGGTGGTGGGGTCCAGCATGTGGTTGTAGTGCCACGAGTGCGGGTACTTGCCGCCGAGGCGGTGCAGGTCGGGGCCGGTGCGCTTGCTGCCCCATAGGAAGGGCCGGTCGTACACAAACTCGCCTGCCTTGGAGTATTCGCCGTAGCGCTCGGTTTCGGAGCGGAACGGCCTCACCATCTGCGTGTGGCAGTTACTGCACCCCTCCCGGATGTAGAGGTCGCGGCCCTGCAATTCGAGCGGCGTGTAAGGCTTCACCGAGGCAATGGTGGGCACGTTCGACTTCACCAGAAAGGTCGGCACCATCTCGACCGCGCCGCCGATAGCGATGGCCACCGTGGCCCAGAAGGCCAGCTGAAACGGCCGGCGCTCCAGCCAGCGGTGCCAGTGGCCGGCGTCGGCGTGCGGGTCTTCGGCGGCGGGCAGCAGGGCGGAGGCCGTGGCGCGCTCCTCGGCCAGCAGCGTGCCGGCCTGGGCCGTCTTGATGAGGTTGTACATCATCAGGAAAACGCCGCCTAGGTAGAGGGCACCGCCCAGCGCCCGCATATAGTACATGGGCACGATTTGCAGCACCGTTTCCAGAAAGTTGGGGTATTGCAGCATACCCTCGGCGTTGAACTGCTTCCACATCAGCCCCTGCGTGAAGCCGGCCCAGTACAGCGGTAGCGCGTAGAACAGAATGCCGATGGTGCCCAGCCAGAAGTGCGTATTAGCAAGCTTCTTAGAATACAATTCGGTGCGGTACAGGCGCGGCCACAGCCAGTAGAGCATGGCGAAGGTCAAAAAGCCGTTCCACCCCAGCGCCCCCACGTGCACGTGGGCCACAATCCAGTCGGTAAAGTGCGCAATGGCGTTCACGTTCTTCAGGCTCAGCATGGGGCCCTCGAAGGTGGCCATGCCGTAGGCCGTGATGGCCACCACCATGAACTTGAGCACCGGCTCGACGCGCACCTTATCCCAGGCGCCGCGCAGGGTCAGCAGGCCGTTTATCATGCCGCCCCAGCTCGGCGCAATCAGCATCACCGAGAAGGCTACCCCCAGGCTCTGCGCCCAGTCGGGCAGGGCCGTATACAGCAAGTGGTGCGGCCCGGCCCAGATGTAGATAAAAATCAGCGACCAGAAGTGGATAATGCTCAGGCGGTAAGAATATACCGGCCGCCCCGCCGCCTTGGGCAGGAAGTAGTACATGAGCCCGAGGTAGGGCGTGGTGAGGAAGAAGGCCACCGCGTTGTGGCCGTACCACCACTGCACCAGCGCATCCTGCACGCCGGCGTAGGCCGAGTAGCTTTTCAGCCAGCTCACCGGCACTTCGGCCGAATTCACGAGGTGCAGCACGGCCACCGTGAGCAGCGTGGCGATGTAAAACCAGATGCCCACGTACAGGTGCCGCTCGCGCCGCCGGGCAATGGTGCCGAACATATTCCAGCCGAACACCACCCAGATTACGGTAATCAGAATGTCAATCGGCCATTCCAATTCGGCGTATTCCTTGCTGGTCGTAAAGCCCAGCGGCAGCGAAATCAAGGCGCTCAGAATAACCGTTTGCCACCCCCAGAAGTGCAAGCGGCTGAGCGCTTTAGAATACATCGGCGTTTTGCACAAGCGCTGGAGCGAGTAGTACACGCCCATGAAAATGCCGTTGCCGACAAAGGCGAAAATCACCGCGTTGGTGTGCAGCGGCCGAATGCGCCCAAACGTGGTGAACGAGGTGTGCAGGTTGGCATCGGGCTGCGCCAGCTCGATGGCGGCGAGCAGCCCCACCAGCATCCCGGCAATGCCCCAGAACACGGTGGCAATGCCGAAGTCGCGGACAATCTTATTATCGTAAAAAAACGTATCGACGGCCGGTGCTAAGTGGCTAGTCTCCAGCGTATTTCTGGTGGCGCCCCCCGGCGGTATCTGCTCGGCTTGCATGAGGAAATGAAGTAGGTGGATTGCTACTTCAAAGGTCCTGAAAGCTTAAGCCGGCCGGTATGAGGAAGCTCAAGTGGACGCTTGATTGATGTCAAGCCTAGCCTCACTACCCCAGCAAATTTTAGCGGTGAGCCGAGTGAGCTAGGGTAGCTACGTTGGCTCTTCCTCCTCATCAAACAGCATCCGCACCGAGGGCGTGTAGGCGTCGTCGTACTGCCCGCTGCGCACGGCCCACAGGAAAGCCCCCAGAAATACCAGCGCCACGAGCAGGCTGATGCCAATCAACAGAAAGATAATAGTCATAAAAACAAGCTTATAAGTGGTGGCGCCGCGCCGCCAGGCGCACCAGCAGCGTGGCAATTACCATCACGCTCAGCGAGCTGATGGGCATGAGAATGGCCGACGCAATGGGCGTAAACCGCCCTTGCACCGCCAGCGCCAGCCCTACCCCATTGTAGCAAAACGAGAGTGCGAACGTGGCCAGCACCGCCCGCAAACAAGCCCGCGAAAAGCCCAGGAACGTGGCTAGCCGCCCAAATTCCGCGGCATCGAGAATGGCGTCGCAGGCGGGCGAAAAGTTGGTGAGCGTGTCGGTGAGGGCAATGCCCGCGTCGGCGGCGCGCAGGGCGCCCGCGTCGTTGAGGCCGTCGCCAACCATGACCACGGTATGACCCTGGGCCCGCTCGGCGGCAATGTAAGCCAGCTTATCGGCCGGCGACTGGCGGAAGCGCAGTGCCGCTGCGGGGCCTAGCAACGCTTGCAGGCGCAGGCGCTCGGCGTCAGTATCGCCCGAGAGCACGGCCAGACGGTAGCGATGGCCCAGCTGCCGGAGCAGCGCGGGCAGGGCCGGGCGATACACATTGGGGAAAGAGAAGTAGCCGGCTGGCTCGCCACCCAGGGCCACGTACACGCGCGTATCGGGCGCTTCTTCGTAGCGTAGCCCCTGCGAGTCCGCATGTAGTCTGCCCGATTTATCCATGCGCGGACTCTGCAAGTCCGCGCTACTGGCACTGCCCGCAAACTTCGCTGCCCCTAGGCGCACGGTGCCGCCACTTTCAGCGGTTGCCTCCACGCCTTGCCCGGCTACCTCACGGCTGGCAATTAAGGCTAGCGGCCCACTGCCCAGCTCCCGCGCCAAGCGCTGGCTGAGCGGGTGCGTAGACTGCGCCGCGGCGGCGGCAATCACTTGTTTTTCACTTTCAAGCAACGGCCGGCCGTGGTACTGCATCATCGCCTGGGCGGTATCGGTGAGCGTGCCGGTTTTGTCGAAAACGAGGGTATCGGCGCGGGCCAGGGTCTCGACTAAGGCCGAATTTTTTAGGTACAGCTTATGCCGGCCCAGCACCCGCAGCGCGGCCCCTAGCGCGAAGGGCGTGGCCAGCGACAACGCGCACGGACAGGCAATGACTAGCACCGACGTAAACGCCCGCCACATCAGCGCCTGGTCGCGCGGCGCCCAGTAGGCTAGCGTACCCAGGGCCAGCGCCAGCGTTAGGGCCACGAAGTAGCGGCCCACGCGGTTGGCGTAGGTTTCCAGCGAGTGGTGGCTAGCCTCTTTGGCAAAGGCGGGGTTGTTCCAGAGCTGGGTGAGGTAGCCCTGGCTCACTTCGCGCACCACCTCCAGCTCCACGGCCTCGCCAAGCTGGCGGCCGCCGGCGTACACCAGCTCGCCCGCGGCGCGGGCTACCGGCGCGCTCTCGCCCGACACGAAGGCATAGTCGATTTGCCCCGCGCCGCGTAGCAGCACGGCATCGGCCGGGATGACTTCCTGGTTTCGCACCCGAATGCGGTGGCCGACTTGCAATTCCTTCACCGAAATCGACTGCTCGCCCTGGGGCGTGAGGCGCGTGACGGCCACCGGGAAGTAGGACGTAAAATCGCGGTCGAAGCGCAGCGCGTCGTAGGTGTGCTGCTGCACCCACTTGCCAATCAGCATAAAAAACACCAGCCCCGTAAACGAATCGAAGTAGCCCGGCCCGCGCCCGCTCAGCACCTCAAACGTGCTAACGCTGAACAGCGAGGCTAGCCCCAGGCTAATCGGGAAGTCGAGGTTGATGTAGCGCTGCCGCAGCCCCTGCCCCGCCGAGCGGAAAAACCCGCGCGCACTGAACAGCAGCACCGGCAAAGCCAGCACTAGGCTCAAGTACCCGAAAAACCGCCCAAAGCCAGCCTGCAACTCTTCCACGAAGGAGAAATAATCGGGCAGGGCCAGCAGCATCACGTTGCCGAAGGCAAAGGCCGCTAACCCCAGCTGGTAGTATAAGGTGCGGCTGGCACGGTGCGGCTGCGCGCCCAGTTCGGCCAGCGTAATCTGCGGCTCGTAGCCTACCGAGGCCAGTAGCTGCACCACTTCGCGCAGGCTGGTAGCGGCCGGCAAGTAACTGATAGTAATTTCCTTACGCAAAAACTGCACCCGTGCCTCCACGATACCAGCGTTGAGGCGCGGCAGGTGCTCGAGCAGCCAGATGCACGACGTGCAGTGCATCTGCGGAATCGTCAGCGTAAGGCGCGCCCGCGTGTCGGAGCGGAACGCCAGCAGCTGCGCCTGCACGGCCTCCGAGTCGAGGTAGTCGAAGCGGCCGGGCAGCTCTAGCTCCTTCACTTTCAGGCCGGGGCGCTCGTCCAGCTTGTAGTAGGCGCAGAGGTTGTTGGCGTCGAGCAGCTCGTATACGGTGCGGCAGCCGGCGCAGCAGAAGGGCTTATCGGCCAGGCGCAGCGGCTCGGGCGGGCACTCGTCGCCGCAGTGGGCGCAGGCCAGGCGGGTGGCGGGAGCTTCGAGAACGGTGGGCATGGGCAATAGGGGCAGATGTTGAGGGCCGCCGTACACAAAGCTCCGCGGCCACTCCTCGCCGCGGCATGACAACAATCAAGGCCCCGCTTGATAGAATACCGTCCGCCCTAGCCAGCCTGCGCCGCTTCCAGCAGTGCCTCCACGGTACCGTCGTCGGGCAGGCCCTGCTGGCGCCACAGCTCCACGCCCCGGCGCATGAGCACGCAGGCGGGCAGGGAGGGCGGACCGAAGGTACTGACCACTACCGGGTGGCTGGCTTCGTCTATCTGCAGCACCCGCACCGCAGAGCCTAGCCGTCGGCGCAGCATCCGCAGGCAGGCCGTCGCCCGCGCGGCCTCGGGCAGGGCAGCCGACGTGGGCAGCGGCAGCAGCACGAGCAGCACGGCCGCGTCGGGCCGCGGCGAAGAAGATACAGAAGTGGGCATAGCTGAAGTAGTTAGCTGGATTACCGCAAAGCTACTTTTCGCGAAACCCAGCGGGGCATGAGCCTCCTCAAGCCGAGCCTTGATAGTTGTCATGGGCTAGCCGGGCCGCGGCTGCCGACCTTTGACCTGCCGTTTTGCCGCTACCGGCGACCTAGCTTATGCTTTCTCCCTCCGTCGCGCCTGCGCTTGTTACTATTTTGTTGGCGCAAGCTGCTGATTTTGTCGGCGTTTACGACCTGTCCCTGGGTTGGTTTACGCACGTAAGCCCGGCCGGGGCGCGGCTGCTGGGCTACGCCTCGGCGGCCGAGCTGGTGGCCGCGCCCGCCCACGCCCTGCCCACGCCCACGCTCAGCCCCGCCGACTGGGCCGCCCGCCTCGACCAGGCCCGGCGCACCGGCCCGGTGCGCTTTGCCACCGACCTGCACCCGCCCGGCCAGGCCCCGCTGCCGGTGCAGGCCGAGCTGACGCCCCTAGCCAGCGAAGCCGCCCTGGTAGTCGTGCGCCTGGCCACGCCCGGGCGCTTGCAGCAGGCCGAGCACGCGCTGGCCCAGAGCGAGCGCCGCTTCGAGGCGGTGGTGGCCAATGCCACTATTGGCATCATCGTCTGCAACCGGGCGGGTAGCATCGTGTCGGCCAATGACATGGCGCACCGGCAGTTCGGCTACGCGGCGGGCGAGCTGCTGGCCCTGAGTATCGACGCGCTGGTGCCCCGCGCACCCGGCCGCAACCACGAGCAGCTGCGCGAGTCGTTCAACGCGCAGCCGTCGGTGCGGGCGATGGGCGCCCACCACGGCGACCTCGAAGCCCGGCGCCAGGATGGCTCTGTATTTCCGGTGCAGGTGAGCCTCAGCTACTTCTACCTCGATTCGGAGCTGTACGTGGTGTCATACGTGCTCGACATTACCGCTCAAAAGCAGGCCGACCAGGCGCTGGTGGCCGAGCGCCAGCGCGTCGAGCGCCTCAACGCCGAGCTGGAGCAGCAGGTAGCCGACCGCACCCACGCCCTGCTCACCACCCTCGAGCAGCTCGAAGCCCGCACCAACGAACTGACCAACGCCCTGGCCGCCGAGCAGGAGCTAGGCGAGTTGAAGTCGCGCTTCGTGAGTATGGCCTCGCACGAGTTTCGCACGCCCCTCACGGCGGTGCTTACCTCCGCGTCGCTCATCGAGAAATACCCTGCCGCCGAGCAGCAAGACAAGCGCCTGCGCCACCTGGGGCGCATTCGCCAGTCGGTCAACCACTTAAACGATATTTTAGAAGAATTCCTATCCGTAGGACGCATCGAGGAAGGCAAGGTGGCCGCCCGCCCGGCCCGCCTCGACCTGCCCAGCCTGCTGGCCGACACCGTGGCCGATGTGCAGGGCCTGCGCAAAGCTGGCCAGACCATTGTGGAAGAAATCAGCTGCCCCGCCCCGCTGTGGCTCGACCCCTCGCTGCTGCGCAAAATCCTGGTCAACCTGCTCAGTAATGCGCTCAAGTACTCGGGCGAAAACTCGGTGGTGACGCTGCGCGCCGCCTGCGCCGCTGGCCGGCTCACGCTGGTGGTGCAAGATGAGGGCCTGGGCATTTCGGCCGACGACCAGGCCCGCTTGTTCGAGCGGTTTTTTCGCGCCCGCAACGCCGCCAACCTGCCCGGCACCGGGCTGGGCCTCTACATCGTGGCCCGCTACCTCGACTTGCTGGGCGGCACCATCGCGCTGGCCAGCGAGCTGGGCCAGGGCACCACCGTCACCGTTACCATTCCCTATGAAGACGCTCCTGCTGATTGAGGACCACGAGGTTATCCGCGAAAACACGGCTGAGCTGCTGGAGCTGGCCGGCTACCAGGTGCGCACGGCCGAAAACGGGAAAATCGGGGTGGAAAAAGCCCTGGCCGAGCGCCCCGACCTCGTGCTCTGCGACATCATGATGCCCGTGCTCGACGGCTACGGCGTGCTCCAGATTTTCAACCAGCACCCACAGTTGGCGGGCGTGCCCTTCATCTTCCTCACCGCCAAAACCGAGCGCGCCGACCTGCGCCGCGGCATGGAGCTAGGCGCCGACGACTACCTCACCAAACCCTTCGACAGCCGCGAGTTGCTGAGCGCCGTGGCCGGCCGCCTAGCCCGCTTTCAGCACCAGCAGGCTACCCCGCCAGCGCCCACCGCCGCGCCCGAGCCGGCTGCCGAGGCGCCGCACGCCCGCACGCTGGCGGCCCTCACCGCCGGCCGCCGGCCCCACGCCGTGCCGCGCCGCCAGGTAGTGTACGCCGAGGGCGACGAGCCCCTACGCCTCTACTACGTGCAGGCCGGGCGCATCAAAACCACCAAAGCCACCGCCGCCGGCAAGGAGCTGATTACCAACTTTTACCAGGCCGGTGAGTTCTTCGGCTACCAGGCCCTGCTCGACCGCACGCCGCATCACGACTCGGCCGTGGCCGTCGAAGACTCGACCCTGCTCTACATTCCGGCCGAGGAATTTACCGACCTGCTGCGCCAGCCCGAAGCCAGCCAGCAGCTCAGCCGCCTGCTGGCGGGCCGCGAGCGCGAGCGCGAGCAGCAACTCGTGGCAATGGCGTATAATTCGCTGCGCCGCCGCGTGGCCGATGCCCTGTTGCGCTTGCACGCGCCCGACCAGCCCGGCATTCAGCTCGCGCGCGAGGACCTGGCCGCCGTGGTCGGCACCGCCCCCGAGTCGTTGAGCCGCACGCTCAGCGAGTTTCGCCAGGCTGGGTTAATCGAGTTGACACCCACCAGCATCCGCGTGCTACACCCCAACGGACTGCGCCAAGCCAACTGGTAGTAACCTGGGCCCTTGTGATGACAGGTACTAGGTATATAGTCCCAGGGTGAGGTGGGTCGGGTCTTGGGTAAAGATAATGGGGTTCTTTTGACACTGAGCACAGACAAATTCGTGCGGTGTAAGCCCGCGCAGCGTTTTGAGCCGCTTGGCGTGGTTGTAAGCCAGCAAAAAGGCTTGTAGGTGCTCGTTGAGTTCGGTTGTAGTCTGATAGTGAAAGCGCTGGACGGTGGCCTCTTTGATTGTGCGGTTTATGCGCTCGACCTGACCGTTTGTTCAAGGATGGCCGGGCTGAGTGAGACGGTGCTCAATGTCGTGTTCTGTGCAGACGCGGTCAAACAGGTGGAGCAAGGCCCAGGGCTGGCGGCGCATGTTGCCAAACTGGATACCGTTGTCAGTCAGCACTGTATGGATTCGATAGGGTGATTTGACCAGCACTCGGTGCAGAAAATCTGCCGCGGCCATTTTGGTGGCCTGCGGGGCCAGGTGAGCCTGCTGGCGGGCAATCCGCGCACGCTGGGCTACGCCGATGGGCCCGCGGTCACTTCGCTCTTCAGTCGCAGCGTGGGCCTCGCCGTGCTGCCCTCGGGCGCGGTGCTCTACGTGGCCGACTCCAATAACCGGCGCATCCGCCAACTTACCCGCCAGTAGGGCGTTGGCTGCCGTCTGGGGCATGGCTCGGGGTAGCTGAGCCGGTGTGCTCGTAACCGCCCAGCCTATTACTTTCGCCCGGTCAAGTTGTCGGTAGTGCATTTACCTAATCTAGTACGTCTTCAGACTTTTTCCATGAAATCAGGGTGGGTCTTTCTGCTGATAAGTACGCTGTTTATCAGCCGTCCAGCGTGTGCGCAAACTAGTGCGGTGCGGGCACGAAACAACACCCTAGTGGACGTGAGTGGCCGCGCGGGGCCGTCCCTCAACCAAGTAGCCGTAGCGGGCTGGCGGCTGTGGGGAGTAGGGCCAAACGGTCGTCTGCAGGTCGGCGTTGGGTTGCGCGGTCGGTTGCTGTTTGCTATCGGAGACCCGTACGTGGGGCAGGATACTCCCAATAGCCAAAACGGGGCCCGCTACACCCTCTCCGTCCCGGCGCATCAGGTACTTGCGCTCAACACTGCCTTGCATATCCGGCTGCGCGTGGTTGGCCCGGTGCGCCTGGGGGCCGTGGCGGATGTGGCGGGGCTCAGTTTTGGCCCTGCTTTCGACGGGATTGGGTTACGCGATGGCTCAGTGGCGACTTTGGTGCACCTGCGCCCTGAGCGCTATAACCTCCAACTGGGGGACGCCCATGCCCACGGCACCCTCGCCTCGGAATGGTATGTTGCCGTAGACTTACCCCACGCCTTTGGCCTGCGCGTGGGCTATGCCCATGTAGTGACTGCGCGAACTGCCGACGAACCAAGAGAGTACGCTGGACGCTATCAAAGTACCGACAATCAATTTATTGCAGGGGTGACTTACGCGCTACCCTAGCCCTTTTTGCCTAGCAACAACCACGGATTCTAGCTTGTAAAACGCTGCCGGACTTGGCTAACCAAGCCTCGTATCAGAGGCGGTCGAAAAATCCTCCGTTAGAAAGCCTCAAAAAACTGTGGCTTTGGGGCCGTTGAGGCGGGGAGTAAGTTATTTGTAAACAGCACTTTATTGTATAGTAGCACCCTGTGCACTGCGGGTGGCAAGGCGGACTATAACATTTGCGGAGTGACGTTTACTAAACGTTATAAGCCCCTCTATAACGCTAAAGCGGCTCTTGCTCGGCACAGAATACCTGTCCTTGGCGCTAGACTTAACAGCCCCAGCCTTCAGCAGAAGGTCGGGGTTGTCTGTATTTAACATTTATCGTACCTAAAGGCTGTTTTACCATTACGGAAGCGCAAAGCTTCGCTAGGAACCTTATAATCCTTGTATAAGGAGTAGCTCGCCGTTTCTGCTCTAATTGAACCTATAGCCGTAAGTAGCCATATCATTTCCTTATCGCTACCTATCCGGACAAAGAAAAAGCCACTAGTTGAAGCGGCTTTTAGTACCAAGTTATACTATGTGAAGGTTATCATAACTCATAAGGAAGTATATGACCCAGAGCAAACTTGGGGAAAGGGTTGGTCTAAAAGTCACCTGTGCTCTTGTCGCCGGTTGTTGCCGCCAGTTGAAAAGGTGGGCGTAGCCAGCGGCGAATTAAATGGTGCAGAAAGTAGGGCTCACGGCGCGACCTTTCCGAACCTACTTCTTGACTAGGACACAGACGCCATGCTGCTCATCTATTAGCGTTGAAAAGGGTGCGTCAAAATGGCGCACCTTTCAGGAATAGGCTAGGTGTCGACGGTACCAGCTTTACCAGCACGTTGTTCATCTTGCTCTTACCTTGTCTGGCGTGAAGTCAATTACTACGCCCCTTCCTAGCTACCCGCTCTCCCCCCTGGCGCGGGCGGGCGTGCTGGTGCGCCCGCTGGCTGAGGCCGCTGGGGCGGCTGCGCACCCGGCAGGCCCGGCCCACCGCGATGCCCATTACCTACTCGTGCTGCTCACGGCCGGCGAGCTACACCTAACGCTGGACTTCGAGGCGCTCTCCCTCCGCGCGCCAGCCTTGCTGCTGGTCAGTCCTGGGCAAGTGCATCAGTTGCGTGGGGCCCCGGCCCCCCGGGGGTGGGGCGCTAGCTTCGAGCCGAGCCTAGTGGCCGAAGACGTGCGCACGCTGCTCGAACAGGGGCTCCGGCAGCCGCTACCCCTAGCCGCCCATCCCGCCTTGCAGGCGCGGGCCACAACGCTCTTGGCCTTGCTGGCCGACTGCCAGCAGGATGCCGAGCTCGGGCCCTATCTCGGCCCCGCCCTACAAGCGCTGCTGGCAGCGCTGCTACACCTGCTGGTCGGGGTACTAACCCCACTTACCGCGACGGCTGGGGCGGGTACTACCCGCGGGCAAGAGCTGCTTGCGGGCTTTTACCAACTGCTGCGCCAACATTTTGCGACCTGGAAGCAGCCGGCCCCGTACGCCGCCGCCCTGGCCGTGACGCCTTCCCACCTCAACGACACGGTGAAAGGGCTCAGCGGCCAGTCCGTGAGTCAGCATCTGCAAGCGCGTCTTATGCTCGAAGCGAAGCGCTTGCTCTACTATTCTGACCAGCCCGTCAAGCAGGTGGGCTACGCGCTAGGCTACGACGAGCCCGTGTATTTCGGCAAGCTTTTCAAGAAAGTGACCGGCCTCACGCCGCAACAATTTCGGCGCACTATCCGCGAATAGGACTAGTATCTCCGGCCTTGGGACTACTTTAGACGGGAAAGGACCCGTGAACTTTGCCAGTACAATTCACCCCTCCTTTCCCTATGCTTTCTGCCTCCGAAATAGCCGCTATCCACGCCGCCGTGCGCGCCGCCGGCGACCAATTCCTGCCCGACTTTCGTCGCCAGCCCGTGCCGCAAACTATGCCTGAGCTGCAGGCCCGGCTCACCGACATTGAGGCGCGGTGTATGGCCGCCTTGCAAGGGACCCTAGCGGCTGCTTTCCCCGCTACCCCCTGGCTGGCCGCCGACGAGTTTGGGCTGTCGGCCGAAGCAACTGACCTGCCGGCCGAGTACTGGCTCTGCGACGCCATGGACGGGGCCATCCAGTACGTGCAGCAACTGCCAGGTTGGACTATTAACTTGGTACTGATGCACCAGGGCGCGCCCGTGTTCGCGACTATTTATGACCCGCTGGCCCAGGAGCTGTTCTGGGCCCAGGCCGGGGCCGGAGCTTTCGTGAATGAGACGCCCCTGCACCCCAGCACGAAGCGCGAGCCAAGCGTGATGGTGGCCGTGTTCGAGCACACCCACGGTCTAGACGAGGATGTGGCCCTGCGCCAGCGCGTAAGTGCGGGTTTGGCTACGCTGCTGGCCACCTACGGGGTGGTGCGCAACTACGGCCCCCACGGCTTGCAGCTGGCCTACCTCGGGGCTGGCCGACTCGACGTGTTTCTGCAAGTGGGCCGGGACCTGGAAAACTGGCTGCCCGGCCTGCTCATTGCCCGCGAGGCCGGCGC
This sequence comes from uncultured Hymenobacter sp., assembly GCA_964385095.1. Classification (GTDB taxonomy): domain Bacteria; phylum Bacteroidota; class Bacteroidia; order Cytophagales; family Hymenobacteraceae; genus Hymenobacter. The sequence goes on from CAYLNN010000009.1 coordinate 62,636, forward strand.
CGAGGTACTGACGGCCACCGGCCAGCCTTGGCACTGGGCCGCCGATAGCCTGCTCGTGACCGCCCCTGGCCTGGGGACCACCTTCGCACCCGCCCAACTACCTGCTTACTAAGCAAGTCAACTTTCAACACGATGCGTATCACCATCATTGGCGCCTCTTCGGGCGTGGGGCTGCTGGCCGTGCAGCAGGCCCTGGCCCAGGGCCACCACGTCACTACCCTCTCGCGCACCGTCGCCACGCTGCCCGAGCACCCACAGCTGACTAAAGTCACGGGCAGCGCCACCGTTGCCGCCGACCTACGCCGCGTCCTGCCGGGGGCCGAGGCCGTGCTCATTACGGTCGGGACTGCGCAGAAGAATGCGACCCCCCTCTTCACCGATACCGCTCACGCCCTGCTCGAAGCCACGGCCAACGCGCCGCTGGCAGCACCCGTATTGGTGCTAACGGGCTTCGGAGCCGGCGCCAGTGCGGGCTATCTAAGCTGGTGGATGCGCCTGGCCATCCGCTGGTTTATGCAGCCGGAGTACGACAATAAGACCCAATTGGAAGAGCTACTAGCTGCCAGTACCTTGCGCTGGGAACTGGTGCGGCCGGGCATGCTAACTAACGGCCCGCTGGCCCCTTATCAGGTGCTACCCGAACTGACGCCTAGCATGCATGTCGGCCGCATCAGCCGGGCCAGCGTAGCTGATTTTCTTCTGCGCCAAGCCCAGCAGCCGACGCTACTGCACCGCTATCCAGCCCTCACGAGCTAACTTTGAGCCTTGCGCAGCAGTCGGAAAGTTGCGACAAGAATCTCGCTAGCTCACCAAGCAGCGCTGAGAAGGTACGTAATAATTGAACAAAATGGAGAAAAGATAGCTACAAAGAAGTAGTGACTTTTCTCCTTTTTGTCCCTTTACGTAATGTATGTGGCTGTTGCAAAAGGAGAGTAAGAGCGTGTTTGGGAATTAGGGTAGCCCAAAAGAAAACTAGCCAGTAAGTAGCAAGCGGAGTTACTAGGCTCCGTTTACCTTATGGTTGATAGCTCTCAACCCCCTCCTGACTCGCAGTGGTAAGTTGTGGAACCGCTTTTGCCTACGCACCGCAAACGGCGCCATAGTTTACGACAAGTGCTTGAGGCCATGCTATATATCTGTCGTACGGGGGGCAGTGGCGGAACCTACTCGCCTGTTTTCCGCTCTGGCCAGCGGTGTATTATTATTTCGCCCGGTGGCGGGCGGATGGCACGTTTGAGCGCCTGAGTCAAGCCAGTAACCGGGCCGACCGGCTGGCCCAGGGACGCTTGCCCACGCCTTCGCTGGCATTGGTCGCTGCACAGAGCGTCAAATTGGCTCCGCGCCTGGGTCTGCAGCGTGGCCTGGATGCCCACAAACGCATCAACGGTCGCAAGCGCCAAGTGCTCTGCGACACGGGCGGACGGATTTGGCAAGTGGTCGTGCACGCGGCCAACGGCCACGACAGCCGAGGAGCGCAACCCCTGTTGCCTGCGCGCAATCAACTTCGTCCCGCCTGGGCCAGTCGGCTGCGTAGCGTGCTGACGCACAAGGCGTACCAGGGACGTTTTGCGCGACAGGTGCAGGCGCTAGGTTGGCAGCATCACGTAGCCAGCCGTCCGCCAACCGCTGAGCGGAGCTTCGTGCCGGTGGCTCAGCGCTGGGTCGTGGAACGCACCTTTGCCTAGCTCAATTGCTTTCGGCAGCTCGTCATCGATTACGAACGTACCCCGGACAGCCACGCCGCCTGGCTCTGGGTCGCTCATCTGACCAATGTCCTTGCGAAGAGCTACTGACCTTTAATTCTCAAACATGCGCTAAGCCTTTTAACTAAACTTTGGGTGTTTTTTACTGGGGCTAGCTATGTTGATTGCTGTTGAGTCGTATTTTAGTGACGAATGTCGTATATTTGTGACACAAACAGTCTAAAACATCGTCAAATTCTACCCGCAACCCGTCACCCGAACAATATGTCCGATACGCAACAGCGGATAATAGAGGCCGCCATCGTGGTACTCAGCGACGATTTATCGGCCTCGCTGGATAAGATAGCCGGGCAGGCCGGCGTGACGCGGCGCACCCTGCACCGCTATTTTGAGGACCGGCAGGACCTGTACACTTCGTGCCGCCGGGAGATGCAGCAGAGTTGCCAGCGCGCCATGAGTGCCGCTTACGCCAGCGCCGCTGACCCCCGGCAGCAGCTAGAGCGGCTGCTCTACGCGGGCATCGACTGCGGCACGAAGTACGCCTTCCTGCACAAGTTGACCCTGCCGCAACCCGACCCCGAAATCGCCGGTCTAGCCCATTCAGCAGAAACCAAGGAGTCGGACCAGCCCTTGCATAACGTGTTGCGGACGCTTCAGCGGCAAGGGGCCCTGAGCCCTGAGCTGACGCTGGCCTGGCTGGAAATGTTTTTTTTCGGGCTGATTCAGGCCACGCTGCACGCGGCGGCGGCCGGGACCGTAGCCCAGCGCGACCTCAAGCCGATGGCCTGGTGCTCGTTTAGCCAAGGCATCGGCCTGGGGCGCGAGCCGTTAGCCACCGCCCCGGCCTAGGCGTGCGCTTGAACAATGAGTTGCCCCCACGGGCGGCTCCCTTACGCAGTAGGCAAACGCAGCTCGTCCCGCGTTCGCTAGGTATACAAATGACTTTCTACCGATGAAAACACCTGATTTTGACGTGGTAATTATAGGCGGCAGCTACGCGGGCCTATCGGCGGCAATGGCCCTGGGCCGGGCCGTGCGCCGGGTATTAATCCTGGATAGCGGCCAGCCCTGCAACCGCCAAACGCCGCATTCGCACAACCTAATTACCCAGGACGGGGCCACCCCGGCGCACATTACGGCCGTGGCTAAGGAGCAAGTACTGGCGTATCCGACCGTGCGCTTTCAGGCCGGCACGGCGACCGCAGTTATGGGGGAATCTAACTCCTTTGTGGTCGAAACCGCAGCGGGCGAGCAGTTCCGGGCCCGCAAGATTCTCTTCGCAACTGGGGTCCGAGACCTGCTGCCCGCCATTCCGGGCTTTGCCGAAAGCTGGGGCATTTCGGTAATTCACTGTCCCTACTGCCACGGCTACGAGTACCGCGACCAGCCCACCGGTATCCTCGTCAACGGTCCCACGGCGCTGGATTTTGGCAAGCTCATCCGCAACTGGACCCGGCAACTCACCCTGTTCACCAATGGCCCCGCTACTATCGGTTCGGAGCAGCGCCAGCAGCTGCAAGCCCTCGCTATTGCGGTAGTGGAGACGGAGGTTGCGCAGATAAACCACACCGGGGGCGTACTCGACAGCCTGCGGCTGGCCGACGGCACGCAGCACCCGCTGCGGGCGCTCTATGCTCGGGTGCCGTTTGAACAGTCCACCCCGCTGCCCGAAGCCCTGGGCTGCACCCTCACCGAAACCGGGCTGCTGCAAGCCGATGCCTTCGGCCACACCAGCGTGCCGGGCGTGTACGCGGCCGGCGACAACTGCACCTGGCTCCGGTCGGTGGCCGGCGCCATCGCGATGGGCACCGTGGCCGGCGGCTTCCTCAACCACGAGCTGATTGCCGAAACGGCGTAAGTCCGCCGGCTTGTTGGTGACCCGCATGGCGCACTGCCCCCCGGACGTGCTGGTATTCAAAACCACCGTCCGCCGCCCTCGGCACATTCGGCGGCTGAGCACTGGGCTAACGGCGCTGGGCCGCTGGAACTTCGACCTCGACGACTGCGACCGCATCCTGCGGGTGGAGACGGGAAGCTGCCACGCCGCCGCTATTGTCGAGTTACTAGGCCGCTTCGGGTTCCGTTGTCAGGAGCTAGCCTGACGGGACCATTTGATTGCCCAAACCAAGGCTGACAGTTGCCCGAAGCAACTTCTTTTCCCTTCCCCTTTATTTTTTGAAAAGTGACGATTCAACCCCTTTTGACGCCCCTGCACACCGATAACCTCAACCTGCGCAACCGCGTGGTGATGGCCCCCATGACCCGCAGCCGCGCCGACAACGCCGAGTCCGTGCCCAACTCCTTGATGGTGAGCTACTATGAGCAGCGGGCCTCGGCGGGCCTGCTCATCAGCGAAGGCGTGTACGTGAGCCGCCGGGCCGCTGGCTACATCAACGTGCCCGGTCTCTACTCGCCCGCACAGGTGGCCGGCTGGCAGCCCGTAACGGCGGGGGTCCACGCGCGGGGCGGCCGCATCTTCGCGCAGCTCTGGCACGTCGGGCGGATGTCGCACCCCGATTTGCTCGGTGGCGAGTTGCCGCTGGCCCCTTCGGCTATCAACCCGCACGATAAGGTGTACACGCCCAATGGCTTCCAGGAGACGGTAACGCCCCAGGCCATGAGCCTAGCCCAGATTCAGGAAACCATTGCCGACTTTGCCCAGGCCGCGCAGAATGCGCTGGCGGCCGGCTTCGACGGCGTGGAAATACACGCGGCCAACGGCTACTTATTACACCAATTTTTCAACGGCCCCAGCAACACCCGTACCGATGCCTACGGCGGCTCAGTGGAAAACCGCGCCCGTCTGCTCTTCGACGTGCTCGAAGCCATCCAGGCGGCCGGCGTGAGCCTGGCCCGCGTGGGCGTGCGGCTCAACCCATCGTTCTACGGCATCTTCGGGACGGAGATTGACGCGGAGACCATCCCGACGTTCGATTACATGGTGCAGCGCCTCAACGCCTACAACCTGGCGTACCTGCACCTGTGCGAACCCTTCGTAGACGTGCGCCAGGTGCCGTTTGCCGAGCCACATATTGCCCGGCACTACCGGCCGCTTTACCAGGGCACGCTGATGATAAACGGCGGCTTCGACCAGGAAAAAGGCAATCAGGTGCTCGCCGACGGCCTCGCCGACCTCGTCTCGTTCGGCATCCCCTTCATCGCCAACCCCGATTTGGCCGAGCGGTTTGCCCAGCACGCCCCGCTGGCCCCGAGCGATAAGGGCACCTTTTATACGCCTGGCCCGCAAGGCTACACCGACTACCCACCGCTCACGCAGCCCGCACCCGCGGCTCAATAGCCAGGCCCGCGAGCCTGGCCAGCCCACGCCCTTCACCAAGCGCTGGCCGCAACAAGAGATTACTTTGTTGGAACAACCAGCCCCTGGCCCAGCTGCCACCCGAGCAGCCAACTGCTAAGCTGGCTACGCTCTCGCTTTTCGCCGTGTTCCCCTACCGCCACCCGAACCGGCACGGCGAATACAATTTCTGCGACCAGCCCCTGCCGGTGGAAGCTCCGTTTGACATGAACCGGAGTACTGCCTGGCAGCCGCTGACCAAACCCGCGTAGGGCTGAGTCAGGGGTTTGAGGTGGCCTAGCTGAGCAAGATAGAATTGAGCAGTACTTTTCTTCTCGATGGAAGTTAGAGTGGACTAGCTATCAAGCCGAGGAAAGCTCTCAGGGGCGTACTGGGTGCGGGATAGAATAGAATTCCTATTTCGTTCTGCGCTCGCCTAACAATCCATAAAGCCGCTAAAAAGGCACGTCCAGCGTAAGCCACCTCGTCGCATGTGCGGTTAGTCATTTAGACCAGCCGTATATTTACTGGCGGTACTGTTTTTCTATCGGTTTACGAACCACCTGCTAGCGCGCCTCTTTGAGTGAGCCTGAGCTAGCTGTCCCCTCGCATGACTACTTCAGTTGCTTTTGTGGCGTCGCCGCTTTCCGCCAGCGCCCTGGTCTTTCGCCAGCAAGGCTTCGCTGCGCCCACCGATGCAGAAGTAGCTCAGAGCTTAGGCATTACGCCGGCCGAGCTGGCGGCGCAGTACCCCACCCGTGAGGCGCTTGCGTTGCACTACCTGCTGGCCGATATGACCCGTCAGAAAGACGACCACGTGCGCCTTTATGCGCACTACACTTCGCCCGTCGAGCGGCTCTACGGCCTCATCAGTTACAGCATTCAGGATTTAGTCGGCACATCGGCTACCTACTATCCCGACTTGATGCAGTACCCCAGCGCCGCGCAGGCGATGCAGGACTACTTAGCTGAGTATTCAACCCCGCAATTGCAGCAACTGCTCAATGAGGGGATTCGCCAGGGCTTATTCCGGAGCGACATCAATATTCAGCTCGTAACCATTGTATTGATTCAACTGGTCAATATTGTGCTGGCCCCCGGTGTCTTCCCACCCGGCCGCTTTCCCGTGGCCGAAGTTTTTCGCAGTATTTTCCTCTACTACATACGGGGCTTGTGTACCGACCAAGGAGCCCGCCTAGCGGCCGAGCACTTTGCTCGGGTATAAGAAGGCGAGCGGGCAGCAAGCTTCTACGGAAGCCCCGTATGTTTGCAGGGCTTTTCGAACAAACGAGGGCCAGGACTGAAATCCTGACTACCGTTATCCTAGGGATGCCCCAGCCAGTAGCTATTCACGATTCACGACTTGAGCTGCTCCCCCTAGTGCTGCCTTGAGCAGTTCTAAGAACGTGTTTGGGAATTAGAGACTAGCAGCTCGTCGCAGGGACATGGTTAAGTTGGCGACGAGCAGCCAAGCCACATGCCTGGCCGGCTGACGCTCATAGTCCATGACCACGCGGCGGAAGCAGTTGAGCCAGGCCTATTACCCAACGCTGGGCAACCGGCACAAAGCCGCGCGTGACCGTTGGCGGCCGACTGGCCACTTGATGCTGCCAGCCCAGGGCCTGCACTTGTTGCGCAAAATGTCCTTAATAGGCTTTGTCCGTCAGCACACTACGTAACCGACTGGCCCAGGCGGGACGAAGCTGATTGCGCGCCGCGACTGTCGTGCCCGTTGGCCGCGTGCACTACTACCCGCCCAATACGCCCGCCTGTGTCGCAGAGTACTTGGCACTTACGGCCGGCGAGTCAGTAAGAGGTTGATAGTACTCAACCATAAAGTAAACGGAGCTTAAGAACTCCGCTTATTCTTTACTGGCTCGTTCTCTTTTAGGCTATCCGACATTCCTAAACACGTTCTAAGTGTCGCGCTCGGCGGCGTGGACACTCTTTTTTTCGTCGCCACTCTAGGGCTTGTACCGCCCCATCGTGGCCGGGCTCACGGCCGGTCCGCCCAGCGCGGCCACCCACACGCGCAATTCGTCCAAGGTAGCATCGGGCTGCTGGCGCAGGCAGGCCGCCAACTCCGTGCGAGCCGCCGCGTCGAGCAGGACAGTGGGGCTACTGCGGTGGGGCAGCGCGGCTACCGACCCGCTTGCCCGTTGGCGCTGGCGCAGCTTCTCGACAAACGAAACTGAAACGCAGAACCGAGCGACGACGGCGATTTGCGTGGCACCGGGCTCTGCACAAGCTGCGGCCACTCGTTCCCGCAAATCATTCGAATAAGCTTTCACGTGCAAAAAATACGCCCGAACCCATACACCAACCTGAAAACTGCTCTAGGTTGGTACTTAAACGATTATAAGCAATGGTGCTGAGCAGCATTGCCTTATGCCGTTGCTCGACGTCGGTCAGCTAGGGGCTGACCGGCCGTTGGATGCTAGGTGCGCCAGCGGCGCATTGCCGTGAAGCGCAGTCATCAGCAATTGCTGGCGGGTGCTGCGGCGCAGGCGGCAGCATACAACTGGCAGCCAATGGCCGGTAGGCTGGCACCGAAGGTGAGCAGCAGCTCCAGCACGTCGGCCGAAAAGTGCGTGACCTGCCCACAATCGAGCCGGATAATGCGGTGGCGACAGCCGCGTGGAATAGCGAGCGGGTCAGCGCCAGTTCCTGCGCCCAGAGGCCGCCCGGCATCAGCGTCGATAAGTAGATGCCCGCCAGCGGGAGGTAGTGAACTCGAAGCATAGTGGTGGCAAACGCCAACCTGTCGGCACGCAAAGGCACCGGCCAGCCTGGCCTGAAATATCAGCAACGCACGAGGTTGCGCGGCCTGCGATGGCAGCAAGGGGGGCAACCACGCGGTAGCTGAGGACCGGCTAGGAGCCGCCTACCTCACAGTGGGCACTGACCAGGACGGGACCGCACAGAGGCGGGCCAGGCGGGCAGCAAGGAGCAAACAGCGAGAGAGGGCCGGGCGGCGCACAAGGCAGCTTTCCGGAAATAAACCAACGCCCCGGCGGCCAGCCGATAAACAAAGGAATCGGCTATGGGAAAAGCGCGCCAGCTGGCATTAGATTGGGCAGCACGCGGAAATAAAAGCGTCCGCTTTCGCAAAAGGTTGCGTCTAGGTCGGCAGGCACGGTAGGCGGGCACTGACGTTAGCACGACAAAAACGGCTTTGAGAGGTTGCCAGCACATTAGTTGAAGACCAGCGCATTTTCTTATAAAAAGCGCGACAACTCCCCGACTCCTTCTTTGCGTAAAGGCAAGCAGTCATACCCCCGAGGGTGCTGGCCCGGTGCAACAGGCGGAAAAGTCAACTAAAAGCCTTACCTTTGCCCCAGATTATGTCGCAGCTCCTTAGCCACGTCTACTTCTTTACTCCCCCCTGACCCTGCGTCAGGTAGGCAGTCATCGGCCGGATTTTTATCTGCCGCTCCCGGCTCGCCGCTCTTTTCCATTGCGGGTTGGCCTAGCCCCTGCACCCTTTTTCGGAGAAGCCCCTCTTCGCTGCCAGCTCTGGTTTCCTACCGCTGTCCGCCGCTTGGGTACGCTAACGTCGCCTGGTGCGACTGCCCGCCACCTTTGCTTCCACGTCCGTAGGATTAGTCTTACCCAGAATCCACGGTTCGCCTCTGGCGAGCCAGTCGTGCGGCATGTCGTATTTATTGTTATTCAGTCTATTAGGCTGTGCCTTTGCGTTTTTTCGCGAAGGCGTGTGGAGGCTTTTTCTCCTCTGTACTTGGCGCAATTACGCGCTCAGGTCCAGTTGGAGCCGATGCGGCCTGCTGAGACGCTGGTCTGGCCCGACGCTCGCTCCTAAATGCGGCTTGCGCCCCAGGCGCCGCGGCTAGGCTGCCCCGCCAGCCTTCGTTCAGTCGTTGCTTCCCGGTCCGCTAGCCCTGCCGCGTAAGCAAGCTGAGAACGTAGTCTAAATCCGCCTTCGCATTGAGGCCGAGATTGCCACTACCGAGGGGGCCGGGGCAACCTACCGCGACCTAACCTGGCCCGTAGCGCCCGACAACGCGATTGAGCGCACCAAACGCCTATACGCCATCCCTAACAAGAGCGTAGCGGAGGCCGCCTTACGCCCAGTTGAAGGCAAGCTGCGCTAGTTGCGCCAAATGCTGACCCGCCTGCATGAGCCTGACTTTGGCCGCTGCTGGCGCTGCCACGCGCTTATTCCGCTGGGGCGTCTGCTGGCGCTGCCCTACAGCCGCTTCTACGTTCATTACGCTTCTTAAATTACTAGCCAATAGCCGTTTATGACAAATGCTTCTCTTCATTTCCATAACAGTCTGGGCCGCACGTACTGCCTGGTGCGCTACGACCAGATGCGCCACGTAGTGGTGGCCGTCTGGCGTGGCCTCGTCACACCGGACAGCCGCGCCGAGGTGTGGCAACAGCTGCTGGCAGTACTGTACGTAACGGGCTGCCCCAGGCTGTTCAACAATTGGCAGGACTTCTGGGGCACCTGGCTGAGCAGCGGCAGTGGCTGCAAAAGGTCTGGGACGCCGCGACCGAAGCCGGCCTGCGCTTTCTGGCCGACGTTATGAAGCGCAATTCGCTCTTGCAGGACTACCTACTGCCTCTTTACACGCCTAGCCAACCCCGTTTGGCCACACTGGAAACGGGCCTTTTTTACAACCTGCTCGACGCCTACCCCTGGCTGCACAACAAGCAGGCTGTCCGCCCCTAGGGTAGCGCTATTACTTCCTTTTTCATGCCTGCTTCACTGGAAGAAACCGTGCGCCGGCTCATCGCCCGGCGCTCCGGGTGACCCCTAGTGCAGGTGCGGCCCGCCACGCGTCTGGTCTCCAACCTAAACCTGGAAGCGTTCGACGTATTCGAATTCGTCGTGTCCTTGGAGCGCCGTTTCGGAGTCGTGATTCCAGTCAGGGCGCCCCGGCACACCCCGGCCGACTTCGTGGCCTGCCTGCGTGCCCGGCTGGCGCCCGTGCCCTAGCATACCCAAACGCCATATGCCTAGGATAATTATTTGTCTATCAACCCATTTCTAGTTACATTTTTCAGTTTTCCTGCATGAAGCAGTACCTCAAAATCTTTGCTTTCAACCCCAAGGTTGAGTATAAAATAGAAGTAATGGCCGGCCTGACAGTGGCCCTGGCCCTGATTCCGGAAGCCGTCGCCTTTTCGCTCATTGCCGGCCTGCCGCCGTTGGTGGGCCTCTACGCCGCCTTCGTGCTAGGCCTAGTGACGGCCGTGTTCGGCGGCCGACCGGGCATGATTTCGGGCGCGACCGGCGCCATTGCTGTCATCATCGTGGCCCTGGCCAAGACTCACGGCATCGAGTACGTTTTTGCCACGGTAGTGCTGGCGGGTATTCTGCAAGTTACCGTTGGCTTACTCAAGCTGGGCAAGCTCATCCGGCTGGTACCGCATCCGGTCATGTTCGGCTTTGTCAATGGCTTGGCCATCATCATTTTCCTATCGCAACTCGACCAGTTCAAGTCGGTAGATACTGCTGGCGTGCATCATTGGCTGACGGGCGCACCGCTCTACACGATGCTCGGGCTGGTGGGTCTTACCATCGCCATCATCGTGCTCTTGCCCAAGCTCACCAAGGCCGTACCGGCCTCGCTGGTGGCCATTCTGGTGGTGTTCGGGCTGGTCGTCGGGCTGGGCATCAACACCCGCACGGTGGGCGACATCGCCAAAATCAGCGGGGGCTTCCCACCGTTTCATATTCCGGCCGTACCGCTGACGCTGGCTACGCTGCAGCTTATCTTCCCCTACGCGGCTATTATGGCGGGCGTGGGCTTGATTGAGAGCTTGCTCACGCTCAATTTAATAGACCAGATTACCGAAACCCGGGGCCACGGCAATCGTGAATGCATCGCCCAGGGCAGTGGCAACATCCTCAGCGGGCTGTTCTTTGGCATGGGCGGCTGCGCCATGCTGGGCCAGAGCTTGATTAACGTCTCGTCGGGGGCGCGGGCGCGACTCTCGGGCATCGTGGCGGCGCTCACGTTGCTGGGCTTCATCCTGTTTGCCGGCCCCGTGATTGAGCGTGTGCCGATGGCGGCCCTGACCGGGGTAATGGTGATGGTGGCCGTAGGCACCTTCGAGTGGATTAGCTTTCGCCTGATTGGCAAAATGCCTGCCGCCGACGTCATGGTGGGCATACTGGTGGCTATCATCACGGTGGTGCTGCACAACCTGGCCGTGGCCGTACTCATCGGCGTGGTGCTCTCGGCTCTGGTGTTCGCCTGGGAAAGCGCCCGCCGCATCCGGGCTCGCAAATACCTGGACGAGCAGGGCGTGAAGCACTACGAGCTGTTCGGCCCCTTGTTCTTCGGCTCCGTTACGGCTTTCCAGGGGAAGTTTGACGTGCTGGACGACCCCAAGGAAGTCATCATCGATTTCCGAGAGAGCCGCATCGCCGACATGTCGGCCATTGAGGCCGTGAACGTGCTCACCGAGCGCTACCATAAACAGGGCAAAAAGCTGCATCTGCGCAACCTCAGCGACAGCAGCCACCGCAAGCTTATTCAGGCCGATAGTGTGATTGGCGTCAACATTCTGGCGCCCACGATTGAGCGGCACTTGGATAAGTATTAGGATAGCTAGCCTTATTGTATACCTTTTAGTAGGTTAGTTGTGTATATAGTCTGGGGTTTAGTGGTCGAGGGACCGCTAAACCCTACTTTGGATGTTATTGGTGCGAAAGTGTGCTGGTCGTGAGCGTTGATGAAGATAATGGGGCTAGTGTGCGAAGGATTTGCCTAACAATAGTGCTCAACTTGATTCTTCCCTTTGAAAAGGACTGATTGAGGGTTATCCGAATCTGGCACAATCATGGAAAGCACATTCAGCAATGCTGAGCACCAATTCCCTTACCTGTCCAACCAGGTGCACGCGCGCGCTATTGCATCGCTGCTACGCTAAACAGTACCAGAGCTAACGATACCCCATGGGCGCGGAAGTACAGTCGTAGGAAGCGCAATGCTTGTGTCATCTGGTTTTCCACGCACTTCACCGACACGTTGAGCTGCCGGGCAATGGCGGCATTGGAGAGGCCTTGCTGGCGGCTGAGGGCAAATATCTCCCGGCGGCGCTGGGGCAATTGGGCCAGAGCCGCCTCATATACTTGCTCCATTTCCTGGTGTTCGAGTGCCTGAATAGGCGTAGCCAAATCTAGCGCGGTGGCTTCGTGCACGGCTTCGTGCTGCCAGAGGTGCTGGCGACGTAGCTGGTTGAGTACCTGGCGGTAAGCCATGGTGTAAAGATAGGTCTTGAAAACGGTCGTGTCGGTGAGTTCGTGGCGGTGCTCCCACAAGCGCACGAAGCACTCCTGTACCACCTCGTCGGCATCGGCGGACTGCCTCAGGTAGCTGGCGGCAAAGCGCGTAAGCCGGGCCGCATGCTGGTCGAATAGCGCATCTAGGCCCCGTGCGTCGTCGGCGCGTAGCAATTGCAGACAAGCCGCATCGGAGTAATCACGTACAACTTGCATGGGCAGGTGGGAAAAAACGAAGAGCCTAAGAACTAGGCGGCTAATATAAGACAGATAGTGTGCTCTTTTTTAGTTGTAAAACAATAAAAAGTAGAACAACAGTAATTTCCAATCAGCAAAGTGCCCTTCTTACCTAGGCTAGCCCCCACTCCCGTAGGCAGTGCTGGCAAGTATCGTTACTAACTTATTTATTTGCCTCAGGTAGCTATCCAAAATACTGTAAATAAGTGGTTTACTTCCTGGATGATAGCTCGCAGATTATTTCCCCAATTATTTCTTCAAAAAAAGTAGCCTACCGCGTTGGGGTAGCGGGCACCTGGGGGGTTTTAGTACTAGAACCCTCTGGCCTGCCATGAATCCGGACATCGACTACGCTGCCTTTCGCCGCTTCGTGCGCCACCAATCCTCCCCTGCTGAGGCGTGGGCGGTGCGGGCCTGGCTAGCCGAGCCGGCCAACGAACTACTGGCAACCTACTGGATGAGCCAGCACGCGGCCGAGCTGGCAACCGAAGCACCAACCACCGCCGAGACCACCTACGACTATGCCGGCCGGCGGCACGCGCTGCACGCCCGTTTGGGCTTAAGCTCGGGCGAAGCAGCACCTCGTGCAGCTTGGGGCAACGGGCGGCGCTGGGCCGTAGCGGCCTCGCTAGCGGCGGCAGGAGCAGTGGGCGGCTGGCTGTGGCACGGGCAGTCTCCGGTGGCGACCCTAGCCACGGCGCGCTTTGCCACGGGCGTGGGGCAGGTGCGGCAGGTGCAGCTACCTGATGGCTCTACGGCCATGCTTAATGCTAGTTCAACTTTACGCTACGCGGCGTCGAGCATGGCAGCTACCCCGCGTGAGGTGTGGCTCGATGGCGAGGGCTTCTTCCAGGTTAAGCACTTGCCCGACAGCCGGCCCTTCGTGGTGCACACCACGGCGGGGCTCAACGTGCAGGTGCTGGGCACGCGCTTCACAGTGTACCGCCGCCACGAGCAAGCCCGCGTGGTGCTGCTCTCGGGCAAGGTGCGGGTTGATTTTGCCGATACGACCCGGCGGGCCGTGCTGCTGAGGCCCGGCGAGCTGCTGCAAGCGCACGACCATAGCCGCACGGTCGAGCACCGGGCAGTGGCCGCCGCCGACTACGCCGACTGGACCAGCGGCCAACTGGTCTTCGACGGCACTTCGCTGGCCGAAGTTGCTTTGCGCCTCGAGGATATGTACGGCGTGCGGGTAGTGGCCAAAAACCCAGCACTGCTGCAGCGCCGCTTTACCGGCGTCTTTGCCTTGGGCAACCTCGACCGCCTTTGTGAAAACCTGACCGAAACGTTCCACCTGCGCATTGTGCGGCAGGCCAATCAGCTGCTGCTCTCTGAGCTGCCCGGTCGGGCTGCTGTGCCCCGGCGCTAGCTGCGGCTTTTACTCGCTCACCTTTTTCCCACCCATATGAAAAAATCTACTTTGCAGGTAGGGCGCCCTCCCGTGCGCCTACTAGTGGCGGCCGCCGTGCCCCTGCTGCACCTCTACAGCCCGGATGCCAGTGCGCAGGTAGCCTCGACCCAGCGGGTGCAGGGCACCCCTTCAGCTACGGCCACCCCGCAGGCTGCCGCCGCTACTGTGTCGTTGCAACTGCTGCTCAAGCGGTGGGCCAGCAGCTACCACACCACCATTGCCTACGACAATGAGGTGGTAGAAGGCAAGCAAGTAACGCTGCCGCATGCCGGCAAGGAATTGCTGGAAGACAAATTGCGCAGTGTGCTGCCGCAGGCTGGCCTCATGTTTAAGAAGTTGCACACCGACAACTACGTGGTGGTGCCGACTGGCACCGGCGCGGTAGTGGCGCCGGCTGGCCCTAGCCCGGCCAGCACCCCCGAGCGCAAGGCCGGCACCGTAACGGGCCGTGTCACGGATACCAAAGGAGCGGGCCTGCCCGGTGCAACCGTGCTGCTCAAAGGCACTACCAACGGCACCGGCACCGACGAAAACGGCAACTTCGTGCTGAGCAACGTGCCCGCCGGCTCCCACACGCTGGTGCTTTCGTCGGTGGGTTTCAAGTCGAAAGAGGTGCCTGTGACGGTAACGGCCGACGGGGCTACCGTGAACGCGCAGCTCAGCGACGACGCCACGGCCTTGGAGGACGTGATTGTGACGGGCACCACTACCCCCCAGAAAAAGATTGAGTCGAGCGTAGCCATCAGCACGCTCTCGGCCCGCACGCTGGAGGCGCGGGCCCCGCTCAACAGTGCCGATGCTATCAAGGCCATTCCGGGGGTATTTGTGGCTAGCAGCGGGGGCGACGGACCGGGCAACGTGCGGGTACGCGGCCTACCCACGGGCGGCGGCTACACGTTTTTCGGCATCATGGAAGACGGGCTGCCGGTGCTGCCCACGGGCTTTAATTCCAGCCCCTCGCCCGACCAGAACTTCAAGGTGGACTTGACCCTGAAGGACATTGAGGCCATTCGAGGGGGTAGCGCGCCGCTGGTGCTGGTAAACACGCCGGGCGCGGTGATGAACAACCTGAGCTATACCGGGGCCGACAAGCCCTACGGCAAAGTGAAGTTTACGACGGGCCTCTCGCAGGGCCTGTACCGGCTCGATGCCAACCAGGGCGGGCGCCTCAGCCCCAAGGTGATGTACAACATCGGCGGCTTTTACCGCACCGATAAGGGCATCAAGCCCGCCACGTTTCAGGCCAACCAGGGCGGGCAGCTCAAGGCTAACCTGACGTATGACTTTAGCTCGAAAGGCTACATCCGGGTGTATGGCAAGTACCTGAACGACATTACGACCTGGGTGCTGCCGAGCCTCTACGCCTACAACGAAGACCGCAAGAGCGAGCCGGTGCAAGGCTTCGACATGTACACCCAGTCCCTGATACCGCGCCAGACGGAGTACGACCTGAAGCTGCCCGAGGGCACCACCACCCACATCAACCTGGCCGATGGCTTTCATACCCGCCTCGGCTACGGCGGGCTGCTGTTCAACTACGCCACCGACAACGGTTGGAACTTCCGCAACAACTTCCGCTACCAGTACACCACCAACAACTTTTCGTATGCGCAGGTGACGGCCGTAACGCCCTTCGCCAGCAACCGCAACTACTACTACGCCGACAACGGGGCGCAGCTCACTAACCCCACTGGCTCCTACGTGGTGCAGCTCGTGGCCAATACGCAGCGCGCCGACGACCAGGTGATAGACTACCTGGACGTGAACAAGAAACTGGGCCGCAACAACCTGACCCTCGGCGGTGGCCTCTACCGCTACAACGTGCGGAACTCGGAAACGGTGAATGGCACTATCGCCACCGAAATCGCCAACCAACCGCGGCTGCTGGTGGTGGGCTCGCCCACGGCGTCGGTGCTCACGCCGGCCGCCAACACCACGCAGAGCGGGCACACGCTCTTCAGCGGGGGCACCAATATGTTTTCGGCCTACGTGTCGGATGAGCTAGCTGTGACCGATAAGCTGCGCCTAGATGGCGGCCTGCGGGTAGATTTTTTTAACGTTAACGGCAGCCGGGGCACCTACGCGGGCAGTTCCACGGCCGCGGGCGGGCCGGGGTTTACCCTCAATGGCTCTACGCCGTTTAATGAGAGCAATACCTACTACAGCGCTTCGCTGGGGGCCAATTACCGGCTGCTCGAAAACCTGGCGTTCTTTGCCCGCGCCACCCGCACCTACAGCGCCTTCCTCATCACCGAGTACGCGGCTATCGACTACAACCCGGCCAACCTCCGGGACCGCCACATCAACCTGGGCGAGGTGGGCCTGAAGTACGGCACGGGGGCGCTCACGGTGTTCAGCTCGGTGGCCTACACCCGCGGCACCAACCTGCCGCTCAACGTGGGCGTGCCCACGCCCACCGGGGCCATTACCAACGTATCGACCTACTCCTCGACACGCTCCATCAGCTGGGAAACCGAGGCCACGCTGCGGGCCTTCAACGGCCTGACGCTGCGCCTGACCAGCACCGTCCAGAACCCGGTGTTTACGGACTATATGGTGACGATTCCGAGCACGGCGCGGGCCGACATCGCGGGCAAGACCTACGACTGGAGCGGCAACGCCCCGCAGAGCACCCCTAAGGTGAACTTTCAGCTGCAAGCCAACTACGACTACAAGTACTTCAGCGTGTACGCCACCAGCATCTACAACGGCAGCAACTATACCACCAGCGCCGCTACCTACAAGCTGCCCGGCTACAACGAGCTAACGGCGGGCGTGTCGGCTAAGGCGCTCGATGGCCGCCTCGAACTACGCGCCTGGTCAACCAACCTGCTCAATACCCATTCGCTGACGGAGGGCAACGTGCGTGGCGAGCAATTTTTGAATACCGCTGCCCTCACTCCCGGCCAGGTCATGATTGGCCGGGCCATCCTGCCGCGCAGCTTTTGGCTATCCATCGCCTACGGTTTTGGTAGCCAGGTGAATTATCACCGGAATTAGCCAGGAGCGCGCGCGAAGCATCCTCCTAAGAACTGTCAGCCAGAGTCTATCTTTTGGCAACCGTTTTCTGAAAAAATGCCGCAACAAGTCACTATATATACTGCCCTGCTGGCCCTAGCCCTAGGTGGCTGCTCCACCCACGCCACGCCTGAAACCGTAGCCGCCACTGCTACCACCCCAGTGGCCGAGGGGGCCCCAGCGGCCAAGCTAAGCTGCTGCGCCAAGCCGCCGGCCCGCTTTGCCAGCGCTGCCTTGCCCGCTTCCGCTAGCCTGGCCGGGCTAGCGGAAGCGGGCAAGTCTCCGGCCGCCCGCGCGGGCATGGTGTGGGTGCCGGGCGGCTCCTTCCAGATGGGGGCAGCCGACAAGCTGGGCCGCCCCGACGAGTACCCCCAGCACCCGGTGGCCGTGGCCAGCTTCTGGATGGATGCCACCGAAGTCACCAACGCCGCGTTTGCCCGCTTCGTGGCCGCTACCCACTACGTCACCACCGCCGAGCGAGCCCCCGACTGGGCCGAGCTGCAGCAGCAGCTGCCGCCCGGCACCCCCAAGCCCCCGGATAGTGCCCTGGTGGCCGCCTCGCTCGTGTTTGCCCCCCCGGCCACGGCCGTGCCACTGGACAACGCGGCGCAGTGGTGGCGCTGGCAGAAGGGCGCCAGCTGGCGCCATCCCGCCGGGCCGGGCAGCAACCTACAGGGCCGGGAAAACTACCCCGTCGTGCAGGTCTCGTGGGATGATGCCGTGGCCTACGCCCGCTGGGCCGGTAAGCGCCTGCCCACCGAGGCCGAGTGGGAGTTTGCCGCCCGCGCCGGCCTCAAAAACCAGCCCTACACTTGGGGCAGCGAGCCCGTGAACCAGGGCCACGTCAAGGCCAACACCTGGCAAGGCCACTTCCCCGACCACAACACCGGCCAGGACGGCTTTGCCCGGCTGGCCCCGGCCAAGTCGTTCCCGGCCAACGCCTACGGCCTCTACCAGATGGCCGGTAACGTGTGGGAGTGGTGCGCCGACTGGTACCGCCCCGACACCTACCAGCAGGCCGGCGGCCAGTTGGCCCGGCAGCCCCTAGGCCCGGCCGCCAGCCTTGACCCCGACGAGCCGACCATCGCCAAGCGCGTGGTGCGCGGCGGCTCCTTCTTGTGCAATGCCGCCTACTGCTCGGGCTACCGCGTGTCGGCCCGCATGAAGTCGGCCCCCGACACGGGCCTGGAAAACACTGGCTTTCGCTGCGTGGCCAGCGCCCGCTAGGCCACTGAGGAGCCAAACCGGCAAAGGTTGCCGGCTGACCCGGCCGCCAAGCGGTGAAGCCGGCGCCGCGCTTTTTACTTATTCCTGCGTCCTTATTCTCTCTAGTTCCTATGAAGGTTTTCTCGTTGGCCGCGGCTGTGTGTGCCGCCGCCCTAGCTACCGGATTTGTCGCGCCGCGCCCGGCCCGGCCCACCGCGCCGGCTCCGCCCAAAAAGTATAATGTGTTGTTCATTGCCTCCGACGACCTGAACGACGACATGGGCAGCTTTGGCAACCCGCTGGTCAAGACCCCCAACCTCGACCAGCTGCTCAAGCACAGCGTGCGCTTTGACCGGGCGTATAACCAGTACCCGCTGTGCGGCCCCAGCCGGGCGTCGCTGCTGACGGGCTACCGGCCCGACAAAACCGGCGTGGCCGACCTGACCACCCAATTCCGCCAGGCCCTGCCCAATGCTGTGACCCTGCCGCAGTTGTTTAAGAACAACGGCTATTTCAGCGGGCGCTCGGGCAAGATTTTTCACTACGGCGTGCCGCGCGACATCGGTACCAACGGCCTCGACGACTCCCTGTCGTGGAATGAGCGCGTGAACCCCTACGGCCGCGATAAAGTCGAGCAAGCCAAGATTATCAACGTGACCCCCAAGCGGGCCCTGGGTAGTGCTCTGGCGTACCTGGCCGCCGATGGCACCGACGAAGAGCAGACCGATGGCATGGTGGCGTCGGCAGTCATCAAGATGATGAAAACCCACCACAAGGACCCGTTCTTCCTGGCAGCGGGGTTCTTCCGGCCACATTGCCCCTACGTGGCGCCCAAAAAGTACTTCGATATGTACCCCTTGAGCAGCATCAAGCTGCCCGAGGAGCGCGCCGATGACTGGGCCGATAAACCCGCGGCCGCCGCCTACACCACCCCGCTAAACTGGGACGTGCCGGCCGAGCAGCGCCGCGAAGCCACCCGCGGTTACTACGCCTCCATCTCATTTATGGACGCGCAGGTGGGCCGCCTGCTACACGCGCTCGACAGCCTCAAGCTGCGCGACAATACCATTATTGTGTTTTGGAGCGACCACGGCTATAGCCTGGGCCAACACGGCCAATGGATGAAGGAAACGCTGTTTGAGCACGTAGCCCGCACGCCGCTTATCGTGTCGGTACCCGGGGTCACGGAAAAGGGCAGCACCTCGTCGCGCCTGGTCGAGATGGTGGACATCTACCCCACGCTGGCGCAGCTCTGCGGCCTCAAGGCCCCCACCGACTTGCAAGGCACCAGCTTACTGCCACTGCTGCAAAAACCCGCTGCCACCTGGCAGCGCCCTGCCTACACCCAGATCCTGCGCGTGCCCGGCCCTTTTTGGCCCGAAGTAAAAAAGCGGCTGCTGGGCCGCAGTGTGCGCACCGAGCGCTACCGCTACACCGAGTGGAATGAGGGCGCCGACGGCCTGGAGCTGTATGATTACCAGACCGACCCCAACGAGTTTCACAACCTGGCCCACAACCCGGCCCAGGCGGCCCGTGTACGCGAGCTGGCCGTGCTGCTGCACAAAAGTTATACTCCGGATAAGAAGTAAGCCCTAGGGCCAGCCGGCCAAAAGGAGACTGTTGATGGATAAGCGTTTAACTCACTAAGTTATACCATACTACCCTAGGCATCCTACCCATGCGCGCCACGTACCGTTGTCTTTCGCTAGCCCTGCTGGCTAGCCCGCTTGCCTTGGCTGGCTACCGCAGCCTGCCCCCGCCCGCCGCGCCTTACCGCGACCTGAACAAGAACGGCAAACTTGACGTGTACGAAGACCGCCGCCAGTCCACCGAGGCGCGCATAACAGACTTGCTGCGCCAGATGACGCTGGCCGAGAAAGCCGGCATGCTCTTCATCCCCGGCGCCAAAGTGCCCCCGGATGGCTCGCTGGCCGACGTGCCCGTGCCTGGCGTAACGCAGGCTGCCAAAGCCGCCGCGCCGCTCATGCGCACGCGTCACCTCACGCACTTCAACATCTGGAACGTGCCCGACAACGTGCGGGCCCTGGCCGTGTGGCAAAACAACGTGCAGCGCTACGCCCAGGACTCGACCCGGCTGGGTATTCCCGTTACCATCGCCTCCGACCCACGCAACCACTTTAGCAACAATATTTTCGCGGTGGCCGCGCACGGCTTTTCGCAGTGGTGCGAAACGCTGGGGCTAGCCGCCATCGGCGACGAAAAGCTGACCCGGCAGTTTGCCGAGATGTCGCGCCAAGAGTACCTGGCCGTGGGCATCCGCGAAGCCCTGCACCCGCAGGTAGACCTAGCCACTGAGCCGCGCTGGGCCCGCATTGGCGGCACGTTTGGCGAAGATGCCAACCTCACGGCGCGCCTGGCTACGCAGTACATTTTGGGCTACCAGGGCACGGCCCTGGGGCCCCAAAGCGTGGCTTGCATGACCAAGCACTTCAGCGGCGGCGGCCCGCAAAAGGAGGGCCTGGACCCGCATTTTGAGTTTCAGAAAGGGCAGGTGTACCCCGGCAATAATTTCAAGTATCACCTCATCCCCTTCGAAGCGGCGTTCAAGGCGGGCACTGCCGCCATCATGCCCTACTACGGCGTGCCGACGGGCCAGACGCCGGAGGACGTGGGCTTTTCCTACAACAAAGCCATTATCACCGGTTTGCTGCGCGAGAAATATCACTTCGACGGCGTAGTGTGTACCGATTGGGGACTAATTACCGACTCTAACATGGGCACCACCATCTGGCCCGCCCGCGCCTGGGGCGTCGAAAGCCTGAGCCGCGAACAGCGCGTAAAAAAGCTGCTCGAGGCGGGGGTAGACCAGTTTGGTGGGGAGCTTAGCACCGAGCTGGTGCTGAGCTTAGTGCAGGCGGGCCAGGTGTCCGAAAGCCGGCTCAACGTATCGGTGCGCCGCCTGCTGCGCCAGAAATTCCAGCTGGGCTTGTTCGACAATCCCTTCGTGGACGCCGACCAGGCCGCCCAGACCGTGGGCCAGCTGGCCTTTATGACGGCCGGCGAGGCTTCGCAGCGCCGGGCCATGACCCTGCTGCAAAACAACGGCAAAGCCCTGCCGCTCCAGCCGGGCAAGTGGAAAATCTACGTGCAGAACCTCGACCCCAAGGTGGCCGCCGCCTACGGCACGGTAGTCGCTACGCCCAAGGAAGCCGATTTTGCCATCATCCGCCTCAAAGCGCCCTGGTATCCGGTCGATACCAAAAACCCGTTTGCCAAGGGTTTTCACCACGGCGACCTCGACTTTAAGGGGCAGGAGAAGGCCGACATTCTGGCGCTGCTAGGCACGGTGCCGACCATCGTGGATATCTACCTCGACCGGCCGGCCGTGGTGCCCGAAATCAGCCGCCAGGCCAAGGCCCTGCTGGCCGATTTTGGCGCCTCCGATGCGGCCGTGCTCGATGTGGTATTTGGCAAAGCCCGGCCCGAAGGCAAGCTGCCCTTTGAGCTGCCCTCGTCGATGGAGGCCGTGCGCCAGCAAAAGGAAGACGTGCCCTACGACTCGAAAGACCCGCTCTACAAGTTTGGGTTTGGCCTGCGCTATTAGCTTCTGCGCGGCTTACGCCTTATAGGATACTCCCAATTAATACCTACCCATGAAAAAAATAATTCACATTAGTATACTGGTGTTCAGCGCGCTATGCGCAGCAGCCCAGACCAAGCCCACCAAGCAGCCCGCTACGGGCAAGCAGCCCAACATCATCTGGATTACCTGTGAGGATATCTCGCCCTTCATCGGGACCTATGGCGCGAAGGTGGTGAAGACCCCCAACATCGACCAGCTAGCCCGCGAGGGCGTGAAGTACACCCAGGCCTATACCACGGCCGGGGTGTGCGCGCCCAGCCGCTCCACCATCATTACGGGCATGTACCAGACCTCGATTGGCACGCAGCACATGCGCACCATCGGCTTCGACCCTAAGTACATGCCGCCGGGCCTGCCCAACTATTCGGCCGTGATTCCGGCCGAGGTCAAGTGCTTTCCGGAGTACCTGCGCCTGCACGGCTACTACACCACCAACAACGAAAAGCAGGACTACCAATTCGTGCCGCCCGTAACGGTGTGGGATGAAAACAGCCCCGCCGCCTCCTACCAGAACCGGCCGGCTGGCAAGCCATTCTTCGCCGTTTTCAACTTATTTATTACCCACGAATCGCAGATTTTCAGCCGCAAGGATAGCCTGCAGGTTGACCCCGCCCAGGTGCCGGTGCCGGCCTATTATCCCAATACCAAGGTAGTGCGCCGCGACATTGCTCGGCTCTTCACCAACATCCAGCTGATGGATGCCCAGGTAGGGGAGCTGGTGCGGCAACTGAAAGCCGACGGGCTGTACGACAACACGATTATCTTCTTTTACAGCGACCACGGCGGCTCGCTGCCCTGGATGAAGCGCGAGGTGCTCGACCGGGGCATCCACATTCCGCTGGTGGTGCGCCTGCCAGGCGGGCAGCAGGGCGGCACCGAAAACCACAACCTGGTTAGCTCCGTCGATTTTGCGCCCACCGTGCTGTCGCTGGCGGGCGTGCCCGTGCCGGCCTACATGCAGGGGCAGGCTTTCCTGGGGCCGCAGCAAGCAGCGACGCCGCACAAGTACGTTTTCGCCGGTCGCGACCGCATGGACGAGCTCTACGACCGGGTGCGCGCCGTGCGCGACCAGCGCTACGAGTACCTCTACAACTATATGCCCGAGCTGCCGCACTACCAAAACCTGATTTTCCGCCTCAGCGTGCCCTCCATGCGCGAGATAATCGCCCTGCGCGATGCCGGCAAGCTGGATGCTAATCAGCAGGCGTGGTTTACCGCGCCCAAGACGCGGGAAGAGCTCTACGACACCCAGACCGACCCCGAGCAGTTGCACAACCTGGCCGCCGACCCCAAGTACCAGGCCAAGCTGGTAGAGTTGCGGACGGCGTTCCGCCAGTGGGAAAAGAAAGTGGGCGACCAGTCAGCCACCCCCGAAAAGGAAATGGTCGCCGCCTGGTGGCACGGCCAGCCCCAGGCGCCCACCACCGCCCCGCCTCAGCTAAAGGCGGCCCCCCAGGGCGTTAGCATCAGCTGCGCCACGCCAGGCGCCTCCATCGGCTACCGCGTGGTGAAAGCTGGCGAGGCTAGCCCGCCCGCTACGCACACCGTCCACAGCTGGGATTCGGGCTGGATTACGGGCGCTGCCAAAAACGGGACGACTGTGCCGGCCGCTCCGGTCTGGCAGGTGTACGCGGGCCAGCCCATCAAGCTCCAGCTGGGCGATAAGCTGCTGGTCAACGCTATGCGCATTGGCTATGCCCCCGCTACGGCCGAGTACGTGCGCTAGGCACCCCCTGCCAGGCGTGTGGGTAGCGTATTGCCCGCTTCCGGCACTACGCATCTCTTCTCAAGCATTCGCATTAAGTTACCTCCCCCTTATGTTCTCTTCTTTTTCAGGAGCAGTTAAAAAGCAGCCGACGCTGCTAGGTCTTATCGTATTGAGCGCGCTTGCCGCCTGCACTTCCAAGCCCGCCGGGCTGACCCAGCTAGGCCAGGCGCCGCTGCAAGAAGTGCTGGCCGCCCTCACGCCCGCGGAGAAGGTGCAGCTGGTGGTGGGCATGGGCTTCTACCCCTCCGGCTTCCCCGAAGGCATCCTGCCGCCCGGCAACCCCGGCGACCGCCAAGTGCCCGAAAAAGTGCCCGGCGCGGCCGGCCGCACCCACGCCATTGCCCGGCTGGGCATTCCGTCGCTCACGCTCTCGGATGGCCCGGCCGGCGTGCGCATCGACCCCATCCGGGGCCAGGACAGCACCAAGACCTACTACGCCACGGCCTTCCCGGTAGCCACGCTGCTGGCCAGCAGCTGGGACACGACGTTGGTGCGGCAAGTGGGGGTAGCGTTTGGCAGCGAAGTGCGCGATTTTGGCATCGACGTGCTGCTGGCGCCCGGCATGAACATTCACCGCAACCCGCTGGGCGGGCGCAACTTCGAGTATTATTCCGAAGACCCCGTGGTGGCGGGTAACGTGGCCGCCGCCCTTGTCAAAGGCATTCAGTCGAACGGGGTGGGCACCAGCATCAAGCACTTCGCGCTTAATAACCAGGAATTTAACCGCATGAAGCTCAACTCGGCCGTGAGCGAGCGAGCCCTGCGGGAAGTGTATCTGAAGGGCTTTCAGATTGCCGTGAAAAAGGCCGAGCCCTGGACCGTGATGTCGTCGTACAACCGCATCAACGGCACCTACACCTCTGAAAGCCCCGACCTGCTCACCGCGCTGCTGCGGCAGGAATGGGGCTTTAAAGGCCTGGTAATGACCGACTGGTACGGTGGCCAAGATGCCCCTGCCCAGCTGCGCGCCGGCAACGACCTGCTCATGCCTGGCACCTATGCCCAGACGCAGGCCATTCAGGCGGCCCTCAAAAATGGTCAGCTCACCACCGCTCAGCTCGACAGCAACGTGGTGCGCGTGCTGCGGCTAGTTCTGCAGTCGCCCACCTTCAAGGGCGTTAAGTATACCAGCCAGCCGGCCCTCAAAGCCGATGCCGCCGTGGCCCGGGCGGCCGCCGCCGAAGGCATGGTGCTGCTGCGCAACGAGGCCAACACCCTGCCGCTGGCGGCCGGCCGCCAGGTGGCCCTCTTTGGCAATACCTCCTACAACCTCATCGCGGGCGGTACGGGCAGCGGCGACGTCAACCGCGCTTATACCGTTTCTATTGCGCAGGGGCTAGCCGCCGCGGGCTTTACCGTCAATGGCGCGCTCAATCAAACCTATACCCAGTACCTGCATGCCGAAAAGGCCAAGCTGCCTAAGAAGAAAAACCTGCTCGCGCCCGCGCCCATCATTGCGGAGCTGGCGCCCACCGCCGCCCTGCTCCAGCAGCAAGCCAAAGCGGCCGACGTGGCCCTGCTCACGCTGGGCCGCAGCGCCGGCGAAGGCGGCGACCGCCAGGTAACCAACGATTTTACGCTGACGGCCTCCGAGCAAGCCCTGCTCAAGCAGGTCGCGGCGGCGTTCCACGCGCAGGGCAAGAAAGTAGTGGTGGTGCTCAACGTGGGCGGCGTGGTAGAAATGGCTAGCTGGCGCAACCAGGCCGATGCCATTTTGCTGGCCTGGCAGCCCGGCCAGGAAGGCGGCCACGCCGTGGCCGACGTGCTCGGGGGCAAGGTAAATCCCTCGGGCAAGCTGGCTACTACCTTCCCCATGGCCTACGCCGACGTGCCCTACGGCAGTGAGTTTCCGGGCAAGCTGCTGCCGAGCGGCACCGGCACCAGCAACTCTTTGATGGGCAAAGACTCGGAAAACAGCTACCGCGAAGGCATCTTCGTGGGCTACCGCTTCTACAATACCTTTAAGGTGAAACCGGCCTACGAGTTTGGCTACGGCCAGAGCTATACCACCTTCACTTATGGCCCGCTTCAGCTCAGCGCGCCCACCCTACAGGGCCAACTCACGGCCTCGCTCACCGTCACCAACGCTGGCCCGGTGGCGGGCAAGGAAGTGGTGCAGCTCTACGTGAGCGCCCCCAAAGGCGCGCTCGACAAGCCGGAAAGCGAGCTTAAAGCCTTTGCCAAAACCACCCTGCTAGCCCCCGGCCAAGCCCAGAAGCTCACCTTTACCCTCACCGCCGCCGACTTGGCCTCCTACGATACCACCGCCTCGGCCTGGGTAACCGACGCGGGCACCTACACCGTGCGCGCCGGCGCGTCGTCGCTCGCTACAAAGCAGCGCGCCACCTTCCAGGTAGCCCAGGCCGTAACCACCGCCAAAAGCCGCCACCTGCTAGCCCCTAAAACGCCGCTGGCTGAATTAAAAGCACCCGCCGCGAAGTAGCGCCACCGGTCAACGCGCCCTTCCGAATGCAGGGTATTTAGCTACTGGTCAATCCTAGCGCGGGCTGTCGCTATACAGGCAACTTATTTCCGGACGAGCCACCATTTTAGGCGTAATTTCTTAAGTTATCAGTAATAAAAAAGACCGTTTACTATTGCTGAACGGTCTTTTCTAGTGCCAGTAAGCAACGCTACTCAGTGAGTAAATGATGTCGGTGTAAACTGGTCTGGCAGGGGGGG
Organism: uncultured Hymenobacter sp.; assembly: GCA_964385095.1. Taxonomy (GTDB): domain Bacteria; phylum Bacteroidota; class Bacteroidia; order Cytophagales; family Hymenobacteraceae; genus Hymenobacter. The sequence continues at coordinate 88,818 of CAYLNN010000009.1, forward strand.
TAGAAGGGGGTAGTTAGAGACTAGCTGCGCAGCAGGTAGCGGCGGCTGGACAAGAATGCTTGGTGCATGGCCGGTCGTCTCGAATTGGGAACGAACCTCACTAGTAGCACACTTAAACTCCCGGATGCCGGTACCCAGCCCTTGGGCTAGTTCCGGGATGCGTTTAGCACCAAAGAATACTAAAATAACCACCAGAATGAGCAGTAGCTCACTAGCTCCCAGGTCACCGAGGAAGAGTATAAGAGAAGGCGTGGCCATAAGCAAAAAAGATAGCAAGTAAGAGTTACTTTCGCCAGGGGTAGCCCCCTAGCGGCCCGCAAAGTTTGCTTCTAACCAAGTCAGGTCAGTGGGTATAATCGCCCCCTGAGCGAACTCACTCGACCACCCGCAGAAGTTACTATGGCTGGCCGGGAACCTCCACCAGCAGCACTAAGGCATTGTTGCTGAGCGCCTCCAGTTCTACGGCGCCGGCCTGCCACAGGGCGAGGCCGTCTTTTTCGTGTAGTAGTCTGCCTTCCAGCTCGAAGGCGCCGGCCAGCACGAAGGCAAAGAGCCGGTGGCTTAAGTCGCTGACTTGGTAGGTGGTCTCCTGGCGCCCTTGAAAGCAGCCTAGGTGCAGGGCAAATCGCCGCTGCCGGGTGGGCGCTACCAACTCGGCCAAGTGGTTGTCGAGGGCGGCAAACGTGTACTCGAAGCAGTCGCTGGTAACCGACGCGTCGGGGTCGGCCTCAAGCCACACATGCAGGAACGTAATGAGCTCCGCCGCGTAGGGATTGCGGAAGTCGACCGTGCCACCGCTGGGCAAGGTTAGTACTTGTACCTGCTCTACGTCGGCCGTACCACTCTGGCCCGAGGAGGTTTGAAACGCCACGGCCCCAACGACGGGCAGCAGCACCAGGTGGGTAGCGTGCGCCGCTACGAGGGTCACGGTTTGGCCGGGGGCAATAAGCTCCTCATTCACGGCCTGCAGGCTGCCCACGGGGCCGCGGCCGGCGGCGGCATAGGGTCCAAAGTTGAGGGTGCAGTAGCGCCGCTGCTGGGGCGTGTTGACCAGGCCGCGCTGGTCGGCCACGTAAATTTGCCCTGGGGTGGCGGTAGCGGCCATCAAATTAAAAGATTACGGAGCGGACGGAAGCAGCGCGTGAATAGAGAGGAAGGGTTGGAGCTGAAGCAGATGGGTAAGCTGCTCGCCACTGGTTGCCTCGGGTTCGGTAGTACTCACCAACAAGAAGGGCGGTATCGACTCGTGCCAGAAAAGCGGCTCGGTAAAAAAGTTGATGGCCACCCGGTGCTGGCTTGGGTCGTGCAAATCAGAATTGATAAGTTCAAACCGAAAGTTCTCGAACTTCAGAAAGCGCCGGCCTAGGTTATCCGCCACGTCGGGCACTAGGCCATTCAACTGCCGCAGGTAGCCCACCACGGCCCCGCCCACCAGCCCATGCAGCCGCTCGGCGGCGGGCACGTGGTAAAGCAGTTCGCCAAAGGTGCGATACTGGTTTTGCGGGTTGAAGTACTGCGCCTGCAGCCGCAACTCGCGGTAGCTGTCGCTGACCACAAGCTTGTCCCACGGGTGCACTGCCTGGGCATCCAGCAGCTTGCGATAGCAGAGAATAATGCGACGAGGTTGCATGGTAGAAGCTGGTCGGCCGAGAGCCGGACACCCGGCTCTCGGCTCCTGAGCAGAGAACTTAAGCGGCAACGGGCAGGGTAATCGTCAGCACGAAGCCGTCGGTGGTAGTGCCCGTAACGGTGGCAATTTCCGAACCTGTGCTGTCATCATTGAAAATGTTGTCCTTCGTGTAATAGGTGTAGCCCGTCAGGCCCTTCGAGTAGCCGTTCACGGCCAGCACGGCCGAGCCCGTACCTTCGGGAAAGGCAATTTGGGCAATCTTGAGGGAAGTGCCGCTGCTGGTGAAAATATGCACGTGGATGTGCGTGGCGCGGCCCTGGTACCAGCCCGGGAAGATGCTGGTAAACGTTACCTGGCCATTGGTATCCGTGGTCTGGCGGCCGCGCAAAAAGTGCACGTTGGTCAGGCCCGAGGCATATTCGGAGTAGTTGCCGTCCTTGTCGCAATGCCAGATATCAACCAAGGCCCCACTTAAGGCCGCGCAGTTGGCTGCCGTATTGGTTACGTTGATTTTTATCGTCAAGGCGTACCCGGTGCGGTCTTCCCGAATGTCGGAGCGGACGTAGCTAGACGGCGTGTGCGTGGGGTAGGGTCCCTCCGTCTCGGTCGGAATCACGGTGCAGCTACCTGAGGAAGTCGTCGTCGTGCCGCCCGTGGTCGTCGTGGTTGTGGTAGAAGAGGGCGTAACGTCATCCTTGCCGCAAGCGGTCAGCAGGGCCGGAGCCGTAATGGCCCCGGCGAACAAGCTTTTGAGAAAATGCTTTCTTTCCATGAGGTAGTGCAGGTAAACGGGATAAGTAGCTGGGAGAAATAGTGAAACAAAAGAAGGGTAGCCTTTTAGTGTTGCCAAAGCCGATCGACGGTTATGCTGTTCGGCTCGACAAATGCGCACTCTTGGCAGGATGAAGCAGCTATGAATGCGTTGGGCACCGGGGGCTACGCTGCATTGGCTGGAACTCCTACTAGCGCAATTGGGAGCTCAGGGAGTGTGGCCAGCAGTCGAGTAGAACAGGGGCCTGTGAGCTGAACCCGGCGCATTACTAGGGTCCGTACACACGTACCAGCAATCTGAAAAAAGTCCGTCCTGCTGGGCCTGCCGAAGCAGCTCTATCAAACCGATGTGGCGCGATAGAGCTGCTTCGGCACGCTCAGCATGATGGACTGTTAACAAGCCCTAGGCTATGCTTGCCCAGCAACGTACTGTTTTACCCCCGCAGGAGCTTCCGACTCCTTGCTATTTTGTTAGTTCGGGGAACGTGGCGGTGGGGGCCAGGGCTTTGTGCACCTTTTCAGTAATTACCTCCTGCTTTAGCTCGAAGGTGGCCGACTGCCGGGTGTCGGCCGAGGAGGCACCAATGGCCACCGTGTAAGTGCCTGGCTCGGCTACCCAGGCACTGCGGGCCGTATCGAAGGAAGCTAAGTCAGCCCCGGTTAAGCTGAAGGTAAGCGTCTGCGATTCGCCGGGCCGGAGCAGCCGGGTTTTGGCAAACGCCTTTAGCTCGGTGGCTGGCTTGGCCAGCGCCTTGCCGGGGGCGTTCACATAGAGCTGCACTACTTCCTTGCCGGCTACCAGGCCCTGGTTAGTAATCGTCACCGTAGCGGTGAGCGACGCGCGAAACTTCCTGCTGCTGAGCTTGAGGCTTTGGTAATCGAACTTGCTGTAGCTCAGTCCATAGCCAAACTCGTAGGCCGGTTTTACCTTAAAGGTATTGTAGTAGCGGTAGCCCACGTAAATGCCTTCCTCATGGGTGACTTCGGCGGGGTGGTTGGCCGGCAGGCCCGGGAAGTTCTTGGCGGAGGGCACGTCGGGGTAATCGACCGGGAACGACACGGCCAGCTTGCCCGAGGGGTTTACCTGCCCGCTCAGCACGTCGGCCACCGAGTTGCCGGCTTCCAGGCCCGGCTGCCAGGCCAGCAGAATGGCATCGGCCTGGGCGCGCCAGCTGGCTACTTCTACCACGCTAGCTACGTTGAGCACCACTACCACCTTCTTGCCTTGGGCGTGAAAGGCGGTACTCACGCGCTGGAGCAGGCTTTTCTCGTTCGCGTTCAGGTAGTAGTCGTCCGCGAGCTGGCGGTCGGCGCCTTCGCTGGAGTTGCGGCCCAACGTGAGCAGGGCCACGTCGGTGGCCGCCGCGGCCGCGGCTAGCTGGGCATCGGTCACGGGCATCTCCTCCAGGGGCTTGATGAGTTGCGTCACGTAGCGGCGCTGGGGCCGGGCGGCCTTGCCCTGCGCCACGTACTGCTGGTAGGCGCTGGCCAGGGGCTCGTCGAGCGCCACGGCGGCCCCGCGCAGGCCCGCCAGTAATGACACGGTGTAAGCCTTATTGACTTCGCCGCTACCCCCGCCCCCGGCAATAAAGTCGTAGGTCGTGTTGCCGAAGCCCGCTACTCGCGCCTGGGGCTTCAGCGGTAGCGCCTCGCCTGTATTCTGCAGCAGCACCATCCCTTCGGCCCCGGCCCGGCGCACCACCTGGGCGTGGGCCTTCAGGTCGGGCGCGTTGGTAGCCTGGTAGTTGTGGAAGGCGGGCGAAAGCAAAACCAGGCGCAGCACCCGCGCCACGTTGCGGTCGAGCACCTGCGGGTCGAGGGTGCCATCGGTCACGGCTGCCAGCAGCTTCTTGTACTGGTTGGGGCCGGGCATCAGCAGGTCGTTGCCGGCCTTCATTTGGGCTACTGCGTCTTTGCCCCCAAACCAGTCGGTCATCACCAGTCCTTTGAAGCCCCACTCGTCGCGCAGGATGGTGGTGAGCAGCTCGGGGCTTTCGGAAGTGTAGGTGCCATTCAAGCGATTATAAGACGACATCACCGTCCAGGGCTGGGCCTGCTTCACCGCGATTTCGAAGCCCTTGAGGTAAATCTCGCGCAGGGCCCGCTCGCTCACGCGGGCGTTTATCTGGGCGCGGTTGGTTTCCTGGTTGTTGGCCACAAAGTGCTTGACGCTGGTGCCCACGCCGTTGGCTTGCAGGCCGCGCACCATTGCGGCCGCAATGTGGCCGCTCACGCGCGGGTCTTCGGAGTAGTACTCGAAGTTGCGCCCCCCTAGGGGGTTGCGCTGAATGTTGAGGGCCGGCGCCAGCAGGATATCCGCGCCATACACGCGCACCTCGTTGCCCATGGCCTGGCCCACCTGGCGCACCAGCGTGGTGTCCCAGCTCGAAGCCAGGCAGGTAGCCACCGGAAAAGCCGTGGCGTAGAAGCGCTGCGCGCTGCCGGCCCGCACCGAGTCGATGCGGATGCCGGCCGGCCCATCGACCAGCACCAGCGACGGAATGCCCAGCCGGGGCACGGCGTAGGTGTTGCCGGCCGCGCCCGCTACCCGGCTCAGCGACCGGCCCACCATCGGGCCTTCGGCTTTGGGCGTGTTGTTTCCAAAGTCGGCGCCGGTGCCTACGACCAGGCGGGCTTTCTCTTCGAGCGTCAGGGCCCGCAGCACTTCCTCCACGGAAGCCTTGCCGAGCTGGGGCAGGGGGGCCTGGGCATGCGCGCCGAGCGCGCCGGCCAGCGTCAGGGCGGGCAGCACCAGCACCAGCCGCGTAGTAAAAGTATTTTTCATGTCAAAAGTGAATGCCAGGCGTAGCCCAAGCGGCTAGCCCCCGGCAGATGAAGCAGGTGAAGGGTGGGCCAGCCAGCGGCCGCTAGCGCGGCCGCTCCTGCACCGTGACGGTGACCGGGCCAACCAGGCCTTCGGACATCAGGGTGTCGCCCTTTTTCTTAAACTGAGCGTACCTTTTATCCTGGGCCAAGGACTTGCCAATGAAGCCGTTGAGCTGGGTGGGCGTGACGCGCACCTCCACTTGGTTGGCGCCTTTGCGCACGAAGGGCGTGATGTCAAGCTGGTAGGGCGCGTAGAGGCGCTGGCCGGCGGGCCGGCCGTTGAGTTGCACCTGAGCCGTGAAATACACCTGGCCCAGGTCAAGGAAGTAATGCGCCCCACGCTTTTTCTTAGCCAGCGTGAAGGAGGACGTGTACACGCCCGGCTCGCCCATGTAGCGGAGCTGGGCAGTGGTTTTCCAGTCAACCAGCGGGCTGTTGGGCAGGGTCACGTCGCCGGCCTTGATAGTCCAAGTGGGCAGCGTGGCCACGGGCCGCGCCTGGTAGGCCGTGGGCGCCAGCTTGCTCAGCTCCTTGCCAGGCACCATGGCCGTAGTGGCGGCGTAGAGCAGCATGCTGCCGTAGGGAGGCAGCACGTAGCTGGCCGTCGCCCCCTGAGTACCGGTGATAGCGCCGGTTTCGGCATTAAGCCAGTAGCTGTGCTGGTAGCGGGCGTCCAGCGTCAGGCTGATGGGTTGCCACTGGTCGCTAGTATTCCAGAAAAACTCGACGCGGCTGCCATCGGCCATTTCGCGCTGCACCCGCCGCAGGAAGGGGTAGGCGGCGGCAACCTGCACGGGCTGCCGCAGCTGGCCTAGCCACTCGGCCAGGCTAGCGGCCGGGGCTAAGCGGCGGGCGGCCGGGCCGGCAAAGGCTGCTTCCAGCTGCTGCCGGGTCAACTGGTCGTTGGCCGCGTAGTTGAGAAAGCTGGGCTGCTTAGTAGGCAGCTCACCCACGGCCAGCAGCTTGGCCCCAGCTAGGCCTAGCGTGCGCAGGTGCTGCGCCGTGCCCAGTTGCATGTAGGGCACGTGGGGAAGTAGTAAGGCCTGGTAACTATTGCCCCTGATGCTGAGTTGCTTATCAGCCCCGAGCTGGGCTACTTGCAGCGAGGCATCGTTTACCCACTCCCAGGTGAGGCCCGCGGCCATAAGCTGGTTGAGCAGCGGCCACACCTGCCGGCTCCAGTCGGCCACGGGGCCTTTCTTCACCTCCTGGTTGGAAGGCAGGCTCGGCTCGACGCCCGGCACGTAGCCATAGGTCAGGATTTCGGCGGGATTGGGAGCTAGGCCTTCCGGGTCCAGAAAGGGCAGGTACACCAGCACGTCGGCGTGGGGCTTGCCGGCCCGCAGCGCGTACTGCGTGCGCTGCACGTACTCGTTCAGGGGCTTGAAATTAGCCCAGAAGTTGTTGCCCTCCCCGTAATTGCCCGAAAAGTTGGTGCCAAATACGGGGCTGGAAAACGGCGCCCATCCCTCGGGGCCGGTCTTGTCGGTGAGGTAACGGTAGGGCGTGCCGTGGTAGATGAGTTGATTGACGCCCGCCGCAAAGGCCTTATCGGCCGAAAGCTTGATTTTTTGGGGGCTGGTCATGTACGCCCGGTCAATGTACACCACGGCCTCGGCCGCCGTAACGGGCCGGTTGTAGAGGTGCGCGCCCGAGGTCACGAGCTTGAGCCCGCCCTCCGAGTTGCCCGCCAGCTGCTCGGTTTCCGGAATGGACGCCAGGCCCGCCGCCGCCAGCTGGTCCATGTTCAGGCCGTAGGCCTGGGTGCTGTGCAGCAGACCCCGGCTCTCCAGCCAGTGTCGGCTGGGCTTGAGGAAGTGCGCCTGTAGCAAGTCGCTCAGCGTAAGGTCATAGTCGTAGCGCAGGCGCCAGTCTTCCGCCGAGAACGTGAAGTTGGTTTTGGCATCCGGCTTACTCAGGTGGTAGTACAGGTTGCTGTAGCCGGGGTGCATGTTGGCGGCTAGCCAGGGCACGGCGCTGTAGCCGCGCTGCTGGGCGAAGAAGCGCAAAAAATCGTGCGAGTAGTGCCGCTCGGCCTTGAACTCGTAGCTGTCGTTGAACACGGCCCGCAGCGGTTGCCCGAAATACGGCCCTAGGCCGGTGCGCTCGCCGAAGAGGTGCTCGTAGTTCTTCACGACTTTAGTCGAGTCAAAGTGGTCGACTACAAAGCCGCTCGGGCTGGTGGCGATGATGCTGGGCTTCTCCCCGTCGGGCATCGCCCAAAAAGCGATGAGCGTCCGGTTGCCGGCCGGCGCGTCCCACGCGAGCTGGTTATCCACCACCTTGTCCGTCAAGTCGATGGTGGCGGTGGGGTCGAGCTGCACCTGCTCGGCCAGGGGGTTGCCCACCACCCGCGTGGCCACCACGGCTTGCAGCCGGGAGAGGCTAGGGTCTACCTTGCCGTAGAAACTGGTGCCGAACATCGGCAGGCTAGTGGGCGCGGTGCTGGCCCGGGGCACGGGTACGCGCACGGGGTGGCCGCCGACTACGGCCAGGGTGGCGTAGCGCAGCGTAAGCAGGTTGTCTTCGGCCGTGAGGTGGGGGCCGCCCGAGGGCCAGCCGCTGCCATTGGTCATGTCCACGGTCAGGCCGCGGGCGCGAGCCGCGTCGAGCGCCACGCGCACGTGCTCGTAGTAGCCCGGCGTGTCCCAGCTCATAATGCGCCCAATCTGCTCCTTGCCGTTCATGGCCACCAGGGCGAGGGGCTGAATCTCGACCCCGCCAAAGTGAAAATCGGCAAACAGGTTGATTTCGCGCCGCAGCTCGTCGGGCGTTACATCATTGCCCGGCCACCACCAGCGCGTGAAGGGCCCGTATTCAAGGGCCGGGTGCTGAAAAGCCGCCGGGCTAAACTCGAACGTTGCCAGCCCCGCCGTGGCCGGCCGCCGGGCACCGGAGTGCTGCTGGGCGCGCAGTCCCCCTAGGGCTAGTGCGCACGCTCCCAAGGCGGCCAGGCCGCGCCCAATTTTGACCATCGTTAGCATACCGCCAGAAGTTAAGAATAGCTACTAAGCTTAGCCAGCTACTTGCCTGGCTACCAATACAAAACCTGCTACCTGGGCAGCGGGGGCCCCGGCCGCGCGCCACCAGGCCGCCCGCTGCCATCAGGCAGCGGGCGCCGTCAGGGCCTACCAGCAAGCTGCCGGCCGAAAACCTACTTCTTGGTGCCGCTGAAGGTCATGCCGGCCGCCTCCATGCTCATGCTCACCACTTTCTGGTTGGCATCACGCTTGAAGCGCATCACGGCCTGGTCCGAGTCGAAGGTATCGGCTTCCTTGCCCGGCCGCAGGGGGCCTTCGTTATCGCCGGCCTTCACCATCAGCTGGTTATCCTTCACGTAAAAGCTCATTTCCTCGAAGGGCAGGTTTTCGACGGCGTAGCTGCCGGCGTAGTCCTGCAGGTTGCTCGCGGCGGCGGCCGGCGTTGCAGTGGCGGCAGCGGTCTTGGTCACGGTTTTGGTGGCGCTCGCGGCCGCTGGCTTCGTCTTAACCTTGGTTTTAACGGTTTGGGCCTGGGCCGAGGAAGCGCCCGCCAGCAGGGCTAGGGCAGCGAGGGAAAGGAGTACCTTTTTCATGGGTGGGGATGCTAACTGGTGGTAAAGGAAAGTTGGTGAAGGGCGGGGCACGCGCACCAGCCTTTCATTGCGTAAATATAAAGCAATGAGGGGCAGATTTCCTATTGCTTTAAAAATAAGCATTATTAACGGTCGCCCGGTGGGTAATTTAGGCGCATGGAAACCTCGCTAGAAGAACTGTTTCAAGATTTTATTGAGCACGGGCACGAGCACGTGTTGCACCATATCACGGCCGACTGCGCCATTTTCGGCTACCACGGCAAGCAGCTTAAGCTGCTGCTAATCAGGTGGCGGGGCCTCGGCGGCTGGGGCCTACCCGGGGGCTACGTGCAGCTCGATGAGGGCCTCGACCAGGCGGCTACCCGCGTCACGCAGGAGCGCACCAGCCTGCACGACTTGTTTCTGCACCAGTACCATACCTTCGGCAGCAGCCACTACCGGCTGCACGAGCAGCAGCAAATGGCAGCGGCCTTTGCCGCCGAACTGCCCGCCGACAGCTGGTTTTTTAAGCGCGCGGTATCGGTGGGCTACTACGCGCTCGTCGATTACGAGCGGGTCAGCGTGCGGCCCGATTTGTTTTCGGACGAGTGCCGCTGGTGGGATGTGCAGGCCCTCCCCCCGCTCCTCTTCGACCACCAGGAAATGGTGACCAAGGCCCTCGCCACGTTGCGGCAGCAGCTTTATTTTCAACCTATTGGGCGTAGCCTGCTCGCCGAAAAATTTACCCTGCCCGAAATTCACGCCCTCTACGAAACGCTGCTGGGCCGCGAGCTGAACCGCCGCAACTTTCCCCAAAAACTACTCACGTTGGGGCTCATCGAAAAGCTGGACGAGCAGCGCAGCATTGGGGCGCACCGCTCGCCATTTCTCTACCGCTTTGTGCCCGAAGTGTACGCGCAGGCGCTGCAAGAAGGGCTGGTGCTGGTGTAGTGGTGGGCTGGCTAGCCTCATTGGCGCAGCACCCGCACCGGCCCGAGCAGGCCCGAGGGCAGCGCCCCCCTTTGCCGGGTGCCACATTCACGGATTCCAGTTGCATGAGCTTAGGCAAATAATTGCCTACCTAAGCTTTATTTACAATTAGAACTTATTACAATTAGAACTTATACGCCGCCGAGAGGTAGTACGAGCGGGGCTGAATAGTCAGAATCGAGAATACGGCGTTGGGATTGGCAGCCAGTTTGTCGGGCGTGAAACCCTGGCGGTCGAGCGAGGCTGGAAAGCCACCGGGTGCCTGGAAGCTCATTACCCCCTGCCCGTTGAGCACGTTGTTGACGTTGGCCTGCAGGCTCAAAGCCTTGGTTAGGTTATAGCCAGCACCCAGGTCTACTTGGCTGAAACCGGGCAGAAAAAAGGTTTGCGCGACGTTAGCGGCGCGGTTGCCCATGTAACGGTAGTTGCCAAACAGCGTAAACTTGTCGCCCGTGTAGGTGGGGCTGACGTTGACCATCACGTTGGGCACATTGTCGGCCCGGTTGCTGGAGTACGACACGAGCGCGTCGTCGGCTTGGCCATTGGCTCCCAGGTTCCAGTTGTTCCACACCTTGGCAGTAGCGCGCTGCAGGGTAGCTACTCCCCGCACCGAGAATTGCGAGGTAAAGTTGTAGGTGCTTTCCAGCTCCAGGCCCAGGGTTTCGATAGAGTTGAGCGTGGCCGGCGTAGCGTAAAGCGTGCCATCGGTATTCTGCCCTACCGTTTGGTTTATCACGTTGCTAAGCAGCGAGTAGAAAGGCGTGACGAAGAGGCTGTATTTCTCGCCCTGGTTTTTCAGGCCTAGTTCGACCTGTTGCACCCGCTGGGCCTGTGGATTGAGCTGGGCCACGGTCAGGTCGCTCACGGCCCCAAAGAAATACGACAAATCCGGGGCCTTGCGCCCGTCGGAGTAGCGGCCGTAAAAGGCCATGCTCGGCGATAGTCGGTAATTGAGGGCCGCGGAGTAGGCCACCGTGTTCAAGGTCTTGTCTACGTCGTACCGCACGGCGCCCGCCGACCCGTAAAGATTGTCGTACACCGTCAGGGGGTTGCCATCGAGGCCCCCGAAGTTGGGGTCCGTGTTGGTGGACACGCCGCCCAGGCGGTTGTAGCCCCGCACGCGCACGTTGTCTACGCGCAGGCCCCCGTCGAAGGTCAGCATAGGGGTAATCTTCCACGTCAACCCGCTAAAGCCCGAAATCTGGGTTTGGCGAAAATCGTTGACCCCAAATCCGCCGGTAAAGTTGCCCAGCGAAGCTACTCCCTGCGCGTTGGTAAACTGGTAGGTTTTGCCGTCGAAGCCCATCGCCGATACCCCCAGCGGGTGCGGATGGTTTTCAATGGTCGAGAGGCTGATGCCTGCGCTGCCGCTTTCGTAGTTCACGTGCGACACCCCAATGTACGTACCGGCCGTTAGCGTCACGTTGTCGCCAAATTTCTTGGTTACCGAGCCTTGGTCCATGACTTCCTGTACCTTGGTGGTATTCACCAGCAGGTCGGTAAAGAGGACGGAGTTGGCTTGCACACCTTGGCCCGGCAGGTGGTTGTCGGTTCCCGCAATGTAGTTGAAGCCCAAAAACTGCCCGGTGGGACTGATGTTGGGCACCTGGCTATAGGTGGCTACCTGCTGTCCGTTAACCAAATCCTTGAAGGTGAATGTGCCGAACGTACTGATGCCGCCGATGAAATAGTAGGGGTAGAAGTTGTCCAAGCCAATGGGCGAAATCAGGGACCCCGAATTCCACTCCCGGCTCTTGTTGGTATACTTTACGTTGTTTTGAAACGACCAGCCGTGGCCTAAGTCGTGTTGCCAGTCCAGGCCCACGGCCCGGTCGTAGGAGTGCGTCAGCCGAGAGGGGTCGAACGAGCGAATGTCGGTTGCCGAATTGTGCGGATAGTCGAAAGCCAGGGACTTGCTGGGCAAGTACGAGTCGGTTGCATTCACCCCATCAGCTAGCCGAGGGCTGCTGAAATTGGTGGCGGGTAGAAACTCATAAAAGCCGTTGCGGTCATCTAAAAACTTGGCGTACAGCTTCAGCGAACCGTGGTCGTAGGTTTTAGTGATGTTGCCTTTCACCTGGCCCCCCTCGTTCATGGGGTAGCCGGGGTAGCGGGCTCCTTGCGCGTAGCGGTAAAAGCCGCCGAGGTTAAAGGTCACGTCGCCCTTACTGGTCAGCTTGCCCCCCAAGTTCAGGTCGCCCCGGTAAAACCCATTCCCATTGCCTTCAATACCATATTTTGCCCGAAACTCCCCGCTGAACGTTTGGCCGCCAGCCTTCGACACGTAGTTGAAAATGCCGCCCGGCGCATTGGGCCCCGTAATAGCCGCTGAGCCGCCGCGCACCGCTTCGAGTCGCCCAATGGTGGCATCGGAGCGCAGAAAGTAATCGGGGCCGTAATTGCCAAACGTGATGTTGGTCACCGGCAACCCATCCTCTTGCATTGACACGTAGAAATACCCACTTGCGGCCTCTACCGAGCCAGCTGATACCCCGCGTGAATACACCGTGTTGCGGATTTCACCTAATGACGAGTTCACATACACGCCCGGCACATTCTTGAGCAAATCAGCCGCCGAAAGCGGTACTTGCAAAGCAATCTGGTTGGCTGAAAGGGTGGAGATGGCAATCGAGGCATCCATGCGCTCGCGCTTGTCGAACACGCCCGTTACTACCACTTCGTCAATCTGCTTCGAGTCGCTGTCTAGATTCACTTCCAGCAGCTTACCGCGCTGGCTGGCTAGCACCGCCACCTGCCGGGTGGTGTAGCCAACAAACGAAATAGTCAGGGCAACTGCTCCCGGCTCTACATTCTTGAGTGTGAAGCCGCCACGCTCGTCGGTAGTGGTGCCGTTGGTGGTGCCTTTTACCACCACCGTGGCGCCGGGCAGCCCTGCGCCACTTTTATCCACAACGCGGCCCGTTAGCTGGGTGGTTTGCGCGAGGGCCACCGTCGCGAGCGTTTGCAGGAAAACCAACAGGAGCAGGCCCAAAAGCCAGGGGCGGGGCTGCTGAATACGGGTGGGACTCATGAGATTGGAGTGAGGTAAAAACGAGAAATGGCAAATCAGAAAGGGAGTTGTGGCTATGCCCCTCCGCTAAGGGCGCGCCCCTTAGCGGAGGGGCGCGGCCACTGTGTAGCCCACGTACAGGCTGTTGTGCGCAGGGCGGGCTAGCCGGGCAAGCGTATTTCCCACAAAGCAGCCGCGTACCTTACCCGCTCGTATCCTGAACCCTCCTGCCAGCCCAGCTAAAATTGCGGCGGCGCCAACGGCCGCAGGAAGTCCTCGCTTCCCAGCAGGTGAGTTCAGGATGCGGGGGGCTAGCCAGACCCGCAACTTCGGGCCCGGCTAGCCTCCGGCCCCGGCCCAGCGGCCGGGTCAGCACTTTCTTACTCAATGTTTTATGCCCCGCTTCACCTCCTGTTTGCTGCCTGCCTTCTTGCTAGGAACCGCCAGCGCCTGGCTAGCCGCCTGCCAGTCCACGGCCGTGCTGCCGCGGCAGCGAGCGGCGGCGGCCGCCAGCCAGGGGCTAGCCGGCTACGCTTTCGACGCGGCCGCCTTTCAAAACCCGGCGCGGGAATATGGACCTTACACGCGCTGGTGGTGGCCGGGCGGCGACGTGGACTCGACCGAGCTGCGGCGCGAGGTGCGGGCGCTGGCCGCCCAGGGCTTTGCCGGGGCCGAGGTGGAGGCATTTAGCAACGGCCTGAATCCACAGATGTCCCCCGACCGCCGGGCCCGCGTGCAAAGCTGGGACTCGCCCGAATTTTACGCCACCGTGCGGGCCATGCTGGCCCAGGCCCGGCAGTCGGGCTTTACCATCGACCTGAACGCCGGCAGCGGCTGGCCCCTGGGCGGCCCCTTCGTGGCTCCCACCGACGGCCTGCTGACCCTGACGCACGCCGACACCGTGGTAGCGGGCGGGCAGGTGCTGGCCGGCCCCCTACCCCACCGCCTGCCGCTTAATATCGCGGCGCTTCAGCTAACGGGCACCATTAGCCGGCCCGTGCCGTATGACGTAAAAATGGCCAAGCTGCAGGCGGTGATAGCCGCCCGGGTGGTGGGCGACCCCGGCCCCAAGCAAACCCAACTCGACCCAGCTACGGTAATAGACCTTACGCCCCAGGTGCAGGGGGGGCAGTTGCGCTGGCCGGTGCCGGCGGGCGGGCGGTGGGCCATCGCCGCCTTTTACAGCGTGCCCGACCTGGAATCGGTGATAACGACCGCCGCGCCGGGTGCCCCGCTGGTGGTGAACCACTTCGACTCAACCCGCCTGGCCGCCGCCTACGAGCACTTGCTAGGGCCGCGTACGGGCTTGCAGCCCTACTTTGGTACGACGCTGCGGGCGGTGTTCAACGACAGTTACGAGTTTAAAACCGACCGGCACTTTGCCGATAACTTGCTCGCTTCTTTTCAGCAGCAGCACGGCTATGACCCGTGCCCCTGGCTGCCGGCCAACATGCAGCCGGGCTACAATAACGCCTATGGTACGTTTATGGCAGCGGGAGCCGTGCCAGCCTTTCAGTTTACCGACGGTCAGGACTGGCGGAGGCGCTACGACTACGACCAGACGGTAGGTGACCTGTTTCGGCAGCAGTTTATTGGTAGCTCTAACCGCTGGCTGGCCCAGCGGGGCTTGCTGCACCGCACCCAGGCCTATGGCCTGAAGATGGATGTAATTGCGGGCAGCGGGCTGGCCGCCATCCCCGAAACTGAGCAGTTGGCCTACGGCGGCTCCGAGGCCACGCTGAAGCTGGTGACCTCGGGGGCGCACCTCTACAACCGGCCTCTGGTGACGGAAGAGGCGTTGGTCTATCAGAATCGGGCGGAGATGACGACCCCGCAGAAAATGAAGGTCGCCGCCGACAAGAGCTTCGCAGCGGGCGTCACGCAGCTCATCTACCACGGCACCCCGTATAAGTACCAGCCCGGCGGCTTTGGCCGCGAGGGCTGGAATACGTTTTCCAGCCCCTACATGGGGTTTGTCTCCTTCTCGTCGGGCCTGAACGAAACGGACCCTTTCTGGCCCGATTTGCCGGCCGTTAACCGCTACGTGGCCCGCGCCCAGTACGCGCTGCGGGCCGGCAAGCCCCGCACCGACGTGCTGGTATATTTCCCTACCTTGCCTTTCACCGAGGACTACCTCGTGCCCAACCCCGAGGAAATCCTGGTGGGGGGCTGGCTACCGGGGGTAGAGCCCCAGAAGGTTGGCTTTGGCGCGAGTTCGCCCAAGCCGGGCCGGTTTCCCGACGTTGACCAGGCCCGCACCTGGTTTGCCAAAACCTGGCCCGTCATTAATGCCTTGGAAGCCAACGGTCTTACCTGGGAGTGGGTCAACGACGCCTCGCTGCAAGTGGCGCAGCTTGGGGCCGATAAGCAGCTTACTATCCGCGGCAATGCCTACCAGGCCGTGCTACTCACCGATGCGCCCTGGCTGGAGCTGGCTTCAGCCCAGCGGCTGAGCGCCCTGGCTACGCAAGGGGCCCAGGTGGTGAGCGTGGGCGCGCTGCCCACGGTGCAGCCTAATTTTAAGAATTACCAGGCCAACGACCAGCAAACCGCCCAGTTGGTGCGCGCGGCTGTGCAAGGCCCAGGCGGCCACGAGCTGGCCGACGCGGCGGCCGTGCCCGCCTGGGCCGGCACCCTGCCGCAGGCCATCGGCTTTGCCCAGTCCCAGGCATTTACCCGCGAGATTGAGCGCGAAATGCCCGACGGCAGCCGCCTGCGCTTCGTGTGCAACAAAACCGACGAGTGGCAGTCGCTGGGCCTGAAAGTCGGCGCGGACTTCCCGTATCGGTACTGGCTGGACGCCACCACGGGCAGCCTCGCCCCGGCCTCCGCGCCGGCCCTC
The DNA here is from genome assembly GCA_964385095.1 of uncultured Hymenobacter sp. Classification (GTDB taxonomy): domain Bacteria; phylum Bacteroidota; class Bacteroidia; order Cytophagales; family Hymenobacteraceae; genus Hymenobacter. Next base: position 104,440 of record CAYLNN010000009.1, read on the forward strand.
ACCTACCAGCTGCCGCCCTACGGCTCCGTCTTTCTCTACGCTGCTAAAAAACCACTGGCTACCAAACACCTGCCTCGGCCCGTGCCACCGCCCTCGCCCGATGGGCAGCCCGTGGCTAGCCTCACCAACTGGACGGTGCAGAGTGGCGACACCACGACCACCACTAGCGCCTTGTTTGACTGGCGCACCCAGCCTTCCTTTGCCCACCGGTCCGCACCCGGCGTGTACACTACTACGTTCACCGCCCCGCCCCTGGCGGCCGGCAAGCGTTACTTCCTGGATTTGGGCCAGGTTTATTTCACGGCCGAGGTGCGCCTTAATGGCCAGCCCGCCGGCAAGTTGCTCTGGGCACCCTACCAACTGGATATCACCTCCTTACTAAAGCCAGGTGCTAATACGCTGGAAGTGCGCGTGACGCCTACCCGCCGCAACGAGTTTGTAGCCGAAGGTATGCGCGGCAACCCCGCGTATAAGCAGTTCAAAGGCGCCCGCAACAGCCTGCTGCCGGCCGGCCTGGTGGGGCCGGTAGTGCTGAAAAGCCGCTAGCCCCGGGGTGGGTGCCCGAGGCTAGCTCCGGCTCGGCGCTGGCAACCCTAGGGCCTGGCTAGCCCGTTGTCGGCGGCCTGGCTTGCTGCCTACCTTAGTCTTCCCCCTAGCACCCCGACAGGCCGCCCCGTATGCTGAAGCTCACCCTCAACCCCTTTGCTAAAACCCCCAAATACAAGCAGATAGTAGAGGCCGTGCTGGAGGCCATCGCGCAGCAGCAGCTGCGCAGCGGCGACCAGCTGCCCTCCATCAGCGAGCTGAGCTTGGAGCAGGAGCTGGCCCGCGACACCGTGGAAAAGGCCTACCGCGAGCTGCGCGAGCGTGGCTTCATCACGTCGGTGCAGGGCAAGGGGTACTATGTGCAGGCGCGTGGCGATACCAAGCTCAAAATACTGCTGCTATTCAACAAGCTAAGCTCGTACAAAAAGACTATTTACTACGCCTTCCTGGCGGCGGTGGGCGACCAGGCAACTACCGACTTGCAGATTCACCACTACAGTGTGCAGCTGTTTCAGGAAATTATCGAAAAAAACCTGGGCAAGTACGACTACTACGTGGTAATGCCGCACTTCACCCTGAATACCGACAAGCAGCTGTACCTAAGCGCTTTGGCTGCCATTCCGCCGGCGCAGCTGGTGCTGCTCGACAAAGACCTGCCGGAGCTGCCGCTCGACTGCCTGCGCGTGTACCAGGACTTTGACCAGGACATTTTTCGAGCCCTCGTGCAGCTCCAGGACTTGCTGCGCAAATACACCCGCCTGCTGCTGCTGCTGCCTTCCGATGCCAACCACCCTGAGGAATTGGCGTGGGGATTTCGGGCGTACTGCCAGCGCTACCACCAGGAGTTTACCATTGTGGAAAACGCCGCCCACGTGGAGCCCGCTGTAGGCACGGCCTACGTGGTCATCCGCGAGACGGATTTAGTGGAGTTGGTCAAGAAGATTCGGCGAGCGGGGCTAGCGCTGGGCCAGCAGGTGGGCATCCTGTCATTCAACGAAACCTCGCTCAAGGAGCTGCTGGGCATGACGGTAATCACCACCGACTTTGAGGCCATGGGCCGCACGGCCGCTACGCTGCTGCTCGCGGGCCAGCGCGCGAAGGTGAATAATCCCTTTTACAGCATCCGGCGCGGGTCGCTGTAGGCGGCCGGTGCTGGCCAGGCCTTCAGCTACCAGCTACCAGCGAGCCGTTTTTTACGCGCAAACAGGAGAGTTCAGTACAGTTTGCCAGGGATGGGGCGGGTACCTTGCTGGACCATAGAAAATCCCTTTCCCCACCCCCGCGCTATGCTTTCTGAAGAACAGCTGCACGAGTTGAACCAGCCGGTGCTGGCCGAGCACACCCTGCAACTCCAGTACCTGACCGACTTGCTGGCGCGCCGCAACCAAGCGGCGGCGGCGCTGGTGCAGCAGCTGGTGGCGTTTCAGGTGGCCATCCCGAGCTGGGCCCTGGGCACGGGCGGCACGCGCTTCGGGCGCTTCCCAGTCGGCGGCGAGCCGCGCTCACTGGAAGAGAAAATAGCCGACGTGGGCTTGCTCAACCAGCTCAACGGCTCGTCGAACGCCATTTCGCTGCACATTCCCTGGGATATTCCAACTGATGTGGCCGGCTTGCAGCAGTTGCTGCGCGAGCAAGGGCTAGCCATCGACTCGGTGAACTCCAACACTTTTCAGGACCAGCCCGCACAGGCGCAGACTTACAAGTTTGGCTCGCTGAGTGCCTCCGACCAGGCTGTGCGCGCGCAGGCCGTGCAACACAACATTGCGTGCATCGGCTACGGGCAGCAACTTGGGGCTAAGGTGCATACGGTGTGGCTAGCCGATGGCGCTAACTTTCCGGGCCAGAGCCACTTGCGCCGCGCCTACCTGCGCACGCAGCAAAGCCTGGCGGCCATCTACGAAGCCCTGCCTTCCGACTGGACTATGCTCCTGGAGTACAAGCCCTACGAGCCCAACTTTTATTCGATGGTGATACCCGACTGGGGTACCTCCTACACGTTGTGCCAATCGCTAGGTAAGCAGGCGCAGGTGCTCGTCGACCTGGGCCACCACCTCCCCAATACCAACATCGAGCAGATAGTGGGCCGCCTGCGCCAGCTAGGCCGCCTGGGGGGCTTTCACTTCAACGGCTCGGGCTACGGCGACGACGACCTGACTACGGGCAGCGCCAAGCCCTTCCAGCTCTTCCTCATTTTCAATGAGCTGGTGGATGCCAACCAGGACGCCACCCTGGCCGCGGCCCAGGTGGCCTACATGATTGACGCCAGCCACAATACCAAGGACCCGCTCGAAGACCTGCTGCAGTCGGTAGACAACATCCTGGGCGCCTACGCCAAGGCGCTGCTCGTAGACCGCACCGCCCTGGCCGAAGCCCAGGATGCCAACGATGTGGTGCGAGCCGAGGAAATCTTGCGCGACGCCTTCCTGACCGACGTGCGCCCGCTGGTGGCCGAGGCCTACCGCCAGGCCGGCGGGGCCCTGCGCCCGGTAGCGGCCTACCGGGCCGCCCACATTCGCGCGCGGCTCGTGCAAGAGCGCGGCCGGCGCAGCTTGTCCACGGGGTTATGAAACAGTCGATTTACGCCATCTTCGACGTTGGCAAAACCAACAAGAAAGTGCTTCTTTTTGACGAGCAGCACCAGCTCGTGGAAGAGCACCAGCAGGTGTGCCTGGAATCGGTAGACGATGAGGGCTACCCCTGCGAAACGCTGGAGCGCCTCAGCCATTGGGTAGTAAGCAACTGGCAGCAACTGCGCCAGCACCCGCGCTACCAGCTGCTGGGCGTCAACTTCACGGCCTACGGAGCCAGCTTTGTGCACCTGGGGGCCGATGGCCGGCCGGTGGCGCCGCTCTACAACTACCTCAAGCCGCTGCCCGAGCGCCTGGAGGCGCAGTTTTACGCCGAGCTGGGCGAAGCGGCCGCCGGGTTTGCCGCCGCCACCGCCTCGCCCCGGCTGGGCATGCTCAACTCGGGCCTGCAGCTCTACTGGCTCAAGCACGCCAAGCCCGACGTGTTTGCCCGCATCCATACCTCGCTGCACCTGCCGCAGTACCTCTCGTACCTGCTTACGGGCGAGAAGTTTAGCGACTACACCTCCGTGGGCTGCCACACGGCCCTCTGGGACTTTGAGCGGCAGCAATACCACGCCTGGGTGCAGCGCGAGGACCTGGCCCCCAAGCTAGCCCCGCTGCTACGCGACCCCATTGCGGGGGTAGTAGACGGCGTGCTGGTGGGCGCCGGCCTGCACGACTCGTCGGCCGCCATGCTGCCCTACCTGCGCCAGCAAACTGCGCCCTTCCTGCTGGTGAGCACCGGCACCTGGGCCATCACCTTCGCCCCGTTCAGCCAGCAGCCGCTCACCCCCGAGCTACTGCGGCGCGACTGCCTGAGCTACCTCTCGCCCAGCGGCCGGGCCCTGCCGGCGGCCAGGGTATTTCTGGGCCGCGAGCACGATTTTCAGGTGGCCCGCATCGCCGACCATTTTCACATCAGCCCCGAGCTGCGCGGCGATTTTTACAAGTCGCAGCGCCAGGCGCAGCCCCCCGACCCGGCCGCCCCGCCCTTCCGGCCCTGGTGCATGCACGGCACCGGCCCCTTTCCCGAGCAGCCCGCCCAGGTTTGGGAGCTAGCCGGCTTCCGCTCGGCCACCGCGGCCTACCAGCACTTGGTGCGCGGCCTGGTAGCCATTCTGGTGGCTTCCATCGAGCTGGTGCGGCAAGACGAGCAGCTTATTTTCGTGGACGGTGGCTTTGCCCGCAATCCGCTGTTTTGCCAGCTGCTGGGCGAGGCCCTGCCCGGCGTCGCCATTCAAACGCTGGAAGTGCCGCAGGCTACGGCCCTAGGGGCACTACTCAACCTGAAGCGCGGCCTGGCCCACGAAGCCCCCGCCCCCCAGCTTGCGTGAGGCCCGCCACCCGGCCCCCGCGCCTATATTATTAGCACTATGAAAGTTGCCTTATTCGTCCCGTGCTACGTGGACCAGTTTTACCCGCAGGTAGCCATTGCCGCGCTGCAGCTGCTGCAAAAGCTGGGCGTGCGGGCCGCTTTTCCCAAGCAGCAAACCTGCTGCGGGCAGCCTATGGCCAACAGCGGCTGCGAGCAGGAGGCCCGGCCGGTGTACCACCACTTCGTGGATACGTTCCAGGACTACGACTACGTGGTGGGGCCGGCAGGCAGCTGCGTGTACCACGTGCGCAAGCATTTCGACATTATCGACCAGACGCCCGCCGTGCAGCACGTGCGCCAAGCTACGCTGGAGCTGTTTGACTTCATTACGCAGGTACTCGGCGTGACGGAGCTGCCGGGGGCCTATCCTCACAAAGTGGGCCTGCACCTGAGCTGCCACAGCCAGCGGGGGCTGCACCAGGCCAACGAAAGCGAGCTGACGCCCGTGCGCGATGGCCAGCTGCGGCGCCTGCTGGTGAAGCTGGGCGGGCTGGAGCTAACCGAGCTGGACCGCAATGATGAGTGCTGCGGCTTTGGCGGCACGTTTTGCGTGAGCGAGGCGGCCATCTCGGCGCGCATGGGCCAGGACCGCCTGGCCGACCACCTGCGCCACGGCACGCAGGTGCTGACCGGGGGCGATATGTCGTGCCTGATGCACCTGGAAGGCCTGGTGCGCCGCCGCCAGCTGCCGCTGCGGGTGCGGCACGCGGCCGAAATCTTCAACGAAGCCTTCGCCTGACCATGAGCCCCGCTAATACGCCCACCCACGCCGGCCGCTCCGAGCTGTTTTTGCTCGACGCCGAGCGCACCACCTGGCACGACGAAACCCTGTGGTTTGTGCGCCAGAAGCGGGATAAAGCCGTCTACGCCACGCCCGAGTTTCAGGCGCTGCGCCAGCTGGCTTCCGATATTAAAGACCACACGCTGAGCCGGCTAGCGGAGTACTTGGAGCAATTTGAGGCCGCCGCCCTGGCCAACGGCGTGCGCGTGCACTGGGCCGCCGACGCCGCCGAGCACAACCGCCTCGTGCTCGACATTGTGCGGGCGGCCGGGGCTAGCCGGGTGGTGAAAAGCAAGTCGATGCTCACCGAGGAGTGCCACCTCAATCCGCACCTGCTGGCCAATGGCGTGGAAGTGATTGACTCCGACCTGGGCGAGCGCATCATTCAGCTGCGCGACGAGGCTCCGAGCCACGTGGTGCTGCCGGCCATCCACCTCAAGAAAGAGGACGTAGGCGAAACCTTCTGGCAGCACCTGGGCACCGAAAAGGGCCTCACCGACCCGCAGCAGCTCACCGAAGCGGCCCGCCAGCACCTGCGCGAGAAGTTTTTGGCCGCCGAGGTCGCCATCTCGGGCGTCAACTTCGCGATTGCCGAAACCGGCTCGGTGGTGGTGTGCACCAACGAGGGCAACGCCGACCTCGCCATTGGCCTGGCGAGGGTGCACATTGCCTGCCTGGGGATGGAAAAGCTGCTGCCGCGCCTCTCAGACCTGGCCGTGTTCACGCGTTTGCTCACGCGCAGCGCTACCGGCCAGCCCATCACCACCTTCACCTCGCACTTCACCAAGCCCTTGCCGGGCCGGGAGATGCACGTCGTCATCGTCGATAATGGGCGCAGTAAGCAGCTGGGCCGGCCCGACTTCCGGGCTTCGCTCAAGTGCATCCGGTGCGGGGCCTGCATGAACACCTGCCCGGTGTACCGGCGCAGCGGCGGCCACAGTTACGACTTCACCATTCCCGGGCCCATCGGGGCGATTCTTTCGCCTAATATCGACATGCGCA
>CAYLNN010000010.1:0-107565 GCA_964385095.1 uncultured Hymenobacter sp.
CCTGCCGCCTGGCCGGCAACACCCAGCTGGCCCCCGCCCAGCGCCTCGGCGACTTCCTGCAAAAGAAGCTCTCCCCTAGCCTGCTCGAAACCAGCTACCAGCCCGGCCTGGTGAGCGTGGAAATGGACGCCGTGCTCGGCCCCGCCCTCAGCGAGCGGTTGCGGCAGGGTTTCCGCGCCTTCGGCCGCAAAATCCCCGATTTTGCCACCAACGCCGCCCAAATTGTGGGCGTCGAGAGCCGGACCTCGTCGCCCGTCCGCATCCCGCGCGACAACGACACGCTGCGCCACCAGGTAGTGGCCGGCCTGTATCCGTGCGGCGAGGGCGCCGGCTACGCGGGCGGCATCGTGAGCGCGGCGATGGACGGCGAGCGCGTGGCCGAGGCGCTGGCAGTAGCCGCACGGCATTAGAACCCATTCGTTTAATAATCGTTGTCATGCTGAGCTTGTCGAAGCATGACAACGATTATTGATTCTATATTCCATGAAAACCTTAGTATTAGGCGCCACCGACAACCCCGACCGCTACGCCTACCGCGCCGTGCACGCCCTCACCCGCCACGGCCACGAAGTGGTGCCGGTGGGCATCCGCAAGGGCCAGGTGGCCGGCATTGACATCCACACCGACCGGCCGCAGGAGGCTGACGTTGACACCATCACGCTCTACGTGGGCCCGCAAAATCAGCCCGGCTGGTACGACTACCTGCTGAGCCTCAAGCCGCGCCGCATCATCTTCAACCCCGGCACCGAAAACCCCGAGCTGGAGCAAAAAGCCCAGGCCGCCGGCATCCAGACCGAAGAAGCCTGCACGCTGGTGATGCTCAGCGTGGGGCAGTACGGGAAGTAAGTGACGGCCCACGAGTTTGGGCAGTACTGGGTGGCGGCGTACCCGGCCGCGCCGCCCCTGCCGCATTTGCTGAGGCAACGCTACCCAGGGCGGTAGCTGCGGGTACGCAGCCTGCCCGGGGCCAAGCGCTACGCGGCAACGGCGGCCGACTGGGCAATCCTGCTAGCCCGCCAGCAGCACGTACTGGCCGACGTACTCGGCAATTGGGCCGAAGCACTACTCGTAACCGGCTCCTACGCCGATGCAGGCGAGGCGGCGGCACTATTCTCCCCGACCGAAGAATCGGTATTCAAGACGCTTTCGTTCACGGCCTTGCCTAGCGTCGGCCTGCACGAGTACCCCGACCCGCACGAGCCCGATAATGCGCTCGTGTACTGGCCCTCCTTTGCCCGCCCCGCGCCAACGGCCGCGTGGCTGACGCAGCTGCTGCAAGCCAGCGCGCGCGATGAATGCCGGGCCTTCTTTTTTCAGCCGCAGCGCGGGGCTGTGGTAGCCCCCTACGATGACGGGCTGGACGTGCTGCTGCCGGACCAGGCGGCGCGCGATTACTACCGGCGCAGGTACCTCGCCTGGCTGTCGGACCGGCCCGATGGGCTGTAGCCGCAGCTTTTGAGAGGCTGGGCAATTGCGCGGCGGCGGGCTACCTTGGGGCTGCGGAAGCGCACCGGGCTAACAGTCAGCGGCCCGGACGGCGGCCCCTTTTACATGACCAAACTTTACTTGCCGGGCCTGCTGGCCGCCGGACTGCTGGCGTTTCGGCCGGCTAGCCCCACCCCGCCCACCGCGCCGCTCAAGGCCGAGGCTAGCCAGGATTTACAGGCCCATTATGCCGATTACCGCCAGCTGGCCCAGCGCATCTGGGGCTTTGCCGAGGTGGGCTACAAGGAAACCCAGAGCTCGGCGCTGCTCCAAAAAACGCTGCGCGACCAGGGCTTTGCGGTGCAGGCGGGCGTGGCGGGCATCCCCACAGCCTTCGTGGCGACCTACGGCAGCGGCCAGCCGGTAATTGGCGTGCTGGCCGAGTTCGACGCGCTGCCAGGGCTGGCCCAGCAGGCGGTGGCCACCAAAGCGCCCATTGCGGGCCAGAATGCCGGCCACGGCTGCGGCCACAACCTGTTTGGCACGGCCAGCGTGGCCACGGGCCTCGAAATCAAGAAGCTGCTGAAGGAAGGCAAGCTGCACGGCACCATCAAGGTGTTTGGCTGCCCGGCCGAGGAAGGCGGCAGCGGCAAGGTATATATGGTGCGCGAGGGCCTCTTCAACGGCGTAGATGCGGTGCTGCACTGGCACCCTAGCAGCGAAAATGCCACGATGGCCGGCAAGTACATTGCTAATTCGTCGGCCAAGTTCCGGTTTCACGGCGTGGCCGCGCACGCCGCCGCGGCCCCCGAGCGCGGCCGCAGCGCCCTCGACGGCGTGGAGGCCATGGACCACATGGTGAACATGCTACGCGAGCACGTGCCCCAGGAAACGCGCATTCACTACGTTATCACGAGCGGCGGCAAGGCGCCCAACGTGGTGCCCGACTTTGCCGAGGTCTACTACTACGTGCGCCACCCCAACCGGGCCGCCGTGCAGGCCGTGTTCGAGCGCGTGGTGAAGGCCGCCGAGGGCGCCGCCCTGGGCACTGGCACTACCATGGACTACGAAATAGTGGGCGGCACCCACGATTTGCTCCTCAACGAAACCCTGGCCCACGCCCTGCAAGCGAACCTGGAACAGGTGGGCGGCGTCACTTATACCGCCCAGGAAATGGCCTTCGGCCAGCAGATTCAGCAGTCGCTAGGGGCCCCCGCGCCGCCCGTGGCCCAGGCCGCGCAGGTGCTGCCCTACCAGGCCCGCGACCTGGGCGGCAGCTCCGACGTGGGCGACGTGAGCTACGTGGTGCCCACCGTGGGCCTGCAAGCCGCCACTTGGATACCCGGCACCCCCGCCCACAGCTGGCAGGCCGTGGCGTGCAGCGGCCTCGAAATCGGTACCAAGGGCCTAATGGTGGCCGCCAAAACCATGACCCTCACCGCCATCGACCTCTTTACCAGCCCCGAATTGGTAGCCAAAGCCAAGGAGGAACTCAAGCAGAAAGTGGGCGGCTACGTGTACAAGCCCCTGCTCGGCGACCGCAAGCCAGCGCTCAACTACCGCGATTGATATGATGCAACCGGTCATTTAGCCAGCTCCATATATTTTGAGAGCCCCAATAATTTACCTTAGGTGATGCAGTCGATACGTACCCGCTATGGCTTCAAACACTTTGTAGCAAGTCTGCCATCCAGTAATTATCTACTAGCAGCCGGGCTAGTAGCGCTTGCGGCCTGCGATAACCAGCCAGCACTAATTCGGCTACCGCTCCGCCTAATCCTTCAACGGCACGCGATACCATTTCCACAGTTACGGCACCGCAGGCGCCAACTGTAGTAAGCTCCGGGCCGAAATCCGGCGATGTACCTCTTCTGCACGAGCCTTTTAGGACTATAAAAGAGGTAGCCCCCGGCTTACAAGTGCAGATTTCATCGGTGCCAGTAGCCGATACGGCCGTGGTACGGGAGCCGAGCGACCTGCGACTGGTGCTGACAATCAAAAAGAACCAGCGGGTTATTTTTCGGGATACCGTGGCCGACGGCCTAGCGTATACCGAGTATTCGGAGCCGCAAACGCAGCGACTCTATCCCATCTGGGTACCCACGGGCCCTAGCGAGGGAGAACTGTTAGTGGCTTATAATAACCGACCATCCAAGGACCGGGCCCGGCGCTTCCACATTCGGGGCAATACAATTATTGGGGTCGATACCTTACTTACTTTCGACGGGCCAGCCAGGGACTTGGACCACGACGGGCGGCCGGAGTACGGCGGCCGCGCCGACTACGGCGAAGGCGCTAGCGACTCGCGCGGCCGGGCGCTTAACTTTTACAATCCAGTCCTTTATTATGAGTTGGGGCCCACCGGTTTGGCTCTCGACTCAGCGCTTACGCGCCACCAGGCGGTTGCCGAGTACGGCGCTTTTCATGGCTACAAGTATTCCGAACGCTTTTCTTTTCCAGCCAAACGCCCGTGAAAAGTTATCGCGGCCCCGCATCTGGCAGCGCGTTTTCAATAATAATCGTCCTGCCAGGCAACCGCTAGCCCCCGCCCCGCATCTACCGTCCCAAATCCCCCGCCTGCCTCTGCCCCACTACTACCCTGCCCCGTGACCGAGCCCGACCTCATTGCCGCCTGCCTGCGGGGCGAGCCCCGCGCCCAGCGCCAGCTCTACAACCAGTTTGCGGGGCTGATGCTGACGGTGTGCCGCCGCTATCTGAAGCGCCAGGAAGACGCCGAAGAAGCGCTGCTGCTAGGCTTCGCCCGGGTGTTTCAGGCGCTGCCCACATTTCGGCAGGAGGGCTCGTTTGAGGGCTGGGTGCGCCGCATTATGGTGAACCAGGCCCTAATGGAGCTGCGCCGCCGCGAGCCGCTGCACCTCTCGTTCGAGGATTTTGCGCAGCCCGAAAACCTGGCCGCTACCCCCGCCACCGCCGATAGCCAGCTGCAAGCCAACGAGTTACTAGCCCTGCTCCAAAGCTTGCCGACCGGCTACCGCACCGTGTTCAACCTCTACGCGCTGGAGGGCTACTCGCACCCCGAAATCGCCGACCTGCTCGGCATTACGGAGGGCACCAGCAAGTCGCAGCTCAGCAAGGCGCGAGCCATGTTGCAGCGCCGGCTGCAAGCCGTTACGAGCGTTTAACCTAGTATATGTTAGGATATGTCAGCCGATAACGATAATCTCGACGACCTTTTTCGCCAGCAGCTGGGCCCGCACGCCACGCCACCCGGCCCCGACCTGGCACGCCGCCTGGCCGAGCTGGCCGAGGCCGAGCGCCTCGACGCCCGCTTTCGCACGGGGCTGGGAAGCCACGCTTCCCAGCCCCGCCGTGAGGTTTGGGAGCGGCTGGAAGATGAGCACCTGCGCCCGCAGCCGCAGCGCCGGCGGCGCGTGGTGGCGTGGTGGCAGCTGTCGGCGGCGGCCGTGCTGCTGCTCACGCTGCTGGCCGGCGGCCTGTGGCGCGGCGGGTACTTTGCGCCGGTAGGTGGGCTAGCCAGCCAGTCGGCCGGCGCGGGGCCGCACAGCGCGCGCACCAGCCCGGCTCCGACGGTGCCGAACGCAACCAACCGGCCGGGGGCTAGCCCAACGCCAAGCCAAGAAATTAACCGCCAGCCTATTGCCCAGGCAACTGTCTCTCCGGTAGAAAAAAATCGGCAAAATTTCACGCGCCAGGCAACGGCCGTGGCGGCTTCCTCATCTAGCCCCCCGATAGCTACTACTACCCGGCCGCGTCGCACCGCCACGGCGCCTCGGGCAGGGCGAGGCTTTCAGCCCCCACGCCAACTGCCGGACGCGGCCGCTGGCCAGTTGGCTACCACCGGGCGGCGGAACGGCCCGGCCAGCCAGCCCTTGGTTACGCCCACCGAGAATCCCGCTGCCCACCCGAGCCCGCCGCTGGTGGCCATGACGGCCCCCACCGAAGTGGTAGAAGTCGAGGTGCGGCGAGGCCCCGAGCCTAGCCGCCCGGCGCCGGCCGCGGTGGCCGCCCTGGCCGAGCCGGTGCCCAGCCGCCGGCCCCGGCTGCGGCTAGGGGGCCTGCTGCGCCAGGCCGACCACCTGGTGCACGGCGAGCCCGTGAGCCTGGCCGAGGCCACCGGCCTGGCCGAAAACGTGACCGTGCAGGCCCGCTTCGGCGGCCGCGTGGTGAGCAAAACCATTCAATTGTAGCGCCGAAGCTGCTTGGCTCTTTCAGTTTTTCTGCCTCGGTCAGGGGCAGCCTTCTCTTTCATTGTCTTTTCTCAACACCTTAACTCCCATGAAGCCGCTCCTTTTTTCTGCCTCGCTGGCCGCGTTGCTCGCCGCCGCTACTTTTTCGGCCCAGGCCCGCTCGCTAGGGGCCGCGCCCACCGATACCATTGTGGTGCGCCTGCCTAACAAGGCTGTGATGACGCTGGTGGTGCGCGATGCCGCCCAGCTGCGCCAACTGCCGCAGTACCACCTCGACTCGCTGGTGGCGCGCCTCGATGGCTACATCAAGCGGGCTGATGCCGCGACCAAAGTGGCCGCTACCGACCGCCTGACCACCGTGTTTCACCCTAATGAGGACCAGCCCGGCCAGCGCCTACCCGAAGAAATCCGCATCACGACTAGCAAGCAGCCGGGCAGCTACGGCCCTAGCAACAAGGTGGAGGTGCTGCTGGAAAAGAAATTCGGCGTAGTTATTAACACCGACCGCAACACGAATGACCAGCCCCGGGCGGCCGCCGAGCGCCAGGCCCGCCGCGACTCGCTACGCGAAGACCAGCAGAATAAAAACCGTCACGCCTCCTACGTAGTAGTTGATGTGGGCCTCAATGCGCTGGTGAATAAGGCCGGCGCTACTGCCCCCGAACTGCGGCCCGAAGGCTCGCGCTACGTGAACTTGGGCCTGAGCTACCGGCAGCGCCTGGGCGGCCGCCGCAGCCCGCTCTACCTGCTGGGCGGTCCCGAGCTAGCTTTCAATAACTACATGCTAGAGGGCAACTACAAGTGGCAGAATACCAACGGCATCACCAGCGTGGTACAGGAGCCCACCGCCCGGCAGTACCAAAAAACCAAGCTGGCCACCTCCACCATTACCCTGCCACTGATGCTGCAACTGCGCCTGCGCGACGAGCACCACCGCACTACGTTTCGCTTGGGGGCGGGCGGCTTCGTAGGCTACCGCCTGGCTAGCTGGACCAAGCTTAAGTATTTTGAGGAAGGCTCGACCTATAAGGACAAGGACTACGGCTCGTATAACCTCAACGACTGGCAATATGGCCTACAAGCCCAAATTGGTTATGGCGACGTAAATTTCTTTGTGAAGTACAACCTCAACGAGCTGTTCCGCGCCGGCCACGGGCCGCAGGCGCAAACGCTGAGCTTTGGGCTGCGCCTGCTGGGCAATTAATAGGTAGCGTAGGCCGGCGAGGGGCGCAGCGAGCAGCCAGGCGCAAGCAAGCGCCAGCTAACGAGATTGCGCGCTGCATTGCTCGCTATGCCCTTCGCAAATTAAAGCTTACGGCACCCTCTATCTAATGCCTACGCTACACATTGCGAAAAAAATTGTCGAGCAGAATTGCTGCCGACACGGCCACATTGAGGCTTTCGGCGCGGCCGCCGGGGCCGTGCGGAATGTGCAGACACCGCGTGAGGCTAGCCGCCACGTCGGAACTAAGGCCGTGGCTCTCGCTGCCCATTACCAGCACGCCGGCCGGCTGCAAGTGGAGCTTATGCACATTATCACCCTCTAAATCAGCCCCGAAAATATCCGTACTGGCAGGTAAGCTTGAAAGCCAGTCGGCCAGGTTTACCCCGGCCCACACGGGCACCCGGCCGAAGGCGCCCATGCTGGCCGCCACGGCTTTGGGATTATAAGGGTCGGCGCAATTCTCGGACAAAACCACGCCGGGCAGGCCGTACCAGTCGGCCAGGCGCCAGAGCGTGCCAAGGTTGCCGGGGTCGGCCACGTTGTCGAGGGCTAGCACGAGGCGGGTGGCGGGCAGGGCCGGCGGCAGCGGTAGTTCGGGCGGGCGGCGCACTACGGCCAGCGCAGCGGCGTTGGTTTGGAGCGTGCCGAGCTGGGTTAGCTCGTCTTCGGAAGCCAGGTGCAACGAACTGGCCCGCTGGCCGGTCAGGTGCTCGGCGAAGGCGGGCGTAGCGAGCAGGTGCTCGACTTCGAGGTCGGAGCCGAGCAATTCTAGCACGCTTTTCGCACCTTCGACCAGGAAGGCAGCGTGGCGTTGCCGATATTTGCGCTGGTGCAGCGACCGGATGTATTTAGCGAGGGCTTTTGAAACCATTAGAACAACAAAGTAACGACCGGCCGCGCTTCGGCCCGCGGGCGGCGGCGGCCGGGCTGCTGCTAGCCCTGGCGGTATTGCTGGTGGCGGTGGGCTGCTCGCCCCTGCGCCTGCTGCAACCCAACCAGCGCCTGCTCACCAAAGTAGTAGTGCAGAGCGATGGCCTGCTGCCCGCCCAGCAGGAGCGCCTGCTGACGCTGGTGCAGCAAAAGCCCAATCGCACCATTCCGATTCCGAAGCTGGCGGTGTACCAGCTCGGGCACTCGTTCTACGACTCGGCCCGTATTGAGCGCAAGATTGCGAACATCCGGCAGAAATACGCCGACCAGCTGGCCGATGCCGAAACCGACTCGGCGCGCCGCGGCAAGCTGCTGGCCCGCCGCGATAAGCTGCTGGCGCGCAAGCGCACGGCCCTCGAAAAGGGCAACTCCATTATGCGCCTGGGCGAGCCGCCCGTCATCTACGACCCTAGCCTGAGCGAGCGCACCGTGGAGCAGCTCACCACGTACCTGCGCTCGCAGGGCTACTTCCGGGCCACGGTTGGCTTCACCGACTCGGCCCGCTCGCGGCCCACGCTCATTGCCCGCACGCTGCGCGGGCTGGGGCTGCGCAAGCCCGTGCGGGCCGTGCCCCTGCGCGACTCGATGGGCGGGCGCCTGCACCGGCTCGTGACGGTGACGTACCAAGTGCAGGAAGGTCAGAATTTTACCCTGAGCCAGCTTACGCGCAGCATCCCCGACACGGGGGTGGCGCGGGTGGTGGCCGGGGCGCAGGGCGCCACGCTGCTGCGCGTGGGCGAGGCGTATAACGAGGAGCTTATCGGGCAAGAGCGCCAGCGGCTTGAAACGCTCCTCAAAAACTCGGGCTACTACGATTTTCGGGCGCAGTATATTTCCCTGGAAGCCGACACGAGCTTCGAGAAAAACCAGGTGCGCCTGCGCCTGCTCATTGCCAGCCCCCCGGGCGGGCACCGGGTTTATCAGCTGCGCCGCGTCACGGTCGTGACCGACGTGACGGCGGCCCGCGCCCTGCGCGTGGTGTCGGGCGATACTACGCGGCGCGGGCGCCGGCCCCGCCCCAGCCCGACCCCGGCCGATACCACCGCCCTGTCGGGCCGGGCGGCGGGCGACGCCACGGGGCGCATCTCGACGGCCAACATGCCGGCGGGCGTGACCCCGGCCGCCGTGGCCGACTCGCTGAGCGCCCGCCGGCTGCGCCGGGCGGGCCGCCCGGTGGTGCCGCGCGATTCGCTACGCTTCGACTCACTGCTTTTTCTGAGCCGGGGGCCGCTGCCCATCAACCCACGCATCTTGGCGCGGCAGGTGGCCCTGCGGCCGGGCCAGCTCTACAACCAGGCCCGCACCCAGCGCACCCAGCGCCAGCTGGCCAACCTCGACATGTTCCGGTTCAACCCCGTGAGCTACCGCAAAGTGGCGCTGGCGCCGGCTGCCAACGAGCCCGCCGCCGACAGCAGCCAGGCCCTGACGCCGGCTGGGGCTAGCCCCAGCCGCGCGCCCAGCTACCTCGATGCCATCGTCACTACTTCGCCCAGCCCGCGCTTTTCGGAAACCACCGAGTTAGGGGGCACCTACGTGGCCGGGTTGGTGGGACCCTTTGCCAACCTGCGCCTGAAGTGGCGCAACCCCTTTGGCGGAGCCGAGGTGCTGGAGCTGAGCGGCCGCGCCGGCGTAGAAGGCCAGCTCACGCAGCTCGGCGACAGCGGCAACACCACTGCTGCCACCTACACCACGCAGTATGGCGCCACCCTGGCCCTGCTGCTGCCGCAGTTTATCACGCCCTTTCACCTGGGCGATTTTCTGCGCAGCTACCAGCCCCGCACACGGCTAGCCCTCTCCACTACCTATACCTCTAGTAACTACTACACGCGCAGCAACACCGAGCTCACGCTCGACTATCTCTGGCAAACCTCGGCCTACCAGCAGTACATTTTTACGCCCGTTGACCTGGGCCTGGTGCGTACCCGCAACATCAGCGATTTTTACCGGGCCCGCCTCAACGACCTGCGCGTTGAGCAGGGCAGCCCACTCTACCGCTCGTTTCAGCCCATCTACGCGCCCAGCTTCAGCTTTACCTCGCTCTACAACTCCAACGACCTCAACCAGACGCGCAACGCGCACTTTCTGCGCGTGTTTGCCGAGCTCGGCGGCCTCACGCGGGGGCTGTATCGCAACGAGAAGTGGTTTGAGGACACCGGCCTCTCGGTGTACAACTTTGCCAAGCTCACCGTCGATTACCGCCGCTACCACAAGCTGTCGCCCCTCACCTACCTGGCCTGGCGTCTCAACGGCGGCGTGGCCCACGCCCTCACCGAGAGCCTCGACCCCAACCCGCCCCCCGGCCAGCCGGCCGAGCTGCGCTATATCCTGCCCTACGATAAGTACCTGTTTGCGGGCGGCTCCAACAGCGTGCGCGCCTGGAGCCCGCGCCGCCTCGGCACCGGCTCGTATGCCACGGTTATCACCAATAGCAAAACCAAAACAACCACCCGCGACTACCTCACCGAGCAGCCCGGCGAAGTACTACTGGAAGGCTCGCTGGAGTATCGCTTCCCGGTGTATTCCTTCATCAAGGGCGCGCTGTTTACCGACTTTGGCAACGTGTGGGCCCTGCAGGAAGACGGCTCCCGGCCGGGGGCCAATTTTCGGTTCGATAGCTTCTACAAGCAGTTTGCGGTGGGCTCGGGCTTCGGCCTGCGCATGGATTTCACCTTCCTCATCCTGCGCTTTGACATTGCTACCAAGGTTTACGACCCCACCGAGCTAGGTCAACCGTGGCGCCTACGCAACGCCCTCAAGCACACCGACAACCAGACAGTAGTGAACGTGGGCCTGGGCTATCCTTTCTAGCGGAGCTTCGATTAAAAATTGGGTAAGCCTGCCGGTTGGCCGGCAGCCGGGCGGGCATAGCTTTGCGACTTCGCACTAGTTATTGCCTACACATTTTCCCGTGGCAGGCTTGCTGCTAAGTACCTTGCCGCCAGCCGCGTGGGCCGCGCCCATAGCCAAAAGGCCGCCGGCGCCCATCAAAAAATCCCACCTGCTAAGGGTGGGATTTTTTGATGGGCGCCGGCGGCCTTTTGGCGGGCGTGGGGGCTAGTAGCCCAGCAGCTCGCCGAGCGCCGTGGCCACCTTGGCGGCGCTGGGCAGCATCTGCTTTTCGAGTTCCACGTTGAGGGCGATGGCGGGCAGATTGGCGGCGCCCAGCGTGAACACCGGCGCATCGAGCTGCTGAAAGCAGTGGCGCTGAATGCGCCCGGCCAGGCTCTCGGCAAAGGAGTTGAGCAGCGGCTCCTCCGTGAGCACGAGGGCCTTGCCGTGGCGGCGCACGGCGGCCTGCACCCCGTCCCAGTCGAGGGGGTTGAGGGTGCGCAGGTCCAGCACTTCGACCCGGCCGGGGTACTCGCGGCTCGCTGCTTTGGCCCAGTGCACGCCCATGCCGTAGGTGACCACGACGCAGGTTTCGCCGTTGGCTAGCTTGTCGGCATCGGCCGCCTGGGCCACGGCAGCCACCCCTAGCGGAATAACGTAGCCAGCGGCCGGCTCGGTGGTTTTGGCATCTTCCGTGCCGGGCACTTTGCTCCAGTATAGCCCCTTATGTTCGAGCATGATAACCGGGTTGGGGTCAAGAAAAGCTGCGCGCAGCAAGCCCTTCATATCGGCGGCATTGCTTGGATATACGACCTTGATGCCGCGGATGGTGAGCAGCGTACTTTCGATGGAGCCCGAGTGGTAGGGGCCGCCCCCGCCGTAGGCCCCCACCGGCACCCGAATGAGCGCCGGCACCGGAAATTTCCCCATGCTCAGGTAGCAGCTTTTGCTGAGCTCCTCCACCAGCTGGTTGAGGGCCGGCCAGATATAGTCAGCAAACTGAATCTCGACAATGGGCCGGGCGCCCACGGCCGCCATACCCGCCGTGCTGCCCACAATGTACGCCTCCTGAATGGGGGTGTTGAAGACGCGCTTATCGCCGTATTTCTTGGCTAGCAGCGCCGCCTCCCGAAACACGCCGCCCAGCTCGCCGCCTACATCCTGGCCGTAGAACAGGGCCTCGGGAAACTCGCGCAGAATATCATCCACCGCGTGCAGCGCGGCGTCCACCATCAGGGCTTTGTCGGCGCCGGCGGGGGCGCGCTCGCCGGCCTCGGCCAACACGGCGGGCGGGGCAAACTCGTGGTCGGCAAAGGTGGCGGGGTCGGGGTCGGGCGCGGCCAGGGCCTCGGCCCAGTCGGCCGCCACGGTGGCGCGGGCCTGGTCGGCCAGGGTAGTCAGCTCGGCTTCGCTAGCCCCGGCGTGCAGCAGGCGGCGGTGCAGGCGGGGCAGCGGGTCGTTTTGCTGGTGGCCGGCCAGGTCGGCGCCGCGGTACCACTCGCGGCGCACACCACTGGTATGGTGCCCTAGCAGCGGGCACTTGGCGTGCACCAGCGCCGGGCCGCGCCGCTCGCGCACGTGCGCGAAAGCCTCGGCTAGGCCATTATAAGAGGATACTACGTCGGCGCCATCCACCCGCACGCGGTGCAGGCCGGGAAAGCCGGCGGCAAACTCGTAGGCGTCCATCGCGCGCATTTCGCGGCCAGTAGCCGAGATGCCCCAGTCGTTGTCCTGCACCAGGTACACGATGGGCAAGCGGTGCAAAATCGCCATTTGCAATGCCTCGCTCACCTCGCCCTCCGTCATGGCCCCGTCGCCGATGGAGCACAGTACGAGCGGCTGGCTAGCCTTGTCGGCTAGCCCCTGGCTTTCTAAGTAGCTGATGGCGTGCGCCATCCCCGTGGCCGGAATCGCCTGCATACCCGTGGCCGAGCTTTGGTGCGGCATAACGGGCACGCCCGCCCGGCGCAGGCTGGGATGGCTGTAATACGTGCGCCCGCCGCTAAAGGGGTCGTCTTTTTTGGCCAGCAGCTGGAGCATCAACTCGTACGGGCGCAGGCCCATGCCCAGCAGCAGGGCATCGTCGCGGTAGTACGGGGCGGCGTAGTCGGCGCCGGTCAGCAGAAAGGCGGCAGCCAGCTGCACGGCCTCGTGGCCCCTGGCGGTGGCGTGCACGTAGCGGGCGGCCACCGTTTTCTGGGCTTCGTAGAGGGCGGCCATTTCGGCGGCCGTGTGCATGAGCAGGTAGGCCCGGCGCAGCACGTCGAGCGCGGGCGCGGCCGGAGTAGCCGCGGGGGCGGCGGGGGCATCAGCAAACATAAATCAGGGGTGGGTAGAGCCAGTGGGGATGGTAAAATTACGCCCCGGCCCGACCTTTGTAGGCAGTGAGTAGTGAGTAATGAGCAGGAAACACTGCTTATTACTCACTCGGCAAGCGCTTTTCGCCACCTGTTCACTGCTCACTATTCACTGGTCACTACTTATGTCCCGCACCGATATTGCCGCCTGGCTTCAGGACTTTCAAACCCGCCTCTGTGCCCAGCTCGAAGCGGCCGATGGCGGCACCGCCCGCTTTGGCCAGGACGACTGGCAGCGCCCCGGCGGGGGTGGCGGCCACTCGCGGGTACTCGAAAACGGCCAAATTTTGGAGAAGGGCGGCGTAGGCTTTTCAGCAGTGGAGGGCGAAATGAGCGCCGCCGCTGCCCGGCAGCTCCACATGCCCGACCCGCATTTTTTTGCCACCGGCGTGAGTTTGGTGTTGCACCCGCGCAGCCCGCGCGTGCCCATCATCCACATGAACGTGCGCTATTTCGAGGCGGGCAACGGCGAGGCCTGGTTTGGCGGCGGCATCGACCTGACCCCCATTTATGTGGATGAAACCCAGGCCCGCCGCTTTCACCAGCGCCTCAAGGCTACTTGCGACAAGCACAACCCCGGCTACTACCCCAAGTTCACGCGCTGGGCCGACGACTACTTCTACCTGCCCCACCGCCACGAAACGCGCGGCGTGGGCGGCATTTTTTTCGACCGCCTCACCGTGGGCAAGGATGGCTCGGTCGCAGACTTATTTGCCTTTGTGCAGGATGTGGCCGAAACCTTCGCCCCGGCTTACACCGAAATCATGCGCGCCAACCACGCCCTGCCCTTCGGTGCGCGCGAGGAAGCCTGGCAAACCCTGCGCCGCAACCGCTACGCCGAATTCAACCTGGCCTTTGACCGGGGCACGCGCTTCGGCCTCGAAACCGGCGGCCGCACCGAAAGCATTCTCATGAGCCTGCCCCCGCGCTGCGGCTGGAGCTACAACCCCGCCCCGCCCGAGCAGGGCACGCCCGAAGCCGCTACCCTAGCCTGGCTACGCAAGGGCGTTGATTGGACCAGCGCCCATGCTTGAGACACTGCGCACCCTCGACCACTGGCTGCTGCTGGCTATCAACGGTGCCCACACGCCGGCTTTGGATAAGGTGATGACCTTCGCCTCCGACCGCTACGTGTGGATACCTTTTTACGGAGTTTTAATAATCTGGCTGTTATATCATTATCGCAGTCGGGCTAAAGCGTCGCTGCCGTTGGTTATCGCAGCCGTAGCCCTGGCCGACAGCATCACCAGCAAGCTGTTTAAGCCCCTTGTCGGGCGGCTCCGCCCCTGCCATACCCCCGACTTGGCGCCCCTGCTACACCTGCCCGATGGCTGCGGCGGGCAGTTCGGCTACATGTCCTCGCACGCGGCCAACTCGGTGGCCCTGGCCGTGTTTCTGCTGCTAGCCCTGCCGGCCGGCCGATTTCGGGGGCTCAAAATATGGGTGTTCGGATGGGCGGCACTGCTTTCTTACAGCCGCGTTTACTTGGCCGCACACTACCCTAGCGACGTGATTTGCGGCTGGCTGGTGGGCGCGTTGCTGGGCTGGCTGGCCGCCTGGGCGTTTGCCAAGGCCGACCCGTATTGGTGGCCGCCGGCTAGCCTGCCCAAGTCAACCTAACCGCTCGCACGGCCACCAAAAAAGCCTGCTGAATCAGCAGGCTTTTTTGGTGGCCGTGCGAGCAGGGCTATTTTTTAGCGCGGCCGCCGGAGTGGCCGTCGCCTTGGTCGCCCTGGCCAGGTGGCACGGTAGTTTTCGCGTTCTTTTTATCATCTTGCGAAAGCGAGCGGTTCAGGTCATCTGACTCCTTGATTTTCCCTTCGTCATCGCGGCGGATATAGCGCTTATCGCCCTCGTTGGGCTCAATTTGTTCGCGTTTGCTAGCCATAGAAGCCACGCGCCGCCGATAAGTGAGCGAGGGCACGCTGCACTTTTTACGCACAAATAGCCAGTAAGTTAGCCCTCCGCACTGCCAATCAGCCCCTGGCTAGCCAGCAGCTTGGCCACGTACTTGCCCACGATGTCAAATTCCAGATTTACGCGCTCGCCGGCTTGTAGCTGGTGAAAGCCGGTGTGCTCGTAGGTATAGGGAATGATGGCCACCGAAAACTCATCGGCCGTACTGTTAAAGCACGTCAGGCTCACGCCGTTAATGGTAATCGAGCCCTTCTCCACCGTCAGGCGCTGCGGACCGGGCGCGTGGCGGAAGCGAAACAGCCACGAGCCATCCTGGTCTTGCACACTGAGGCACTCGGCAGTGGCATCGACGTGGCCCTGCACGATGTGGCCGTCGAAGCGCCCGCCGGCGGCCAGGCAGCGCTCCAGGTTGAGGTGGCGGCCGGGCTGCCACTGGCCCAGGTTGGTTTTTTGCAGCGTTTCGTCGATGGCCGTCACCACGTGGGTTCCGGCCGTCGCATCGAGGGCTACTACGGTGAGGCACACGCCGTCGTGGGCCACGCTCTGGTCGATTTTCAGCTCGCTAGCAAAGGGCGACTGAATGGTAAAATGGCGGTTAGTGCCTTCGCTGGCCACGGCCACCACGGTGCCCACGGCTTCAATAATTCCTGTAAACATGACCGCAGATTTAACGGATTTAACAGATTGCGGGGATACGCCCACTTCGTGGGCTGACTGCTGCTCTGGCTATCCGGTTTTCAAATTCGGCTGACTTTTCATCAGCTTCTAAGCTAGACCAACTCGTATCACTAGCATAAAGTTGGCCCTAGCCAGCCGCGTAGCGGCAATGCCTACACTGACCGGTACCAGAACAGCAGTCAGCCCGCGCAGCGGGCGTATCCCCGCAATCTGTTAAATCCGTTAAATCTGCGGTCATTTGCCGCGGCCTTCTACGATGATTTTCAGGGTGTAAAGAATGATGCGGAAGTCCATGGCCAGGCTCATGTTCTCGATGTAGAGGATATCGAATTTGAGGCGCTCGACCATCTGGGGCACGGTTTCGGCGTAGCCGTATTTCACCTGGCCCAGGCTGGTGAGGCCGGGACGCACGCGATGCAGGTGGCGGTAGTGGGGCGCGAGCTGCACAATCTGGTCAATAAAAAACTGTCGTTCGGGGCGTGGGCCCACAATGCTCATATCGCCCCGCAGCACGTTCCAGAACTGCGGAAACTCATCGAGCCGCACCTTGCGCATAAAGCGCCCCCAGCCCGTGATGCGCGGGTCGTGGTCGGAGCTGAGGGACGGGCCCAGCTTTTCGGCGTCCACGTACATCGACCGAAATTTGATGATGTCGAACGGCACGCCATTTTTACCAATGCGCGGCTGGCGGTAAAAAATGGGGCCCGGCGACGACGAGCGCACCATCAGGGCCGTAAAAATGTAAAGCGGCAGGGCCAGCACCAGAAAGCAGATGGCGCCCGCCACGTCGAACACGCGCTTGAACACCTGCTGCCACACGGGCAGCAAATCCTGCTTGATTTCGATGAGCGGCGTGCCAAAAATATGGTTCACCTTCACCGAGCCCAGCAACATCTGGTAGAGGTCGGGCAGCACACTGATGCGCACTGCCGAAGTTTCGAGCAACGTCAGAATTTCCTGAATACGGCGGTGCTCACTAGGCTCAATTGCGATGATAACCTGCTCGATACTAAGCTGCTGAATAAGCCCTGGCAGCTGCTGGTACGAGCCCACCGCGGGTAGCCGGGCCGCCAGCTCCTCATCAACCACGCGGCCAATGGGGGCAAACCCCACCAGCCGCAAGCCCAGGTGGCCGCCCGTGCGCTGCAAATCGGCGTAGGTACTCAGCGCCAGTTTATTAGAACCTACCAGCAGCGTCGGAAACGAGATGGTGCCCCGCCGCACCAAATGCTGAATACTACTAACGGCCCAAAGCCGTAGTACCGCCGCACTAAAAAAATGCAGCAGGTAATAGGCCGTAAACGTTTTATAATAAGCCCGGTACGTACTAACGCCCACATCATCGAGCAGGAGCGCAAAAAAAATAACCACCACACCCAGCAACGACACCCGCGCCAGCCGAATGACCTCGCTCAGGCGCGATTTGCGGAAGATATCGCGGTACTCGCCCACCAGCGCGTAGAGCGTGGTCCAGAAGAGCGCCACCATTACGGCCGCGCCCGCCAGGTAAAGCAGCGCGCCCTCGTCGAGGCGGTAGTCCAGGGTTTCGCGCAGTAAGTACTTGCGCACCAAGAAGAAGGCCACCCAAGCCACTAGCGCCCCCGCAAAATCGGCCCCCACAAGTTTCAGGTATTGGATTCGGCGGAGCAGCAAGGGGAGCGAGGTAACGTGTATTTTTGTGACGAACTCCGCAAAAATAGGGCTATTACCAGTTTTTTTAGCTGTTCTGGCTGCCAAGTGTCGGCTAGCCCGCCTAGCTGGCGGGTGGCGGCCCTGGCGGCCGGCCCGGCGGGCGAGGCTTTCGTTACTATTTTCACTTCTGCGCCTTATTCAACCTTTAGCCGACACGTACCGCCACCGGGGCCAGCGCCGGGCCCTCGTAACGCTGCTGCGCGGGCAGCGCGGCATCCGCGACGAGCGGGTGCTGGCCGCGCTGGGCGCGGTGCCCCGCCACCTGTTCTTTGAGTCTGCCTTCGAGGCCCACGCCTATCAGGACAAGGCTTTTCCCATTGGGGAGGGCCAAACCATTTCGCAGCCCAGCACCGTGGCCTACCAAACCGAGCTGCTAGGAGTGCA
This sequence comes from uncultured Hymenobacter sp., assembly GCA_964385095.1. Lineage (GTDB taxonomy): Bacteria > Bacteroidota > Bacteroidia > Cytophagales > Hymenobacteraceae > Hymenobacter. The sequence goes on from CAYLNN010000010.1 coordinate 17,607, forward strand.
GCCCGGCCACCGGCTGCTGGAAATCGGCACTGGGTCGGGCTATCAGTTTGCCGTGCTGTGCCAGCTGGCTGAGAACGTGCAGAGTATCGAGTTTAACCCCGTGCTGTTTGAGCGGGGCCGGCAGCGGCTGGCCGCGCTGGGCCTGCCCACGGCGGGCCTGCACCTGGGCGATGGCTCGCTGGGCTTGCCCGGGCTAGCCCCCTTCGATGGCATCCTGGTTACGGCCGGGGCACCGGCCCTGCCGCCGGCCCTGTTGCGGCAGTTGCGCATTGGCGGGCGGCTGGTGGTGCCGGTGGGCGCCCAGGACCCCGGCCAGCAGCAGCTGTTGCGCATCACCCGCGAGGGTCCCGAATCGTACGTGCGCGAGCAGCTGGGCGATTGTCGCTTCGTACCCCTGCGCGGGGCCGCGGGGTGGGCGGTTTGAGGGTAATAAGGTGGCTGAGGCGATGAGGTAAAAAGAGGTTGCGCTGGGCGAGCCGCCCGCATCGGTAGCGTCGGGGTGAAGAAACGAGAGGTAGCGAGAGGTAGCGAGGAGCGCCGCCTGCTGGGCGCCCGGCCAAACGGAGACGGGCTAGCCCCCTGCCGTACCTTTGCGTTCCCTTCCTTCCCACCTCATTCCTTTTTATTTCATCACTCCATCACCCATCCCCGTGCGCAAGCAACGCCCCGTTTCCGACTCGTTTGTCATCATGACCGAGCTGGTACTGCCCAACGATACCAATACGCTCAACAACCTGATGGGGGGCCGCATGATGCACCTCATGGATATTGCGGCCGCCATTGCCGCCCAAAAGCACTCCAACCGCATTGTGGTCACGGCCTCGGTCGATAACGTGTCGTTTCGCGACCCCATTCGGCTGGGCAACGTAGTGACGTTGCAGGCGCAGGTCACGCGCGCCTTTGCCTCCAGCATGGAGGTGCACATCGACGTGTGGGCCGAGGATATTCCGAGCGGCACCAAGATGAAAACCAACGAGGCCTTCTTCACCTTCGTGGCCGTCGACCAGAGCGGCCGCCCCATCGACGTGCCCGAGGCCGTGCCCGGAACCGCCGAAGAAATTGCCCTTTACGAAGGTGCCCTGCGCCGCCGCCAGCTGCGCTTAGTACTAGCCGGCCGCATGAAGCCCAGCGACGCCGCCGAGCTAAAAGCCCTGTTTGAACTCGCTTAACTCTTTTTCATACATGACTGAGGACGAGCAAAGCGGCACGCTGGCCTTCTTGCAAAACTTTTACACTGGCGTAACGCTCTACATGCCGGCTGAGGCCGACGAGCGCCCGGCTCCGGCGACTAGCCCCACGCTGGCTAGCACTGCCGCGGCAGGCGCGCCGCCGCCAACTGCTACGCCCGTAGCCGCCGCGCCAGCAGGGGCCGCCCCACCCCTAGCCAGGCCAGCGCCACCAGTAGCTGCGGAGTTCTCGGCTGCCCCAAGTCTAGCTGCTGCCGCGGGCAAGCTGCCTTCGCTGGCGAGCGCCCAGCTGCCGCCCTTGCCCGTATTGCCGGTAGCTAGCCCACCGCCGGCCGCTCGGCCGGCACCCGTGCTCTCCCCTAGCCCGCCTACCGAGACGCCCGCCGTGGCGCCGTACCTGCTCACCACTTTTGCCACGCTCGGCGATAACTCCCGGGGCGTGGTGCTACTGGTGCGCCTGCCGCCCGAGCAGTTCAAGAAGCTACCACGCAACGTCTTTCTCAATAAGCTGCTGCAAGCCATCCAGCTGGTGATGGCCGACGTGGTACTTGTGAACGTGGAAGGTCCCTACCCGGTGGCGCTGCAAAACCTGCGCAAGGAAATTGCCGCCACCCACATCCTGGCCTTCGGCAAAAACCTGCTCGACGTGGCCGTGCGCAGCACCCAGATTTATGAGCCGGTGCAGTTTCCGGCCGTGGGGCTAGCCTACCTAGCCGGCGCCGAGGTCGAAATGATAGAATACGACGTGAGCCTTAAGAAACGCCTCTGGGGTGGCTTGCAGCGCATGTTTTTAGCGTAGCTTTCCGCTGTAGCTGAGGTGGCAGAGCGGTGATTGCCGTCGTGCGCAAGCACGCCGACAGAAGCCATTTGGCGGTTCTTCCGTAGGTTCGAGTCCTACCCTCAGTTCTGGCATTCAAAATAAAAAGGCCTTTCTGTGCACAGAAAGGCCTTTTTATTTTGAATGCAAAAGCCTTTACTTCAGCACCTCGGCCAGCTTGGCTTCTAGGGCCGGGCCGCGCAGGTTTTTGCCGATGATTTTGCCATTCGGGTCGAGCAGGAACGAGGCCGGGATAGATTGCACGCCGTAGGCGGCGGCGGCGGCATTGTTCCACTTTTTGAGGTCCGACACGTGGTTGGGCCAGGCGAGGCCGTCGGCCGCGATGGCCTGGGTCCAGCGGGCCTTGTCATCGTCGAGCGACACGCTATAAACCGTAAAGCCTTTCCCCTTGTCCTTGAACTGGTTGTAGGCCTTTACCACGTTCGGGTTTTCCTGGCGGCAGGGGCCGCACCAGCTCGCCCAGAAATCGACCAGCACGTATTTGCCGCGCAAGCTCTTGAGCGACATGGGCTTACCGTCGGGGCTAGCCAGGTTGATTTCGGGCGCGGCCGTGCCGATGGCCGTGGCGCGCAGCGGCTCCAGGCGCTCGCTCAGGGCCTGGGTGAAGGGCGATGCCGGCTGGGCCTTGCGCTGAATGGTGGCAATGGAGTCGGCAAACGTGAAGTCCTCGTTGGGGTCCACGAAGCTGAGGGCGGCAAAGCCCGCCGCCACCGAGTTGGCATTGCGCCGGATAACAGCCTTGGCGCGGCGGGCCGTGGCCTGCGCCAGCACATTGTACTGCCCCTCGATAATGGGCAGCGAATCGGTGCGGCCGGCCTGGCCGGCGGCGTTGTAGCGCTGGCCCAGGCGCTGCATCTGCCCCCGGCTGGAATTGAGCGTATACGTCAGCTGCTGAATAACTTCCGAATCCTTCGAGCCCTTCACCGAGTAGCTGGCGGGCAGGCGCTTGGCATCGCCCGAGAGCGTGAGGTGGGTTTTATTGTCGAGCACGAGCAGCACCTGGTTGGGCTCATCTACCTTGAGCTGGTACACGGCCGCCGACACGGGCAGCGTGCCCTTGAAGGTAAACTTGCCGTCGGCGTCGGTTTTGGCCGTGCTGCGCTCCACAAACTGGCTGCTGGTCAGCTCCGAAAGGTGCAGCGTAGTGCCAGTGGGCACATTGCGCAGCTGGCCCGTTATTTCGTAGCCCTCGGCGGCGGCGGTAGCATTCTGGCAGGCATTGGTGAGGCCGAGCAGGGCCACGGCGGCGAGCGCTGGTTTCATAAGAGAAGTCATTGGGATAAAATAAGGAGCGCCTAACCCGCGGCTAGGCTGCCGGACAAAGCTAAAAAAACGGTGACGGGTTCCATTGGTCTAGCGCAGCAGGCGGGTCAGCTCTCGGCTCAGGGCGCTGCCGCGCAGGTTGGTGGCCACGATGCGCCCCTGGGGGTCTAGTAGAAAAGTGGCCGGGATGCTCACCACGTTGTAGAGCTGCCCGGTGCGGCCCCGCACGCCGGCTTGGTCCAGCACCTGCGGCCAGGGCAGCGCGTCCTGCGCCAGGGCCTGGCGCCAGTCGGCCGCCTTTTCATCCACCGACACGCTCAGCACCGTGAAGCCCGGTCCTTCTTCCTTGAACCGTTGGTAAGCCTTTAACACGTTGGGGTTTTCGGCGCGGCAGGGCTTGCACCAGCTGGCCCAAAAATCGACCAGCACGTACTTACCGCGCAGGCTGCTCAGCGCCAGCGGCTGGCCGTTGGGGCCGGGCAGCGTAAAGTCGGGCGCCACCAGGCCGGGGCTCAGGGTTTGGGCCGCGCCCAGCAGCTCGCGCAGGCGCGGCAGGTAGGGCGAGGCCGGCTGCTCGCGGGCAAAGCGGGTGGTGAGCGAATCGACCAGCGGCCGGGCGCTAGGGTGCAGCCGTAGGTAGTAGAAGGTCAGGTAAGGACCCAAGTACGAGCCCGCGTTGCGGCGCAGCAGGTCTTTCACCGCGCGCAGCTGCCGGTCGTCGGCCTTCGCCGGCAGGTTGCGCGTCATTAAATACCCTTGGAATACTTGCAGCAGCACCAGCTCGGGCGAGCCGCTGGGGCGCAGCAGGTAGGCCGGCGACTGGATGGTGCTGCTGCGCGGCTGTACCAGCTGGGTAGCGAGGCGCTCTTGGCGGTTGGCCAGCGGCACCGGCTGCATAGCCGGCTGGCCGCCCACGCGCAGCCAGTACACATCGGGGGCGGGCACCTGCCCGCGTAGCACAAAGCGCCCGGCGGCATCGGCCTGGGCCGAGTCGAGGCGCGCCCAGGGCTGGCTGTGGCTAGGGCGCTCGGCGGCCAGCAGGTAGATTTTCTGGCCCGCCAGGTGCGCATCTTGGCCGCTTATCTCGTAGCCGCCGGCGGGCAGCGTTTGGGCGGCCAGCAGCGCAGGGGCCGCCAGGGCAGGCAGCAGGAGCCGCCAGAGTTTTCGCAAAAGCATCAGCAACGCGCGAGCTACTAAAAAAGGCGCCGGACTGCGAGCAGCCCGGCGCCTTTGGTTTGAGAGAAGCCCTAGCCGTCGAGGCCCTGGCGCAGCAGCTGGTTGGCCAGCTTGGGGTCGGCCTTGCCGCCGGTCAGCTTCATGAGCTCGCCCATGAACATGCCGGTGAGCGACTTTTTGCCGGCGCGGTACTCGGCTACCTTGGCCGGGTTAGCGGCCAGCACTTGCTGCACAAGCGCTTCGAGCTCACCGGCGTCGGCCTTGGTGAGCAGGCCCAGCTGCTCGGCGGCGCCGGTGGCGTTGGCCTGCGGGTGCTCGAGCAGGTGCGGGAACAGCTGCTTGCTGGCCACCGAGTAATTGATTTTACCGGCCTCAATCAGTTCGATGATACCCGCCAGCTGGCCGGGGTCGAGGGGAAAATCACTGATTTCGAGGGCGCGCTCGTTGAGGTACGACTTCACGGGGCCCATTACCCAGTTGGCGGCGGCCTTGGCGCTGCTAGGGGGCAGCAGGCGGGCCAGGTCGTCGAAGTATTGGGCCACTTCCTTCTGGTCGATGAGCACGTTGGCGTCGTAGTCGCTCAGGCCCAGCTCGCCCGTGAAGCGGGCATAGAGCTGCTGCGGCAGGGCCGGCAGGTCGGCCTGCACGCGGTGCAACCAGGCATCGTCGATGATGAGCGGCGGCAGGTCGGGCTCGGGGAAGTAGCGGTAGTCATTGAGGGTTTCCTTCGAGCGCTGGCCGCTGGTGGTGCCGCTGGCCGCGTCGAAGCCGCGCGTTTCGGAATCTACCTCGCTGCCGTTTTCCAGAATCTGAATCTGGCGCACAATCTCGTGCTCGATGGCCCGCTGCACGTTGCGGAACGAGTTCATGTTCTTGACCTCCACCTTGGTACCGAACTTATCGGCGCCTTTCTTCATTACGCTCACGTTGGCGTCGCAGCGCAGCGAGCCTTCCTCCATGTTGCCATCGCAGATGCCCAGGTATTCGACCAGCTTCTTAATTTCGGCCAGGTAGGCGTAGGCTTCCTCCTCGGTGCGGATGTCGGGCTCGCTCACGATTTCGATGAGCGGCACGCCGGCGCGGTTCAGGTCCACCAGGGTTTCGGTTTCGCCGGCCAGGTGCATCGATTTGCCCGCGTCTTCCTCCATGTGAATGCGCGTGATGCCGATGCGGCGCGTGCTGCCGTCGGCCAGCCGAATATCGACGTAGCCGCCGTGGCAAATCGGCGTCTTGTCCTGCGTTATCTGGTAGCCCTTCGGGAGGTCGGGGTAGAAGTAGTTTTTGCGCGCAAACAGGTTTTCGCGCTCAATCTGGCAGTTGGTGGCTAGCCCCATTTTGATGGCAAAGTCCACGGCCGTGCGGTTCACGCGGGGCAGCGTGCCGGGGTGGCCCAAGGTGATTACCGAGAGGTTGGTGTTGGGCATAGCGCCGTACTCGTTCTCATCGGAAGAGTACATTTTGCTGTGCGTCAGCAGTTGCGCGTGTACTTCGAGCCCGATTACGGGCTGGTAGCTGGCAAGAAGGGCGTCGTCCATAGGTGCAGTAGTGGCGGGCGCGGCCATTTCCGCCGCAACCGGGCCGCAAGTTAAAGCCGAATGGGTGCGCCAGGGTTTGCAGGCGCGGGCGGGCTAGCCCCGCTCCTGCTGCTAAGGCCTAAAAAAAAGCAGCCCGCTCAACGAGAGCGGGCTGCTTTTTTAACCTAGCCGGGGGCTAGCGGCGCTTACTTTTTGCGAGCGGGCGCCTTTTTTACCGGAGCTTTGCGGCTGCGGGGCGAGCCGGTGCCGGTGGTTTTTTTGCCGGGCAGCTTCTGGCCCGTAGCACGCAGCTCCGAGATGCTCGGGGCGGGGCCGTACTTGGCTTCGGCAGCGTTGGTTTCGCCCGTCAGGTAGGGGTCAAAGTCTACGCGGCGGTTCAGGGCCTGGCCGGCGGCCGTTTTGTTGTCGGCAACCGGCTTGCTCTCGCCGTAGCCGCGGGCCTCAATGCGCTCGGCCGGGATGCCGTGCTCTACCATGTACTTGCGGGCGGCAGCGGCGCGCTCGTAGCTCAGGCGCAGGTTGTAGTTGTCATCGCCCTTGCTGTCGGTGTGGCCGGCAATGCTGAGCGAGTAGTCGGGGTACTCGTTGAGAATCTGCACCATCTGCTCCAGCTTGGGGAACGACGAAGGCTTCAGCGTGGCCTTGTTGAAGTCGAAGTTGATGTACTTCGTGGCCTCGTTGAGGATTTTCTTCTGCTCGGCCTTAATCTCGGGGCAGCCTTTGTTGCTGGCGGGGCCGGCGCGGTCGGGGCAGCGGTCCTGGAAGTCGGGCACACCGTCGCCGTCGCGGTCAGCCGGGCAGCCGTTGGCATCTACCGTCACGCCGCTCGGGGTGTTGGGGCACTTGTCGAGGTAGTCGGGCACTTTGTCACCGTCCGAGTCGATGGGGCAACCCGAAGCATCTACTTTCACGCCGGCCGGGGTGTTGGGGCAGCGGTCGTCGGCATCGGCCACGCCATCGCCGTCGGCATCGGGGCAGCCCTGCAGGGCGGCCAGGCCTTTCACGTCGGGGCACTTGTCCTGGTAGTCGGCCACGCCGTCGCCATCGGTGTCAAGGGGGCAGCCGTTCTCGTCCACTTTCACGCCGGCGGGCGTGTCGGGGCACTTGTCTTTGCGGTCGGCTACGCCATCGCCATCGGCATCCTTGGCTTTGCCAAAGTTGGCGGTGAGGCCGGCTGAGAACTGCATGTAGCGGTCGTACTTATCCCAGAAAATAGTGCCGTTGTTGTCTACGCCGTCGAGGCGGTTGTCGTCGCGGATGAGCACGTGCTGGCCAGCCTGGGCAAAAATGCTGAAGCCCGGCGTGATGCGGAACGTGAGGCCCAGCGCCGCCTGCCCGTCAAACGAGCCATAGTTGGAGGCATTGTTGCCGACATTGGAGTAGTTGGCAAAGCGCTGCGTGTAGATGTACGCATAGCCCGGCTGCAGCAGGATGTAGGGCTGAATAACAGCATCTTCCTTCAGCGCCCAGCCGTTGTTGAGCTTAAACTTAAAGCCCAGGCCAAACGTGCTGATGTTGGCGAAAAAGCGGCGGCCCGCTATCGGGGAGGCCCCGTTGTTAGTGAAGGTAAACGTGCCTTCCTGGCCGGGGTACCGCAGGGTACTTTGGTTGGCCGACAGGTTGATGTCGAGGCCTTTGCTGATGTAGCGGCTCAGGGTAAGGCCACCACCGTAGGTCAGGTCGTGGGCATTCCAGAAGCTGCTGCCCAGGTCGCCCCGGTATTGCAGGGTGGTTACGTAGCCGCTCACGCCCCATTTCTGGTCGGCGTTCTGGGCTTGGCTATGCGGAGCAGCGGCCAGGAAGGCGGCCCCGCTCAGCAGCGCGGTTTTGAATAGGGGGTGTTTCATTAACAAGAAAGAAGGTAAAAAAAGGGGTAAACAAGCCTCGGTAACTTCAGCCGTTTCTGGGCCGGCCGGGCCCCCTGGCGGGGGCTGGCGAGGCCTGGAAAAGCGCAAAGTTATGTACCGGCAGGCACGGCCCCCGCCAATGCCGGGTTTTACCCGGCCCCCTGGCTAGGGCAATTCGACCAGGCCGCGCGGCTTTCCTCCCTGCAGCTGCACCGGCAAATAGAAGGTGTACGCCACCTGCCGGCCATCGCGCCGGCCCGGGCTGAAGCGCTTGGTGAGCCGCGCAACGGTGGCGAGCACCGCCCCATCGAGGTCCGGCACCTGCGACGAGCGCGCCACCCGCGGCGCCACAATGCGCCCATCTTCCTTCACCTGAAACTCGATGCCCACCACGCGCGGCTCCCACAGCAGGTAGTCGGTGGCGCGGCGTGGCAGGCGTAGGGCGCCCGTTATCTCCTTCACGAGCTGGGCCTGCCCGCCCGGGTACAGCGGCAGCTGCTCGTAGGGGAAGTAGGCCACCGGCACGCCCGCCTCATCGAAGCAGCTGCCTGGCAGCTCGTTACCGGCCACGTAGTCGGTGCGGCGCTTCAGGGCCCCGTTTTCGTAGTACACCAGCAGCGGGCCCGTGCGCCGGCCCTGCTCGTAGGCTTGCAGGGTTTGCATCTGGCCGTTGTCAAACCAGGTGCTTACGGTGCCGTGCCGGGCGCCCGCTTCCAGGCTGCCAAACGAGCTGTATTCGCGCAGGTGACCCGAGGGGTAGAATACCCGCAGCAGGCCCTGGTCGTTTTCCCAGCGCAGCACCTCGGTGCAGGCGCCCACCGAGTCGATAGACGAGCTCACGCGGCGCTCGTCGGCGGCCTCGTACCAAGCCGAATCGGGGGCTAGCGAACTGGGCGCGGCGGGCGCGGCCGCCTGCTGGGCGTGCGCCGCCAAGCCGCTCCCCAATCCACAAATCATAACGTAGAAATAACGCATCAATCGCAAATTTTGGTCGTGAGAATTGGGGTAGGCCGCGCGCTAGGGCTAGCCCTAGCGGTCGGCGCCCGGCCGGTCGAGGTGCTGCATGGCCAGCATCTGCTTCATGTTTTTTTCGAGGCCTTCGTTCGAGCCATCGAGGAAAATTACGTTGCCCTTGCCCTGCTCGGCAAAGTGCTTGATGGCCTCGGTCCACATTGAGAAATAGACGAGCGAGGGGTCGAGATTGTTTTCGGCCAGCTCCTGCACGGCGTGGGCCATGCCCTTGGTTACTTCTTCGCGAAACAGCGCCACGCCCTGGCCGCGCAGCTGGGCGGCTATTTTTTCGGCCTCGGCCGAGATTTTGATGGCATTGCCCTCGGCCTCGGCGGCCTTGGTTTTGGTGATGAGCAGGGCCTGCCCCTCGTTTTCGGCGGCGGCCTTGAGGTTGCTACTGGCTACTACCTTGGCCATCGAGCGCATGATTTCCTCATCAAAGGCAATGTCGTTGAGCTGCAAGTCGATGAGGTGGTAGCCCCAGCTTTCGAGGGTTTCGTCGAGCTGGTCCTTCACGTGCAGCACAATTTCGCCGCGCAGGCTCAGCACCGCCGCCTGGCGCTGGGTGGCCACGAAGGCCCGGATGCTGCCCTCCACCGTGCGAATGAGCGCCTGCATCAGGCTGCGCTCATCCACAAACTTGAAGGCCACGCGCTTGATGGCCTCCTCGCTCTGGTCGAACACGGCGTACACGAGCATGGCCTTGAAGTTAACATTGGCCTGGTCAATGGTAATAGCTTGAAACTCCAGCTCCAATGAACGGCTCTGGATGGAAATGCGCTTGTACACATTTTCGATGAAGGGCAGCTTGAAATTCAGGCCCGGCATCATCAGGCGCCGGTATTTGCCGAAGATGGTGATAACTGCCACCGTGCCCTGCGGCACGATAACGTAGCTCAGAAAGAGCGTGAACAGCACAAGGCCGAGAAGAACCAGCGAAAAGTTCATGGCAGGCGGGCGCACAGCGCAAAAAGTGAATAAAGGGCTGAACTACTGGCAAGGTAAGCGCCGGGCCGGCAGTTTGGGTGGGTATATCGCCGGGGCCGGCCGGGCATTACAGGCTAGCCCCGGCGGCGCAGGTCGGATTGGTGCGTTATTTCGCGCCCCGATGGCATTTCTTCCCCGTTTAGCACCGCGCCCCGCGTATCTCGGGCCGACGGCTTTCTTCGCTCTGCGCTGGCTGCTGCTGGCTAGCCTGGTGGGCGCGCTGGCCGGCACGGCCTCGGCTGGGTTTTTGGTGGCGCTGGAGCGCGCCACGGCCTGGCGCGCAACCCACGCCTGGGCACTGGCCCTGCTGCCGGTGGGTGGCCTGCTCGTTGGGCTAGCCTATCACTATTTCGGCAACCGCGTGGTGAAGGGCAACAACCTTGTGCTCGACGAGATACACCGGCCCAGCGCCACTATTCCGCTGCGGCTGGTGCCGCTGGTGCTGGGCGGCACGCTGCTCACGCACCTGCTGGGCGGCTCGGCGGGGCGCGAGGGCACGGCCGTGCAAATGGGCGCCGCCCTCAGCGACCAGCTGGCCCGCTGGCTGCCGCGGCGCGAGCGCCGGCTGCTGCTCGTGGCGGGCATGAGCGCGGGCTTTGCCTCGGTTTTTGGTACGCCGCTGGCGGGAGCGGTTTTTGGTCTGGAGGTGTATTTGCTGGGCTCGGTGCGCTACGAGGCTATTTTGCCCAGCTTTCTGGCCGCCGTGGTGGCCGATGCCGTGACGCGCGCCTGGGGCGTGGGCCACACTACCTACCCCACCCTGGCGGCGCTGCCACTCACGCTGCCGGGGCTAGGGTCGGCGCTGGCGGCGGGCGCGCTGTTTGGGCTGGCGGCGCGGGGCTTTGCTACGCTCACGCACGCTATCGGCAAGGTTTTCGGCCGGATAGCCTACCCGCCGCTGCGGCCGGTGGTGGGCGGCGCGTTGGTGGCGCTGGCCATGTGGGCGCTGGGCACAATGCGCTACGCGGGGCTAGGGGTGCCCGTGCTTGTGGAGGCCTTTCAGCACCAGCTGGGCGCGCAGGATTTTGCCCTCAAGCTGCTACTCACGGCCCTGACGCTGGGCGCAGGCTTCAAGGGCGGCGAGGTAACGCCGCTCTTCTTTATCGGGGCGGCGCTGGGCTCGGCGCTGGCGGGCGTGCTGCCGCTGCCGGTGGCGCTGCTGGCGGGTATGGGCTTCGTGGGCGTGTTTGCGGGCGCGGCCAACACGCCGCTCGCCTGCCTGCTGATGGGGCTCGAATTGTTCGGCGTGCAGGCGGGCGTGTACCTGGCGCTGGCCTGCGTGGTGGCCTACTTGTTCTCGGGCCACACGGGCATCTATGGTGCGCAGGTGGTGGGCCAGGCCAAGCACCCGCTTTTTGGCCGGCTGGGCGGGCGGCGGCTGGGCGAGCTATGATTTCAGCCGGCTAGCCTTTGGTTTTTGGCCCCGGCCAGGTGGGCGCCCTACGGGCCAATAGCCGCACCTGGGGCCGCTAGCCCCCGGAGTCGGCAAAAGCACTAAATCATTAGGCGCGGCTGCCGGTTGAATGGCGGATTAAGAACTGATGATTGCCAAAAAACTACGCACCCTGGCGCTGCTGGCGCTTTTTACGCTCGCTGCCCCGCTAGCCCGGGCGCAGGTCCCGGCGGCCACCCTGGCTAGCCCCGACTCGCTGCCGCACCCCACCCAGGACCTCGGCGACCTGGTGCACCGGCTGCTGCCGCGCCGCGCTCCGCGCCCGGCGGCCGACTCGGCCCGCGCCAAGCACCGCCGGGCCCACTCGCTGGTGCTGTTGCCCGCCGTGGCCTACACCCTGGAGGCGCGGCTGCTGGCCACACTCACGGCCAGCTACGCGTTTCGGCGGCCGGGGGCCAACCAGTCTAACCTGTCTACCACCCTCACCTACACCCAAAACCAGCAGCTTATCCTGGCCCTGAACGGCCCGCTCTGGACGACCCGCAACCGGAGCCTGTGGCTGGCCGACTACCGCCTGCTGCACTACCCGCAGCAAACCTACGGCCTGGGCAGCAACACCCATGCCGCCGCCGCTATCGGCATGAACTACAACCTCCTGCGGCTTCACCAGAGCTACTACCACCGCCTGGGGCCGGCGGGCCACCTCTACGTGGGCGGCGGCTATTTTCTGGATACGCGCTGGGCTATCGAGACGGTGAATGGCGACGGCCAGCAGCTGTCCGCCATCGCGGGCTACGCGCCGGGGGTGGCGGGGCGCTCCACATCGTCGGGCCCGGTGCTGTCGGTGCTGCGCGATACCCGCGCCAACCAGCTGCGGCCCGCCGCTGGCGAAAGCTACCTCTTTCTGGCCCTGCGCTCGAACCTGCGGGCGCTGGGCTCGGATGCTACCTACCAGTTCCTGCAGCTCGATACCCGGCGCTACCTGCGCGCCGGGCCGCGGGGCAACGTGCTGGCCTGCTGGCTCTACGGTGATTTTGCCCTGGGCCAGGCCGCGCCCTATCTCGACCTGCCCGCCACCGGCTGGGATACTTACAGCGTGACGGGTCGGGGCTACATCCAGGGGCGCTTCCGGGGCACCAGCCTCGTGTATGGCGAGGCCGAGTATCGCTTCAACCTCACTCGCTCGCGGGTGCTGGGCGGCGTGGTGTTCGCCAATGGGCAGTCGGCCCGCAGCCCCAGCACCGGCTTTGGCCGGCTAGCCCCGGCCGGCGGCGCGGGCCTGCGGCTGTGCCTGAGCAAGCAATCCAGCTCGTACCTGGCCGTGGATTATGCCTTCGGAATTGAGGGCTCGCAGGGCGTGTTTTTCAATTTAGGGGATGTGTTTTAGCGGGCACGCCACTCGCCAATGCAACCTTGGCTCCAGCCGGGCACTCGAAATACTACTCCGCATCCGTCCTTCATCTACTTGTTATGAAACAGCTGCTTGCCCTTGCCCTGGCCGCAGCCCTACTGCTGAGCGCCGCCGGCGCCGCGGCCCAAACCACTTATTGCCTGGGCTTGCGCGGCGGCGCCAACCGCGCCCTGACCACGGTGGCGGCCGCCGGCAATTCAAGCGGCACCTACCCTTTCAGCTACTCCACCGCCAAGGCCACGCTCTACGCCTGGCAGGCCGGCGTGGTGCTGGAGGCTAGCCGGGGTAACTTTTCGCTGCAGCCCGGCCTGATTTTCACGCAGAAAGGTGAGCAGACTACCAACGCTTTCTACGCGAGCGGCTTTACGGGCAGCAACGAGTCGCAAACCAACACTACCACTCGCTACAACTGGCTGGAAATCCCGCTCAACGTAGTCTATACCCTGCACGGCGACCACGGCCTGCAAGTTTTTGCGGGCCCCTACGTGGCGCTCGGCCTGGGCGGCCGCCAGCGCGGCAGCAGCACGCTGGCTACGTACTACGGCCCGGCTACTGACCCAGTTCCGGGGCTGGAACGGCCCATCGACGACGAGCGCGTTAGCTACGGCAACGGCACCAATAACCGCCGCCTCGATGTGGGCGTCAATTTTGGCGTGGGCTACCGGCAGGGGCCGGTGCAGGTGCAGCTGGGCTACGGCCTAGGGCTGCGCAACCTGCACCAGCCCGCCCAAACCAGCACCGCAGGTTTTGCCCACGAGTTTGGTGCCGATGCGGCCCGCAACCGGGTTGCGCAGTTCACGGGCACTTATTTCTTCAGCTTGTAGGCTGACGCAAACGCTAAGTTACATTTTTGATAGCCAGCCCGGTAACTTGCAAAGGTGGCCGAGCCATTTTCAGCAAATACTTAAATTAGTTGTGCACAATTAAACATTACGCAACCGTTCGTTGTCTATACTCGAACGCCATGCCGCCTACCCCTACCCCCGACGCCCCGCTCGACCTGCTGAAGCTGGAAAGCCAGTTGTGCTTTCCGTTCTACGCCGTGTCGCGGCAGCTCACCAAGGCCTACCAGCCGCACTTGCAGGTGCTGGGCCTCACCTACCCGCAGTACCTGGTCTTTCTGCTGCTGTGGGAGCATGAGGAGCTGACGGTAAAGGACTTGGGCGAGCGCCTGCTGCTTGACTCGGGCACCCTTACGCCCCTGCTCAAGCGCATGGAGCAGCGGCAGTGGCTGAGCCGGCGGCGCGACCCGCGCGACGAGCGCTCCGTCATTATCGGCCTGCTGCCGGCGGGGCTGGCCCTGCGGGGCCCGGCCAGCCAGATACCCGCCCAGCTACTGGATAAGCTGGGAATGTCGCTAGACGAGTTTCTGGCCCTGCGCACCCAACTCACGCAACTTCTTACCCGGCTGACTGCCTAGCCAGCCATTTTTTCTTACCCCATGAAAATCCAGAAAGTGTTCACGGCCCAGGCCAAAGTAGTAGGCGGCCGCGACGGCCACGTTACCACCGCCAACGACGCGCTCGACCTCACCCTGAGTACGCCCAAGGAGATGGGCGGCCCCGGCAAAGCCGGCGCCACCAACCCTGAGCAGCTTTTCGCCGCCGGCTACGCCGCCTGCTTCGAGGGCGCCCTGGGCGTGGCCGCCCGCCAGGCCCGGGTGAAGCTCGAGAAAGTGACCGTGGAGGCCCTCATCGGCTTCGGCCAGGCCGAAGACGGCGGCTACGGCATCTCGGCCGACCTGCACGTGAACCTGCCCGGCTTCGAGCAAAAGCAGGCTGAAGAGCTGGTGGCCGCCGCCCACGGCATCTGCCCCTACTCGCGCGCTACTAAAGGCAACATTGAGGTGAGCCTCACCACGACCACCAACGCCTAGCCCGGCCGCTTAGCCCCTAATGAAACGCTCAGGCGCCGCCTGAGCGTTTTTGTTTACGCTCTTTCTCATTGAGGGAGTGGCTTTTACCTGATTTCTATGGATACGAAAACCATTTTGCTGGCCAGCCGCCCCCAGGGCGTGCCCACGGCCGCGCAGTTTCGCTTCGAAACCCGCACTCTACCCGAGCCTGCCCAGGGCCAGGTGCTGCTGAAAACCCTTTACGTGTCGGTCGACCCCTACATGCGCGGCCGCATGAGCGCCGCCAAGTCGTACGTGGCCCCGTTTGAGGTGGGCGAGCCCATTGTGGGCGGCGTAGTGGCCGAGGTGGTGGCTAGCCACACCGACGCGCTGCCCGTGGGCAGCGTGGTGGTGGGCAACCTGCCCTGGCAGGAGTACAGCGTGGCCGACGCCCAAACCCTGAATCGTGTGCCCGCCGACCAAGCGCCCACCAGCTATTTCCTGGGCCTGCTCGGGATGCCGGGCCTCACGGCCTACTTTGGCTTGCTCGACATTTGCCAGCCCCAGCCCGGCGAAACCGTGGTGGTATCGGGCGCGGCCGGCGCGGTGGGCCTCATCGTGGGCCAGCTGGCCAAGATTAAGGGATGCCGCGTGGTGGGCACCGCCGGCTCGGATGAGAAGGTGGCGCACCTCAAAGCACTGGGCTTCGACGAGGCCATCAATTACAAAACCACGCCCGACATTGCCCAGGCGCTGGCGGCCGCCGCGCCCGACGGCGTGGACTGCTACTTCGACAACGTGGGCGGCGCCATTACCGATGCCGTGTACGACCTGCTGAACAAGCGCGCCCGCATCGCGCTCTGCGGCCAGATTTCGACTTATAACGCCACTGAGGCGCCCGTGGGCCCGCGCCCCGAGGGCAAGCTACTCAAAACCAGCACCAAGCTGCAAGGCTTCATCGTGAGCGACTACCTCAGCCGCTGGCCCGAGGGCGTAAAGCAGCTCACCCAGTGGTACACCGCGGGCAAGCTCAAGGGTGAAGAAACCCTTACCGAAGGCTTCGACCAGATTCCGGCCGCCTTCCTGGGCTTATTTAAGGGTGAAAATACGGGCAAGGCCGTGGTAAAAGTGGCCTAGCCGGCGCTGGCCAGGCGCCGGCTAGCCGGCCACTCCCCTCCAAGGGCAAAGCCCGCACGCGGCTGCTTCCGCCCGCCAAACGCCTAACCGGTACCTTTTTTATTCCGCTGTCTGATGGACGTGCCCACCACTAATATCATCGCCGTGGCCGCCGAGTGGCGCGCCCGGCCCGGCCACGAAGAAACCGTGCGCCAGCTGATGCTCGAAGCCGCCGCCGCCGTGCGCCAGCACGAGCCCGGCAACCTGCTCTACGTGGGCCACCAGGACCCGGCCGACCCGGCCCACTTCTTCTTCTACGAGCAGTACGCCGACCAGCAGGCGCTGGAGGCTCACCGCGACTCGGCGCACTACCAGGATTTGGTAATAGGCCAAATAGTGCCGCTGCTGGCCGAGCGCGCCGTTACCTTTTACAAGCTACTGGGCTAGCTTACGGCTGCTTGAAGCATTGCTTCGCCTTATTAATTCAACTACTTGATAATTTAGCTAGTATGAAAATCGCCATGATTCTGACCTCGCATGACGAGCTCGGTACTACGGGTAAAAAACCGGCTTCTGGCTGGAAGAATTTGCCGCCCCCTACTACGTATTCAAAGACGCCGGCGTGACCCTGACGCTGGCCTCGCCCCAGGGTGGCCAGCCGCCGCTGGACCCCAAAAGCGATGAGCCCGGCGCCCAGACCGACGCCACTAAGCGCTTCAAGCAAGACCCCGAAGCCCAGCAGGTCCTAGCTCACACGGTGCCGCTCGCTACCATTCAGGCCGCCGACTTCGACGCCATTTTCTACCCCGGCGGCCACGGCCCCCTCTGGGATTTGGCCGAGGATAAGCACTCCATTGCCCTCATCGAGCAGGCCTACGCCGCCGGCAAGCCAGTGGCCGTGGTGTGCCACGCGCCCGGCGTGCTGCGCCACGTGCAGGCCCCTGGCGGCGAGCCGCTGGTGCAGGGCAAGCCCGTTACGGGCTTCACCAACACCGAGGAAGAGGCCGTGCAGCTTACCCACGTGGTTCCCTTCCTGGTGGAGGATATGCTGAAGGAGAACGGCGGCACCTACTCGAAAGGCGCCGACTGGCAGCCCTACGTCGTGACCGCCGGCCACCTCATCACCGGCCAAAACCCGGCCTCGTCGGAGCCCGCCGCGGAGGAACTGCTCAAGCAGCTCGGTAAGTAGGCCCCGGCCGCCCTCGTTTCGGGAGCAGCCGGGGCGGCTTTTTTGCGTAACGTACCTAGCCCGCCCGCTAGCCCCCGTGGCCCTGCACCAGCCGCGCCACATAAAAGGCGGCCGCCGCCGCCGCGGCCCCGGTAGCCGCCATTTTGAGGGCGCCCGCCACCGGTGCCTGGCCGGTCATGCGGCTTTTAAAGAAGCCGAAGATGAGCAGGCACACCAGTGTGATAATGCCTGACCACAGCAAGCCCGCGTGCGGCGTAGCCGTGAAAAAGTACGCACTCAGGGGGATGAGACCGCCCACGGCGTAGGCCCCGGCAATGGTAAAGGCGCTTTTGAGGGCCTGCCGGGGGTCGGGCTCTTCGAGGCCCAGCTCGTACTTCATCATGAATTTGACCCACTGCGCCGGGTCTTGCACCAGCTCGTTGGCGGCTTGGGTGGCAGTCGCCTCCGAGAGGCCCATTTCCCTAAGCAGCTCCTGCACCTCGCGGTGCTCGGTGTCGGGCACGGTGCGCACTTCCTCGTGCTCGCGGGCCAGCTCCGAGGTGTAGTGGTCGACCTCGGTGCGGCCGGCCAGGTAGCCCCCTAGCCCCATGGCGATGGAGCCGGCCACTACCTCGGCCAGCCCCGCCGTGATAACCAGGCCCGACGACTGCACCGCCCCACTCAGGCCCGCCGCCAGGGCAAAGGGCACCGTAAGGCCATCGGACAAGCCAATGACGATGTCTTGCAGCATGGCCGAGCTGGTGAGGTGCTTTTCGGCGGGCGCCTGGGTTTCGATGGGAGTCATGGGCACTATTCTGTGGCACTGCAGCCTTGCGCCTTGGCGTTGAGCGACAATCTTTTAAACTATCCGCTTACGGCATCACGAAGGCCAGGTCGAAGCTGACGACGTTGGCCGTGAGGCCGGTGCTTTGGCGGTAGTAGCCGTAGCGCAAATCCACGGACTTGAACTTGGTGATGCGGCTAGCCAGCTTGAAGCGCCCTAGCCCGTAGAGCGGCGCGTAGCGCAAACCCAGGCCCGCCTTGTTGGCCGAAAAGGCCGACAGGTCGTAGTCGGAGGTGAAATACTCGTCGAATACCGAGTGGGCCAGGTAGGGCGCGAAGTAATCGGCCGCCGTCTGGGTGTGGTAGCGGTAAAACGGGTAGAGCGTGAAGAACGGGCTCACCTTCACCGGCACTTCCAGCTCCAGCGTATGGGGCTTGAATACCAAAGTTATCGTTGTAGAAGCGGTAGAAGCCGCGCAGCTGCACCAAATCGGTGGCATAGTACGTGAGGCGCAGGCTGGCCGGGTACTTGTAGCGCAGGCGCGGCAGCACCTCGGCCTTGGCCGTGCCCAGCTCGCCGGGCACGAGGCCGCCGGGCGCGTAGTCGCGGAAATACACCCGCTGAAACGGCGTGCTCAGCAGCCCGCGCTGCACCACCGGCTCCACGCTCACGGAGGCTTGCAGACGCTTGCCCAAAACCTGCGCATACACCAGCGAGAGCGTGAAGCTCTGGCGGTTATCGGAGCCGTACTGCTTGTTTTGGGTGCCGCCCACCCGCAGCTCGGCGGGCGTGATGAGCTTGATTTGGTCGAGGAAAACCTGGCCGCTGGCGCTGAACTGCCGGTTGCCGTCGGCCGAGGCCTGCACCCAGCTGGCCAGCAGGTTAAACGACAGGTAGTCATACTCTTTCGACACGCCCGCGCCGGCCCCGAGCGTGGTCAGCTTGTTGGCTAGGGTGTGCGAAAGGCCGAAGTCGGCGTGGTAGCGCACGTCGTGCGACGAAGGTGACGACAGCACCTGGTCAATCTTATCCGACGAGGCCGAGGCGTAGTAGTCGATGCCCACGTTGGCCGAGAGGCGCGTAGTCGAGTCGAGTGGCACGTTGAGCAGGATGGTGGGCGCCACGTCGGTCAGGTGCTGGTCGCCGATGCCGCCCTCCACGGCCGAGTGGGTGCCGTTCTGCTGGTAGTAGCTGCCCAGGATGTCCACCTCCGTTTCGCCGTAGCGGGCGGGCGTGGGCAGCTGCGAAGCGTTGGGCGCGATGCCCGAGCCGTCGAGGCGGTTGGGGGTGGGCGTGGCCTGAGCCAGCGCGCCGAGCGGTGCGGCCAGGGCTAGGCTAGCTAAGAGTATATTTTTCACAGATGATTGCAGTTAATTGAGAACTAAAAGTAATGAGTTAAAAAGATGTGAATTAGGCTTTTGCGTTTTCTCAACCCAAATGCTCAGCTACCTTCAATTCGGCACTTTCAATTCTTAATTCATCATTTTTACTTCTACTTAATTGCAGCCGCAGCCGCCACCTACCTTGCCGCCGTTGGCGCCGCCGGCACCCTCGCGGTAGCTCTCAAAATTCACTTCTGAGGTTTCTACCTTCTTGGTAGCCAGCTTCATATCCTCGTCGTTGAGGTAGGCTTTCTGGTAGGCGGCCACCGATACGCAGCTGGGCAGCGCGGCGCTACCGGCCAGCAGCAGGCCTAGCAAAGCGAGCCGCGAAAGAGCGTTTTTCATGATTTGGGCTTGGGCTGAGCCACGGCGGCCGGGGCGGCGCTGTGGTATGGGTTGAGCTGCATCCCCTTGGAAACCAGCGTCTGGCCGTCGTCGGTGATGAGCGTGCAGTTGATGTCTTTGAGGCGATTAATGAGGGCTAGCCCCTCGGTGGGGCCTAGTACGAACACGGCGTCGTCGAGGGCATCGGCCAGCTCCACGTCGGGGCAGATGATGGTAACCGAGCGCAGGCCCGTGGCCGGGTAGCCGGTGTGCGGGTTGATGATGTGGCCGTAATACTTGCCGCCCACCGTAAAATACTGCTCGTAGTTGCCAGCCGTTACCACGGCTAAGTCGCTCACCGTGAGCCACGACGACACCGTGTGCGGCCGGGCCGGGTCGCCGATGGCAATGCGCCAGCCCGCGCCGTCGGGCTGCTTGCCCCAGCAGTACACGTCGCCCGAGCCATTGATGAGCCCGCCGCCGATGCCCATCTTTTTCATGATTTCCGCCGCCCGGCGCACGCCGTAGCCCTGCAAGATGCCCGCCAGGTTGATGCGCATCCCTTTTTCGGGCAGGTACACCGAGCGCGTGGCGGGGTCGAGGCGCACCTTCTGCCAGCCAATGCGGCGGATGGAGCGGCGCACCGTGGCCGAATCGGGCAGGCTGGCGTGCGCGGCCTTGTCGAAGTGGTAGATTTTGTCGCTGCTGGCAAACGTGATATCGAACGCGCCGCCGCTGAGCTGCGAAATCTTCAGGGTGCGCGCGATGAGGTCGTACACTTCCTGGTCCACCACCACCGGCCGGATGCCAGCCGCGCGGTTGATTTTCACTACCTGCGAGGTCGAATCCCAGTACGAGCACAGGCGGTCGATGTGCCAGGTTTCGCGCAGGCCCGCGCGCAGGGCCCGCCAGGCCAGCGAGTCGTCGGCGCTCACGGCCGTAAATGTGAAGGCCGAGCCCATGAGGTGGGCCGTGCGCGTGTAGGCGCGGGCGGGCCGGGGGGCTAGCGGCTGGGCCGCCAGCGGGCTAGCCCCCCAGCCTGGCAGCAGGCCGATAGCCAGGATGCTCACCCAGTTCCGCCTCATCGATTTCAGCCCAAGTACCAGCATAAGCGGTTATTTCTTAGCCAGCAACTGGTCAAGGTAGGCATCGTAGGCGGCCACGCCGCCGGGGCGGTAGCCGGTGCGGGCCAGCACTTTGCCCTCGGGCGAGAGCAGCACTACGGCCGGGAAGGCGCCCTCCTTGTTAAGCTGGGCGGCGGCGTCCTCGTTCAGCTTGGTTTGCTCCTTGGAAACCGCGTTTTTCTTATTGCGCGGAAAGTCAAAGCGGGCCAGCACAAACTTGTCCTTGGCGTAGCTCATAAACTCGGGCTGGTCGAATACCTCCTGCTTGAGCTGCATGCAGGGTTTGCACCAGTCGGAGCCCGAAAACACGGCCAGCACGGGTTTCTGGCTAGCCTTGGCCTGCGCCAGGGCGGCGGGCAGCGACGAGCTCCAGGCACCCGCCGGGGCCGTTTGGGCCAGGGCCGAAGTGGTAGTCAGGACAGCCGCCGCGAGGCCGCTTAGCAAATAAGTACGCATGGCAGAAAAATGATTGGCAACAACCTAACGGGGTTAAAACAAAACCGGCGCGTGGCGGGCGCCAAAGTGCCTAGTGCAATCAATGAGCCAGTTAGGGCACTCGCCCAAGGAGGCCTAGCCACTGGCCAGGAGGCAAGCGAGTGGTGGTGGAAACGAAGTCTGGGGTAAAGCTGAAGCAAACCTGTCGGCTAGGCCCCATACAGCAAACGGCCCCGCAGTGCGGGGCCGTTTGGTTGGGAGTAAAGCCTGGACAGTACAAATGAAACAGCCAACTATTAGCATTGGATGAAGCCTGCCAGCTGCCTGGTTTGAAAATCGTTAGTCACCGCCGTCGCCCTTGCGCCGCTCGGCGTCGAGGAAGTAGGCGCCGCGGCGCACGAGTTGGGTGGTATCGGCCAGGGGGTCGAGGATAGTAACGGCCACGTCGCCGTGCTGAGGCTGGCCGGCGCGCACCTTCACGCGCCGAAACACGGTGCGCCCCGAGTCGGTACCCACCCGCTGAAAGATGTAGCTGAGGTCGCCGGCCTGGATGAGGGCGGCCTCCGGCAGGGTTCTTACGCGGGCCCCGGCGGTCTGGATACGGGCCGCCACAAACTGGCCAGGCAACAAATCGCTCCGCTCGGGCTCCAGGTGGGCGTGCACGCGCACCGTGCGGGCATTGTCGTCGAAGGCTTTCCCGACCAGGAATACCCGCGCTTGCAGCTCCTCCTCGCGTCCGGAGTTTTGCACCTTGAAAAGTATTTTTTGGCCGGGCTTCACCAACGCCACGTCCTTCTCAAACACCTTGAGTTCGAGGTGCAAATCGTCACGGTTCAGCACCTCTGCCAAGGGGTTTTGCGGGTTCACGAACTCGCCGGGGTTGATATTGACCGATTTCACGTAGCCGGCGATGGGCGTGGTGAGCGGCACGCTGGGCACGATGGTGCCCGCATCGAGCCTGGCCAGCGAGATGCCCAGCAGCCGCAGCTGGGCGGCCGTGGTGCGCAGCGTGGCCTGCTCGCTGGCGTAGTCGGCGCGGGCCTGCTGCAGCTTGCGCTTGGCACCCACGTCCTCCACGTCGAGGATGCGCTGGCGCTCCAGGTCTTCGGCCAGAAAGCGCACCCTGGCCTTGCTCTGCAAATAGGTCTGCTGCAGGGTGAGGTATTCGGGCGAGCGCAGCGTAGCGATAACCGCACCGGCCGCCACGTGCTGGCCGGGCAGCACAGCCACCGTTTGCACGTAGCCGCCCATGATGGCCGTGATGGCCGCCCGGTTTTGGGGCGGCACCTCCACCGAGCCATTGGCCTGCACCTCGGTACTCATGTTTTGGCGCTCGAAGCTGCCGAGCTCGATGCCGGCGGCCCGCTGCTGGGCGGCACCGATGGCCACCTGGTCGGGGTTGGCGGGGGCCGCTGGGGCGGCGGGGCTAGCGGCTGTTTGCTGGGCAGCGTCGCCGCCCTTCGCGCCGCAGGCAGTGAGCAGGGCTAGCGTACCGGTCAGGGCGTAGTATTTTAGGGAAGCAGTCATAAGAAGATTTGTGGGGTGCGGGGCTGATACCCGCCCGGCGCGCCGGTTCGCCGCAGAATTAAAATCAGCACGCCGGGCGACTAGCGCGCCCGCCGGGCGGGGGCTAGCCCCCCGCCCCTATTTTGAGGGAATATCCGTACCCGTGAGTGCTTGCAAACTCACCACCAACTCGTTATAGCGCTGGGCCTGGTCGAGGTAGTTGCTTTGAATCTGCCAGGCAGGCTCGGTATTCACCACGTAGGTTACGTAGTCGATGTCGCCGGCCCGAAAGCTTTTTTCGGCCGTCGTCAGAATAAGCCGGGCCTGGGGCAAGGCCGTTTTCTCATAGTAATCGAGCGATGCCCGCGCCCGCCGCAGCTGGCGGCGCAGCGTACTAAGCTGGGTGCTGAGCTGGCTGGTGGTGTAGGCCAGCTGGCCCTGGGCCACCTGCTCGCCCAGGCGGGCGGCGGCCACCCTGGCCCGCCCGGCCTGGCCCAGCAGCGGAATGGCTAGCCCCAGCTGCCCCACCCGCAGGGCCGTGTACTCGGGCCGGATGGTTTGCTGGAAGTAGCCGGCGCGCACATCGGGCAGGCGGCGCAGCTGCTCCACGCGCACTTGCAGCTGGCTCACGGCGATTTGCTGGCGCAGCAGCCCTAGCGTGGGGTTGCTCTCGGGCGAGAGGGCAGCCGTGTCGGCGGCCGCCAGGGGCGCCACCAGCGCGGCGGTGGTGTCGATGGCCGCGGCACCGGGGCTGCCCAGCAGCTGGCCCAACTGCTCGCGCTGCACCTCCAGGTCGGAGAGCGTGGTGAGCAGGCGATTCTCAATTTCCAGCACCCTGGCCTGGGCGGCCACCTGCTCGAGGCGGTTGGTTTCGCCTACTTTGTAGCGAATGAGGGCGGCGCGGGCAGCGCGGCGGTACAGGCTGTCCTGGCGGCGCAGCAGCGCCACCCGGCGGTAGCTCACCAGCAGGCCATAGTAGTTGCCGCGAATGGCCTGCACCAAGCTGCGGCGGCTCACGGCGGCTTGCTGCTCGGCCGTGGCGCCCTGGCTTTGCAGCAGCTTGCGCTGGGCCAGGTACAGGCCCGGCAACGCCGCCTGCTGAATGACGTTGAACGTGTTATCTACCAGGTTACTAGACACCTGCCCTACCTGAAAATCGACCACCGTGCGCGGCAGCTCCACGCCGGTGCGGATGAGCGCCTGCTGCTGCTGCGTTTGCAGGCCGGCGTTGCGCAGCGACTGGTTTTGGGCGCCGGCCGTTTGCAGGGCCTGGTTCAGGTTCAGTGGCTGGCCGGCCGTGGAGCCCAGCGTGTTTTGTGCCCGGGCGCTGCCAAAGCCCACCAGCAGGCCGAGCAGCAGCAAGGCGCCGGCCACCAGCGGGGCCGGGCTTTGGGCGGTATTTTCGGCGGCCGGGTCGGCTGCGGGGGCGGGCGTGGCGCCGGTTTCGGCGGCGTGGCGGGCGTTTTCGGCAGCCTCGGCGGCGAGCTTGGGGTTGGGCTCGCCATCCTTGGTGAAGAACGAGTAGAGCACCGGCAGCACCACCAGCGTGAGCAGCGTGGC
This sequence comes from uncultured Hymenobacter sp., assembly GCA_964385095.1. Classification (GTDB taxonomy): domain Bacteria; phylum Bacteroidota; class Bacteroidia; order Cytophagales; family Hymenobacteraceae; genus Hymenobacter. The sequence continues at coordinate 41,488 of CAYLNN010000010.1, forward strand.
CGAAATCAGCCCGCCAATCACCACCGTGGCCAGCGGCTTCTGCACCTCCGCGCCGGCCGAGGTGCTCAGGGCCATCGGCAAAAAGCCCAGCGAGGCCACGCTGGCCGTGAGAATAACCGGCCGAAAGCGCTCCTCGGTGGCGCGCAGCACGCGCTCGCGCACCGAGGCTACGCCCTCGGCGGCCAGCTCATTGAGGCTGGCTAGCAGCACGATGCCATTGAGCACCGCCACCCCGAAGAGGGCAATAAACCCCACGCCCGCCGAAATGCTGAACGGCATTCCGCGCAGCCACAGGGCCAAAATGCCGCCGATGGTGGCCAGCGGCACGCCCGTGAAGATGAGCAGCGCCTGCTTCACCGACCGAAACGAGAGGTAGAGCAGCATAAAGATGAGCAGCAGCGACACCGGCACGGCCACGGCCAGGCGCTTTTTGGCCTGCACCAGGTTTTCGAACTGGCCGCCGTAGGTCATGGTATAGCCGCTGGGCAGCTTCAGGCCAGTGGCTAGCTTGCCCTGAATCTCCTCCACCAGGCTCTGCACGTCGCGGCCCCGCACGTTGATGCCGATGTTGATGCGGCGGCGGGCATCGTCGCGCGAAATCTGGATGGGCGCGTTGTGATACGCCACGCTGGCCACCTCATCGAGCGGGATTTTCTGGCCGCCGGGCGCGTCCACGTATAGGTCGCGCAGGTTGGCCAGCCCCGCCCGGTGCGTGCTATCGAGGCGCACCACCAAGTCGTAGCGGCGCTCACCCTCGTACACCTGCCCCGCCACGTCGCCGGCGAACGACGAGCGCAGCAGCGTGTTTAAGTCGCTCACCTTGAGGCCGTACTGCGCCAGCTTCTGGCGGTCATAGCGCACGCGCATTTGCGGCAGGGCCGCAATTTGCTCCACTTTCAGGTCGCCCACCCCGGCCAGGGGCCGAATGAGGTCGGCCGCCTGGTTGGCCTTTTCATAAAGCACGGCCAGGTCATCGCCGTAAATCTTGATGCTCACGTCCGATTTCACACCCGAAATCAGCTCATTAAAGCGCATCTGAATGGGCTGCTGAAACTCCATCGTCACGCCCGGCACGCCGGCCAGCGCGGCCTGCATCTTATTGGCCAGCTCCTCGCGGGTGTCGGCCGAGGTCCACTCGCTGTGGTCTTTGAGAATAATCATCTCGTCGCTGTCTTCCATCGACATGGGGTCGGTGGGAATTTCGGACGTGCCGCTCTTGCCCACAATCTGCTCAATTTCGGGAAACTTGCTGAGCAGAATCTGCTGCACCTTGGTATTGGTCGCCACGGCCTGGCTCAGCGACGAGCCGGGGGCTAGGGTTACGTTCAGGGCAATGTCGCCCTCGTCGAGCTGCGGAATAAACTCGCCGCCCATGCCCGAAAAAATAACGCCCGCCAGCACCAGCAAGGCCACCGCGCCGCCCGCCACCAGCCAGCGCGCGCCCAGCGCCGCCCGAATGATGGGGGCGTAGCCACGGTGCAGAAACTTCATAATGCGGTCGGCCAGGGTGCCTTCCTCCTTGATGTCTTTTTTGAGCGCCCAGGCCGTGGCGGCCGGCACGTAGGTGAGGCACAGCAGCATAGCCCCGATGATGGCGAAGCTCACCGTGAGGGCCATCGGCCGAAACATCTTGCCCTCGATGCCGGTGAGCGACAAAATGGGCAGGTACACGATGAGAATAATAAACTGCCCGAACAGGGCCGACGACATGAGGCGCGTGGCCGATTTTTCGGTGATGTCGTCCATCGTTTCGTGGGCCGCCGCCCGGCGCTGGTGCACGAGGTGAAAAATGACGGCCTCCACGATAATAACGGCGCCATCGACGATGAGGCCGAAGTCCAACGCGCCGAGGCTCATGAGGTTAGCCGACACGCCAAACAAGCTCATCATGCCCAGCGCGAAGAGCATGCACAGCGGTATCATGAGGGCCACCACCACGCCGGCGCGCCAGTTGCCGAGCAGCAGCAGCAGCACGGCCAGCACAATCACGCCGCCCTCCACCAGGTTGTGCTCCACGGTGGCAATGGCCTTGTCGATGAGCTTGGTCCGGTCCAGAAAGGGCGTCACGACCACGCCTTTGGGCAGCGTTTTTTGCAGCTCGGCCACCCGCGCTTTTACGTTTTTGATGGTCTGCTCCGAGCTAGCCCCCTTCAGCATTAGCACGATGCCGCCCACGGTTTCGCCCTGGCCATTGCGGGTCATGGCGCCGTAGCGCACGGCGTGGCCCATGCGCACGGTGGCCACGTCGCGCACCAGCAGCGGCGCGCCCTGCGCAGCCTGCTTGATAGCCGTAGCCCCGAGGTCGGCCAGCGAGCTAGCCCGGCCCTCGCCCCGGATGAAGTAGGCGTTGGGCCCGCGCTCGAGGTAGGCGCCGCCGGTATTGGCGTTGTTGTCCTGCAAGGCCTGGTAGAGCTCGGCCATCGTTACGTTGTTGGAGGCCAGGCGGCTAGGGTCTACAGCTACTTCATACTCGCGCAGGTAGCCGCCGAAGCTGCTCACGTCGACCACGCCGGGCACGCCGGCCAGCTGGCGTTTCACGAGCCAGTCCTGCACATCGCGCAGGTGGGCCAGCGAAAACTTTTTCTCGTAGCCAGGCAGCACCCGCAGGCTGTACTGGTAAATCTCGCCCAAGCCGGTGGTGATGGGCGCCATAGTGGGCACGCCCGCCCCGGCCCCCAGGTCGGCCTCGGCGCTCTTGAGCTTTTCGGCCACCAGCTGCCGGGTCTGGTAGGTGCTCACATCGTCGGGAAAAACGACGGTAATCACCGAGAGCCCGAAGCGCGAGATGGAGCGAATTTCCGTCACGCCGGGCACCGTGCGCAGTTGCAACTCGAGTGGCACCGTGATGAGCTGCTCGACCTCCTGCGCGGCCAGGGCCGGGCTTTGGGTGATAACCTGCACCTGGTTGTTGGTGACGTCGGGAATGGCGTCGAGTGGCAGATTGGCCGCCGAAAAGCCGCCCCAGGCGATGAGCGCCAGCAGCAGCAACGCCACCAGCAGCTTGTTGCGAACACTGGCCGCAATTATTTTTTCTAACATGCAAGCAAAAGGATGCGGTGCTTGGCGGCAGCCGGGCTGGCTAGCCCCACGCCCGTTCTACAGTGCGGCGCACCGGAACGGCATTACCCACCAAAAACCAGAATTACCAAAACGGCCCGGCTAGCCCGCTCGCTCGCGGGTAGCCCTAGCCCAGCGCTGCCCGCAGCAGCCTAGCCAGCAAGGGGCACACGAAGCACGCTAAATGGCGCTTGACTGCCCTTACTAGCTTGTGAATGTGCACACTACCCCCAGGGGCAGCGGCGGCCTAGGCTCGGGGCGGCTGCAGCAGGGCGGCTGTGGCGCCGTCTTGGTGGCGGGCATGGGCGGCCGGCCGGTAGGCCTGGCCCTGCCATGCCGCAGGGCGCCCAGCCGGGGCTAGCGCAGTCAGGGCGGGCAGAAAAAAGAACGCAATGTGATTGCTGCACTCGTGTTGGCCGTGCAAGGGCAGCCCCTGGTGGTCTTGCTGGTGCCGGGCCGAAAACGTGCAGCCGAAGTGCTGCTTGGTACCCGAGCCGTAATGCTCGGCCAGAAACTGGCCCACCGACAAGCCACCGCCCGCTACCGAGTGGTGAAAGCGGTAGTGCTCCACGAGTTGGGGCAGCTTGCTCAGCTCCGACAGGTCGTTCTGCGGAATGAAGCTGCCCACCAGCAGGAGACAGGCCAGAAAAAAGGAAACCACTGCTTGCATACGCTGCCCCGAGAACGCACGGGCTAGCCGAAAGTTTGCCGCCCGCCGCCGATTTGCAAAATTAAGCGCTATTCCAAACAGAAGCATCCTGGCAGAACTTCAAAACATTTGTCTGGCTAGGGTATTCTTGGCTCACTATGCGTCTACTTCCGCTTTTTCCGCTGAACTTGGTTGCCTTTCCGGGCGAAAAACTCAACCTGCACATCTTCGAGCCGCGCTACCGCGAGCTGGTGCGCGACTGCTTTACCGAGGGCCTCACCTTTGGCATCACGCCCTACCTCGACAATGCCGTGCAGGAGCTGGGCACCGAAATGCGCCTGCTGAGCGTGGAAAAGACCCACGCCGGCGGCGAGATGGATATTCGCACCGAGGCCATTGGCATTTTTCGGGTCGAAAAATTTATGCGCCAGGCGCCCGGCAAGCTCTACGCCGCCGGCCAGGTCGAAGACGTGGCGCAGGATGAGGAAGCCGACCTGGACCTGCGCCAGACCATAGCCGGGCAGGTGCGCCAGCTCTACGAGGCGCTGGGGCTGCGCAAGCTGCTGCTGCAGCTCGACCCCGCCTTTCGCATCTTCGACGTGGCCCACCACATCGGCCTCAGCACCGAGCAGGAATACCAACTGCTAAGCACCACGGCCGAGGTCGAGCGCCAGGAAATGGTGCGCGAGCACCTCGAGCGCCTGCTGCCCGCCGTGCTCGAAGCCGAGCGCCTCAAGGAGCGCGTGCGCCTGAACGGGCACTTCAAAAACCTGCTGCCGCCGCAGTTTTAAGACGCCGCAGGTAAATAGCTGCGCTATCAGCAAGCATTTATCATCCGCCCAAGAAAGAAATGCGTAAGTTTGGCGCGGCTAACGGTAGTTGCTGTCAGTCACTCATTTTCTTGGTTTTATCCACCTCATTCTCCACCCGCATATGCTAAACTTCTTCTCTGCTACCCCGGGGCGCCGCCAGCTATCTCAGCTAGCGCTGGCCCTGGGCTTGCTGGCTGGCCCCACTAGCGTGCTGGCCCAGGCCCCTACCGTTGTGTATGCGCTGGGCACGGCTACGGATGCCGTACCGAGCTCTCCCGCTGGACCGGCCATCGCGGCGGGTGGGCAGGTGCTGGCCCAGATTAACCCGGCCACGCAGGCCCTAACCGGTACCATTCTCAACGTTACGGGCGTAGCCCCGGGCCAGCAACTGGTGGGCCTCGACGTGCGCCCCGCTACCGGGCAGCTGTACGCGCTAGGCTATAACACCACCGCCCAGACTGCCCGCATCTACCTGCTCGACCCCACTACGGGGGTAGCTACGGCGGTGGGCACGGCGGATATTCCGCTTGACCTGCGCGATGAGAACCGCGCCAACACGCGCGGCATCGTGCCCAACATAGGCTTCGATTTCAACCCGCGCGTGGACCGAATCCGGGTGGTGGCGCCCAACCGTGCCAACTACCGCCTAAACCCCAACAACGGCACGCTGGCTGTTACCGATGGTCTGCTGACCTACGCCAGCGGCAGCACGGGGGCGGGCCGCACGCCCTATGTCGGCACGGGGGCTTACACCAACTCGGCGCCGGGCGCGTCGGGCACGACACTCTACGACATCGACGTAACCAACACCAACGCGCTGCTTTCCACCCAGGACCCGCCGAATGTGGGGACGCTTAATCCGGTCAACCCGGTTACGTTTCAAACTAATACCGACCCTACCTTTTACCCGCTCGCCTCGCCCACTGTCGGCCTGGACCTGGACATTTTTTACAACCGCAGCAGTCGCACCAATCAGGGTTATCTGATTGAGGCCCGCTACTCGGACGTAAATAACGTGGACATCAACAACGGGACCGCAGGCAACCAGTTTGCCACCAACTTCTGGGCACTCAACCTGACTACCGGCCAGGCCACCGGCCGCAACGTGTTTGGGCGTGTGCCGTTCTTTCTATCTAACATCGCGGCCTTCGGCATTATTCCCAAAACCTGGACGGGCGCCGTGAGCACGGCTTGGGGCGATGCCAATAACTGGTTTCCGGTGGGCGTGCCGACCAGCACCGAGGACGTGGTAATTCCTGGCAATGGCACTTTCTTGAGTGCAGCCAACGTGACGGTGGCCAACCAGCCCACCGTGAGCGACACGCAGCAGGCGGCTTCGGTAAACCTGATTAACGGGGCCGTGCTGACCACGGCCAACGGCGGCACGCTGAACGTGAGCGGCGACTTTGTCAACAACGACAGCCAGGTGATGGGCAGCGGCACCGGCACCGTGGCCCTAGTGAGCGGTACTACCCAGGACGTGGGCGGCAACGCGGCCAGCAACTTCCAAAATCTGAGCGTAGCCGCCGGCACCAAGGCTACCACTTCGGCCGGCGTGTCCATCACGCGCTCGGTTACGGCCGAGGGTAGCCTAGCCATTGGGGCAGGACAGCTGTTCACGCTGCTATCCAGCGCCAGCGGCACGGCTTTCGTAGTAAACAGCGGCGGGGCGGTAACGGGCACGGCCACGGTGCAGCGCTACATCACGCCCACCAACAATGGCCCCGGATACCGCCACTACAGCTCGCCGGTGAGCGGCAACACAGTGGCCGATTTCGCGGCGGCAGGCTTCACGCCGGTTGTTAACCCGGCCTATAACACGAGCGCCACGCCGCCCACTACCACGCCGTTCCCCAACATCTATACCTACGACCAGGCCCGCCTGAGCCTCGCCAACTCGTCGCCCGAGTTTGACAGAGGATTCTTGTCGCCCAATGCCACGTCTGACGCCATTGCCACGGCTACCGGCTACGCGGTGAATATCAACGCCAACGTGCTGGTTGATTTTCAAGGCACGCTCAACAATGGCCCCTACACCCGCAGCAACCTGGCGCGGGGTGCGCAGAGTTCGGCGGGCTGGCAGTTTTTGGGGAACCCCTACCCCAGCGCCCTCAACTACGACTTGGTACTCAGCAACTCGACGGGCATTGAGAACGCGCTGTTCGTGTATAAGAGCAGCGGCCAGTACACTGGCAGCTACACGAGCTACGTCAACGGCTTCGCCACCAACACCGGCACCAATAATATTCCCGTAGCGCAGGGCTTCTTCGTACGCACGGCAGTTGGGCAAACCGGCAGCGTCAACTTCACCAACGCTGCCCGCACCAACGCGCCGGAAACGGCGGCTTTCCAGCGCACGGCCGCCGACCCACGCCCCACGCTCGCCCTCACACTGCGCAACGCCAACATTGCCAACCAGGCGCGGGTATACTTCGAGCAGGGTGCTACAGCAGCCTTCGACGAGAAGTTTGACGCCCACTACCTGCCCGCTACGCACGGCCTCGACCTAGCCAGCGATATCAGCACCGAGGCGCTGGCTATCAATGCCTTGCCCGAGTTGAAAACTACTACCACGGTACCGCTGCGCGTGCACGCCCCCACTGCTGGCACCTATACCCTAGCCGTAGATGAACTTGCTAACCTGCCCGCCGGCTACCGCACCTACCTGCGCGATGCCAGCACTGGCACCTACACCGACCTTACTACGACCCCTAGCGTGAGCCTGACGCTCGCCCCCGGCGATGCGCCCACCAGCCGCTTTGCGCTGCTCTTCACGTCGGCGTCGCCGCTAGCCACGGCCCCGGCCGCGCTGGCTGCCCTGGCGGCGGTGTACCCTAGCCCCGCCCACGGCACGGCTACGCTGGTGCTGCCGCAGGCCCTACGTGGCAACAGTGCCAGCACGGTGCAGCTGCTCAACTCGTTGGGCCAGGTAGTGCTGACCAAGACCGTTGCTGCTGGCAGCGGCACTGCCATTGAGTTGCCCCTAGTGGGCATCGCGGCTGGCATCTACACGGTGCGGGCTACTACCGAAGCTGGCTTGGTAGCCAAGCGCCTGGTAGTGCAGTAGCAATCAGTCAATTGACAGCTCTCAGCTTCCGCTAAAAAGACCCCGTCGGATGTTTCGACGGGGTTTTTTTGGTGTTTATTTTTTGAGAAGCGGGGCTAGCTATTCAGGAAAAGCAGCTAATTACTCATCTCCTATTCGCCGGCCTGAGCTCACAAAAGCCCACTGGCATCTGGTACCAAAGCTTTCTGCTAGCAGTTCGGCAGCCTGGCGCGCACGCTGCCTCTATCCGGCTCGCTGATTCTTAGCAACTTCGCTCGCAGTTAGTTATGCAGTCTTTTTTAAATACCCTCAGCGCCTAGCGTAATTTCAGGGCGAAGACAGCGACAGCAGCGGCCCTGAGCAGTAGTATCTCTGAGTTGGCTAGCCCAGGCGTAAAGAACGAGGCTAGCCGCTGCCAGCGCCGCTACGCGGCCGCCTTGTGGCCGGGCCGGCGGTAGGCGCCGGGCCACAGCAACGGCAGCAAAATCATTACCGGCAGGGGCGAAATAACGAAATCGATGATGCGGCGCCCCAATTTATAAGCCCAGGCAATGTTGCCGCCCAGCCGGCCCACTACCAGCAGAAGCACGCACAGGCCCAGCAGCCCCAGGTATATCTGCGCCGCCCAGCGCGTGCGGCGGCCAGCGCGCAGCAGCACGTGCAGCAGCAGCAGGCAAGTGGCCACGTACAGCAGCCCGTAGGTAGCCATTGCTGGCAGGCTCCGCGTGGTAACGAGGTGGCTGGTGCCTTGCTGCATCTGGGCCAGCGCGTTGCCTTGCCCCAGCAAACCAAACACCACTTGCCAGAACCGCGTAAGTACTGCAAAAACTGTTTCTGATTCCATACCCACCCAGAAAAGAGTACCGGCCAGCAGCCCGGCCAGCAGCCAGCGACCCGGCGTGAGCGGGCGCCCGGACCTAGTTAAATCCGGGCTCATACGTCGGCGTCGGCCGGCAGGCCGTGGCGCCGCACCCACCACAGCCAGAGCAGGCAGATGCAACTGTACACGACAAAGCTAAACGTGTAGTGGTGGTTGAAATCGACCGACCGGTGGGCGTAGTGATGGTTTAAGGCCAGGGCACCTACCCGCACGATATTAAGCAGATACAGCAAAAATATTCCCACCGGAATGAACCACAGCTTGGGCCGCAGCGGCGCCGGAAAAGCAATAACGAACCCGGCAAACAAGGCGTAAAGCACCAGCCCATCGCAAGGCGCGCCCACTATTACGGCGGGCAGGCCATCCACCAACAAGAGTGTAGAACCACTCTTTGCCGAGGCCACGAAGCCCAGGCCGCGCAGCAGCGCGGCGCTGGCAGCCGCGATATTGACCGAGAGCCAGGTATCGAGCCGGCCATCGGGGCCCAGTACCCCCTCATACAAAAGCAGCCAGCCCAGGTAAAGGCCGGCTGCAATAAGTAAGAATTGCCAGCGCGGGGCCAGCTGTGCCCACCAGGAGGTGCGGGGGGAGGTAATTTCTGGAAGCATACGCACAAATATATCAGGGGCGGCCCAGCTTCCGGGTGCCGGGGCGGCTAGGGGCGCAAGCCACCGGGCACCCCCTGCGGAAACTGCTGCTGGATATCCTTTTGCAGCTCGCCAATGCGGTTGCCGGGGTTGGGGTGGGTCTGCAAAAATTCGGGCTGGCCGCTGCGACCGCCCTTCTGGTCGAGCATCTGCATCACGCCTATCATGGCGCGGGGGTCGTAGCCGGCCTCGGGCGTAAACTTCACGGCAAACTTGTCGGCCTCCAGCTCATCGTTGCGGCTGAAGCGCAGGCTCACGAGCTTGGCAATCATGGCGGCGGCGGCGGCCCTAGCCACGCTGCTGCCAGGGCTGTTGGGGTCGTAGGAGGCAATGGCGGCCGCCCCAGTCAGGCCTTGGGTAAGCTGGCTCTTGGCCACCTGCTCAGCCGAGTGCCGGCCCACCACGTGGCCCACTTCGTGGGCCAGCACGCCGGCTAGCTGGGCTTCGCTGGTGAGGTTCTTAAGCAGGCCCTGGGTGATGAATATCTGCCCGCCGGGCAGGGCAAAGGCGTTGATAGTCTGGTCGTCAGCCAGCAAATGAAAGCGGTACTGGTACTGCGTTTTCTGGGCCAAGCTGTTGGCTTGCACAATGCGCTGGCCCACCTGCTCGACGGCGGCCGTGGCGCGGGCGTCGCGGCTCGCGCCGCCGTACTGCTGCGCCATTTGGGGGGCGGCCTGCACGCCCAGCGCTATTTCCTGGCTGGCCGTCATGTTTACGTGCTGGTTTTCGCCGGTAACGGGGTTTTTGGAGGTGTTGAAGAAGTAGCCTATCAGCGTAACTGCTGCAATGACGAGGCCGATGATAACGCGGAAGTTTAGGCGCATAATCGTGAAAGAAAGGGTAGTGAAAGAAGCATGCGCCGAGCCGCTAGCCCCACCTGGGGGAGCGCCCGAACGGGGCTTGTAACGGCCCCGGCCAAGCTAGGTTATGGCCTTGGTCGCTGGCCGGGGCCGGGGCAAGTCGGCGCCCGGCGCTAGCTTCGCCGCGTCGGCCGGGCCTAGCGCTGCCGGGCCGGGTACTTTCCTTATGCTTTTTTCTTCGCTTTTTCGAAGGCCGGGCCGGCTGTTGCTGGCCGCGCCGCTCCTGCTAGCTGGCTGCGGCCACGCCTTGCCCGACATTCCGGGCTTTGCGGCGCCCGCCTGGCGGGCCGACCGCTACGCCTGCGCCGGGCGCCGGGCCGCGCTGCTGCCGCCGCTGCTGGCTGCCCGCCCGCGCCTCTACGAGGCGCGGGCCAACGACGTAACCGCCCTGCTAGGCCCCCCCGACGAGGAAGAGCTCATGGCCAATACCGAGAAAGCCTACCACTATTACCTGCTGCCCGGCCCCCAGTGCGGCCCCCGCCGCCCCCGCAGTGCGGGGCCGCGCTTCAGCCTGCACTTTGGCCCGCTGGGCACCGTGACGGAGGTGCAGGCCGACCCGCTGCCCTAGCCCCGCAGCGCAGCAAAAAGCCCGGCCTGCTTGCGTAGGCCGGGCTTTTTGCGCGTTTGTTTTCAGAGTAGTGGGCTAGCCGTTGCCGCCCGAGGTAGTGCGTTGGCTTTCATCCTGCTGCAACTGGCTCAACTGCGAGGGCGACAGCAAACGGCTACACTCCTGCTCGTACTGCGCCTGCAGCTCGGCGAGCTGGCTGCCGCGGGCCGAGAGGTCGCTGGTAGATTTTTCGATTTCCTGCTGGCGGGTCTGGCGGGTGCGGTTCAGGGTCAACAAGCGCACAAACTGTCCCTCGTTGAGGTGCAGGCGGGTGCTCATTTCGCGGGTTTGCTCGGTAGGTGATTGGGGCGCGGGAGTTTGGGCCTGGGCCGTTACCGCTAGCCCCAGCAAGGCTAGCGGTAGGAGACGGAAAGAAGCTGCGGTCATAGAAGGTGTAGAAAGAATGTGCAGGCAGGTCTTGGAATTCTACCAGATTGCAGGCCAAACCCCCGGGCACCTACCGATAGTTCCGGTGCAGCTTATTTTTCTGGCCACGGGTGCCCGTCCTACCTTCGCGCCCCCTTCTACCCTGCCATGCTCACCTGCTTTGCCCCCGACCTGCGCCCCGACCAGCCCACCTACACGCTTTCCGAAGACGAAAGCAAGCACGCCGTGCGGGTGCTGCGGCTAGCCCCCGGTGCCCCCGTACTGCTCGTCGATGGCCGCGGCACCCTGGCCCACACCACCATCGCCGACGCCAACCCTAAGCGCTGCACCCTCACCCTAGCCAGCCAGGAATTAGTAGCGCCCCGTGCCACTTACACCCACGTAGCCGTGGCCCCCACCAAAAACCTCGACCGCATGGAGTGGCTCGTCGAAAAGGCCGTGGAAGTGGGCGTCGAGCGCCTCAGCTTCCTGCGCTGCGCCCGCTCCGAGCGCCGCGACCTCAAGCTCGAGCGCCTCGAAAAAATCGCCGTCAGCGCCCTCAAGCAGAGCGGCCAGGCCTACCTGCCCCAGCTCGACGAGCTCACCGACTTCGACAAGTTCGTGGCTGGCCTCGACCCCGCCACCGCCTTCATCGCCCACCTCGAAGCCGGCGAGCGCACGGCCCTGGCCCAGGTTATCGGGGCCGCGCCGCGCTGCTGCGTGCTCATCGGCCCCGAGGGCGACTTCTCCCCTAGCGAAATCGCGCTGGCGCTGGGCCGGGGCGTGCGGCCCGTCACGCTCGGCAGTTCACGCCTGCGCACCGAAACGGCGGCGCTGGCGGCCGTGTTCACGGCGCAAGTGGTGCGGGAGCTTTAGCCGTCGATATGGATATGCAGCAGCTGAAAGTTGAGCATGTAGACTACTACAATGTGGTTTAGGTCATGAATTGTCTCAAAAGACATCTCCCATTCTACTGCTTGTTGGTCACATGTTGGAATACTTAGATGAATTGGCTTAAACTCTTGTTTAAAATCAGCTATTTTAAAAGCAGGTTTCCAATTTCGAAATTCATCTTCAAAAGCTGGAATTACTGCTCCTATAATAAGCGAATAATCTTTTTCCACTTGTGCTATAAAATTCTCCTGTCGCTGCGTTAAAACACTAAGCTCGCCCGTGACGCTTAGCTCTATTTGCTCGCCGCTAGGGCTGAAATAACGCTCGCACTCAAAATAATCGTCCGCCGGTTTTCCTTTCACCGACTTACCAAAGAGAAAGCTCCAGAATCCCATATCTCACTCAGTTAGAAGCCTTCTTCTCCTGCTTCTTCACGCGCCAGGGGGCGTTTTTCTCCCAGTCGCCGGCCATGATGCAGCCGTAGGGCCGAATCTCGTCCACGGTGCGGGCTAGCTTGAACTCGGCAATCTGGCGCTGCACCTCGGCGGCGTTTTTGTAGGCGCTGGGCAGCTCCGAAATGTCGATTTCGTTGAAGAAAAAGCGGGCGTCGATGCCCTGCGTTTCCTCGTCAAACCACTGCTGCTGGGTTTTGTCGGCCTTGCTGTACTTGTGGCGGGTGCGGCTGAGGTTGCGGCCCGCGCCGTGCGGGGCAAAGCCCAGGTTGTTGGCCGTGGTATCGCCCTCCACAATGAGAATCGGCTCGGCCATATTGAGCGGAATGATGCGCGGGCCGGTGATGTCGGGCATAAACTGCGGGTCGAGCGGCGTGGCACCCTTGGCGTGGTAGTAGAGGTCGCCGGCCCGAAACACGAAGTTGTGCTCGTTCCAGAAGCGCTGCTGCACGGGCGCTTGCAGGCGCTGAGCAATGTCGTCGTGCAGGCAGAGGTGGTTGAGCTTAGTCCACTGGCGCACGAGTTGCAGCGCCGCCCAGTAGGCCTCGCCCTCGGGTGAATCGGCGGGCAGCCAGGCATTGGCCGGGGCCGTGGCGGGCGAAAGCTGCTGGCGGAAGCGCTCGGCCACCTTCATGCCCGCCGTGTAGAGGCGCGCGCCCACGCCCCGCGAGCCGTGGTGCGTCACGAGCACCGTGTCGCCGGTGGCGGCCGAGGTGCCCACGTACAGGAAGTGGTTGCCGTCGCCCTGCGTGCCCAGGTGCTCCTGCGCCAGGCTCAGGGTCTTCTCAGAGTTCAGAAACGGATTGTCGGCAAACTCGGCCCGCAGCGCGGCGGGCAGCGCGTACTGGCGCTCGGGCAGCCGCCCGCCCGGCCCGAAGTGCGTCACCTGCTGGGCCACGTCGAGCACCGTTTTGGGGTCGATTTTGCCCAGGTTGGTCAGCATCACCGAGCAGCAGATGTCGGCCGAGTGCATGCCGGGGTGAATGGCCTGGCGCGTCACCACCACGCCGCCCACCGGGATGGTGCCCACCGGTCCGGCCGGGCAGGCATCGGGCATGATGGCGCCCGTCACCACCGTGGGCGTGCGCATGAGCTGCTGCATCGAGAGCCGCACGGCGTCGATGTTCTGCTGCTCCACGGCCGTTTCGGCCCGGATGTTCTCGAAATACGGTAGCGGCGCGGGCCGTAGCGGCAGCTCGGCCGGCGGCTTCACGGTGTCGAGGTAGGCTAGCCGGACCGCGCCTTCCAGTTCGTGGGCGTTGATGTGCGCCAGGGCGTCTTTAAACCATTTGCCCGATTTGAAGCCGAGGTCGAGGAGGTCTTTACCGGTGGTCATAGGTTAAAAAATTATTCAGAAGTTCAGTAAAGCAAGATGACCTTTTGCCTATTGGTCCTCAGCAACTATTTTCTTTTTATAAATCGCTTGTCAAAGTCCAGAATTCTCGCCTTGAAATACAGCGTATCCCCTCTGACCGCCCCTTTATACATCTTTATCTGATGCGGGGGAACAACTCCCCACTGCTTATACCCGGCGCTTTTTGCGTCTACGCTTGATTTATGCTTCAAAGACACCGCTTTTGTAAACAGGTCTGCTGAAGTAATCTCTAGTTTAAACCTAATGCTGTCGCTAGTAATGCTCAAATATTGCATTGGTACCACAAAAAACCCAGGAAGGTATTCCATTCTCGCTTCATCAAATTCATCGCTAGTGCCATAGTACAAACCAATACCGTTCTTCAAAACGATGTATTGATTTTCTACGAGGTCAGCCGTATTGTCTGGATAGACATACTCGTAAACCCCGTCAATATTCTGAGAATGTATCGGTTTCCTAATTATCTCAGGATTTTTCTGCTTGGTTTCTTTATCCGGCTCACAGGAAAGTAAGCTAATAAAAATTAATAAGTAAAGTCTTCGCATACTGTTCATTTTGGTTTGCTAGCTACGTTTACTTGCAAGACAATACTTTACAAATTAATTAGTATCACCGTCATTTTCAGAGTACCGCTATTCACGGGCAATATACTCTTGGGGCTACTCCGAACTTTCTGCGCTAGCCCTTTCTTTGTGGAGTAGGCCGGCTAGCCCGGCGCCCCGCCATGCTGAAAAACTTCCTCCTCGCCGCTAGCCTCCTGCTCACTACCACGGCTGCCGCGCCGCCCGCTGCGCCCAGCTACCAACTTGCCAAGCTGCACTACGGCGGCGGGGGCGATTGGTACGCCAACAAAACGAGCCTGCCCAACCTCATCGGCTTCTGCAACCAGGCGCTGCACACCAACATCGCCCCCGACGAGGCCACCGTGGAGCTCGACGCGCCCGAGCTGCCCAGCTACCCCTTCCTGCACATGACGGGCCACGGCAACGTGAGCTTCACCCAGGCCGAGGCCCAGAACCTGCGCAAGTACCTCATCGGCGGCGGCTTCCTGCACATCGACGACAACTACGGCCTCGACAAGTTCATCCGCCCCGAGATGAAGAAGGTCTTCCCCGAGCTGGAGTTCGTGGAGCTGCCCTTCTCCCACCCCATCTACCACCAGAAGTATCAGTTCCCCAAGGGCCTGCCCAAGGTGCACGAGCACGACGGCAAGCGCCCCCAGGGCTTCGGCCTCGTCTACAAGGGCCGCCTGGTGTGCTTCTACACCTACGAGTGCGACCTCGGCAACGGCTGGGAAGACGTGGGCACTTACCCCGAAGACACGCCCGCCGTGCACGACGCGGCCCTGCGCATGGGGGCCAACCTGGTGGCCTACGCCCTCACGCAGGACTGATTTTTTCGCTTAATTCCATTAATAGAAAATAGACAACGTCCGTCATGCTGAGCTTGCCGGAGCATCTCTACTGCATCGTTAGGTTACTAATCCAACGGCGCGGTAGAGATGCTTCGGCAAGCTCAGCATGACGGACGTTTTTGGGAGCGTAATGGGCTAGCCCTAGCGCACGCCCTGCGCCGGGAAACGGCCCTTCTTGGTGCGGTAGTAACTCTTTATCTCCTCCAAATCCTTCTCGTAGTCGCCAGTGGGCCAGAAGACCGGGCCCACGCCGGCCTCGCGCTTCTCGTAGTCGAGGAAGCCGAGCAGGATGGGCACGCCGGCTTCGAGGGCGGCGTAATAGAAGCCTTTGCGCCACTTGGGCTGGTAGGCCCGAGTGCCCTCGGGCGTGATAAGGATTACCAGTTCTTCGTGCTGCTTGAAGAGTTTCACCATGCCATCGACGAGGCTGTTGTTGCGGCTGCGGTTGACGGGCAGCGCACCGATGGCCTTCACGAGCCAGCCGAGCAGCGGGTTTTCAGTCCACTCGCTTTTCACGGTGAAGCGCACGTCCACGTCCATGATGTAGAAGGCGGCGCGGGCCATGATGAGGTCCCAGTTGCTGGTGTGCGGGGCCGCAATCATCATGCACTTCTTGATGCTGGGCGGCACCTGGCCGGTTTGTTTCCAGCCAGCCACGCCGAAAATAGCCTTGGCGATGTAATACCAGAACGTAGAGGTTTTGCGGGCCATTTAAGCAAAGCAGATTTTGGAACCCCAAAGCTAGGCAAAAACGGGCAGTAGCGCGGACTTTCAGTCCGCGCGTAACGCGAGTAAACCGAAGCGCTGCCCCGGCAGGTTTTGGGCCAGCGTCGTTGCGCCGGGTTGCGCGCGGCGCGGCCCCGCCGCGCGCGGACTACAAAGTCCGCGCTACGTTTCCAGCAGCGCTCGCAGGGCTGCTTCCTGGCCTAGCGTGTGGCGGTAACCCACCTCAAACAGCTCGTCGGCCTTGCGGAAATCGAGCGGGCGGTACTGGCGCAGCGCGGGCGGCTCGAGCAGCAGGGCGCACTGGGTTTTGCGGGTGGCCACGTTGGCACTGAGTGCGATTTGCAGGGTACGCTCGACCACCCGACGCAGGTTGGGCAGCCGGCCCTCGCGGTTGATGGGATTGCAGTGCACGCCCACGATGGGCAACCCCAGCGGCAGCAGCGGCTCCACGGGCAGGTTGTTGAGCAGGCCGCCATCCACGAGCTGCCGCCCCTGGTACTCGATGGGCCGGTACACGATAGGCACCGCCGCCGAGCCCAGCAGCGGCAGCAGCAGCGGCCCCTGGCTGAAATACACCGATTCGGCCGCCTCCAGGTCGGTGGCCACCAGGGTCAGCGGCAGCCGCAGGTCTTCGAAGCGCAGGCCCACGCCCAAGTGGCGCTCCAGCAGCTGCCCCACCGCATCGAGCCCCAGCAAGCCCTGCCGGCCAAATACGGGCCGCGTGAGGCGCGGAATACTGGTGGTTTGCAGCAGCCGCAGCACCTCACGCGGGGCAAAGCCCGCCGCGTAAAACGTGCTGGCAATGGCCCCCGAGCTGGCCCCCGCCAGCGCCCCCACCGGCAGCCCGAGCTCATCGAGCGCCGCCAGCACGCCCAGGTGCGCGATACCCCGCGCCCCGCCGCCCGACAGGGCCAGCGCAATAGTAGTAGCCATGTTGGGTACGGGGCTAGCCCCCGCCCGGCATTAGAAAAATGAATAGATAGCCGCCTCGTGGCTAGCCCCGCACCCCCGGCTCAAGCATAACAACGCCGGGCGGGGGCTAGCACTACCTTTACAAGTCGCTGATGCGCAGCGTTTCAGCTAGCCGCACGCCCTTGTCGGTGAGCTGCACAGTGCAGGCTTCGTGCGCGGCGTCGTGCTCAAGCAGCAGCACCCAGTTCTCCTCGGCAGCGCGGCGCAGCACGGCTTCCTTTTCGCCGAGCGTAATGAGCGGGCGCACGTCGTAGCTCATCACGTAGGGCAGCGGAATGTGGGCCGTGCTAGGCAGCAAATCGGCCATGTAGGCCAGCGTGCGGCCTTTGTACTGCAACACCGGCACTATCATTTTTTCGGTGTGTCCGTCGGCATAAATAAGCTCGCTGAACTGCGGCAGCGCGGCGGGCACGCCCTGGCTAGGGTCGATAAAGCGGAGCTGACCGCTTTCCTGGATGGGCCGGATGTTCTCGGCCAGAAAGCTGGCTTTTTCGCGGGCGTTGGGCTGGGTGGCCCAGTTCCAGTGCGCTTCGTTGCTCCAGTAGGTGGCGTGGGCAAAGGCCGTTTGGAGCGCGCCATCGGGCCGGCGCACCACCGAGCCGCCGCAGTGGTCGAAGTGCAGGTGCGTAAGAAAAACGTCGGTCACGTCGGCACTCGTGAACCCTAGCTTTTGCAGGGATTTTTCGAGCGAATCGTCGCCATGCAAGTAGAAATGGCCCCGAAACTTTTCGTCTTGCTTCTCGCCAATGCCATTGTCCACGAGCACCAGCCGGCCGCCGTCCTCGATGAGCAGGCAGCGCATGGCCCAGGTGCACATATTGTTGGCATCGGGCGGCACTAGCTTTTGCCACATGCTCTTGGGCACCACACCAAACATGGCGCCGCCGTCGAGCTTAAATAAGCCGGTATCAATCGGATGAATCTTCATTCTTTGACTAAAGAAAAGCTGCTCAAAAAGTCGCCGCCAGCTGGTCCATCATGCCGAGCTTGCCGAAGCATCTTTACCGCACCGCTAGGGTATCGCTCAGTAGAGATGCTTCGGCAAGCTCAGCATGACGGACAGTCTGACCAATACTTCTTTACTCCACCACTACGCCCATCGCCGAAAACTTGTCGATGCGCTGCGTAATGCGCTCCTCGGGCGAGAGGGCCGCCAGCTCTTTCAGCGTAGCAAGCAGGGTTTCTTTCAGGGTGGCAATCATTTGGGGCGCGTTGGTGTGGGCACCCCCTAGCGGCTCCTGAATAATACCGTCGATGAGGCCGGCGCTTTGCATATCGGTAGCCGTGAGTTTGAGGGCCTCGGCGGCCTGCTCCTTGTAGTCCCACGAGCGCCACAAGATGCTGCTGCACGACTCGGGCGCAATTACCGAGTACCAGGTGTTTTCGAGCATCAGCACGCGGTCGCCGATGGCAATGCCGAGGGCCCCGCCGCTAGCCCCCTCGCCAATGATGATGCACACCACCGGCACCTTCAGCATAAACATCTCCTTGAGGTTGTGGGCAATGGCCTCACCCTGGCCCCGCTCCTCGGCCTCTAGGCCCGGAAACGCGCCGGGCGTGTCGATGAGCGCTACCACGGGCACGTTGAATTTTTCGGCCATCTTCATCAGGCGCAAGGCCTTGCGGTAGCCCTCGGGATTGGGCATGCCGAAGTTGCGGAACTGCCGCTGCTTGGTGTTGCGCCCCTTCTGCTGGCCGATGAAGAGCACCGGCTGGCCGTCGATTTCGCCCAGGCCACCCACCATCGCCTTATCGTCGCCCACAGTGCGGTCGCCGTGCAGCTCCACAAACTTCTCGGCCATGCCCTCGATGTAATCCAGGGTGTAGGGCCGCTCGGGGTGGCGCGAAAGCTGCACCCGCTGCCAGCGCGTAAGGTTGGCGTAAGTCTCCTTTTTGAGGGTGTTGATTTTGGCTTCCAGCGCCGCCACCGCCTCGGTTACTTCAACATCGCTGTCCTGCGCGAGCTGTTGCATCTGGCGCAGCTTGTCTTCGAGAGCCGCAATGGGTTGTTCAAAATCGAGCAGCATAAAATTAGGGGGAGGGATTCCCGTTTGCTAAGAGTAGATAGGCTGGTGCCGCTGCAAAGCCGGCGGTGCAGCACCACCGGGCCCTAGCCGGGTCAAAAGCCGGACGGCAAAGGTAAACCAAACCGGGCCTGTCAGCTTTTCAAAAATTAATCAGCCTGAGAAACAACCGACAACGTGCACCAGCCCTTCATTTAGCAGGTTTTTTGGCCTCTGGGCTTGTCGGGCGGCTTTTTCGGGTTCTACCTTTGCAGCACCAAAACGGAAAACGGCAGCGTTTTCGGATGCGGTAAACGGTTTGGTAGTTCAGTTGGTTAGAATGCCGCCCTGTCACGGCGGAGGTCGCGGGTTCGAGTCCCGTCCAGACCGCAATCGTTTACAAAAAGGCCCTTTCTGTACGCAGGAAGGGCCTTTTTCATTGCCAGCTTCGCAGGCTAGGAGCTATAAATCATCTACTGGAAATACGAGCAAGTCGTATAGCGCGCCCTGAAACTGCGCCTCGCCCACCCGCTCCAAGCCTAGCCCCTGCGTGTGCAGCTTTAGCGAAACGGCGTTCTCCCGGGCGATAAAGGCAATCCCTAGCTCGAACTTGCCGGCCAGCGCCCGCTGGCTAGCCTCAAACAGGCGCCGCAGCAGCCCCTGCCCCCGGTGCGCCGGCTGCACCAGCACAGGGCCGTAGAAAAACCAGCGGTACTCAGCCAGCGCCCGCTGCCGGTAGGTAAGCGCTGGCAGCCGAGCAATAATTTCCTGCACGAGGGGCGGATAGCGTGCCGGCGGCAGCCGGGAGTTCACGATAAACCCGGCCAACTCGCCTTCGTGCCAAGCCACCTGCCCGGGCACCGAGCTGAGCATCGCCGCTAGGGCCGGCGCGCTGAACGAGCCTGTGAGGAATCCGCCGGCCCGGTCGGCCTCGGCTAAGTACTGGTAAGTGTGCTGGTTGGCTAGCGCGGCAATGGCGGGCGCGTCGGCAGACTGGGCCACGCGAATCTCGGTAGGTTCCATCTGAACAGGATTTTTCGGCTCTTTTTTAGATTTTGGCTTGTGAAAGCCAATTTTATTTTCTTACCTTTGCAGCACCAAAACGGAAAACGGCGACGTTTTTCGGATGCGGTAAACGGTTTGGTAGTTCAGTTGGTTAGAATGCCGCCCTGTCACGGCGGAGGTCGCGGGTTCGAGTCCCGTCCAGACCGCAATCGTTTACAAAAAGGCCCTTTCTGCACGCAGGAAGGGCCTTTTTTTATTATCAGTTCGTGAGTTCAGCAAAATGGCGACCACCGGCCAAGACCGATAGTCGCCATTTTGTTAACGCGCGCGGTTAGCCCTGCTCCTACTTGCTCGATACTTCGAGGCCCCAGTTACGGCCTTTTTCGACGGCGGGCACGCCTTTGTCGAGCCACACCGGGGCGGGGGCGCCCTTGAGGTAGTGGTCGAAGAATTGCAGCTCACGCACCGAGATATCCTTGCGGTTTTCGCGCTTCACGAGGTTGTGCGCCTCGCCGTTGTACTGGAGCAGCCACACGGGCTTGTTGAGGCGGCGCAGGTCGGTAAACATCTCGATGCCCTGGTACCACGGCACGGCGCCGTCGGCGTCGTTGGACATGATAACGACCGGCGTTTGCACCTTGGGCAGCGAGAACAAGGGTGAGTTGCGGATGTATACCTCGGGCTTCTCCCAAAGCGTGCCGCCAATGCGGCTTTGGGTGCGCTCGTACTGAAACTGCCGGCTCATGCCCGATTCCCAGCGGATGCCGCCGTAGGCCGAGGTCATGTTCACGACCGGCGCACCGGCCCAGGCTGCGGCATACATATTAGTCTGGGTGATGAGGTAAGCCACCTGGTAACCACCCCAACTCTGACCCTGAATACCGATGTGCGCGCCATCGACCCAGCTGTTTTTCTTCAATTCTTCCACACCCGAGTTGATGAACTCGACCGCCGACGGCCCCGGCTCGCCAATGGTGTAGCTGATGTCGGGCGTAAATACCAGGTAGCCGTTGCTGGCAAACAGGGCAATGTCGAGCCGCGAGGGTGTGGGCGCGGGCGCCGTGTACTTATACAGGCCCTCCGACAGCTTCTCGTAGAAGTACACCACCATCGGATATTGCTTGGCAGGGTCAAAATTCTCGGGCTTATAGAGTACGCCGGTGGCCGGGTAGCCCTTAGGTGTGGTCCAGTGCGTGAGCTCGGCCGTAAACCAGTTGTAGTCCTTCTGCTGCGGGTTGATGTTGCTGAGTTGGGTTTCGTGCACCAAGTCGCGGCTGGTGTAGAGGTCGGCCGGGTGGGTTACGTTGGACTTGGTGTAGACGAACACCGGCGCATTTTTGGCCTGCAGCAGCGGCGAGTAGCCGAAGGGTGCCAGCACGGCCGGCTGCGGCGCCTTAGGGCTAGCCAGGTTTTTGTGGTAGTAGCCCCACTGCTTGGTGGTTTCGTTCTGGGTCAGCAGCCAGAGCTCAGTTTTGGGCTCGATAAATTTCTGCTTTTCCACCGGCTGTCGGTAGCGCATTATCAGCTTGTTGGCCCGGCCCACGCCACCCGTGAAGTTGGTAGCTACGCCGGTCTGGGGGTTGATTTTCCAGATGTCGTAGCGGTCAAAAATCAGCACAGCCTCGTCGTCTTTGGTCCAGGCGGCCACGCCGTAGGGCTGGGCATCGTCGGGCGAGTCGTTTTCTTCGTCGGCCATCGCCACGCCGGTTTTGGCGGTGAGGTTAGTCGTTTGGTGGCTAGCCACCGAAAACGAATACCAGTTCTTGGTTGCATAGTCATACCACACCACAAACTTGCCCTGCGGCGAGAGCTGAAACTGACTTTTGGCCGCCTGCGGGTTGATGGCCACGCGGGCCCCGGTGCGGGTCGATACCAAATAAGCCTGCTTGCGGGTGCTGCCTTCCCACTGCATGGCCACGCGCTTGGCGGTGTCGGTCACGGCCAGAATGTACTCGGCATTGTTGCGCTCGGCCACGTACGAGTCACGCAAGTACTCATCTTCGAGCTGCAAAAACTTATTGCTTTGCTGCGGATACACCACCGCTAAGTAATTGCGCTGCAAGTCCTTTTTGAGGTTTTTCAGTTGCATCGGCTGCAGGTAGTCGTCTTTGTAATTCCAGATGTCGAGCTTGGCGTGCTCAAACTCCACTAGGGTCGTGTCCTGCGGAATAGGGTCGGGCGCAGTGCCGAAAAACAGCTTCTCGCCGTTTTCGCTGAACATGACCTTGCCAAATCCGCTGGGCGACCAGCCTTTTTTCAACTGGCTAGCCCCCGGTGCCAGCACCAGCCGGGCGCTGTCGGCTTTAAAATCGCTGTAATAGAGGCTAAACGGCTTGACCAGCGCTTTTTCAGGGTGCTTTTCGGCGGTAAAGGCCAGCTGCTGACCCGCGTCGTCAAAGGCCAGGTTTTTGTACACGCCCTTGCCGCCGCTCAGCTGGCGCAAGGTATTGCTAGCCAAATCATACACGAATAAGCCCGACTTGATAGTCTTGCTGCCCTTGGGGGCCGCCACGGCAAACGCCACCTTGTTGCCGGGCTTGCTGAGCTGGTAGTCGGTCACAGCCTCAAACGTGCGCAGCTTGCCCGTAGCCAGGCTGATAACGGTGAGTTGCGCACCTTCCTTCTTGGTTTCGAGCAGGCGGTCGGTGATTTTCTTCACCGTATCTACGGGCGCCTTTTTGAGCGAGTCCTTCACCGCAGGTTTCACCCCCAAAAAGGCCAGCACGGGCGCCTTTTCGGCCACCTGAAACGACTTTACATTGGCATACTTCGTGAGCTTGCCGGTTTCCACGTTATAAATACCGATGGAATCCTTGGGCATCTGGTCGGGCTTTTTCTTCTTGATGCGGGCCTGGCGCACGTCCTGGTAGCGGGGCCGGATGGCGAAGACGGCAAAGCGCGAGTCGGCCGTGAACTGGGCCGAATCGCCGCGGCTCACCTGCCGCAGCTGGCGGCCAGTCGTCGTTTTGAGGTGCAGCGTGCCGTCGCCCTGCTGGGGCTTCACCTGGAAGAGCACGTACTTGCCATTGTCGCTTATCTTTTGATTAGCAACACTTTGCCACTGGTCGTAGACGGTATGGTCAAGCGGTTTTTTGGGCGCTTGCTGGGCCAGCGCCGGCGTGGCCGCCAGCCCGGCAAAGAGGATTAAATACTTGGGCATAGATACAGGGTATTCGCAGCGCGGGCTGCTGATTTGGCACGCAAGAAAAGCGTACGCCACCCCAAAGGCGGGTACTAGCTGCTAAAGGCTGCGTGCAAGCCGCCGCCCGGCCCGCGCCTGGCTAAGGTACCCCGGCTAGCCTTGCCCTGCCAGGCAGCACGCCCCACCCTAGCCGCTATGCCGTGTAAACCGGGGGCGCCTCGAAGTAGTGCCACGCGGCTTGCAGCAGCACCACGCTGCCCCAAGCCACCAGCCCCAGCACCACCAGGAACCCTAGCAGTACCAGGGCTACCAGCCCCTTACCGCTACCCGTGTGCTGGCCCTCAGCGTAGTGGCGGCGCAGCAGGGCCACGTTGCGCTCGTTGCTTTTATAGGCGAAGTCGAACACGTTGCCCACCAGCGGGATAGTACCCACTACGCTGTCAATCAGAATATTGAGCGCCATGCGCACCACTACCGCGCCGCTGGCGCCGTGGCGCAGCATCGTCAGCAGCAGGGCCACCGATACCAGCGAAGCCGACACGTCGCCCACAATGGGCAGCAACCCCAGCAGCGGGTCGAGACCGAAGCGAAACTTAGTGCCGGGCAGCTGAAACTGGCTGTCCATGAGGCGAGCTACGCGCTCGACCCAGCGCAGGCGCTCGTCGGCGTCGAAGGTGGCGGGGGCGGCGGGCGCGTGGTCGAGTTGGGGCATGGCGGCAGAGTGGCTAGGGGCTGCTATACGCCCCGGGGGGCCGGGCGGCCGTGGCTAGCCGCCCGGCCCGACAAAATTTTCGGCCGACTACTCATCTTTTTTGACGGCAGGCACATCACGGCATAGTATACTAGGATTATACCAGCGCTAAGCGCTCAACTTTTGGCCTCGGGTTTGGCAGGAAAAGCCCTTGGCTGCCAGGTGTTTACTTACTGCCAGGCAGGTGGCACAGCTTCGGCCGATAAAAGACCAACTTTACTACAGCTAGCGGCTAGGCGGCTGCGCGTTACTGACACTTTTAAAAAAGGTTACACATTTTTTTGCAATAGGACGAAAAAAAGGTATTGTAAAAGCCAAAGTTGTTCTACTTTTAGGACATGAACTATCCCACCCCCGCTCTACGCCCGCTGCCCGTTTCTTCACTTGCTACCGAACAGAGCCGCCAGCGCCTGGCAGCCGCCATTATTGCCATCACTACCGGCATTGCCTATGCCATAGAACCATATCAGCAGCAGTTGCTTGACCGGTATACCCGCGGGCGCCTCACGCTCGATGAAGTTGTATATTCTTTAGAAGCCGCTGCCTTATTTCGGGCCAATGCCCGGCCGTAGGTCCGGTAAATCTGACGGTCAGTAGCGCGGGCTAGCCCGCTACTGGGCCAGGAAATGACGGGCTAGCCTGGCCACTATCGCCGGATTAGGTAAGCAGCTTGTTGTCAACACCCTATTTGAGCGTGTGAGCTACTCAAAGTAGCCTGAGCCATACTGAAAAGAGGTGGGGCGTGCAACCCAACAGGTCGTATCTTGTTGGTTAGCACACGCGGGAGCACTGGCGAGGCCTGACGGCCGCCGGCACCCCGCCCCTTTCATCTTCAGCTTATGGCTACGAACCCCGAATCTGATACGCCGGCCAACCACGACGAGGCCCGGCGCACGTTTCTCAAGCAGTCGTCGCTGCTCACGGCGCTGGCCCTGGTGCCGGCGCCAGTCGTGACGGCCGCCGCCGAAGGCTTGGACGAGCGTGTGGCCGCCGCCTTCGAAAAAATACCGCTTAGCCTGAAAGTCAACGGCGTAAAGCACAAGGTTTCGGTAGAGCCGCGGGCCACGCTGCTCGACTTTTTGCGCGAGCAGCTACACCTCACGGGCACCAAAAAGGGCTGCGACTACGGCCAGTGCGGCGCCTGCACGGTGCACGTGGATGGCCAGCGCGTGAACAGCTGCCTAAGCTTTGCCGTGATGCACGATGGCCAGGAAATCACCACTATTGAGGGGCTAGCCGACGGCGACAAGCTGCACCCCATGCAGGAAGCTTTCGTGAAACACGACGGCTTTCAGTGCGGCTACTGCACGCCGGGCCAGATAATGAGCGCCGTGGCCTGCGTGCGCGAGGGCCACGCTGACTCGGAAGGTGAAATCCGGGAGTACATGAGCGGCAACATCTGCCGCTGCGGCGCCTATGCCAACATTGTGGCCGCCATTCAAGACGTTAAAGGCGGAGGACAAAAGGTATGAACCAGTTTCAGTACGTGCGGGCTAGCAAGCCCCAGGCCGCTATTGAGGTAGTAGCCAAGGACCCCACCGCCAAGTTTATCGCGGGCGGCACCAACCTCGTCGACCTGATGAAGCGCGGCGTGATGACGCCCCAGAAGCTGGTGGATATCAACCGCCTGCCGCTCGCCAAAATCGAGAGCCAAAACAACGGCCTGCGCATCGGCGCGCTAGCCCTCAACTCAGCCGTGGCCAACGATGCACAGGTGCGCGCCCGGCAGCCGCTGCTAGCCCTGGCCCTCAATGCCGGCGCCTCGCCGCAACTACGCAACATGGCCACCGTGGGCGGCAACATGCTGCAACGCACCCGCTGCTCGTATTTCTACGACTTGGCCATGCCCTGCAACAAGCGCGAGCCCGGCACCGGCTGCGCGGCGCTGGAGGGCATCAACCGCATGCACGCCATTTTTGGGGCGAGCGACAAATGCATTGCGGTGCACCCTAGCGATATGAGCGTAGCGCTGGTGGCACTCGATGCCACGGTGCTCATCAGCGGGCCCAAGGGCGACCGCCGGCTGGCCTTCGGCGACTTTCACCGCCTGCCCGGCGAGGCGCCGGAAAAGGATTCCAACCTCGAAGCCGGCGAGTTGATTACGGCTGTTGAGATTCCTGACAATGCGTTTGCCAAGCACGTGCACTACCAAAAGGTGCGCGAGCGGGCCAGCTACGCTTTTGCGCTGGTGAGCGCCGCCGTGGCGCTGGACATTGAGAATAACATGATTAAGGCTGCCCGGCTAGCCTTTGGCAGCGTGGCCCACAAGCCCTGGCGCCTCACGGCCGCCGAGCAGGCGCTAGTAGGCCAGCCAGCCACGGAGGCCAGCTTTCGGCGCGCCGCCGAGGTGGCGATGCAGGGAGCCAAAGCTTTCAAACACAATGCCTACAAACTGAAGCTAGCCCCCAACGCGCTCGTGCAGGCTCTTAAAACGGCCAGCGCGGCTTAACTGACTTTCCGATATGAAAACGCAAGACAAGCACATCGGGGGCTCGATGAGCCGGGTGGATGGCCACCTCAAAGTGACGGGCGGCGCCCGCTACTCGGCCGAATACGAGCTGCCGGGCATGACCTACGGCGTGCTCGTGGGCAGCACCATTGCCAAGGGCCGCATCAGCAGCCTCGACACCAAGGCGGCCGAGCGGGCGCCGGGCGTGCTGGCCGTTATCACCCACCTCAACTCGCCCAAGGTGCCGGGCTTTAAGCCCACGGGCAAAGACCCGTCGCAGCCCCAGACGGTGGGCGGGCCACTGAAGGTGTTTCACGATGACAAGGTGCTGTTTAATGACCAGCCGATTGCGCTGGTCGTAGCCGACACCTTTGAGCGCGCGCGCCACGCGGCTAGGCTCGTGAAGGCGCAATACGCCAAGGAAACGCACCAAACGAGTATGGAGGCGGGGGCTGACAAAGCCTTTTTGCCGACTTCGGCCAAGAAAAACCCGAAGTCGCCGATGGCCGACTACCAGCGCGGGCAGGCCGATGCCTACAAGTCGGCTAGCCTCAAAATCGAGCAGGAGTACGTGATTCCCAACGAGATGCACAGCCCGATGGAGATGCAGTCCATCACGGCGCACTGGGAGGCGGCCGACCGGCTTACGCTGTATGACAAGACGCAGGGCACGATGGGCACGCGCCGCGACTTTGCCAAAGAGTGGAACCTACCGGAGGAGAATGTGAAGGTCATTGCCACGTTTGTGGGCGGGGCATTTGGCAACGCGCTGCACAGCTGGCCGCACGAGTCGGCCGCCGTGATTGGGGCGAAGGTGGTGAACCGCCCGCTGAAGCTGATGCTGACCCGCGAGCAGATGTTTACGATGGTGGGCTACCGGCCCTACACCTGGCAAAAAGTGGGCATGAGCGCCACGGCCGACGGCAAAATCACCGCCATCAGCCACGATTCTATTGGCCAAACCTCTACCTACGAGGAGTTTACCGAGTCGACGCTGGCCCAGACGCGCATGATGTACGCCTCGCCCAACCTGACGACGCGCTACCGCTTGGCGGCGCTTGATGTGAGCACGCCCATCTGGATGCGCGGCCCCGGCGAGGCCACTGGCGCATTTGCCTTGGAATCGGCCATGGATGAGATGGCCTACCTCCTCAAGCTCGACCCGCTGGAGTTTCGCCTGCGCAACTACACCGACCAGGACCCCGAGAAAAACCGCCCCTGGAGCACCAAGTTTCTGAAGGAGTGCTACCAGCTCGGCGCCGACCGCGTCGGCTGGAAAAACCGCAAGCTGGAGCCCGGCGCCGTGCGCGAGGGCGACTGGCTGCTGGGCTACGGCATGGGCGTGGGCACCTTCGGCGCACACCGCGGCTCGGCCCACGTGAGTGCCCAGCTGCTGCCCAACGGCCACGTGGTGCTGCAATGCGCCACCACCGACATCGGCCCCGGCACCGGCACGGCCATGACCCAGATTGCGGCCGACACGCTGGGCCTCGACCCTAGCCGCATCACGTTTGAGTTGGGCAATTCGGGCTTTCCGCAGGCAGGCTCGCAGGGCGGCTCCTCCACGGTAAACACCGTGGGCCAGGCCGTGCAGGATGCTTGCCTGGCTCTCAAAGACAAGCTGCGCGAGCTGGCTGGGGCTAGCCAGCCGGCTTTCACCGCAGCCAAGAAAGAGGACGTGCAACTAGGCGACGGCTACCTGACCCTAGCCAGCGCGGGGGCTAGCCGGGTGAAATACGCCGACCTGCTGAAGCAGCCGGGCGCGGCGTACGTCAACGTGGAGTCGAGGCCGACCGGCAATGATGGGCAGACGTATTCGATGTACTCGTTTTCGGTGCACTTTGCGCAGGTGGCGGTGCATGCGCTCACGGGCGAGGTGCGGGTGCGCAAGCTCGTGTCGTGCGCCGATGCGGGTACCATCATCAACCAGAAAACGGCCGCCAACCAGATGAAGGGCGGCGCTGTGGGGGGCATCGGTATGGCGTTGATGGAAGACGCTGTCATCGACCACCGCTTTGGCCGCTACGTGACCAAGGATTTTGCTGATTACCACGTGCCCGTGCACGCCGATGCGCCGGCCGTGGAAGTAGCCTTCGTGAACCAGCCCGACTACCACGTGAACGCGCTGGGCACTAAGGGCATCGGCGAAATCGCGACCATCGGCGTGGCCCCGGCCATTGCCAATGCCGTGTTCAACGCCACCGGCAAGCGCGTGCGCGAGCTACCCATTACGCCCGATAAGCTGGTGTAAGCTAGTTTTTTAGGAAGCAAAAAAAGCCGGAACGGCCGTCAGCTTGGCGGTAGTTCCGGCTTTTTTATGCAGTTGGCGAGGGTGGCAACGCATCTTTGCAGCTCATCTTTGTTTAGCTCGCCCAGCGCAGAGGCGCAAAGAGGCGTCGCTACCCCCGCCTGTCCCAAGCTTGCCTGGGCAGCGCAACCCCAACCGTTGTTTTGCCGAACAGGCGCTATCCTTGCCGGCCCGCCGTGGGCCGCCCGCCTTTTTACTAGCTGCATGACTTTTCGTACCCGCGCTCTTTCCTTCGCATTGCCGGCCCTGCTAGGGTCGGCGGCCCAGGCCCAGGTCATCACCCCCGACTCGCCCCTGCCCCGCCTGCTGGCCGAGCGCAAGGTGCTCACCCGGCAGTACGCCGAGGCTAATGCCCAGCGCCACGGCCTGCTCGGCCTCAGCAACAAACCCAGTAAGAAGGACTTACAGGATGTAGTAGATGCCCTGCAAGGCATCGTGGACAAGGACGAGCAGATAGTGGCGGCCCTCAACCAGACCACCCAACAGGCCCAGACTGCCGCCGCTCAGCTCCAAACCACAGCCACAACCTTGCAAAACACCGGCCGCGACGACCGCAACCTCACTGCCCAGCGCCTGCGCGAGCTGCAAGCCACCGAGCAAAACCTGCAAGAGCGCCTGCGCCAGGCCAACGCCAAGCAGCAGCTACTGGAGGCCGACCTGCACGAAGCGCAGCAGGGCCGCACCCTGCGCGACGGCCTGGTGGTGGCGCTGGCCCTGGCGAGCGGGGGGTTGTTTTTTTGGGGCAAGCGGCGGGGTTAGAGTGTGCCGCCGGCTGGTGCCCTAGCCAGCCGCTAGCCAAGTATTGGCCGCGCCCTCATCTACAAAGCGGGCAAACTGCACGAAGCTGCTGGGGGGCGAGTTGGCCGGCAGGCTGGCCAGGTAGTTGGGCAGCACCAAAAAGCACACCCGCAGCGGCTGGCCCAGGGCCCGCTGCATCTCGGGCAAAAACCGGCTCGTGACCCACTCGGGCCCATTGAGGCTGCGCGTGATGCGGCGGCGCGCATCCACCAGCCAGTGGCCGCAGGCGTGGTGCAGCGCCGCCCGGCGCAGGGCGGCGTAGCCCTCGTGCAGCTCGGCCTCCGACACCGAGCGCAGCCAGCGGCCGGTGAGCTGGCCGAGGTCGGGGCGATGGGCGATGTGCAGGCAAACCGTCGAAAACTGGTCGGGCGACATGGACAGGGACTAAATCAACTCAAATTTACACCCTTAGCCGCCGCATCCGGGCCCAGGTGGCCCGGCGCACCGGCCACCAGGCTAGGCCACCAGCGCCGGGCGCGCTACCAGCCAGGCGTGCGCCGCACCCTCATCCAGAAAGCAGGCGAACTGCACGGGGCTGGTGCCGGGGCAGCTACCCGGCGCATCGACCCGGCTGCAGAGGTAATCGGGCAGCATCAAAAAGCTCACGTAGAGCGGCCGGCCCAGTTCCTGCTGCAAGGCCGGCAAAAAGCTGGCCGTGACCCACTCGGGGCTGTAGTGGCTGTGGCTGGTGCGGCGGCGCGAGTCGATAAACCAGCTCGTGGCGCCGCAGTGCAGCGTGGCCCGGCGCAGGCTGGCGTAGCCGGCCTGCAATTCGGCCTCGCTCACGGCGCGCAGCCAGCGGCCTAGCAGCAGGCCCAGGTCGGGCCGGAAACTAATGGCCAGGTAATCGGTCGAGTAGAGATGGGGGCACATAGGCAGTTTGTTTTGGCAGAGCGTGAGCGGGGGAGTTACTCAACTTACGCACCGGGTCAGGGCGCCGGGTTGGGGCAAAACCGGCCGAAAACCCGGTATTTTCATGACTTTCGTCACTTTTGCTGTCCCATTTTTGCACTGTTGCTCAATACCTTATCTACTGCCCATACCCTTTCTGGCAATAGTGCAAAACTGCGGTTGCGCGGGTCGCTGTCCGGCCCGTGGCCGGGCTAGCCCCTGGGCCGGGCCTTACCTTGCCGCATGTCCGCTACGTATCCCTTTAAAATAGCCGCCGCCAAATCGGCGGCCGACCCCAACCGCCAGTTTGCCATCGTGGTAGAATTGCCCGAGTTGGATGAGTACGCGCAGCTTTTTGAAAACCACGGTTACGGCGGCACCGGCGCCTCGTGGCGCGAGCACATCGAAACCATTATCGAGGAGTTTGCCCCCGCGCTGCTCGAACACTTGGAGTTCGACGAAGTCGGCGATACCTTCCTGGCGTATGCCGACAGTCTGGCCGCTGTGCGCCAGTTCATGGCCTGCGTGCTGCCCTACTTCGGCGACCTGGGCAAGCTCAAAAAATACCTGGACCAGACTGACCCCGGCGACTTTTTTGAATAGGACGGCCTGGCGGGGGCTAGCCCTGCCTACCTAGCAATACTACCCCTGCGGGCTTGCCCGCGGGCTGGGTTACGCGCACCCACGGGCTTTTTGCAAGCTGCCCGCCGGCGAGCTTTTTTGACGTGGGCCTACCTACTTATTGGGGCGGCCCGGGGGCGAGGGTTTTACCTGCTTTCGCAGCGGCGCGTGCGGAGGGGCTGTCTTCAAAAATAAAGAATAATTGCGCTGGCGGCTTGTTTTTTAAGCGCAATAGCCAGCGCAGGCTAGCGGCCCGGGCAGGTGGCGCCAGCCCGGTGCGCGGCCCACCCGGGCCGGGCCGATGGTGCCGTAAGTGCCGCCGCCGTGCGCCTTAACCGCCAAAGCGCTCACTTAGGGGGATTTGCAGCGCATAAACGGGCTTTTTTTGCTTCGGCGGCCGCTATACATTTGCTCACTTCCCATTTGCCCGGCCGCTTTTTTCGGCGCTGCGCAAATGGGGGTAGCACTGGCCAGTGCATGAAGTGCATGCTACGAAAGCGGGGGTTGCACCAGCCGCCTGGCGCTTGCCTGGGCAGGGCAAGGCCTGGTTGAGCAGCCACGGCTTTCGCTGTTAAGTCCATTCCCACCCTACTCCTTTTCCACATGAGAAAACCCGCACTCCTGGCCCTATTTGGGCTGATTTTCCTGACCACTTTGCTGCCGCAGCGCAGCCTGGCCCAGGGCAGTATTCCGTTCACCATTAACAATACGTCGCCCTTTGCCGACACCGATTTGTACGTGGCCATCGTGGGCATCGACCCCAGCAACAACCACGTGTGGATAAACGCGGCTACCAACCAGGTGCTGCCCATGAGCAGCAGCTACAACACCGTAACCGGCCCCACCATCAACGGCAACACCGGGCCGGGCGCCAACTCGAAGTACGCAGCCTGCTTCACCAAGCTCAGCAATATCCCGAACCGCACGTTTACGCTGCCCTACATCGCGGGGTGCCGCGTGTATATTGCGCGCGGCCAGCAGCTGTACTTCTACTTTTTTGGGGCTAGCGGCG
The DNA here is from genome assembly GCA_964385095.1 of uncultured Hymenobacter sp. Classification (GTDB taxonomy): domain Bacteria; phylum Bacteroidota; class Bacteroidia; order Cytophagales; family Hymenobacteraceae; genus Hymenobacter. Next base: position 73,225 of record CAYLNN010000010.1, read on the forward strand.
CGCCTTCGGGCTACACGGCGCCCAACCCGCAAAGCCCCACTGACCCCAACACGGGTATTGTGTACGAGACGATTGAGCTGACCAATAACGGCGGCGGCTTCTTCGGTAATACCACCCGCGTCGATGCTTTTGCCTACCCCATGGGCCTGGAGCTGTACGGCAACGGCTACTACAAGAAGACCGGCGAGCTGAAATCGGCCGCCGATATTGTGGCGGCCTACAAGGCCAATGTGCCCACCGAGTTTCAGGGCACGGTAAACAACACGACCGGCGTTATCTCTTTCCCCAGCAAAACGCCGGCTTTCTACGATGGCACCAACGGCACTACGGCCGGCGCCTACGGCAACTACTTTAAACCGTACCTCGACGCCATCTGGGCCAAGTACAAGAACGAGGATTTGATTTTCAACGCCGGCAACGCGGGCGTGTTCAAGGGCCGCGTGGGCGCCGACAACCGCCTGGTGGTGGTGGGCCAATCGGGCGCCTACAATGGCCGCACGGGCATCATCACCCGCGAGCCCACCACGCAGGAGGCCTTTGAGGGCAAGGGGGTGCTAGCCACCCGCAACAACGACGGCGACTGCGACCTGGTGGTGCAGGCCCAGATTACGGCGGCCGTGAACCGCCACGCCATCAGCACGGCCAGCGGGGCCGCCGGGCAGCAGAATTTTTACGACGTGAGCAAGTTTTACCAAGCGGCGCCCCTGAATTACTACGCCCGCTTCTGGCACCTGCCGGGCATCAGCGTCGATAACCTGAGCTACGGCTTTGCCTACGACGACGTGGCCGACCAGTCGAGCACCCTCCAGACGCCGCAGCCCACGAAGGTGGTGGCCACGTTTGGCGGCTTTGCGGGCCAGGCCACGAGCACGGGTGTAGCTACCTTTTACAAGGACTGCAACTACGGCAGCACGGCCGTGGCCCTGCCCCTGGGCGACTACACGTTGAGCGCGCTGCAAGCCCGGGGCATCCTGAACGACGACGTATCGTCGCTCAAAATCAACAGCGGCTACCAGGTTATTCTGTACGAGAATGACAACTACAGCGGTAACTCCCTGACCCTCACCGCCAGCAACAGCTGCCTGGTAAACAACCCGCTGGGCACCGGCAACTGGAACGACAAAACCACCTCGCTGCGGGTGCAGGCCACCACGGCTAGCTTCAGCCGGCAGCTCGAAGCCGAGGCGGCCAACGTGAACAACGGCATGCTGGTGGAAACCTGCGCCGAGGGCGGCCAGGACATGGGCACCATCGACGCCGGCGACTACCTGGTGTGGAACGGCATCAGCATCCCCACCACCGGCACGTACCTGCTGGAGTACCGGGTGGCGAGCGCCACCAGTGGCGGCACCATCTCGGCCGACCTGAACGCGGGCAGCGTGCAGCTGGGCAACACCACCATTCCCGGCACCGGCGGCTGGCAGACCTGGAGCACCGTATCGAAAACCGTGACCCTGAACGCTGGCACCTACAACTTCGGCGTTTACGCCCAAACCGGCGGCTACAATCTCAACTGGGTGCGCCTCACCAAGCAGGGCGCTGCCCGCCTGGCCGCGCCCCTAGCCACCACCGCCAGCACCCAGCCCGACGAGCAGCTCAGCCTCTACCCCAACCCCGTGGCCGACCAGCTGCGGCTGGCCGCCGCGCCCGAGTTGGCCGGCAGCACCTACCGCGTAGTCAACGCCGTGGGCCAGGCCGTGCGCAGCGGCGCGCTGGGCGACAGCCTCGACGTGAGCACGCTGCCGGCCGGGCTGTACCTGCTGGTAGTCAATACCCCTAGCCAGCAAACGCTGAGCCGCCGCTTCACCAAGCTGTAGTATCGGGTGGTACTACCGCAACTTTTTGAAAGGCTGCCTGGCTTCCAGGCAGCCTTTTTGGTGTGCAACGCCGGGGGTTTGGGCGCATCTTTGGCTGGTCTTCTTTTTTGCTTCATCTTTTTTTGAGCTAAGTATGATGAATCGCCGTTCGTTTGTGCGGGGTGCGGGGCTGGTGGCCGCCGGCCCGTTTCTGGGAGTTTCGCCGCTGCGGGCCGCGCCCGCTTTTCCGGTGGTGCGGCCTGCCGCTAGCCAGCGCCGCTTCCGGAGCCAGGCCGTAGAAACCACCATTCGCGAGTTTCAGCGCCGGGTGAAGGACCCCGAGCTGAGCTGGCTGTTCGGCAACTGCTTTCCCAATACCATCGACACGACCGTGACGCCTGGCACCCTAGCCGGCCGGCCCGATACCTACGTCATCACCGGCGACATCGACGCCATGTGGCTGCGCGACTCCTCGGCCCAGGTGTGGCCCTACCTGCCGCTGGCCCCGCAGGATGCGGCCCTGCGCCAGCTGATTGCGGGCGTTATTAACCGCCAGACGCAGTGCATTTTACAAGACCCCTACGCCAACGCCTTCTACGGCGACAAAACCAAGGTGGGCGAGTGGAAAACCGACCGCACGGCCATGCAGCCCGGTGTGCACGAGCGCAAGTGGGAAATTGACTCGCTCTGCTACCCCATCCGGCTAGGGTACCACTACTGGAAAACCACCGGCGACACTCAGCCCTTCGATGCGCAGTGGCGCCGGGCCATCGACCTCACCGTGAAGACCTTCCGCGAGCAGCAGCGCAAGGCGGGCCCCGGGCCCTACCACTTTCAGCGCGAAACCGCCAACGCCACCGATACCCAGCCCATGGCCGGCTACGGCTACCCGGTGCGGCCCTGCGGGCTGATTGCCTCGGCCTTCCGGCCCAGCGACGATGCCACGCTGCTGCCCTTTCTGGTGCCCAGCAATTTTTTTGCCGTGGCTAGCCTGCGCCAGGCGGCGCTCATGCTCTACGATATTCACCACGAGCAGGCCGCCTACAACGACCTCATGGCCCTGGCCGATGAGGTAGCCACGGCCCTGCGCCAGCACGCCCTCGTCACCCACCCCACGCTAGGCCAGGTCTACGCCTTCGAGGTCGATGGCTACGGCGGCCATCTTCTGATGGACGATGCCAACGTGCCCAGCCTGCTGAGCCTGCCCTACCTGGGCGCGCTGCCCCTCAACGACCCCGCTTACCAGAACACGCGCCAGCTGGTGCTATCGGCAGCTAACCCGTTCTTTTACAAGGGCACGGCGGCCGAGGGCGTGGGCGGGCCACACGTGGGGGCCGACATGATTTGGCCGATTGCTATTATCATGCGCGGCCTCACCAGCACCGACGATGCCGAAATCCGGGCCTGCGTGCAGTCGCTGCGCGCCACCCACGCGGGCACTGGCTACATGCACGAGTCGTTTCACAAAGACGACCCTAGCAAGTTTACCCGCGCCTGGTTTGCGTGGGCCAACACCCTGTTTGGCGAGTTTTTGTGGAAGGTGTACCGCGAGCGCCCGGCCCTGCTGGGCTAGCCTGCCCAACCTGCGCCTGCTGTCGCAGCCCACCCGGCACCAACGGCTGTGGGCCAACGCGCGGGCCGGCATCAGCGCCCGGCATCCCCACCGCCCAGGCCTACCAAACCGCCACGCTCGAAGAAATAGGGCAGCTTATGCACGTGCTCACCAACAACATTCGGGCGCGGCAAGGCTAAGGCGGCGGGCCGGGGCCCTAGCTTTGTGCCACCATGCCGGAGTCTTCCCGTTTTTCGCTGCCGCCCGTACCGGCCGTTTTGTTGGCCATCATCAGCGTGCAGGGCGGAGCGGCCATTGCCAAGGGGCTGTTTCCGGTGGTGGGGGCGGCGGGCACGGCTAGCCTGCGCATCGGCTTATCGGCCCTGATGCTGCTGGTGGCGGTGCGCCCCCGGCTAGGACAGCTGCGGGCGGCGCAGTGGCGGGCGGTAATACCCTACGGCGTAGCGCTGGGCGCCATGAACTTCTTGTTTTACTGCGCCTTGGCTAGGGTGCCGCTGGGGCTGGGCGTCACGCTCGAGTTTGTGGGGCCGCTGCTGGTGGCCATGGCCAGCTCGCGCCGCTGGCTCGATGTGCTGTGGGCCGTGCTGGCGGGCGTAGGCATTGCGCTCATCGCGCCCTGGGGCGGCCACGGCATCGACCCGGTGGGAATGCTACTGGCGCTGGCCGCGGGGGGCTGCTGGGCCGTGTACATTGTGCTGGGCGGGCGCGTGGCCGAGGTGCTGCCCGGCAACACGGCCGTGGCCGTGGGCATGCTGTTTGCCACGCTGGCGGTGCTGCCCTTTGGCCTGGCTAGCGGCAAGCTAGCTACCCTAACGCCCCACTTACTCGGGCTGGGAGCGGCGCTGGCGCTGCTGTCGAGCGCGCTGCCCTTTACCCTGGAAATGCAGGCGCTCAGGCGCTTACCTACCCGCACCTTCAGCATTTTAATGAGTATCGAGCCGGCGGCAGCGGCGCTCTGCGGCTGGCTTTTTTTGGGCGAGCACCTTTCGCCGGCCCAGTGGCTGGCCGTGCTGCTGGTGATGGCCGCCAGCGCGGGCGCCACCCTCACGGCCCGCAAAGTGCTGGCCGCCACGGGCGGCGAATAGGAGCGAATTCGCCCAGGGGCAGGGCCGCCAGACTATTCGGCCGGCGGGGCCGGCGCGCAGTCGCAAAGGACCTCGCGGGTGGCGGGGGGCACCCGGTAGTTGGGCTGCGAAACTTCTTTCATATACACCACCGCTAGGTGGCGCAGGGGCGGGTGCGCCGGGTTTTGGTGCCAGATGCGCAGCAGGTAATTGCAGTAATAAGGGCGCATCCAGGCTCTTTCGACAAACAGGTAGTTTTCGGAGTATTTGCGCCAGCGGTCGTTTTTAAACAAGTCCACCACCGCGGTGGGCTTGGTGTAGGACACGGGCGCGCCGCCCCGGTTCAGGTCGAGCACCCGGCCGGTGGTGGTGGTGCCTTCGAGCACGTACCAGCCATCGTTCTTAAACACGGCGGGCGCAAACATACCCCAGTGCTGGTCGACCCGAAAAAGGTAGCCCACCCAGCGCGCGGGCGGCGCCATCCAGCGGCCCGGCGGGCCGGCTACGTCGTCGAGGCTCCACCAGCACACGTAAAACAAGGCACTGAACACCAAGGCTTCGCGCATCCATCGCAACAGCTGTTCGCGGCCCGGCGGTCGCGGCCGGGTGCGCTCGATGCGCAGTAGCCAGGGCACTTGCCAGGCCGGCAGCCGCGCGCGCCAGCGCCGGGCACGCGCGGCGTGGGGGCGCAGGCGCGGGGCTAGCCAGTCAAGTGCCAGCGGAGGTAGCAGGCCCAGCACCGCCACCATGTTTATCAGGTAAAACAACCCCACATACAGTGTGAGGCTGATGCCCAAGTGAAAGCCCACTAGCACGCCGATTACCAGCAGCCGCCACCACCTCACCCCAAATGGCACGAAAAGCGCGAAGGGGAGCAGCAGCTCGGTGTACCAGGTGCCCAGCGTGAGGGCGCGCAACAGCGCGGGGTGCGGATAGAGCAGGCGCCCACCGGGCAGCAGCAGCTGGTCGAGGCTAAAGGCATAGTAGAGCGCGGTGCCTGTTTGCGTCCACTCGGGGCCGGTTTTGAGCAAGGCCGTGCACCAGTAGAGCAGGGCTAGCTGCACTATAAAGGCCCCAGTGGCTGCGCTGGCGTAGTCGTAGCGGGCGGGCGGCGGCTGGGCGCGCGCATCCCAGGCCCACACGCGGCCCCAGGGCAGGAACACCCCCCAGAATAGCAGCATCCGCAGTAGGTCATCGCCGCCCTGCCCGATGAGCGGATTACGGTTTTGCACCGATACCAGCAGCACCCACGAGGCCACTGTGGCTAGCCGGGTGTGGTAGCCCAGCAGCAGCGCGCCCGCCACCAGGGCGGCCAGCGCAAAAAGCACCGCTTGCCCCTGCCACAGCCCGCTGGCAGCGTGCAGCGAAAACTGGTAGGGCGTCCACAGATGGTCGAGCAAAGCCGCCAGTGGCAGCACGCCCAGGTTGGCATAGTGAGCTTCGAGGTCGGTGCTGCGAATACCCAAATCGAGCAGCACTACGGCCGCCGTGCCCATGCGCAGCAGCGCCAGCGCCCGCAGGTCGAGCACAAAAGGACGCCGCAGAATAGCCCAAAGCTGGAGCATATAAATAAAAATAACAGCCAGCCCACACCGGCACTACACGCCAACAAGGCGAAGAAGCTGCCCCATCAGTGGCTAGCCCCTTCGCCTTGCGGAAGAGATACTCGGGAGAAGAAAGCGCGCCTAGCGCGGCGTGCTGCTGCCCGAGGTCGAGCCCGACGTGCTGCCGCTAGTGCTGCCTGAAGTCGAATGCATAGTGCCCGAGGTAGAGCTGCCGCGGCTACCGCGGGTTTTGCCGCGCCGCCCACCCGACGTTGAGCTGCCACTGGTGCGGCCCGAGGTCGAGTTCATAGTGCCCGACGTAGTACCCATCGAGCCCGACGTAGTGCCCATTGAGCCCGACGTAGTACCCGAGGTCGTGCCCACCGAGCCGGTAGTAGACCCCGCCGTGGTGCCCGTGGTAGTTTGGGCGTGGGCTGTGGTAGTAGCCAGGCCTAAGCCGAAGAGGAAAGCGGCCGTGCATAGCGGCCGAAGCAGTTGCTTTTTCATGTGCTCAGGAAAGAGAATGTGGGAAAGGAATCAAAAAATCACGCGGGCTACTGGCCGGTAGTACCGCCCGTCCCGCCGGTGCTACCACCGGTGGTGCCGGTGCTGCCCGCCGTGGTAGCCCCACCCATACTGCCGCTAGTGGTGCCCGTGCTGCCGCTGGTAGTGCCCATGCTGCCCGAGGTGGCCGCGCCACCTGCCCCGCCGGTGCTGCCATTGTCGCCCGTGCTCATGGTGCCCGAGCCGGCCGTGCTACCGCCCATATCGCCCGCGCTGCCCGTACCGGTCGAGGCGCCCGTGCTGCCACTCATGCCGGCCGTGGTGCCGGTGCCCCCCATCGAGGTAGAGTCCGTGCCGGTAGTCGTGTCGGTGCCGGAGTTAGCGGCGCCGGTACCTGAGCCATTATCGTGGCTGTCGCCGCAGGCCGTGAGCAGGCTGCCAGCGAGCCCTAAGCTCAGCAGGGTTAGGGAAAAATTTAGTTTGCGCTTCATGATGCAAGGTTTGTGGAAAAGACTTGCCCATTGTACGCCTTCTGCCCAGGGCAGTGCGGCGCGAATACCACGTATTCTTCTCAGAAAATACTTAGGGGAAAACACGGTAAATTTTCTGCTGCTTCTCCCGGCAGCCTCGCTCAAAACCTGTTGGCCGCGACCACGTTAGGCCAACGCTGCCTTCTTACTTTCCTTAGCTTATGCCCGTCCTCACCCCCGCCGTTGTGCTGTTCGACGGCGTTTGCAACCTCTGCCACGGCTTGGTGCAGTTCATTATTCGCCACGATGCGCCGGGGCGCTTCCGCTTCGCCGCGCTCCAGAGCGCGGCGGGCCAAGCCCTGCTGGCGGCGGCCGGGTACCCGCCGCCAGGGCCGGCCGGGCCCGACTCGGTGGTGCTGCTTGAAGGCGGGCGGCTGTACTCGCACTCGGCGGCGGTGCTGCGCGTGGCCAGGCTGCTGGGTGGCTTCTGGCGCGTGGCCGCCCTGGGCTGGCTGCTGCCCCCGAGCTGGCGCGATGGCCTGTACCGCTTCGTGGCGCGTCACCGCTACCGCTGGTTTGGGCGGCAGGAGAGCTGCTGGCTGCCCACGCCCGCGCTGCGGGCACGCTTTCTATAATGTGAGTCGGGTGCTGGGCTAGCCCTCGCCCAGCGCCAGCAGCCTGCACCGAGCGGCGCTAAACGATGCCGAGCGGGTGACAAGCCCCACACCCTCCCCCAAGCAGACGAGCCTTTTTAGCGGCTGCCTAGGCTAGGCAGCCGCCAAGCGCTGGGCCAGGTCCTCAATATCGGCCCGGCGGGCCAGTCCAGCCAGCCACTCGGCCGGAATGCCAGCTTCGCCATACGCCAGCCCAGCCAGCCCGCCCGCTACCGCGCCGGTAGTGTCGGTGTCGTCGCCTAAGTTCACGGCAGCCAGCACCGTAGCGGCGTAGGTATCGTGCGTGAGCAGGCACCAGAGGGCGGCTTCCAGCGTATGCACCACGTAGCCGGAAGACTTTATTTCGGGCTCGGGCCGGTTGGGTAGCGTGCCATCCAGCACGTCGCCGTACTTCGGCCATTCGTAAAAAACCGGACCCTTCGCCTTAGCGTGCAGCCACTGATTGGCCAGGGTCTGCATCTGCTCATAGGCCGCCGCGGGGATTAGCCCGCGCGTGAGCCCGCGGGCCACTAGCAAATAAAGCCAGCACCCTAGTGTAGAGCGCGGGTGGCCGTGCGTGACGCTGGCCACGACCTCGGTTAGCGCCCAGGCGGCGCTCAAATCCAGGTTTTCGGCCTGCCAGGTTTGGTGAAATACCAGTGGTAGCAGCCGCATCAGCGCGCCGTTGCCGTTGTCGAACTCCGAGCGGGGGCCAGCTTGGCTAGGAGGTATGCCCTGCCGTAGGCTTTGGATGGCCGCGCGCGTGGCGTTGCCGACGTCAAAAATTTCGCCATGCGCGGTCCAATAGCCGTTATCCAGCCAGTTGATGGCGCGGCGGCCGAAGTCAACCAAATCGGGCGCGGCGGCTAGCCCGCCGGGCCGGGCCAGGGTTTCGGCCAGGCAAAAGGTGAGCGACGAGTCGTCCGACCACGTGCCGGGCGGCTGTTGGTGGCTGCCGTAGCCACGCAACCCGGCCACCGGGTCGCGGCGGCGTGCCTCGCGGCCAATGAACTCAACGGGAACGCCCAGGGCGTCGCCCAGGGCCAGGCCCAGCAAGGCGGCGCGGATGCTCTTCTTACTCATGGGAGCGCAGGATAAGGTGGGTACGCCGACAAAGTGCGGGCGTCTGCCGTAAATCCAACGCAAGAACTACAACAAGTGGCACTATTCGCAGCCTTGGCGACGTTTTTGCCGTACGTTAGCTAGTGGTTGTGCAACTTGCCGCCACCCGCCGCTTACATTTGGCTTTCTTCCTAATTCCCTCCTGAATGTTCTCCCCCCGCCTCAAAATTGGCTCTTACGCCGGCCTGGTAGCCGCCGTTTTCGGGCTGGCGTCTTATCGCTTCTACGAGCACAGCGGCCCGCAGGCAGCCCCTAGCAAAGAGCAGGTGCTGGTTGGCACTATCGTGCAGGGGCTTTCACAGGCGCATTATCAGCCCGAGCGCATCGATGATGCGTTCAGCAAGCGGGTGTTTGACTTGTCGCTCAAGCGTCTCGACTACCGCAAGAAGTTCCTCTTGCAGTCTGATGTGGCGCAGTTGATGAAATATCAGACCGATATCGACGACGAAACCAAGCGCGGCAGCCGCGAATTTCTTGACCTGAGCAGCCGGCTTATGGCCGAGCGCACCAAGCAGATGCAGGCACTGGCCCACGAAATTCTGGCTAAGCCCTTCGCCTTCGACACCGAGGAGAATATCCAAACCGACTTCGAGAAGGCTACCTTCCCCGCCAACGCCGCCGACCAGCGCGAGCAGTGGCGCAAGCTGCTGAAGTACGAAACCCTCGTGCGCGTGGCCGAGATGATGGACGAGCAGGACAAGCGCCACGACCGCGCCAAGGTAGCTAGCCTCGCCAAGGAGCCCGCTACTACTGAGCCCGACCGCACCCCCGCCCAAATGGAGGTGGAGGCTCGCAAGCGTGTGCTCAAGTACTATGATGAGCAGTTTAGCGAACAGCCCGACGCCAACGAGATGCTGACGGAGTACGTCAAGGTCATCTGCAACACCTACGACCCGCACACCGAGTACTTCCCGCCCCGCGAGAAGGAAGAGTTTGATATTCAGCTCACGGGCCGCTTCGAAGGCATCGGGGCCACGTTGCGCGAAAAGGAAGGCCTTATTTACATCGAGGACATCGTGCCCGGCTCGGCTTCGTCGCGCCAGGGCGAGCTGAAAAAGGGCGACGCCATTTTGCGCGTGGCCCAGGGTGCCGCCGAGCCGGTGAGCATCGAAGGCTGGCACACCAACAAGGCCGTGACGCTCATTCGGGGCAAGAAAGGCTCGGAAGTGCGCCTCACTGTGAAGAAAGCCGACGGCTCAACCAAGGTTATTCCCATCACCCGCGATGTGGTGGTAGTGGAAGACACGTATGCCCAATCGGCCGTTATTAACGACCCTAGCGGCGTGAAAATTGGTTACTTGCGCCTGCCCGCGTTCTACGCTGACTTCAACGACAACGGGGGCCGCTCGTCAGCAGCCGATGTGAAGAAGGAACTAGCCAAGCTCACGGCCGAAGGCGTGAAGGGCGTAATTTTCGACTTGCGCAATAACGGCGGCGGCTCGCTCAACGATGCCGTCGAAATGGCCGGCCTTTTCATGCCTAGCGGCCCCATGGTGCAGGTGCACGACAGCCGCGGCGTAACCAACGTTCTGAATGACAAGGACCCGCGCGTGCAGTACAGCGGCCCGCTCGTGGTGCTAGTGAACAAGTACAGCGCCTCGGCGTCCGAGATTCTGGCCGCGGCCATTCAGGATTACAAGCGCGGTATCATCATGGGTACCACTACGACCTATGGCAAAGGCACGGTGCAGCGCATCATTGACCTCGACGAGGCCCTGCCGCCCGAGTTGAACACGCTCAAGCCCTTTGGCTCGCTCAAGTTCACGATGCAGAAGTTCTATCGCGTTACCGGCGGCTCGACCCAGTTCAAGGGCGTGGCTTCGGACATCGTGTTGCCCGACCTGTTCTCGTACGTTGACCAGGGGGAGAAGGAGTCGGATTACCCGCTGAAGTGGGACGAAATCAAGCCCGCCAGCTACCGCCCCTGGGACGACCAGCCCAACTACGCCAAGCTCGAAGCCAATAGCAAAGCTCGCGTGGCGGCTAGCCCCGCCTTCCAGCAAATGACCGAGTTGGTGCAGAGCCTGCGCAAGCGTAAGAACGAAACGGTGGTGTCGCTCAAAATTGAGAAGTACCGCGCCATGCAGCACCTGCTAAAGGCGGAGTCGGACAAGTACGAAACCATTCAGAAGACGGCCACTCCGCTCGCCCTCGCCCCCCTTACGGCTGACCGCACGGCCCTCGGCGGCGACTCGGTAAAAGTAAATCGCGCCATGCGCTTCACCCGCGGCCTCAACAAGGACATCACCGTCGGCGAAGCCGTAAACGTCATCAAAGACGAACAATAACCGCAGATTTAATTGATTGCGTGGATACGCCTGCCTGCGGCAGGCTGACTATGCTAGCAACGAAGGAGCTGCCCTAGCGGGCAGCTCCTTTTTTCTTGCGATTATTTTTAGTAAATCACCCTCTCCTATTCACGACTATCGCTACCAGTTTACCAACCCATTTTCGGCCAAATAGGCCTAGTCAGCCCGCTTTAGCGGGCATATCCGCGCAATCCGTTAAATCCGTTAAATCTGCGGTTTTCTTTAGTAAATAGCAACTAAAAATATTGGCTTTCGGTTTATTTGGTATGACTACTACAACCGAAGCCCGCATTATTCCGCTCATTCCGGCCGACATGTATTCGGCTCCGGTAATGGCCGTGTCGCCCGCCGAAGCGCTGCTCACGCCCGAGGAGCGCGAGCAGCAGCGCCTGGCCGACGAAACCTGGCGCCGCTCCATTCCGGCCCAGGTATTTCTCAACTATTTCTTTGCCCTGAGCTCCCACATTCAGGAGGGTGAGAGTCCGCTAGGTGGGCTAGCGCACTCGGCTTATTTCCGCCAGCACCAAGCCGAGTTGAGCGAGGGCGATGTGACGGCGCTCACCAAGCTGCTGCACTCGTGCTGGAGCACTGAGTATGCCCTGCGCGCTACCGCCGAGCTCGGCGATGAGAACTTTCTGCGCAACGCCCTGCATTGGACTTTCCCGCAGGCCTACCACACTATTCTTTCGGGCCTGCAAGCCTTTTTATATACTACCGGGGTGCGTTCCAACAATGCCCAGGTGATTCGCCGCGAGGTGGGCCGCTTGGTGGTAAAGAATGCCTACCCGCGCCCCGTATCGTTTTATGCCGCTGGGGCTTACGGCGATTTCAACATTCACCGCCTGCCGTTGGCGGGCTACAAAGCTGGCCTGCACATCGCCTCGCAGGAGATTGACGCGCAGGCCCAGATTGGCCAGTTTTTGCGCACTACCCGCAAGCAGACAGCCCTTGGCGTGCGCCAGCAGGTGCAGGCTAACCCCAACACGGCTATCCGCAGCCAGAAAACGGGCAAGCCACTTGATAAGTGGACAGCCGCCCACTGGCAGCAAATTACCTGGCGCTTGGGCTACACTACTATCTTTGACCTGCTGGGTCGCCTGCGTATCTCGCAGAGCAGCCGCGAGATTGAGCGCTACGTGGAAGCTGACATTGATTTCAAGCTCTTTCACAGCTCGTTGCTGAGCGTGGTGAGCTATCTCAACGGCATTCATGAGGCCTACGTGGCCAAGGCGCTGGGGCTAGCCCGCTATGAGCAGCTAGTGCGCGAGTTGCCCATCCACCTGCAAGCCGGCTTTGTGCAGGAGCGCCTGCGCACCCGCGTGCAGCCCACCCTGCTCGGCACCGAGCCGGAGCCCGAATTCAAGATGGCCGCCTAGACCGCAGATTTAACGGATTTAGCGGATTGCACAGATACGCTTGGCTGCGCCAAGCTGACTTTCTTCTGGTTTTGATTTCTTGACTTAAAAGCCGTTCCGTTTCGGAACGGCTTTTTTCGTGCCTTACTTTTACACTTCATTTCATTTACCGTGCGATTGCCTGTTGTCGCAGGCTGATATTTTCTGGTGCGGGGCTTCAAAATCCGGCTAATCCGAAGAATCCGACAAATCCGCGGTTCAGATAACTTATGCACCAACTTAGTGAACAAGAGCTGCTGCGCCGCCAGAAGCTGACGCAACTGCAAGAGCTTGGCGTTGAGCCATATCCGTCGGAGCTGTTCGACGTTAATCTCTATGCCCAGGAGATTATCGACAACTACCGGCCCGAGCTCAACAATTTCCAGGAAGTGGCCCTGGCCGGCCGCCTCATGTCGTCGCGGGTGATGGGCAAAGCCTCGTTTGCCGAGCTCATGGACTCGTCGGGCCGCATTCAGCTCTACATCAACCGCGATGAGATTTGCCCCGGCGAAGACAAGACGCTGTACAATAACGTGTTCAAGAAACTGCTCGACCTGGGCGACTTTATTGGCGTGAAGGGCCACGTGTTTACCACGCAGGTAGGTGAAATTTCGGTGCACGTGACTGAGTTGGTGTTGCTGGCCAAATCGCTGCGCCCGCTGCCGGTGGTAAAAACCAAGAAGGACGAAGCAACCGGCGAGGAAGTAACCTACGACGCCTTCACCGACCCTGAGCAGCGCTACCGCCAGCGCTACGTGGACATGGTGGTGAACCCGCACGTGCGCGACACCTTCATCAAGCGCACGCAGCTGGTGCAGGCCATGCGCAACTACCTAAATGATAAAGGCTACCTGGAAGTCGAAACCCCCATTTTGCAGCCGCTCTACGGCGGCGCGGCGGCCAGGCCCTTCAAAACGCACCACAACACGCTGGATATGTCGCTGTACCTGCGCATCGCCAACGAGCTGTACCTCAAGCGCCTCATCGTGGGCGGTTTCGACGGTGTGTACGAGTTCTCGAAGGACTTCCGCAACGAAGGGATGTCGCGCTTCCACAACCCCGAGTTCACCCAGATGGAGCTGTACGTGGCGTACAAGGACTACAACTGGATGATGGACCTAGTGGAGGAAATGGTGGAGCGGGTGGCCCTAGCCCTGCACGGCAAGACCGAGGTGCAAGTAGGCGACAACCTCATCAACTTCCAGCGCCCCTGGCAGCGCTACACCATGTTTGAGGCCATCGAGAAGTTTACCGGGGTAGCTATTGGGGATATGGACGAGGCCGCGCTGCGCGAAACCGCTACCAAGCTCAAAGTGGGCCTCGACCCGAGCATGGGCAAGTCGAAAATCATCGACGAGATTTTTGGCGAGCACGTAGAGCCCAAGCTCATTCAGCCCACATTCATCACGGACTACCCGGTGGAGATGTCGCCGCTGGCCAAGAAGCACCGCGACCACCCCGGCCTCGTGGAGCGCTTCGAAGCCATCTGCAACGGCAAGGAAATCTGCAACGCCTTCTCGGAGCTCAACGACCCCATCGACCAGCGTCAGCGCTTTGAGGACCAGCTGGAACTGGGCAAGCGCGGCGACACCGAAGCCATGGTGCTCGACGAGGACTTCCTGCGCGCCCTGGAGTACGGGATGCCGCCTACGGCCGGCCTGGGCATCGGCATCGACCGCCTGAGCATGATTATGACCAACTCGCACTCTATTCAGGATGTGCTGTTTTTCCCGCAGATGCGGCCCGAAGTAGTGGCGCAGGAGAAAACCTCACCCAGCGCTTCGTAGGAAGCACTGGCAACGGCCATAAAAAAAGGCCCGCTTCCTAGTTATAGGAAGTGGGCCTTTTTACGAATAGCCACTAAAAGCTGCTTCTGAAATCAGAAGCTTGCGATGGGTCGTCTGATTTTACACGCAGAATATTTAACCAACTCTGCTAGAAGTTCCTACGACCGGCAATTTTACTACTCTCACTTAGCGAGCTTCGTTCAAGCCGTTTGTATAGTCTTTAGCGCGGCTTTTGAGCGGAAGTTACGCAGCCCCGTATTCTTCTTAAAAAAAGCCTGACTAGGACCCAACGCCGGTGCGACGCGAGATTTCACCAGCCTCATCATCAGCACTATAGTCGTCGCGGTGATTGGAAGCGTAGTCACCGCTTTTTTTGCCGGCCACCGAATGGCCATCGCCAGCGGGCGTAGCCAGGTCGCCGGGCTCGGGGCTAGCCATGGAATCGAAGAGCGCGTCGGCAGCATTTTTATCCTCGCTTACAGCAGCGTCGGGGTTGGTAGAATTGCCTTGAAATTGAGCAAGGGCATCCTTGGCCAGCTTACCGAGGCCACCGGCCCACAGGTCTTTGGCCGATTCGCGAATGCTTTTGCGAGCCTCTTCGCCGGTTTCGGGGGCTAGCAGCAGACCGGCCACAATGCCAGCAGTAGCGCCGGCCAGCAGCGATACAATTACTTTTCCGTTATCCTTAGGCATGAGTGAAAAAGAGCGTTACAAATGAGAATTAATTTACTAATGGCAAACGGCGAATGACGCTCACTGGTTAGCCTACCGCGTAAAAAAGCCCCGTGCCGGGTTGGCACGGGGCTTTTTTACGCGGTGTTATTTCAAAACTAGCTAGCGCGGTTGGCAGCGTCTTTGGCAGCATCAGCGCCTTTGTCGGCCAGGTTTTTAGCTTTGTCAGCACCTTTGTCAACGGCGTTCTTGGCTTTGTCGGCCAGGTCATCACCTTTGCCGGTGAGGTCGTTGATGATTTTGGTTACTTCAGCCTTGCCCTTGCCGAGCTTGTCCTGCAGCTTGCCGAGGAGCTCGTCGCCTTTGCCTTCGGCATAGGTCAGGTCCTCATCGGTCAGCTGGGCATACTGCTGCTTCAGCTTGCCTTTTATTTCATCCCAGTTGCCGCCGATGTTAAGGGCGCCACCAGCACCGAGTACGCCCATATCTTCGAGCTTCTCCGACAGGCCTTTGAATTTGGTTTCGAGGTCAGCGCTGTATTTGTTGAATTGGTCGCCCAGCTGGCCGCCATACTGCTTGGCAGCGCCTTTCCAGTTTTCGAGGGTAGCCGAGCCTTTATCGGGAGCCAGCAGGATGCCGGCCAGAATGCCAGCGCTAGCGCCAGCGAGGGCGGCGAGGAGAATTTTGCCTGCGTTGTTATCTTCTTCGCGATATGACATGAGAAGGAAAGAAAAAGTGGTAAGGTGAAAGGGCCGGGGCCGGCGCGGTAGTGGCCGTCAGCCCGGGGGTTTGGCAGCTATACGCGGGGCGGGGCGAGGGGTTGGGCCGGGGCCTTTTTTTCTTAAAATTGGCCGTGGGGGCGCTGCCATTGCCCGCCGGGCCTGCGTATAAGCCTGCCTATATGATGCGCTTCCTCTCTGCAGCCGGGCTGTCGCTAGCCCTGCTGGCGGGCTGCACCCGCCCCGCTAGCCCCCCTGCCGCCACCGGCCCCGATTGCCTCGACCCCAAACGAGCCAACCCCAACGGCATGTGTACCATGGAGTATGACCCGGTGTGCGGCTGCAATGGCCTCACCTATGCCAATGCCTGCGTGGCCCGCAATGCGGGGCTGCTCTCCTTCAAGCCCGGCCCCTGCCCTGGCCGACCATAGCCCTGACCTTTGTGGCCGGCTGGTTTCACTTCATTTTTCTTCTACTCTACCCTTTATAATATGGCTGCCGACAAAAATTACTTTCGCAACCCCCAGCCCTTCCGGGTGCCTACTACCGATGGCAAGCTCATCGAAGAGCACGTGGGGCTAGCCAGTACCCACACCAGCCAGTACAGCGTGGCCCACATGGTGGCCCCGCCGCAGTGGAGCGAGCCCCACCAGCGGCCCGAGTTTGACGAGATTACAATTGTGGTGCGCGGGCGCAAGCGCTTCGAAATCGACGGCGACGTGGTGGAGTTGCAAGCCGGCGAATCGCTGCTGATAAAGGCGGGCGCGCGGGTGCGCTATTCCAATCCATTTGAGGTTGAGTGCGAGTATTGGTCGGTGTGCGTGCCCGCCTTTAGCCCGGCCACCGTACACCGCGAAGAATAGCCGCTGGCTTAGCTTGCCCATGAATACTACCATTGTTGCCTCTTATCCCTTCCTAGACGTACTGCTGCACAGCGGCGGCCCGCGCAACGTGCTCGAAACCGAGTGGCTGGGCTTTGCCGGCAGTGCCGATTTTCGCATGGCCCTGCTCGAAGTATTGCGCCTGGCCCGGCTGCACCACGTAACGGGCTGGGTGGCCGACGACCGCCGCCTCGGGGCCGTGCGACCTAGAGACCTGGAGTGGACGCACGCCGAAGTGCTAGCCCCGCTGGGCGCACTGGGAATACTGCGCTTTGCGCACCTCGAATCGGAAGAAACCATGAACCGCCTTACCATCGACGGCATGTACCAGCGCAGCGTGCCGGACCTGCCCTACGAGTTTCGACACTTCACCTCGCTGGCCGAGGCCCGGGCCTGGGCAGTGGGGCTGATTGAGTAGGAAAGCCTGAGAAAGATGGAAACTAGAAGCCCGTACTTTTGCTTCAACCAATCTTTTTCAGATGAATAAATTTTTACTTACCGCTAGCTTACTATTAGCCGCGTCTGCGGCTTTTGCACAGGCTGACTTTCGCATTGGTCCGCAGCTCGGGTTCAACTATGCAGGTAGCAACTACAATTTCCCCGACATCACGGCCAGCGATAAGAGCAGCAATTCGTACCGGCCTGGCCTAGAAGCGGGTGTGCAAGTGCAATATGGCCTAGCCACGCACTATGCCGTGCAATCGGGCCTATTTTTTTCGCAAAAGGGTGCCCGCGTCGAAAACAGCTATTTCACCACCTACCCTAGCTACACGTACACCTACAACGAGACGTACGACTTTCGCTTCAACTACTTGGTGCTCCCGCTGCGCCTGCAATACAGCTCGGCCCCCAATGGTCAGGGCTTGCTGCTGCTGGCGGGTGCCTACGCTGGCTTTTTGAGCGGAGGCAGCTATCAATCTACTTCTCAGGTATATGTGAGCGGCAGACTACAGGGCGGTGGCGGCGACTCGGGAACGGTAGAGCCGGGCGATACGTACAACACCAGCCGTTCCAACCATGTGTACTATAGCCGGGGACTTGATGCAGGCTGGCAACTGGGCATGGGGGTAGGCGTGCAGCACTTGCAGGTGCAAGTGGTATACAGCTACGGCCTGCGCAACCTCGGGGCCGAGTACCCTGCTGGCAATGGAAGAAGTGCGCCCTCCTACCACAACCGCTGCTTTACCTTGTCGGCAGCCTACCTGTTTGGCGGAGCTGACTAAGAATAGGCCTAGCGTAAAATCGTTGGGCCTACCGCCACTCATTTTCCGTTTTCGTTGTTACCTACTCAACGAAATCAACCTATTCGCTTTTGTCTACCCAAACTACCTCTCCCCACGCCGAGCCCTACGCCATTGAGCAGGAATTGCGCCGCGTGCAGGGCTTGCTCAAGCTGGAGCAACAAGAAGATTTAGAGCAGTTTAAGCTCAAGAATGCCAAAGCCACCGTGCAGGAGCGCCAGAAGCGCGGCCTCACCTGGTACCCCGTCACGATTACCAAAGAAGACGTAGGCTTTGGTGGCAAAGTGGTGCTGGAGCTGGAGCGCCCCGCCGGGCAGCAGGGCCTGCACCTGTTTCAGGTGGGCAAGAACGCGGCGCTGTTTGGCAATATTCCGGGGCGCTCGGCTACCGACCGGCCCACGCTCAGCGGTGTGATTACCAGCGTGCGGCGCAACAAACTGACCCTAGCCACTACCAAAGAGGACCTGCCCGACTGGGTGCTGGAAGGCGGCAAGCTCGGCATCGACCTCACCTTCGACGAGGTGAGCTACCGCGAGATGGACTATGCCCTGGGCAAGGTAATGGGCGCCTACGGCGACCGCCTGGCCGACCTGCGCGATATCCTGCTCGGCGCCAAGCCCGCCCGCTTCCGGCCCGAGAAAGCCGACGACCTCTTCTACCCTAGCCCCCTCAACGAGAGCCAGCTAGCCGCCGTGCGCCACGTGCAGGCCGCCCAGGATGTGGCCATCATTCACGGCCCGCCCGGCACTGGCAAAACCACGACGCTGGTGCAGGCCATTCTGGAAACCATCCGGCGCGAGCGCCGCGTGCTGGTGTGCGCTCCTAGCAACACGGCCGTCGATTTGCTAACCGAAAAGCTGGCCGAGCGCGGCGTCAACGTTATCCGCATGGGCAACCCTAGCCGGGTGTCGGATTTGCTGTTAGAGCACACGCTCGATGCCCAGGTAATGGCCCACAAGCGCTACGGTGAGCTGCGCAGCATGCGCCTCACCGCCGAGCAGTACCGCGAAGAAGCCGGCAAGCACACCAAGCACTTTGGCTGGGAAGAGCGCGAGCAGCGCCGCCACCTCAAGGAAGAAGCCCGCGCCCTGCACCAGGAAGCCGACGGCCTGGAACGCTACATCACGGAGGATTTGCTCGACCAGGTGCAGGTGATTACCTGCACCCTGGTGGGCGCCAGCAACCGCAATATTCGCCACCTCACCTACGAAACCGTCTTCATCGACGAGGCCGCCCAGGCCCTGGAGCCGGGCTGCTGGATACCGATTGCCAAGGCCCAGCGCGTGGTGCTGGCCGGCGACCACCAGCAGCTGCCACCCACCGTGAAGAGCGAAAAAGCCGGCGCCCTGCGCGAAACCCTGTTCGAGAAAGCTATCAAGCGCCAGCCCGAGGCGAGCCGCATGCTGGAAGTGCAGTACCGCATGCACGAGCAGATTATGCAGTTCTCGTCGGAGCAGTTTTACGACGGCCGCCTGGTGGCCGCGCCCACCGTGGCCCACGCCGGTCTGGAGGCCTACGACCTGCGCTTCGCCCCCGACCTGCCGGTGGAGTTTCTGGACACGGCCGGCTTTGGCTTTCAGGAAATTACCATCCCCGAAAGCCGCTCCACGGCCAACCCCGAGGAGGCCGACCTGCTGCTGAAGCGGCTAGCCCAACTGCTGGAGCCCTACGACCAGGCCGACCACGAAACCGACCCGCTCAGCATCGGCGTCATTGCCCCGTACCGCGCCCAGATTAACTACTTGAAGGATGCGGTGGAGGAAAACGATGAGCTCAGCGGCCTGCTGCTGCACCGCCAGCTTAGCGTGGGCACCGTAGACTCGTTTCAGGGTCAGGAACGCGACATTATCGCTATCTCCCTGACGCGCAGCAACTCGCACGGCGAAATTGGCTTTCTCTCCGACATCCGGCGCATGAATGTGGGCATGACCCGCGCCCGCAAAAAGCTGCTGCTCGTGGGCGACTCATCTACGCTAGGGTCGCACCCGTTCTACAAGGCCTTCCTCGACTACGTGGAGCGCGTGGGCGGCTACCGCACCGCCTGGGAACTGCAAGATTAGGGTACGGCTACTCACCCGCTCAGCTAAAAGAAGGTCATGCTAGCCACTGGGTAGCAGGGCCTTTTTTTACGGCTCCCCCTGCGGGCTAGCCCATTAGGTATGCTGACGCTTAGCCTGCACCAGAATAGCTGCTTTTTTACTTCAATTACAGGCTCCTCCTTAGCCGTAGCCAGCGGCTTGCTGTTCAATGCTTCAGCAAGCCCAGCGGCTGGCTAGCCACGAGTGCTGGCCAGTAGTCGAGTTTTTTTAGGCTAACCCTACGGGTAGGGCTCCGTTTAGGCAACTAGTTCTCCTAGTTCCCTATTCTTTTTCCAAGATGAGCGATAAGCCATTAGCCAAACAAACCCACGAGGATGTAGTGGGTAATCCCAAAACCGACGAGATGGCCCAGAACCGTGAAGACGGCTACGGGCAGTTTTTGACTACTAACCAGGGCCTGCGCGTAAACGACGACCAGAACCAGCTTAAGGCCGGCGAGCGCGGCCCCACCCTGCTCGAAGACTTCATCTACCGCGAGAAGATGACGCACTTCGACCACGAGCGCATTCCCGAGCGCGTGGTGCACGCCCGCGGCGTGGCCGCCCACGGCTACTTCGAGGCCTACGACGACAACGCTAACCTCAGCCGCGCCGCGTTTTTGCAGCCCGGCGCCGTTACGCCGGTATTTACCCGCTTTTCGACGGTGGCGGGCTCGCGGGGCTCCAGCGACCTGGCCCGCGACGTGCGCGGCTTTTCGGTGAAATTTTACACCGAGGAAGGTATTTACGACTTGGTAGGCAACAACATGCCGGTGTTCTTCATCCAGGATGCCATCAAGTTTCCCGACTTCATTCACGCCGTGAAGCCGGAGCCGCACAACGAGATTCCGCAGGCCGCCTCGGCCCACGACACGTTCTACGACTTTATTTCGACCAACCCCGAGAGCACGCACATGCTGCTGTGGGTGATGAGCGACCGCGCCCTGCCGCGCAGCCTGCGCATGATGGAGGGCTTCGGGGTGCACACCTTCCGGCTGGTGAATGCCGAAGGCAAGGCGCGCTTTGTGAAGTTTCACTGGAAGCCGCTGCTGGGTTCCCACTCGGTGGCCTGGGAAGAGGCGCAGCAGATTTCGGGCAAAGACCCCGACTTCCACCGCCGCGACCTGTGGAACAACATTGAGGGCGGCAACTATCCCGAGTGGGAGTTGGGCGTGCAGGTGGTGGAAGAGGAAGACGAGCGCAAGTTCGACTTCGACCTGCTCGACTCGACCAAGCTCATTCCCGAAGAGCAGGTGCCGGTGGTTAAGCTGGGCAAGATGGTGCTCAACCGCAACGTAGACAACTACTTTGCCGAAACCGAGCAGGTGGCGTTCTGCCTGAGCCACATCGTGCCCGGCATCGATTTCTCGAACGACCCGCTGCTGCAAGGCCGCCTGTTTTCGTACCTCGACACCCAGCTCAAGCGCCTGGGCGGGCCCAACTTTCACGAAATTCCGATTAACCGCTCGCTAGCCCCCGTGCACAACGGGCAGCGCGACGGCCACATGCGCCAGACCATCAACAAGGGCAACGTGGCCTACGGCGTCAACAAGCTCAATGATGGCTACCCGCGCCAGGCCAAGGCCAGCGAGGGCGGTTTCACCTCGACCTACGAGCGCGTGGAGGGCCACAAAATTCGCCTGCGCAGCAAGAGTTTCGTGGACCACTACAGCCAGGCGCGCCTGTTCTGGAACAGCCAGACTGACGCCGAAAAGATGCACATCGTGAAGGCCCTACGCTTTGAGCTGGGCCACGTGCAGCACCTGGAGGTGCGCGAACGCACCCTTATGCAGCTAGCCCAGGTGGCTCCCGACCTGGTGCGCCGCGTGGCCGAGGGCTTGGGTATGGAAGTGCCAACAACCGACGGCGTGCAGCTAAACCTGGCCGTACCTGCCGATGGCGACGTGGCCCACTACCAGTCGGGCCCGGTGAAAAATGCCGACGCCTCCTCACCCGCCCTGAGCTTGGCCGCCAATAGCCCCATCAACCAGGGCAAGGCCAGCATCAAGACCCGCCAGGTAGCCATCCTGGCTACTGACGGGGCCGATGTAGCCGCCATTGGTGAGCTGATGCAGAAGCTAATGGCCCAGGGTGCCCAAACGGCTATCGTGGCCACTCACGGCGGCTCGCTGAAGGGCCCGGATGGTCAGGGCATCTTGATTAACTGGACGTTCCAGAACACTTCGTCGACGTTGTTCGATGCCGTGTATGTGGCCGGCGGCGCCGCCAGCGTAGCCAAGCTAAAGCAGGACGCCGACGCCGTGCGCTTCGTGAACGAGGCCTTCCGCCACTGCAAGCCCATCGCGGCCGCGGCCGAAGGCGTGCAGCTGCTGGAAGCCGCAGCTTACCCCGGCGCCACCGACATCCTGGGGGCCGAAGGTGTGGTAACGAGCCCTGATAAGCAAGGCGGTAACCTGACCAAGGACTTCATCAAAGCCATGGAGCAGCACCGCTTCTGGAGCCGCGAATTGAAGGCAATGCCGGCGTAGCCAGCAGAAACGTAAAAAACCAAATTCCTCCGTGGCCCGTTGGGTACTGCGGAGGAATTTTTATTTCCATTCCACTAAACCAGTGGCAAAGTAGGCTGGCTAGCCCTGCTACGAGGCTTTTGCCAGCAAGCTGCCCCTACCTTTGCCCACCACACCAACCCACCCCATTGCTATGGCTGCCATTGCCCAAAACTCGGTTGTAACGCTGACCTACGACCTGTCCGTAACCGACGAAAACCAGCAGAAAGTATTAGTAGAGCAGGCTGAGGCCGACGAGCCGATGGTGTTCCTGTTTGGCCACAGCGGCCTGCCCGAGGAGTTCGAGCGCCAGCTCGACGGTAAGAACCCGGGCGATAGCTTCAGCTTCTCGCTCTCGCCGGAGCAGGGCTACGGCGACTACGACCAGCAGGCCGTGGTAGAGATTCCGAAGCAGGTGTTTGAGATTGATGGTCAGGTTGACGACCAGATGCTACAGGTAGGTAACTACCTGCCCATGGCCGACAACGAAGGCCACCACATGCAAGCCAAAGTAGTGGAAATCGGCGACGAGCAGGTGACTATGGACTTCAACCACCCCCTAGCCGGCATGGTGATGCACTTCGAGGGTATGGTGCAGGATGTGCGCCCCGCCACCGCCGAAGAGCTGGCCCACGGCCACGTGCACGGCGAGGGCGGCCACCAGCACTAGGCCTTCGGCCGGCCGCTGGGCTAGCCCCACCGAGGCCTTTTACCCGGAGCGGGAAGAGCTTGCCTGGCGAGCTCTTCCCGCTCCTTTTTTTAAGGCTTATGCGCTGCCCACTAACTTTTTACGCATGCTTGTTTTCCCTTATTAGCAGGCTAGCCGTGTTTCTGACCACGGCCGACCTGCCGGTTATCGTGCGCAATATCGCAACGACCGCGCTGGCCGGTATCATCCTGGTTTTACAGCTCACCGCCTAGCCTTCTGCGGCCACCAACGCGCCGTAGCTGCTACCTTATGGGTTGAAAGCAGCGCGCAGGCTAGCCCCGGCGCTTCTTTACCTGCACTGCCCCGTTTTTTGCTATGACAACCGTCACTATCGTCGGCAGCCTGGCCGCCTTTCTCACCACCATCGCCTACGTGCCGCAGGCCTACCAAACGATAAAAACCCGCGATACCAGCGCCCTTTCGCTGCCCACTTTCCTCATTCTGTTTCTGGGCACCTGCCTGTGGGCCACCTACGCAGTGCTCATTCACGACATTCCGATTTTGATGACCAACCTCATTTCGGGCGGGCTGGCCACTGTCATTCTCTACCTTAAGCTCACGGCCAGGCCTAGTGGCAAGCGGCCGGCGGCCTAACGCAACCCTTGCGACAATGACCGTTCGGCGCTCGGCGGGGGCTAGCTCCACCCCTAGAGCCCGGCGGCGTAGGCCTGCAACTCAGGAAAGAACGCGCGAAAATCGGCCTCGTAGGCGGCATAGTTGCGGCGCAGCTCGTCGGTGGCCGCATCCATGCCCGAGCCGGGCGAGGCGCGGCGGCTGAGGCCCAGCAGCGCGCGGGCTATACCTTCCAGGCCGGCGTAGTGCAATAGCCAGTTGTGCTGCACCAAGTGCGGGAAAAACCGCTGCACCGCCGCTGGAAAAACGGCCTCCTGGCTGGCCAGCTCGGCATACACGCGCTGGGTGAACCCGGCCAGCCCCTCGCCGGCAATCTCGGCGAAGTTGCGAGCCAGGAAGTGGTCCATAAACACGTCGGAGACGACGCCGGCGTACTTGCCGGTGCCAGCCTGGCGCAGGCGGGCGGTGCTGCGGCGCACCACGGGGTGCTGGTCGGTGAAGGTGTCGATGGCGCGGTGCGCCCGGATGCCGGCCTGCACGGCGGCGGGGTAGGCTTCGAGCCGGCGGCCGGGCACCGAGTCGGCAATAAACTGGCCCGTGAGGCGCCCCAGGTAGTCGGGGGCGGCGGGCGGGGCCGCCAGGTAGAGATGAGCCAGAAAATTCATGGGCTAGCGACAAAAGTGGGCCGCGGGCGGCGGCCTGCCTTCCTCAACCGGGAAACCCGGGGCAGGTTCGGCCGTAAGCTAAGGTCGCCGCGGCCACCCGCGCCCCGGCGTATTTCTATCCCAACGTTCCCTTTCCCATGTCTGATTCCAAAACCCCGGTCACCCACGACCTCAGCAAGCTATTCGAAAAAATCAAGGACGTGCGCATCGCCATGCTCACCACCTTCGATGAGCAGCATGACCTGCACAGCCGCCCAATGGGCACCATTAAGCCCGGCACCGACGGGGCGCTGTACTTCTTTACCGATAAGGACTCGGCCAAGGTGTACGAGGTAAAAAAAGAGAACAAGGTAAACCTGAGCTACGGCAACCCTAGCGACAACGTGTACGTGTCGGTATCGGGCACAGCCAGCGTGTTCCGCGACGAAGCCAAGATTGCCGAGTTGTGGAGTGAGGACATGAAAGCCTGGTTCCCGAAAGGCAAGGAAGACCCGAACATCATGATTCTCAAGGTTGACATCGAGAAAGGTGAGTACTGGGATTCGCCGAGTGGCATGCTATCGCGCGCCTACGCCTACCTCAGGGCCGTAACCACGGGCGAGGGCAGCAAATCGGACGACGTGAACGAGCACGCCCAGGTGCAGCGGTAAGTGTTACTGGGTGCCAGGCAATGCCCCTACCCTGCTGGCTGGTATCTGGTACCCTCTACCTGTTAAAAAAAGGTCGGACGCCATTCCGACCTTTTTTGTGTCCGCTTGTTGCCTCTCTGATGCTGATTACCCTCTCAATTTTTACCCTGACGCCCGGCGCCAGCGTGGCCCGCTGGGCCTTTGCCCAAATGGCCACGGCCCCGCGCCAGCTGCGGCGGGTGGCCGGGCTGCGCTTTTTCCAGCTCATGGGCAGCGGGGCTGATAATGGCTTCGGCTTCTGGCCCAACCTGCGGCGCTACGGCCTAATGGCCACCTGGGACAGCCCCGAAGCAGCGGCTACTTTCTTCGCCAGCCACCCCGTGTGGGCCGCCTACCAGCAGCGTGCCGCCGAGTGCTGGACCGCCGAGCTAGCCCTCCTGCAAGCCCACGGCACCTGGGACGGCGTGACACCCTTCGGCGAGCCAGCGGCTGGTGGCGGGCGGGCCGCCGAAGGGCCGGTGGCGGTGCTCACGCGGGCCAGCATCCGGCTGCGGCGGGCGGTGCGCTTCTGGCAGTTTGTGGAGCCCACGAGCCGGGCGCTGGGCGGGGCCGAGGGCCTGCGGCTGGCCATCGGACTGGGCGAGCTGCCGCTGGTGCGGCAGGCCACGTTCAGCGTGTGGGAGTCGGTGGCGGCCATGCAGCAGTATGCCTACCGCGACGTGCGGCACCGCGAGGTAATTCAGCTTACGCGCCGCGAGGGCTGGTATTCGGAGGAATTATTTGCCCGCTTTCAGGTGCTGACCAGCACTGGCACCTTGGATGGCCGCAACCCGCTCGGCTAGCCTTGCGGTGGGCTTACAGCTTGACCATTGCACTGATTTTCTTCACCCTGCCTTTCACTTGGGTAAGGTGTGGAGAACACCCTAGCGGCTGCCCAGTTGCAGGCGGTACTGGCTAGCCACCCAGGCGGCGGCCGTGGCCAAGGCCGGGCTGGCGGGCAGCACGCGCACGGTATGGCTCACTTGCACTAGGTCGTCGGCCGGGCCGGGATGAATGGTTAACCCAGTGCCGGCCGGCTGCATAATATCGGTTTGCAGAAACACGTTGCGCCCCGCCCCGCCGTAGAGGTGCACCCCGAAGCCGGGCGCCAGCCGGCCGCTGAGCGTAAACTCATCCTTCCCCCCTAGCCCGTAGATGCTGAGGCGCGTGGTGCGGCGCACGTCGTAGACCTGCGCGCCGAGCAGGCTATCGGGCCGGGCGGGGCGGCGGGCAAACACGCGCACCCGCAGCCGGCCGGGCCCCAGGCCCGTAAGCTCGAAGCGCTCGGCGGCATCGGTACCCGTTAGCACGGCTTGCTGTTGCAGCACCTGGTAGTAGCGACGGGCGGCGGCGGGCAGCGCATCGCGGCGGGTGCGCAGGGCGGGCAGCAGCTCCCGGCTCATGCGGGCGCGCGCCTCGGTGGGCACAGCTTGCAGGGCATGGGCTAGCACGGCATCGGGCAGGCAGCGGCGCAGCGAGTCAGCCTCGGCCACGAAGGCAGCTTCGGGCAGCAGGGCCAGGGCCGTGTGGTCGAGGGGCCGGGCGGTGGTGGTGAGTGGGCCAACATCGGTGGGCACAAGGCTGGAGTTGAAGGTTTGGTAGCGCGGGTGCACCCACGACACACAGCGCGTAAGCCAGCCATCGTCGAAGCGAAAAAACGCCTGGTCGCGGTCGCGCGGAATAGGTCGAAACACCGTGCCGCCCGCCGGCTGCGCAAACGCCGCCCAACGCCACTGGTCGGCCCGGCGGCTCCAGTCGCCCACCAGCAGGTCGAGCAGGCGGGCGCGCAGGTAGGCCCGCGGGGCCAGGTGGGCGGCGGGGCTGCGCAGCACCTGCGTCAGCATGCTATTGGAGGCCACTACCCGGTGGGCCCGACCAAAGCTGGCGGCGTGGCTCTGGTCGTTGGCGGGGCGCTCTTCGAGCAGATACAGCGCCGGCTGAAAACGGGTGCGCCACTGGCCCAAGGTTGCATCGGGCAGCAGGTACACCAGGCGCGGGTTGGTGTGAAACACGCCGGCGGCCCTGGCCAGCGCCGTGGCCACGTAGGCACCGTAGGGCGGCGCGGCACAGGTTTGGTCGCGCAGCACGGGGGCGGCTAGGCGGCCCAGCCAACTCGTGCTTACGCTGCGGCTCAAATCTTTATCTACCGAGCGCAGCACAAAAATGCGGCCGTCGGGCGTGCGCAGGCGCAGGGTGTTGGTTTGAAAGCTGCCCCCGGCACGCAGCGGCACCAAGCCCTGCTGCCCCAGCCGCAGCACGGGCGCGCTCACGGGCGTGGCCCACAGCGGGCGGTAGTGGCGGCCCCACAGGCGCTGCCACAGCCAGCCGCGCCGGGCGTAGTGCGGGCCGGCCGCCACCCGCACCGTGCTGGAGTCGGCGTTGAATACCGGGCCTGTTTCGCTAGGGGCGGGCCGGGTGGGCTCGGCGCAGCCCGCCAGCCCCAGACACAGCGCGGCCAGGGGCAGCCCGGCCGCGCCCCATTTTCTATCAACTAGTGCGCGACGTACGGCCAACTTGCCCAACAAAGCCCGCGCGGTTGCCGGCGGGCTCCTGATTAATATGGTGAAGAGGCAGCTAGCCCGTTGCGTATACCGCAAGGCGGGGCCGTGGGGTTGCCTGGCCGGCCCCGGCCCTATCTTTTTAGGCCCAGGCTACGTTAAACAGGCCCGGGCAGCCCGGGCTGTCGTGCACCTTTTCTATTCTGCCCTGTCTTGCGTTCAGTTACCTTCTTCTTATCCTCCGGCGGGCTTTTGCTCGGGCTAGCCACTGGTTGCGCCCGCAAGCATTTTTTTCAGCCCGATGCGCGGCTGCCGGCCGCGGCCCAGCCCCCCGGCCGCCCGGCCACTACCGATAGCGTGTGGGCCACCGCCGGCCGCCAGTACAACCGCCACGGCAAGCTGTATCACCTGCTGATGGGGCCGCACCACCGGGCCGTGTGGGCTGCCCCGGTGCGGGTGCCGGTGCTGCGCCTGGGCGCCTCGGTGCCGGCAGCTAGCCCCTTGGCGCCCACCAAACTGGGCGGCGGCTTTCAAAGCACCAGCCTTAGCCTGACCGGCGCCGATGGCCGCCCCTACGTTATCCGCTCGCTCGATAAAGACCCTTCGCGCATCATGCCCGCCTGGTTGCAGCGGACGTTTCTGGCCAATGTGCTGCGCGACGGCACCTCGGCCGGCAACCCCTACGGCGCGCTGGTGGTGCCCACGCTCTCGCAAAAGCTGGGCGTGCCGCACACGCACCCACGCGTATTTTACGTGCCCCTAGAGGCCGATAACCTGGGCTCAGCCGAAGCCAACGAGCGCCTGCGCGGCAAGCTGGTGCTGCTGGAAGAAAAATACAGCGGCTCGAAGGTGAACTCGCCGCTACTGCCCCAGGCCCGCAAGTTTGTTGGTGATGAGGATATGCGCGCGCGCCTCTACGCCGACCCGCGCAACCGCCCCGACCAGCTAGCCCTGCTGCGGGCGCGCTTGCTCGATGTGCTTGTTGGCGACTGGGACCGGCACTCGGGCCAGTGGCAGTGGGGCGAGCAGCCCAACCCCACCCGGCCGGGCGGCACGCTGTTCGTGGCCGTGCCCAAGGACCGCGACCAGGTGTTTTTTCGCATGTCGGACGGGGCCGTGCCGTGGCTGATGACGCGCAAGTTCCTGGTGCGCCACCTCGTCACGTTCAAGCACGATTTCCACGATGTAAAAGCCCTTACCGGTCAGGGCCGCTACGTAGACCAGCGCGGCCTCAACGCCCTCACCCGACGCGATTACGCCGAGGCGGCCCGCTTTGTGGTGGCTAGCCTGCCCGACTCGGCCCTGGGCCGCGCCGTGCGCCACCTGCCGCCCGCCGTGTATGCCCTGGAGGGCCCGCGCCTGCTGCGCAACCTGCAAAGCCGCCGCGACCAGCTGTCCCAGCTAGCCCAAACCTACTACGAGCTGCGGGCCGAGCGCCCCGTGGTGGCCGGCACCGAGCTACCCGACCACTTTCTAGTGGCCCGCACCCCCGACTCGACCACCGTGCGCGTGTACAACCGCGTGCTCGGGGCTGATTCTCTTTTCTACCAGCGCACTTTTTACACCCGCGAAACCAAGCGTCTCACGCTCGAAGGTCTGGGCGCCAACGATGTATTTGAGCTCACCGGCCACGGCCTCAAAATCGTGATTCACGCCGGAGCGGGCGAGGATGTGCTACGCGCCGGCTCGCGCCGTCGCCTGCGCTACGAGCCCTATTCGAACGGCACGCTCAACACGCCCGCGCCCACCAAAAAGAAGGAGCGCTTCGACAACTACAACCGGCTGACGGACGAATAATTTTTGCTAATTCCAACATAAGCAGTGCGCGTTGCCATTTCAGTCGAAATAGCAACGCGCACTGCTTATTTTCAGTTGGTTACAACCAACTACTTAAACCTCTGCTAGCATCTCCAACACGAGGTGCTCAGTGGGCGTGAGCTCGTCGTGGTCCCGCGGGTCGGCGTCGTGGCGACGCAGGTACTCAATGAGGCGGCCCGACTTGAACAGCTCCGTTACCTGCGGGTGGATGTAGTATTTGGAGCACACCGTGGGCGTGTTGCCGAGGCGGCCAGCTACTTCCTTAGTGGCCTGGCGAATGGCTTTTTCGGGGGCTAGCTCTGCGTCGCCGGTCAGCACGCGCTCTAGACACTCCACCATTTTCACGGTGCCGCCCCAGGTTCGGAAGTCTTTGGCCGAAAGCGCAATGCCGGTGTGCTGGTGCAGGTAGTCGTTCACGTGGCCTGATTCGAGCGAGTGGCGCTGGTCGTCGGCACCGTAAAACTGAAACAGGTGCTCGCCCGGTATCTCCTTGCACTTGCGCACGAGGCTAGCCAGCTTGCGGTCGTGGATGGTGACATCGTGCGCCACGCCCTTCTTGCCGACAAACGAAAAGCGCACGTCATCTTTTTTGATTTCCACGTGGTCGTCGAGCAGCGTGGTGAGGCCGTAGCTCTTGTTTTTCTTGGCGTACTCCTCGTTGCCGATGCGGATAAACGACTGGTCCAGCAGCGTGAGCACGAGGGCCACCACCTTGTCGCGGGTCAGGCCGGGGCGGGCCAGGTCTTTGCGCAGTTGCTGGCGCAGCTCGCCCAGCTTCTGGCCAAAAGCCAGCAGGCGCGAAAACTTGGTGAGCGAGCGGGCGGCGTCCCAGGCCGGGTGATAGCGGTATTGCTTGCGGCCGGCCGCGTCGTGGCCCGTTACCTGAAGGTGAAAGCTGGGGTTGGGGGCAATCCACACGTCGGTCCAGGCCGGCGGAATAACGAAGCTGTGAATGCGGGCCAAGGTCTTCTCATCGGCAACCTGCTCCCCCTTCGCATTGATGTACACGAACTCGCCCTTGCCGCTAGCCTCGCGGCGCAGGCCGGGGCCGGCATCGGTGGCGTAGCGCAGGCCAGCGAGCTCGGCCTGGCGGGCGGGGTCTTTATATAGCTCGTGGGCCGCCAGCTCGTGGATGGGCGGCAGCTGTTTTTTGCTGGTTTTGGGGCGGAGAGGCGCGTGGGTGGCGGGCATAGCGGCAGGGCTTAAAGCCGGGTTCTACGCAAAAGCTGCGCGAATGGCGAGGCGGCCCAAACCACCTGCCGGCCGTAGGTTTGCCGGATGGACATAGCGCAATGGCTAGCGGATGGGTGGGAATGGGTCGACGCGTCGGTGACGCGCGTGGCGGCCCGGCTAGGGCGGCTGCGCCCGCTGCACCTCGATGTGTACCGCAGCTACGGCACCCCGCACCGCTTCTACGTGAAGGGCCGCCTGCTCGCCGACCGTGGCCTCACGCCCCAAACCGATGCCGACTCGCCGTGGCGCAACTTCCAGGCAATGTACCGGCGCTTCAACAGCCGCGAAATACCGGGCGCCGAGGTCGTTATCTCACTGCCCAACCACCTCGATTTACCCGTCGTCACGGGCAACACCGGTTACTTTACCCTGCGCCTCGACCCGCCCGCGCTGCCGCCGTCGGTCGATTATCTGTGGCACCCGGTGGCCGTGCGCCTCACCAAGCTGCCCCCCCGCTTTCGGGGGCTGCTGGGGCAGGTGGCGGGCACGGCCCAGGTGCTCATTCCGCCGCCCACGGCCGAGTTCGGGGTTATCTCCGACCTCGACGACACGGTGATTGTGACCAAGGCCACCCATATTTTACGCATGCTGCGCACGGTGCTGCTGCGCAATGCCTACTCGCACGAAACGCTGGCGGGCGTGGCGCCCTTTTACCAGGCGCTGCTGCGCGGCCTGAGCGGGCGGCCCGACAACCCGTTTTTCTACGTTAGCTCGTCGCCCTGGAACCTGTACGACGTGCTCGACGACTTTCTGCGCCTGCAGGGCGTGCCGCCCGGCCCGCTGCTGCTGCGCGAAACGCTCCTCGGCCGCACGCCCGGCTCGGAGGAAAAGCCCACGGCGGCCTCGCCTCACCACGGCCACAAGCTCAAGGAAATCAACCAGATACTCGACACGTACCCGGACCTGACGTTCGTTCTGCTCGGCGACAGCGGGCAGCAAGACCCCGCCATTTATGCCGAAGTGGTGCGCACGCACCCCGGGCGCATTCGGGTGGTGTACATCCGCGATGTGGGGCTGGCTAGCCGCGCCGCCCTGGTGGCGCCCATTGCCGAGGCCCTGCGCCGCGACACCGGGGTAGAGTTGCTGCTGGTGCCCGACTACCTGGCCGCCGCCACCCACGCCGCCGCCCACGGCCTCATCACGCCCGAGGGCCGGGCCAGCGTTGAGCAGGAGGATTTGAAATTGCGACGCCAAGCGGTAGCCTGACCCCGGCGGCCCATTCCCAATTCTTCACCGCTATTTTTGCCGCCGTGGCGCGTTCCGTACAATCTCTTCTTCCGCCGTGGCGCACGGTTTTTCGCGTGGCGCTGCAAACCGTGGCGGCGCTGTTTCTGCTCACCGTGACCTGGGTGCTGCTCTACCGCTGGGTGGCGCCACCCGCCACCTGGCTCATGCTCGACCGCCGCGCCCACGCGCCGGTGGGGCTCGGGTACATCGGTATTCAGACCGGCTCGCGCCACGCACGCTACAACTTCACCTCGCTCGATGAGGTGGCCCCTAGCATTCCGTTGGCCGTGGTAGCGGCCGAGGACCAGCGCTTCCTCCTGCACCACGGCTTCGACGTGGATGGCATGTGGAAGGCCGCGCAGTACAACTGGCACCGCGCCGACGGCAAACCCGTGCGCGGCGGCTCCACCATCAGCCAGCAGGTGGCCAAAAACGTGTTTCTCTGGCAGGGCCGCTCCTACGTGCGCAAGGCCGCCGAGGCGTATTTCACGGTACTCATCGAGTTGCTCTGGAGCAAGCGCCGCATCATGGAGATGTACCTGAGCGTGGCCGAGATGGGCGACTGCACCTTCGGGGTGGAGGCCGCTAGCCAGCGGTATTTTCATAAGCCAGCTCGCAACCTCAGCGCCCCCGAGGCAGCGCTGCTGGCCGGCGTGCTGCCCAACCCCTTGCGGTTTCGGGCGGGCCAGCCGGGGCCGCAGGCGCGGGCCAAGCAGCTGCGCGTGCTGCGCAATATGCGGGCGCTGGGCGGCACCGCCTACGTGGCTACCTTGCTGAATCGCTAGGCGCAGCGCAGGCTTTAGCTTACGTTGAACCCAACGCCCCTAATCCATTCATTCACAAGCCTAAGCTCATGCTATCCTCTCTGTTGCTCACCCTGGCCCTGGCCGCGCCGCCCACCCCGAGCCAAGCCATTGCCCAGGTGCTCGCCACCCAGACGGCGGCCTGGAACCGGGGCGATATTCCGACCTTCATGGCGGGCTACTGGCGCTCCGACTCGCTGGTGTTCATCGGCAAAAATGGCCCTACCTACGGTTGGCAGCCTACCCTAGCCAACTACCAGAAGAGCTACCCCGACGCCACTCAGATGGGCCAGCTCGACTTCAGCCAGCTGCGCATCACGCCGCTCGGCGCCGACGTGGCGCAGGTGGTCGGCCACTGGCACCTGGCCAGGCCCAACGCGAAGGCCGGCGACGCGCAGGGGCAATTTTTACTGATTTTTAGAAAGTTGAATGGGCGGTGGGTTATCGTGGCTGACCATTCGAGCTAGGGTGGGCTAGCGGCTGGCGGTACCGCGAATCATAATCGTGCCCGGCGGATACGTTTTGGCAGGCTGGCTACCCAACGAATACACTCGCACGCTCAGGGTGCTACCCGTTATGGTACGCAGCACTTTCAGCTCTTCAATAGCCTCATTGGCAATGCGTAGCGTGCCACTAGCGGCTGGCAAGCCATTGCTAGTGTAGCTCACTGGGCCTTTTGCTTGAAGATAGCGGCCTAGTTGCGTTAGCGACTGGCTTTTCAGCCGCAGCTTTCTTTTGAGAGTCACGGCGATAATGCCATTAGCGTCTAAGCCGCGCCATTGAGCGGGTGTAACGGCTCCTGAGTTTTGTCCTTTGTAGAGAACAATTTTTTCAATATCTTGAGGATTAAGGTCACTTAATCCTCCAAGGCCGACAAGCAGCCGGGAATTCAGTAGCACTAGTGGTCCCGGCTGCCTAGCGCCTACTGGTGCGGTTGATGGTGCCTGAGCCAGGGCTAGCGGGGTGGGCTGGCACACTACTACCTCGCCCGGCGCGGCGGGCATTCGGGGCCGCACTGGCAGCAGCGGGATAAGGTCCGTGCTTTGAGCCTGGCTAGGCTGAGCGGCCAAACTTAAGGCTAGCACTAGCGGGCTAAGGCAGCGAAGTGACACCATAGAACTATTTTTGAGCAAGGTACCTTAATCGACACCTAGCAGCGCGTGCGAAGGCCAAACTACTCGGCACGCCTAACATTTTTGGATTCGCCTTCGTATCTTTGCATTGCGTTTTAATCCTTTAACAACCAGTGCTCATGAAAAAGACTACTGCCCTATCATCGCTGCTGCTGCTCGGCAGCCTGGGTTCGCTCCGCTACCTGAGGGCGCAGCTGGCCAACCTTAACCTGACCTTTCACCTGCACGGCGAAGAGGACCATTATTACCTCTAGCCCACCGGGTTTCCCACTATACTTGCCTGCGAAGCCCCGCCCCCGGCGGGGCTTTTTGCGTAAGAAGCGGCTAGCAGTGCCGACCTTCGCGGCCTGATTTCCTTATTTTTCACGCCCGGCCGGCTCTGGCGAGCCGGTGCATTTACGATTTTTTACCTGTGACGCTCGACACCAATCAACAGCAGGTCAGCTACATCATTGGCCGCGACCTCGCCCGCAACTTTGCCCAGCAGGGCCTGGAGCTGGACATTGACACCCTAGCCGCCGCCCTCAAGGAAGGCCTCTCGGGCCAGCCCAGCCGCCTGACCCAGGAGCAGATGCAAACCGCCATGCAACAGCTGCAGGAGCAGCTCGGCGGTGGCCAGGACGACGACGACGATGACGACGACGCCACCCAAAACCCCAACGCCATGAACAACAAAGCCGAAGGCGAAGCCTTCCTCGCCG
>CAYLNN010000011.1:0-104758 GCA_964385095.1 uncultured Hymenobacter sp.
GCTTCAACAAGCTCGCCAAGCTGGGCCTCATCAAGAAAACCGGCCGCGACATGGGCAAGTCGATTTTCTTCGCCAAGGCCATCATTATCACCGCCCTGCTGCCGATTTTTTCGTTCGAAAAAGTGGAAGGTAAGGTGTTTTCGCCGCTGGCCTGGACGCTGGGCTTCGCCCTGCTGGGCGCCTTGATTTTTACGCTGACCCTGGTGCCGGTGCTGGCTAGCATCCTGCTGCGCAAAAACGTGCGCGAGAAGGACAACTTCCTGCTGCGCGCCATCAACAAGGGCGCCAAGAACGTGTTTGATTTCACCTACGCCCGCAAAACGGCTAGCCTCATCTTCGCCGCAATTCTTGTGGCGGGTGGCGTGGGCATGTACCAGTTTTTGGGCACCGAGTTCTTGCCGGAGCTCAACGAAGGTTCTATCTACGTGCGGGCGCAACTGCCGCTGAGCATCTCGCTCGATGCCTCGAACAAGCTCTGCAACGAGATGCGGCGCGTGTTCATCAGCTTCCCCGAGGTGAGCGACGTGGTGAGCCAGACCGGCCGCCCCAACGACGGCACCGACCCCACGGGCTTCTACAACAACGAGTTCCTCGTCCAAATTAAGCACACCGACGAGGTGCAGAAGAACATGAAAAAGAAGGCCTACCGCGAAGACCTCATCGCGCGGATGAAGGAAAAGCTGAACCGCTTTCCGGGCGTCGATTTCAACTTCTCGCAGCCTATCACCGACAACGTGGAGGAAGCTGCCTCGGGTGTGAAAGGCTCCATCGCCGTCAAAATCTACGGCACTGACCTCAAGCTGATGGAGGGCAAGGCCCGCCAGGTGTACGAGGTGCTGCAAAAGGTCGATGGCATTGATGACCTGGGCCTGCTGCGCAACATCGGCCAGCCCGAGCTGCACGCCGACCTCGACGAGCGCCGCATGGCCAGCTACGGCGTGAGCAAATCGGACGCCAACGCGGTGCTCGAAATGGCGGTGGGCGGCAAGCAGGCCAGCCAGATGTACGAGGGCGAGCGCAAGTTCCCCATTCGGGTGCGCTACGAGTCGCAGTTCCGCGAGAGCCCGACCGAAATCGCCGCCCTCATGGTGCCCACGCAAAGCGGCAAAACAGTGCCCCTGAACGAGATAGCCGACGTGAAGCAGGTAACCGGCCCTAGCCTGATTTACCGCGACGACAACACCCGCTTCTCGGCCGTGAAATTCTCGGTGCGCGGCCGCGACCTGGGCTCGGCCATCGCCGAGGCGCAAGAAAAGGTGAACAAAGCGGTGCAGCTGCCCAAAGGCTACTCCATGAAGTGGACCGGCGACTTCGAGAACCAGCGCCGGGCCAGCCAGCGGCTGGCCCAGGTGGTGCCCATCTCGCTGGCGCTCATCTTCTTCATTCTGTTCATTCTGTTTGGCAACCTCAAAGACGCCGGCCTGGTGCTGCTCAACGTGCCGTTTGCCCTCATTGGCGGCATTGCGATGCTACTCATCACGCACACCAACTTCTCGATTTCGGCCGGTATCGGTTTTATCGCCCTGTTTGGTATCTGTATCCAGAACGGCGTGATTCTTATCAGCGTGTTCAAGCAAAATATGCTGCACAAGATGAGCCTCGACCGCAGCCTTTCGGAAGGCGTGGCCTCGCGGGTGCGGCCGGTGGTGATGACGGCCCTCATGGCCATCATCGGCCTCATGCCGGCGGCCCTCAGCACCGGCATTGGCTCGGAGACGTCGAAGCCGCTGGCCATCGTCGTTATTGGCGGCCTGCTCACTGGCACGGTGCTCACGCTGTTCATCTTCCCGCTGATTTTTGAGCGCACCTACCGCGCCGAGCACACGCACTACGCCGACGACCTGACGGCCAACCGCAAGCTGGCGGCGCACTAGGCAACTGAAAACCAGTAGGAATCGAAGAGCCCCGCAGTACCTTGCGGAGCTCTTTTTCTTTTCCATCTTTTCTGCAAATGCCACAAGCTCTACGTCGCCTCAGCGGCTGCCTGGCGCTGGGCCTGAGCTGCCTGGTCGCCCGCCCGGCCGCCGCCCAGGATAGCACGCTCACGCGCCTCAGCCATCGCCACCAGTATACGTTGGCGGCCAGCGCTGACGGTACTCAATTCAGCGGCGCCGGCTGGGACCGGCTGCGGGCCGATGTGCTGGGAAGTCAGTTTGTATTGCTGGGGGAGGACCACGGCACGGCCCAGATACCGCTGTTTGCGACGGCCGTGGCCCGTGCGTTCAAGCCTGCCGTGTACGTGGGCGAAGTCGACCCCTACGTGGCTCAAAAAGTAACCGAGCTGGCGGCTAACGCGGGTGAGCCAACTGCTTATGCCCGCCAATACCCGGGGGCGTTATGCTTTGCCGCAATAGCCGAAGAATTTGAGTTTATTCGTAGCGTGCAGCAGCAGCACGCCCGCATCGTTGGCATCGACCAGGTATTTGCCGCCGCTGCTGCGCCTTTTTACACCCAACTGGCGAGCCAGGTGAGCAGTAAGGCGGCGCAGGGCTACTTCAGCCGCCAGGCCGCCCGCTACCAGGCCCAGGACCACCTAAACTTACAGCAGCAAACGCCTTACTACGCGCTAACCAAGCAAACGCCCGGCAGCATTGACAGCTTGCTGCGCTATACTAAAAATGAGAAGCCAGCGGTGCAAAAAATGGCGCAGGACTATGCCGCTAGCTACCACATCTATACCGACCAAGGTGGTAATCATCAGCGGCGCCTCAATTTGATGCGCCGCAACTTGCTCCGTGAACTGGTCGCTTACCAGACTGCTGCCGGGCTTGCTACGCCACCGGTGCTGGTGAAATTAGGCGGTGTGCATTTGGCCCGTGGGCTAAGCCCTATCGGCCTTGGAGAATTTTACGATGTCGGTAACCTGGTGCAAAACCTAGCCGATGTGCAGGATAAAAAATCGTTACACATTCTGATACTTGGTAAGCAAGGCCATAAGCTAGCTACCCTAAATCCGGTCAATACCGAAAAACTAAGCGTGTCCTACACCGAGGCCGACTACGATGCCGACGTTCCGGTGAAGCTGTTTACCGACCAGGTAAGCGGCCCGGCATGGTCGGTGTTCGACCTGCGCCCACTGCGCACGGCGCTCACCGACGGCAAACTGCACGTGGCTAGCCAAGCGCTGGAACGCACCATTTTGGGCTACGATTACTTGGTTGTCGTCCCCGAAACCACGGCTAGCCGACCCATGTAAGCCAATCAGCCGCGCCCGCCGCCTAGTGGGGCGCGGCCAGAAACGCCGCCACCGCCCGCTGC
Source organism: uncultured Hymenobacter sp. (assembly GCA_964385095.1). GTDB lineage: Bacteria > Bacteroidota > Bacteroidia > Cytophagales > Hymenobacteraceae > Hymenobacter. Next base: position 3,259 of record CAYLNN010000011.1, read on the forward strand.
CATTGCCGCGGGTGCTTGTGCCAGTACGGCTCGTGGCCCGAGCCCGCAAAATCGACGCGTTGCTTGGGGCCGGCTAAGTGGGCGAAAATCGTATCGGTTTCGGCGCGGGTCACGCGCGGGTCGGCGGTGCCCCACAGCAGCAGGGTGGGTGTGGTTACGCGGCGGGCATACTCCCCGGCATTGAGGCCGAAAGCCCAGTAGCCATTCTCCACGCTACCCCAGAAAACCAGTAGATTAGCCAGCGGGAACGGCGGCAAGTGCATCGAGACAAAGCGGTTTTGGGCCGTTTGCAGCATGCTGCCGTAGGGGCACTCCACGATGCTGGCGGCGGGCCGCAGGCCCAGTTCGGCCTCGGCCCGCAGGATGGCCACCGCGCCCATGCTCACGCCGTACAGCACCACGCGCCCACCCGGCTGCCGCGCCTGCGCCCACCGGAAAGCCGCCACCACGTCATCAGCCTCGCGGTAGCCGATAGTGGTCTGGTAGCCCTCCGACGCCCCATTGCCGCTGAAATCGAGCAGCAGCACCGCGTAGCCGAGCTGCCGAAAATACCCCGCCTCGGGCCGCAGGCGCGACTTGTCGCTGGTGTAGCCGTGGCACAGCACCACCATGCCGCGCGCCCGGGGTATGGGGCTGTACCAGGCCGCCAGCCGGCCGTTGGGGCTAGCCAGCGCCACGTCCTCGTAGGGAAAAGTGGGGGGCGCCAGGTTGACAGGCTTGGGATTGCTCAGGCCGGTGAGGATAATCTTGATTTTCTCGCTAGCCGGCAGCTTCTCAGGGTTGCGGGTGCGCGGCCCGGCGTCGGTGGTGAAATGCGTGAAACGCCAAGCGTGCAGCGCCACCACCACGTTCAGCAAAAGCACAAGGAGGGCTAGCCCCCACAGCCACCGCCGCCGCATCAGGGCCGCTGGCGGCGCGGGCCGCGGTTGGTAGGGGAGAAGGCGGCGTTGGGGCGCGGGGCGGCCGGGCGGGGGCTAGCCGGGCGCGTGTGGCGCTCGCCCGCGCCGGCTAGGCCCCGCAGGGCCGCCACTTCCTCCTCCGTAAGGTCACGCCACTCGCCGGGGGCTAGCCCGGCCAATGACAAATCGCCGAGCGCCTGGCGCACCAGCCGCAGGCAGGGCAGATTCACGGCGGCGCACATCTTGCGCACCTGCCGGTTCATGCCCTGCGAAATGGTGAGGGCTAGCCAACTCGTCGGGATGCTGGCGCGGTAGCGAATGGGCGGGTTGCGCGGCCACAGCTCAGCCGTGGCGGCTTCGGGCAGCGCCTCGGCCGCGGCCGGCAGCGTGAAGCCTTCTTTTATCTGCACGCCTTCGCGCAATTGCTGCAAAGCTGCCTCGGTGGGCATGCCCTCCACCTGCGCCCAGTAAGTTTTGGGCACTTTGTAGCGCGGGTCGCTGAGGCGGTGTTGCAGCTGCTTGTCGTCGGTGAGCAGCAGCAGGCCCTCGCTATCGAAGTCGAGCCGGCCCACCGGGTACACGTTGGGCACGGCCACGAAATCCTTGAGCGTGGCGCGGCCATGCTCGTCGGTGAATTGGGTGAGGACTTCGTAGGGCTTGTTGAGGAGGATGTAGCGCATAATAAATGCTTGGAAGCTAGTAGAGTAGCTGTTTGGCTATCAGCCAAGGGCTCAGGTAAATGCTGAGTAGCAAGGCCCCTGCCCCAAGGCTAGCCAGCCAGCTTTGGAAACGAGAATACGTCGCAAAGGTCGCGGCAGCAGTTTGGTAACAACTGGATTTTACCAGGCGCAGATGCGCCCAGTAGATAAGCCAGAAGCCTAACAAGCCACTACTAACTAAAGCCAACGTAGCAACGCTCGATTTAGGGGCGCTGCCGAAATATGGAATTTTTAAGAGTAGCAATACGCCCACGAGCCCCCAGTTTGAACAACCACCATGATACTGACCGTTGCCTCAGAGAGGCTTTCGCGCCGCCAAAACCTGCGTTTCTTGCGGCGCCAGTGCAGCAGGCGCCAAAGCTCATAAAGCAGCAAGTAGTAAATCCGCATATTTTTGCGCCAAGCTTTGGTAGTTATTCAGGGTCCGGCCGTGCTCATCGGTGAGTTGGCGTAAGAATCAGCAGGGCTTACTAGAGAGGATACAGCGCGTAATTTCTCAGGACTAAGTAGCAGCGCCGCGAGTTGCGACCGGACCGTTTCGACCCAGCCGGCATCTTGCGAGTCGATTTGAATAACTAGAAAGCCAAATCGCTCGCCCTCCAGCTGTACGCCGCGCGAATCATCAATTACTACCTGAATTCCAAACGTAGGCGGGTGCTTGGTGCTGCGAACGTGCACCTGTTGGTCGTGGCGCGCTTGATTAACAATGCCATCCACCCGTAAACTATAAATCCACAGCATTTTGCGGATGTAAAACGGGCTGCGGTACGAGGTAGTGTAAATCCAGACTTCCCAGCCCTGGCTTCGGCAGAAGGCGAATACCTCCTGCACCCCTAGCCGCAAGGGTTCGGTTTGCAGCAGCTTCTGTAAAAGCGGCCGCTTGGCCGGGGCTAGCGGGAAATTGAAATCGTTGCGGATGAGCGTATTGTCTAAATCAAAGGCGACCCGCATACACTTGCGTAACTAAATGCCGCCCTGGTACTTGCGCGTGGCCCACTCGGCCGCCAGCAGCGCCACCAAGGCAAAGAACAGCCATTTCAGATTTATCAAATCCTTCAAATCTTCCTCGCTGCTCAGCACGGGCTTGAAGTTCTTCGCCACCAGGTCCTGGGCCAGCTTGTCGAGCTGGCTAGGGTAGTAGAGCTGGCCGCCGCTGCGGCGGCTGAGCTGGGCCAGCAGGCGGTGGTCGGCCTTCGATTCCTGGGCTTCGAGGGGCTGGTTTTGCACGAGTAGCTCGCCGCTGGCCTGCTGGGCCTGGCCGCCGAGCGTGGCGCGGGCCTGGTAGCGGTAGAGGCCGGCCGGCAGCGGCCCCAGGTGCAGCGGCGAGCCATCGGCGGCGTTGGCGAAGCTAACGGTGCGGGCCTTGCGGGCCGAATCGGTGAGCGTGAGGGTGATTCTCTGGTCGTAAATCCGCTCAAACACTGCATTGTACGTTTCCGCGCCCAGCGTTACATCGTCTTGCGTGCCAAAGGCATCCCGCGTGGGGTACACGTCGAGACGCTTTTTGTTGGCGTTTTGCGTCAGCAATTGCAGCGTGCGGCCGATGAGCCGGTCGTAGGCCTCGGGGCGATTATCGTGGGCAATGGCTTCCTCCAGGCGCCACTGCCAGGTGTTTTCGGCCAGTAGGGTGGCGGCGCGGGGGCTAGTCCCGGCTGCGCTGCCAAAGACCAGCAGCGGCTTTTGGGTGGGCAGGCGGCCCACCTGCTGCCACAGCGCCGCCTCGGCCCCACCGCTCAGCCGCAAGTCCCCGAAGGGCACGGGCACCGGCGGGTACTGCCCAAGGCGGCGGCGGCTTTCCTCATCGAGCGGCAAGCGGGCAAAGCCAGGGTTAGGCAGCGGCGTCACCTCATCGGTTTGGGCGCCGCGCGGCTGCACGCTCAGGCCGGCCCCTAGCTGATTGTAGGCGTTATAATCGGATTGCGCCCCTAGCACGTAGAGCACCGGCACCTTGGCGGCGCGTACCCTGGCCAGCAGGTCCTGGCCGAGGCCACCGCGGGCGGGTAGCTGGTGCAGCACCGCCACGTCGAAGCTGGTGCCAGCCGGCAGCGGCGCGCCCACGCCGGCCACGGCCAGGGTCAGGTCGAAATTATTATTGGCCAGAATGGCGGCCCGCAGCGCCTTGAGGTCGGGGTGAGGGGCAGCGCCAGCCAGCAGCACGCGCAGCTTGCCCTTCACGATTTCGATAAAAGCGGTGCGGGTATTGTTGAGCGCCGTGAACTCGCCCGCCTGGGGCAGCACGCGCACCTCGTAACGGCGCTTGCCCGGCGCGGGCGCCGTGAGCTGAAACGTGGTTTTGATGCGCCGCCGGCCCGCGGGCAGCGCTACGCGGCGGCTTTCCAGCACCCGGCCGCCCTCGCGCACCTCCACGGTGGCCGCGCCGCCGGCGTAGCCTTCGTAGCCTATTTCGGCTTCTAGCGGAAACTTATTGCCGCTGAAGGCCACGCGGTTGTACACCAAATCGGTGAGGCGCAGGTCTTTCTTAGCAATGCTGTCGCCGAGCGCTACGCTGAAAATCGGGAAGTTGAACTCCGAAAACTGCGGCTCCTGGCCCTGGTTCACGAGGCCGTCGCTCACGAGCACCACGCCGGCCAAGTTGCGCTCGGCGTTGGCTTCGCGGCTGTCGGCGAGCAGCCTGTTGAGGTCGGTGCGGGTGGCGTCGAAGCGCAGCGAATCGGGCGCCGTGCTGGCTTTGGTCAGCGTGCGGGTTTCAACCCGAAAGCCCTTTTCCTGCAAGGCAGCGGCTAGCCGTGGCAGGCCAGCGGTGAGCTGGCTTAAAGCCGGCCGGGGTGTAAATAGGCTAATCGACTGCGAGTTATCGACGGCCAGCACTACGGTAGGCGCCTCGGTGCGCGTGGTCGTGGTTTTGACAAACGGCGAAAGCAACAAAAAGCACAGGAAGCTCACCACCACAAAGCGCAGCCCCGCCAGCGCGTAGTTGATGGCCCGGCGCCACGGCGCCCGCGCCGAGTAGAGCAGCGCCGCGTAGCCCGCGCCCACGGCCAGGCACAGCAAGATAAACCAGGGAGAATAGGCAGTAGAAAGCAAGAGCAGAAACGCGCAGCTAGGGCCGCGCCGGGCAATTAACGAAGAAAGCCGCCTACCTCACCGGCTCACGACCGTAACCAGCGCGGGGCTGCTAAAGATACTGGCCGGCGAGATGACGGGCTCCGATAACGGCAGCCGGTCGCCGTAGCGTTCCCGCAGCTTAGCCTGCACGGCCGGGTGGCTAAGGTCAAAGTCGCGCAGCTGCTGCAACTGCCCTAGCTGGCGGTGTAGGCCCCGGTCATACACTTTCCAGATAAGCTCGGAGCAATAAATCTGTTTATCCGACCAGTTGAAGGTTAGGTCATAATCGTGGCCTAGCAAGGGCTGGCCGGCGGGTTTGCGCACTGGGCGTGAGGGCAGTAGCGGCATCGCGCAGGTGCTTCACCACGAAGTGCTGGCCCTGGCCGCGCGCCACCCAGCGGGCTAGCGGCGTCAGCTTCACCGGCTGCACTGCCTCGAAAACCTGCCACTCGCCGTGGGCCTTATATAGCAGGCCGCAGTGGCTGTAGGGCGAGTGCGTGGCGAGTTGAATGGCTTGGCTCTGGGCCGATAGCGAGGCGTGGAAAATCAGGTCGCCCTCGCGTAGCGTGGTGGCTAGGGGTGCAGTGGCGGCCGTGGCCTAGCGCTGGGCCTGCCAGCGGTGGAGCTTGGCGGCGAGGTGCGGATAAGCGAGAGGGCTAGCCACCATTAGGCCAAAGAAAAATCCCCACGCTGTTTTGGTTGAAAAAAGCATGGGGATTTTACACTAAAAGAAAGCTGCTGGAAACTTGGCTAGGTACTACGTCAGCATGCCGCCATCTACTTGCAGCACCTGCCCGGTGATGTAGCTCGAATCATCCGACGCCAGAAACGCGGTGGCCTTGGCCACGTCCTCGGGCGAGCCGCCGCGCTTGAGCGGGATAGCCTTGCGCCACTCATCGACTTGCATGGGGTCGAGGGCGTCGGTCATTTCGGTTTCGATGAAGCCGGGAGCGATGGCGTTGCAACGGATGTTGCGCGAGCCCAATTCCAGGGCCACCGACTTAGTGAAGCCGATGATGCCGGCCTTGCTGGCGGCGTAGTTGGCCTGGCCCGCGTTGCCCTTAATACCGACCACCGAGGTCATGTTGATGATGCTGCCAACTTTGGCGCGCATCATGGGCTTGGTGGCCGCTTTGGTGAGGTTGAACACTGATTTTAGGTTCACGTTCAGCACGTTGTCCCACTGCGCCTCGCTCATGCGCATGAGCAGGCCGTCCTGGGTAATCCCGGCGTTGTTGACCAAGATATCGAGCTTGCCGAACTCGGCCACTACGTCATCAACCAGCTTTTCGGCCTGGGCAAAATCGGAGGCATCGGAGCGGTAGCCTTTCACCTTGGTACCGTGGCTAGCCAGTTCGGTTTCGAGCGTCTGGCCCTTTTCGACCGACGACAGATACGTGAAAGCTACTTGCGCACCCTGCTGCACAAACAGGGTAGCGATGGCGCGGCCAATTCCTTTCGAGGCCCCAGTAATGAGGGCTACTTTTCCAGCGAGAGATTGATTCATGGGGCAAAGATTAGTGCTTAACGACGAATGGCTAGCCCCGGCCGCTATGTATCGCGGCAGGGGCTAGCCATTCAGTATTGGTTATAAGGCAATTAAACTTCGGAAAGCGGTTCGGCGGCCAAATGCTCCAAGCCCTGCGGACCGTCTTCCTGCTCAATGCGCTTAGCGGCCCGCACCAGCGACGAACTGAAGATAAACTCGCGCAGCTCGGGCACCTCGGCGTTCAGAATATGCTCTTTGTCGCCGTCCCACAGCTTTTTGCCTTGGTGCAGAAAAATAATGTGGTCGCCAATGCCCACCACCGAGTTCATGTCGTGGGTAATGATGGCGGTGGTGATGTTGTACTCGTGCGTGATTTCGTAAATCAGCTCGTCAATCTTGATGCTCGTGGCCGGGTCGAGACCCGAGTTAGGCTCGTCGCAAAACAAATAGGTGCAATTGGGGGCAATAGCGCGGGCAATGCCCACGCGCTTTTTCATGCCGCCCGAAATCTCGGAGGGCATCTTATTGCCCGCGTTTTCCAGGCCCACGCGCTTGAGGCAAAACTCCACGCGGTCGCGGCGTTCTTCGAGCGTCATATCGGGCGTGAGCATTTGCAGCGGGAACTCCACGTTTTTGGCCACCGTCATCGAGTCGAACAGTGCCGAGCCCTGGAAAAGCATCCCGATTTTGCGGCGGATTTCCTGGCGGATATCCACCTTCGAGTTGGTGTACACCGTGCCATCGAAGGTGATGGACCCAAGGTCAGGTTTCATCAACCCCACAATGCACGAGAGCAGCACGCTTTTACCAGTGCCCGAGCCGCCGAGCAGCAGGTTGCACTTGCCAGTTTCGAGCGTGCAAGTAATGCCTTTAAGCACCTGGTTGCCGTCGAAGGACTTTTCGAGGTTGGATATTTCAATCATGGTTGGGAATTGTCAGTTGCTCGTTGTCAGTCGGTAGGCTCAAGCTGTGAGCAGCGGGCTAGTATAGCCCGACACCTGACAACGAGCAACTGACAACTAATTTACAGCAGGATGGCGGCCAGAGCGTAGTCGGCCAGCAAAATGGCGATGATGGAATTGGTAACGGCAGCGGTGCTGGCCGCGCCTACTTCCAGGGCACCACCTTCGGTGTAGTAGCCTTTAAAGGCCGAAATGCCCGACACCAAAAAGGCAAAAACCACGGCTTTAATCAGCGAAAAAGCGATGTTATAAGGAATAAAATCGGTGCGAATGCCTTCAATATAATCCTGCGGGGCCATTACGCCTGATAGCGTGCCGGCAATGTAGCCGCCCAAAATGCTGAGCGCCATAGCCAGAATAACCAGCAGCGGAAACATGAGCATGGCGGCCAGAATACGCGGCAACACCAGGTACGACGTGGTGTTGATGCCCATTACTTCCAGCGCCGAAATCTGCTCGGTGATGCGCATGGTGCCTAGCCCACCCGCGATGGACGAGCCCACCTTGCCGGCCAGCACGATGCTGGTGATGGTGGGGGCTAGCTCCAGAATCGTCATTTCGCGCACCATGTAGCCGATGGTTGATTTCGGAATGAGCGGGTTGGTGAGGTTGTAGGCAATCTGAATGCAGGTTACGGCCCCGATAAAGGCCGACACAATGCCCACGATAAAGATGGAGTTGACGCCGATAAGCGTGGCTTCCTCAAAGAAGCGCGTCCACAATACTTTTAGCCGCTCGGCGCGGGCCACCATATTGTAGAGGAAGAGTACGAATGAGCCAAAAATTTTGAACATATAGTTGGGAAGTGGGCAGCCTGAACCGGCCCGGCTAGCCCCGGCCGGCGGCGGCGGGGCATCTTTGCGCCTCTGTACGTATAAACCCAGAAAATAGTGACCACAACCGCAGAGTTAGTCGTGATAACCGGGGGCAGCCAAGGCATAGGCCGCGCGCTGGTAGTGAGTTTCTTAGCCGCCGGCTTTGCGGTGGCTACCTGCGCCCGGCAGCCCGAAGATTTAGCCACTTTGGCGGCCGCACAGCCTGGTGCGGCGCTGCACACCCTAGCCGCCGACCTTAGCCAGCCCGCCGATTGCCAGCATTTTGCCGACTTTGTGCTGGGGCTGCGTCTGCCCGTGGCCGTGCTCATCAACAATGCCGGCTACTACGTGCCCGGCCGCTTTCAGGACGAGCCCGCCGACGGCTCGCGCCTGCGCGAAATGCTCAACGTCAACTTGTTGAGCGCGTATGATATAACGCGGGCGCTGCTGCCCACGCTGCTGGCCCAGGGCCGGGGCCACATCTTCACCATCTGCTCCACGGCCAGCATTATGCCGTACCCAAATGGCGGCTCCTACGGCGTGGCCAAGTTTGCCCTGCTGGGCTATACCAAAACGCTGCGCGAAGAAGTGAAAGCCCAGGGCCTGCGCGTGACGGCCGTGCTGCCCGGCGCCACCCTCACCCGCAGCTGGGCCGGGGCCGGCCTGCCGCCCGAGCGCTTTATCGACCCCGCCGATGTGGCGGCGGCCGTGCTGGGGGCGTTTCAGCTCTCGCCCCACGCCGTAGTGGAGGAGTTGCTAATCAGGCCGCAGCTGGGTGATTTGCTGTGAGTTGCGCCAGCCCTACCCTAATTCTTGAAGGCATTGCCGGCGTTGGGGCCTAGCAGCACGACCAGCGAGGGGTTGCCGCCGTAAAAAAGGCGGCCGCTGCCGTTCAGCGTACCGCCCAGGTTTTGGTGGCTGCGCACGTGCATGTCGCCCAGCCACTCGCGGTAGGTATAAAAATAGCAGTAGCGCGTGTCGAGGTCGCTGGCAAACAAGAAGCCGTTGCTGCCCATATTGGGGTGAAAATCCTCGGCTGTGCCGCGCAGCGTTATATCGCCCGCGTCGTAGCTGTCGGTGTAAAGGTAGGTCGAGCGCAGGTGCATGTTAAAGTCGCCGGTGCTCCAGACGCGCAAAAACAGCGTGTCCTGCGCCCACTGGCTTGCCGTAGAAACCACGCCGTAGCCATACTGCTCGATGTCGAAGCTGCGGTGGGGGTTGGCCACGTGCAGGCGCACCTCGCGGGGCGTGTTGTAGCTGCGCACCCAGTTGCAGCGGCTGGTATTTTTGATGACGAGCTGCTGCGGACCGCTAGGGGTCGAAAACTCGATATCTCCGATAACGTTTTCACCCGCCCGCACTTCGGCAAAGGTGGCCGTGTCGGGCACAATGGTGAGGTCCACGTTGTTGTAGACCACCACCTTGTTGAGTTGGCGGCTTACGGCGCGCCGCTCGGTCACCACGGGGCCGTTGCCTTTGAGGCAGTCGGCGTCGTGGTCGGCCGCACACGCAGCCAGGGCCAGCCCACCCGCCAGCAGCGCCGCCGCCCGGCGCAGCCCGGCCAGCGCGTTACTTTGTGGCAGCATTGAGAGTTGCATTCGTCTTAAATTTTGCCTGAAAGTATGAACTTGAGCGGAAAAATTGCCATCGTAACGGGTGTGAGTAGCGGCATCGGCCGCGCCACCGCCGAGGCTTTGTTGGCGCAGGGCGCCGCCGTGGCCGGCTGGGGCCGCCACGCCCCCGAGGGCCTGACGCACGACCGCTTCCAGTTTTTCGAGTGCGATGTGCGCGACGAGCATGCCGTGGCCGAAGCCTTCACCAACACCCAGCGCGAGCTAGGCCCAGACATCCACGTGCTGGTCAATAACGCCGGGCTAGGGGTGTTCGGGCCCATCGACGGCTTCAAGTCAGAAGACTGGCACGCCATGTTTGACACCAACGTCAACGGCTTGTTTTACTGCACCCGCGCCGTGCTGCCGCAATTCAAAAAGCAGCGCGCCGGCCACATCATCAACGTGGCTAGCCTGGCCGCCACCGCCGGCACCGCCAACCTGGCCGGCTACTGCGCCACCAAGTACGCCGTCCGCGGCTTCTCCGACGCCCTCTTCAAAGAGCTGCGGCCCGATGGCATCAAAGTCACCTGCGTGATGCCCGGCTCGGTTGAAACCAACTTCAACGGTGCCCAGCCCGGCGAGCAGCCCGACCCCCACAAGATGCAGCCCGAAGACATTGCCGCCGCCATCGTGCACGCCCTGGAGGCGCCCGATGCCACGATGGTATCGGAGATTCAGATGCGGCCGGCGAACGTGAAATAATGTGAGAATGGGTGCGATGTGGAAATGTGAAATTTAATCGTCAAGCAAGTTTTTAGTGAATAATTTTCACATTTATACATCACACACTCCGCATATTCTTAATTATGGTTGAAGTAGAACACCTCGTCAAAACCTATGGCGCCCAGCAGGCCGTGGACGACATCAGTTTTCGGGCCGATAAAGGCGAAATTGTGGGCTTTCTGGGGCCGAACGGCGCGGGCAAAAGCACGACCATGAAAATCGCGCTCGGTTACCTGCCACCCACGGCTGGCACGGTGCGCATCGGTGGCTTCGACGTGCAGCAGGACCCGCTGGCCGTGCGCCGCCGCGTGGGCTACCTGCCCGAGCACAACCCGCTCTACCTCGACATGTACGTGCACGAGTACCTCGAATTTATCGGCTCGGTGCACGGCCTGAAGGGGCGCGAGCTGCGCCAGCGCGTGGCCCAGCTGGTGCAGAAAGTCGGCCTCACCCGCGAGCAGAACAAGCAAATCGGGGCCCTCAGCAAGGGTTACCGCCAGCGCGTGGGGCTAGCCCAGGCCCTGGTACACGACCCCGAAGTGCTCATTCTCGACGAGCCCACCACCGGCCTCGACCCCAACCAAATCGGCGAAATCCGCCAGCTCATCCGCGAGCTGGGCGAAGATAAAACGGTCATTTTCAGCACCCACATTCTGCCCGAAGTCACGGCGCTGTGCTCGCGCGTGGTCATCATCAGCCGCGGCAAGCTGGTGGCCGATGCGCCCGTGGCCGAGCTAGCCGCCCGCGCCGCCGGCGAAACCGTGCTGCGCGCCGAGTTTGAAGGCCCCGTAGCCGCCGCACCGCTGGCCGCCCTGCCGGGCGTGCGCGGCGTGGAGGCTAGCGGGCCGGGCGTAGTGCTCATCCGCACCGCGCCGGGCACCGACGTGCGCGCCGCCGTGTCGCGCCTGGCCGTGGAGCAGGGCTGGCTGCTGCTAGGCCTGCGCCAGGAGCAGCAGACGCTGGAAGCGGTGTTTGGGGAATTGACGAAGTAAATTTTAATGTGAAAAATGGGAGGAATGTGATGAGGTGGAAATAGCGCGTGATGAGTTAATCGGCACATTTTCACATTCTACACATTCTGCACATTACCCAATATGCTCACCATCCTACGAAAAGAATTTAACGCCTTCCTCAACTCGCCGGTGGCCTACGTCGTCATCGGCGTGTTTCTGGTGGCGACGGGGCTGTTTGTCTGGGTTTTCCCCGATAGCAGCGTGCTCGACTACGGCTACGCCGATTTGCAATCGCTGTTCAACCTGGCGCCGTGGTTGTTTTTGCTGCTGATTCCGGCCATTACCATGCGCACGTTTGCCGAGGAGAAGAAGGCCGGCACGATAGAGCTGCTGCTCACGCGCCCGCTCACCGATGGGCAGATTGTGGGCGGCAAGTACCTGGCCTGCCTGCTGCTGGCGCTGGTAGCGCTCATTCCTACGCTGCTTTACTACTTCTCGGTGTATAAGCTGGGCTCGCCGCCCGGCAACATCGACTCGGCGGCCACGGTGGGCTCGTACTTGGGGCTGGGGCTGCTGGCGGCGGTGTTTGCGGCGCTGGGCGTGCTGGCCTCGGCCCTCACCCGCGACCAGATTATCGCCTTTGTGCTGGCCGTAGTGGCCTGTTTCTTAGTTTATACCGGTTTCGATTCGCTGGCCTCCATCCTCGAAGGCGCGCCGGCCTACTACGTGAGCCAGCTCGGCATCGCGGCACACTACCGCGACCTCAGCAAAGGGCTGATTGACTCGCGCGACGTGCTTTATTTCCTCACCGTGGTTGCCGTGGCCCTGCTGGGCACCCGGCTAGCCCTCCGCAGCCGCACCTGGTAAGCATGGACGCGACTACTCAACTCGCCGCCGCCCCGTCGGCCCCAGCCGCCTCGCGCAAGCGCCAGGATTTGCTGCGCTTTGCTGCCATCATCGGCGCGCTGCTGCTGCTCAATTTCGTGGCTCAGCGCTTTTTCTTCCGGCTCGACCTGACCGAGGAGAAGCGTTACACCATGTCCGACGCCACAAAGAAGCTGCTCAGCGGCCTTAAGCAGCCCGTCACCATTACGGTGTACCTGACCGGCGATTTCCCGCCCAACTTCCGCCGCCTCGAACAGGGCGTGCGCGAAACCCTGAATGAGATGCAGGTGTACGGCGGGGGTAATCTGAATTTTATCTTCATCGACCCCAGCTCGGCCGGCACCGAGGAGGGGCGCAATAAGTTTTACAGCACGCTCTTCAAGAAGGGTCTGAAGCCGACCAACCTGGGGGCTAATGAGAACGGCAAGCGGGTTGAGAAAATCATTTTTCCCTGGGCCGTGGTGCAGGCCGGCGGCCAGACGCGCAACGTGCTGCTGCTGCGCGGCAGCCAGGTGGCCAGCCCCGCCGAGCGCCTCAACCAAAGCATTGAGGGCCTGGAATATGAGCTGGCCAGCGCCATCCGGCAGGTGGCGCCGCCCGGCGGGGCCAAGCGCCGGCTAGGGGTTATCACGGGCCACGGCGAGCTGACCAACCCCGAAATGGCCGACATTCTCACGGCCTGGAGCCAGAACTACGACGTATTCCGGGTGGACCTGAATCAGGTGAAGGACCTGCGCGGCAACCTCGATGCCGTGGTGGTGGCCAAGCCCACCGGCCCGTATTCGGAGCAGGAAAAATTCCGCCTCGACCAGTTCATCACCCACGGCGGGCGGGCGCTGTTCTTCGTTGATGCGCTGCGCGTGGACCTCGACAGCGTGAGTCGCAACGGCGCCGCGCTGGCCACGCCCTACAACCTCAACCTCGACGACCTGCTCTTCCGCTACGGCGTGCGTCTGAACCCGAATTTGCTGTTGGACCTCAACTCGGGCCAGATTCCGCTCGTGACGGGCATGACCGGCAACAAGCCCAAGATTGAGCCGCTGCCCTGGCAGCTTTATCCGCTCATCAACCGCTTCAGCCCCAACCCGATAACCCGAAATCTGGATGCGGTGTACCTGAAATTTGTAGGCAATATCGACACCGTAAAGGCGGCCGGTATTCGCAAAACCATGCTCATGAGCACCTCGCGCTACACGCGCCGCTTGCCCGCGCCGGTGCCTATCAACTTCAACGATGCGCGGCTGGAGCCTACTCCTAAGCTGTATAAGGACAGCTTTCAGCCGGTGGGCTATTTGCTCGAAGGCACGTTCCGCTCGCTGTTTGCCAACCGCGCCGTGCCGGGCACTACCCAATATCAGCCCGACCAGAACCCCAACGCAGCCCCTAGCAAAATCCTCGTCATTTCGGACGGCGACTTCCTGCGCAACGACGTGGACCAGAAGAGCGGCCGGCCAATGCGCCTGGGCTACGACCGGCTTTCCAGCACCGAATTTGCCAACCGCGAATTAATTCTCAACGCCACCGATTACCTGCTCGATGATACCGGCCTCATTGCCGTGCGAGGCAAGCAGATAACTCTGCGCCCGCTCGATAAGGTGCAGCTAGCCGACCACCGCCGACCCTGGCAGCTACTCAATATCGGGGCGCCACTGGGGCTGCTGGCGGCCTTTGGGGCAGTGCGCGCCTGGCGCCGCAAGCGCCGCTACGCCCGCTTCAGCTAGGGGGCTGGGCACGCCGCTAGGGGTGGCGGCGTAGTTTTGTGTTTTACTTTCTGCCTCTCGTTATGCGTCTTTCCTCTTTTTTATTGCTGACCCTGCCAGCCGCGCTGCTAGGGTCGTGCGCCCAAAAAGCCGTGCCCACCGACTCGGACAAAGCCGCGGGCGCTGGTGCAACCAAGGCGGTGGCCGCCAGCAAGGTCCCGAGCCGCTTTGTGGCCACCCCGCCCGTTATTGATGGCAAAACCACTGAGTGGACCGACTCGCTGCAGTACGATGCCAACAGCCACTTGCAGTACCAGGTGCTCAACGATGCCCGCACGGTGTATGTGCGCCTGAAGGCCGCCGACATGCCTACGCAAGCCAAAATGGCCTACCTCGGCATGGTGGTGTGGCTCGACTCGACGGGCCGCAACCAGCAGCAGCTCGGGGTGCGCTTCCCGTTGCCCGCTGATTTGAGCACCTTTAAGGCCGCTGCCGAGCGGCCGGCCGGGGCCATGGGCCCCACGGCCGCCGAGCGCCAGGAAGAGCACCTCGTCCGCCTGCGCAGCATCATCGCGGGGGCCAACCAGATGGAGCTGCTCAACTACCGCGGTAGCAAGGAGCCCGTGCTAACGGATTCGGAAGCGAAGCTCGGCGTGAAATCGGCCATTGGCCTCGATGCCCGCAATAACCTCATCTACGAGCTGGCCGTGCCGCTGCGCCTGCTGTACCGGCGCGTGCCGGCCCTGGCTAGCGGCCAGGTGGCCACGGTGGGCGTCTGGATGGCTGGCCAACGGCCCAAGCCCGCGCCCGGCAGCCAGCAGTCTGACATGAGCGTGGTGGGCCCGCAGGGTGGCATGGGTGGCTACGGGGGCATGGGCGGCATGCGCGGCGGCTACGGCGGCGGTATGCGCGGCTACCGGGGCGGGGGCGACACGTTTCAAACCTTCACCCTCAAAACCAGCGCCCAGCTCGCGGGCCAATAGGCAAAGGATGGCAAACGAAAAGGGCGCCCTGGCTACATTGCCAGGGCGCCCTTTTCGTTTCGCGATAATCGTCTACTGCCCTACCACTTTGAAAAGCTGGCCGGCCGTTAGGCGCTCATTGAGCTGCATGCCATTAAGAATGGCTTCTTCCTGCAAGCGGCTGCTAGGCACGCCGTTGGCCGAAAGAGCGGCCGAGAGCGTGGTGGCGCTGCGGGCCTGCTTGATGTGAATGCGCTCGGCCTGGCGGTTGAGCTTGCTGGCCTCGGTGAGGCGCTGGTAGCCCTGCGCGGTGCGGGCAAATTGTGGCGCGTAGGTGCCAAACGTGGGCGCTGTGGCTAGCCCCACAAAGGCGAAGTATGACTTTCCATCTTGGATAACAAAGCTTTGCACGTGGGCTGGCGTGGCCTGGCTCTGCGACGACGCCTGCTGGTCGCCCTCAAACACGAGCGCCGGGAAGCCGTTGATGGTGGTGCGCTGGGCATTGCCGGGCGTGATGCCGATTTGCTTGGCCAGGGTCTGGGCCGCCTCGTCGAGCGAGTTGCCGGGCACGCCCAAAAAGGCGAGTAGCGCCTTGCCATTGGGCTCGGCCATTTGAAACTGCTCGGGCGAGTTCTGCGATTTCCAGCCCGACGGAATGGGGAACCGGAATTTCAAATCGGGGTGGTAAAACACGCTGTTTTCCACAAAGCCTTGGCGCGGGTCGTCGCCAAACGGCAGCCCTTCGATGGAGCGCAGGTAGCTGTCGCGGTTTACCGTGAGGGTGCGCTTGCCGAGGTTTTGCTGCGCTTGGGCAGCTAGCTGCTTCACGCGCTGGTAACGGTCGGCCGAGTTGGGGTGCGAAGATAGGAAGGTGGGTGTGCTGTTGCCACTCTCGGCTTCGGTACGTTCCAGGGTCTGGAAAAAATTGGCCATGTGCGAGGCATCGTATCCCACTTTAGTTGAGTACTTTACCCCGAGCTGGTCAGCCTCGTTCTCATCACCCCGGCTGTACTTCAGCATACCTAGCTGCGCGATGGGTTGCGCCACCCGGCCCAACAGATTAGGCGACACGATGGAGGCGCCCGCCACCAGAATGCTGGACAAGATGGAGTTGCGCTGCTGCTTCTTGCCGTGCTGGGCCGTAATGTGCCCGAGCTCGTGTCCGAGCACGCCCGTAAACTGCGCCTCATCATTGAAATAGGCCATGATACCGCGCGTGAAATACACGTGGCCATCGGGCGTGGCAAAGGCGTTGATAATCGGCGAATCAACGATGGTGAAACCATAGTCGCCGGGGCGGTCCGAGATGGCCGTCATGCGCTTGCCCTGCTGCGTGATGTAGGCTTGCAGCTTGGGGTTATTATAAAGGCCAAACTGGGCGATAACCTGCGGGTCGGGCTTGGCGCCCTGCAAGGGCTTGGCTAAGGTGGTGCGCGGGACAGCCGGCTTGCTCGGCTCCGAAGGCGTGGCGCTGGCTAGGGGCAACAACAGGAGCAAAGCCGCCGGACGCAGTACGCGGTGAGAAAGTGCAGACATAAGAGAAAGAATCAGTAAGTAGGCAGTCGTGTTCAATTGTCGGGCCAAAGCAAAACCGGGCCGGGCAGTATTGCCCAGTTCGGCTAGCCCTTGCCCCACAAAAAAAGCTCCACCACCTGCCGGGCAGATGGTGGAGCTTACAACGGCTAGTCAGAATGAAGGTTATGTGAGCCGCGCTAGCCCTATTCTTTCAGCAACTTATCCACGGTGCGGTTGAAATGAGCCTTTTCTTCCTCGTAGTACTGGCCCGTGCCCGGCCCCGCAAAGCCGGTGTGAATGCTGCGCACCACCCCTTTTTTATCCAGAAAAATGGTGGTGGGGAAGGCCATAAACTTGGCAAGCTGCGGCATCGATTTGGCCACCGAGTCTTTGTTGGATACGCCGGCCACGGCTAGGTCGTAGCCCACGGCTAGCCGCTCCTTCATCTGGCGCAGGCGGGCCGCTGCCTGGTCGTATTCGGGCATCCGTTCGTAGCCCAGGCCGATTACTTCCACGCCCCGCGCCTTGTTTTGCTCGTACCAGGGTGCCAGAAATTTGGTTTCGTCCATGCAATTGGGGCACCACGAACCCAACACCTGCAACACCACTACCTTGCCCCGGTACTTGGGGTCGGTAGGGGAGATGCTAGCCCCCGGCACAATGCTCGGAAACTTGAAATTCAGCCGCGACTCGCCTTTTTTGAGGTAGGTGAGCGTGTCGGCGTCGGGCAGCTTGGCCTTGGGGTCGAGGGTAGCCGTCCAGGTTTCGTGGCCCGACTTGCCGGAGTAGAAGTCGCCCTTGAGAGTGGCTAGCATGCCGGTGCTATCAACTGCATCGAACAAAAAAGCGTGGCTACCATCAAACGTTGATAGCATTAGGTGAGGCTTCCCTTCTGTTTTTACGCGATTGCCCGCTAGGTAACGATAATCTCCTGTAGTGGTCAGGAAAGTCCCAAACACATTGCCAGTGGAAGTATCGTATTTCAGAATGCCGACGGCGGGGTAAGTACTCCCGTCTTCTCCCCGAAACGTCGCTTTGTACGTTGCGCCTTGTTTGGCTGCTAATCGCGATTCAAATGGAAGGGACAGCTTTTCTTTCTCGGAAGTTTTATCAGCAAATAGCGCCCTCTCATTCACCCCCGCCGTTGCCACCAGCGGCACCCGGTACGGCGTCTTGCTGTCATACTTCACCCAGGTGCCCTTCAGCTTGCCCGGGCCATCGGCGTGCACCACTAGTGCTGCGTCAAAGGCATGCAGGCGAATGGTAACCGAGTCGCCAGCCGCCGCGATTTCCTCGCAACGCAGGCACTCCTCGCCATTCAGGCCCTTGTTGATGAGGTACACCACGGGCTGGCTAGCCTCGGTTTTTACCTCGAACAGAAACGGGATTTTCTGGCCCTGCGTGGCTAGCTCGCCGCGCCAGGGGCCGGGCGTGAGCAGCGAGGCCGCCGATACCGCACCCGTTTCGGCCGCGCCGGACGTAGTGGGCGAGGAGGTGCAGCCAGCAAGTAGCGTAGCCGCCAGCAGCGGCAGATAGAGGGATTTCATAAGGCACAAGGTAGAAGGACTAGAACCAGGCTAGCCAGTCGATAGTTATAAAAGGTGACTGTGCCCTGCTTCTCTCCCGTAAAAAGGCGTAGCGGGGTGGCCCTAAACCAGCCTGCTATTTGGAAGGTTTCTAAGTACAGTCCTAAATCGGCCGATTACTACCAATTTGCCTACCCCGCCCGTTACTTTTGCGGCTAAGCTAATAACCCCACTCTCCCTCCTATGGCGTTTGACCTTGATATGATTCGGGCCGTGTACGCGGGCCTCGGCTCGCGCATCGAAGCGGCCCGCACGGCCGTTGGCCGCCCGCTCACGCTCACCGAAAAAATCCTCTACGCCCACCTCTACGGTGGCAAAGTAGGCGAAGCGCACCAGCGCGGCGTGAGCTACGTGGACTTCGCCCCCGACCGCGTGGCCATGCAGGACGCCACCGCCCAGATGGCGCTGTTGCAGTTCATGCAAGCCGGCAAGCCCACGGTGGCCGTGCCCAGCACCGTACACTGCGACCACCTGATTCAGGCCAAAGACGGTGCTACCGAGGACTTGGCCATTGCCAACGATGAAAACCGCGAAGTCTATGATTTCCTCGCTTCGGTTTCTAATAAATACGGTATTGGCTTCTGGAAGCCCGGCGCGGGCATTATTCACCAGGTAGTACTCGAAAACTACGCCTTCCCCGGCGGCATGATGATTGGCACCGACTCGCACACCCCCAACGCGGGTGGCCTGGGCATGATTGCCATCGGCGTAGGCGGCGCCGACGCCGTGGACGTAATGGCCGGCATGGCCTGGGAGTTGAAATTCCCGAAGGTTATCGGCGTGAAGCTGACCGGCAAGATGAGCGGCTGGACGTCGGCCAAAGACGTTATCCTGAAAGTAGCGGGCATCCTGACCGTGAAGGGCGGCACCGGCGCTATCGTCGAGTACTTCGGCGAAGGCGCGGAAAGCCTCTCGGCCACCGGCAAAGGCACCATTTGCAACATGGGCGCCGAAATCGGGGCTACGACCTCGGTATTCGGCTACGATGAGAAAATGGGCGACTACCTGCGTGGCACCGGCCGCGCCGAAATCGCGGACCTAGCCAAGGGCGTGGGTGCTCACCTGCGCGCCGACGACGAGGTGTACGCTAACCCGAGCGAATTCTACGACCAGCTCATCGAAATTGACCTCAACACGCTGGAGCCCTACGTGAACGGCCCGTTCACGCCGGACGCTGCGTGGCCAATTTCGCAGTTTGCCGCCGCTGTAAAAGAGCACGGCTGGCCCGAGAAACTGGAAGTAGGCCTCATCGGCTCGTGCACCAACTCGTCGTACGAGGACATTACCCGCGCCGCTAGCATCGCCCAGCAGGCCGTGGAGAAAGGCCTGCACGTAGCCGCCGAGTTCACCATCACGCCCGGCTCGGAGCTGGTGCGCTACACAGTGGCCCGCGACGGTCTGCTCGACACGTTCGCCGAAATGGGCGGCGTGGTATTGGCTAACGCTTGCGGCCCGTGCATCGGCCAGTGGGCCCGCCACACCGACGACCCCAAGCGCCGTAACTCCATCATTACGAGCTTCAACCGCAACTTTGCCAAGCGCAACGACGGTAACCCGAACACGCACGCTTTCGTGGCTTCGCCCGAAATCGTGACGGCGTTCGCCATTGCCGGCGACCTGACTTTCAACCCGCTCACCGATTCGCTGCCCGGCAAAAACGGCAACGTGATGTTTGACGAGCCGCGCGGTGTAGAGATGCCGCCCGCCGGCTACGCCGTCGAAGACGCCGGCTTCCAAGCCCCCGCCGCCGATGGCAGCGCGGTGCAAGTGCTGGTAGACCCCAACTCGGGCCGTCTGCAATTGCTGGACCCCTTCAAGCCCTGGGAAGGTACCGACCTACTGAACCTGCGCGTGCTCATCAAGGCGCTCGGCAAGTGCACCACCGACCACATCTCGATGGCCGGGCCGTGGCTGAAGTTCCGTGGCCACCTAGACAATATCTCTAACAACATGCTTATCGGCGCCACCAACGCCTTCAACGGTGAAACCAACGCCGTGAAAGCCAGTGGTATCCAGGGCGAGCCCTACGTGCCGGTGCCGCAAGCTGCCCGCACCCTCAAGAGCCTGGGCATCGGCAGCATTGTGGTGGGCGACGAGAACTACGGCGAAGGCAGCTCGCGCGAGCACGCCGCCATGGAGCCCCGCCACCTCGGCGTGCGCGCCGTGCTGGTGAAAAGCTTTGCCCGCATTCACGAAACCAACCTCAAGAAGCAGGGTATGCTAGCCCTCACCTTCGCCAATAAGGCCGACTACGACCTGATTGAGGAAGATGACCAAATCGACATCCTCGGCCTCACGAGCTTCGCGCCCGGCCAGCCGCTGCAAGTGCGCCTGCGTCACGCCGACGGCGACACCGACCTCATCACCGTCAACCACACCTACAACGAAGGCCAGATTGGCTGGTTCAAGGCTGGTTCGGCCCTGAACCTCATTAAGATGCAGGAGAGCGGCGCTGCCGTAGTGTAAGATGCTTTGTCGCTAGTTAATTTGACGGCCGTCTCAGGAAACTGGGGCGGCCGTTTTAGTTTAACGTTGTAATCTTTTTGTCTCTATGGAAACTCGTTCATTACTGCTCATCTCCGGAGTACTTATTGTCTGTATTAGTGCAATGCCTCCGTGCCCTAAGAATATTAATCAATTACCAATGTACGGGCGAATAAAAAAATGTCCTGAGCAGTTGGAAGCTGATAGACAATTTATTGAAATGACTGACAAGCAGTATGTGAACCATCAGGAGGGAGCAAAAGCGATGGTAGCGTTAGGCTGGCAGTACATTGCTAGAAAACAAGTAAATGTGGCAATGAATCGTTTTAATCAGGCTTGGTTACTTGACAGCCTGAATGAGCAATTAGCCTGGGGTTTTGGAAGCGCATTGGGAATGCAGGGAAAGAATAAAAGCTCTTTGGTATTCTTCAAAGTAGCCGTCTATCAAAATGCGAAAAACAATAGAGTTTGGCGAGATGCGGCAGTGAGTTACGGGAATGTCTGGCATGATATAAAGCAGATTGCCTATCTGGATACGGCAGTGCTATACCTGAAAAAGTCGATTACTCTCAATACCGATGAAGCGGATACTTATGCTGAATTAGCTAAAGTTTATCACTACTACCCACAAGCAGATAGCGCTAAAAAATACCTTGCTATCGCCGATAAAATTAACCCAATTCAGGTTGATTGGCGAATCAGGGAAATGATTAATAATAAATAGCTATGACTTTCGCCAACCTCGCTAATCAGTTGCTGCTGCAAAGCCCGGTCCTGGCCCGGCTCACGCATGAGGAGTTTTGCGACTATTGCGCCGCACCTAGCGCCGATACGTTATAATGCAAGCGTCTGCCCGTCCTTCTATTCCCCTAGCCGGCTTTCTTATCACCTTGCTCGGGGCGGTTTTATTCTCCACCAAAGCCATTATCGTCAAGCTAGCGTTTGGCGCTACCCACACCGATGCGCTAACACTGCTCACGTTGCGCATGGTGTTTTCGCTGCCGTTCTATGCAGGAGTGGCCTTGCTTGTGTCGAGCCAAAAAAGCAATGTGCGCATGACGGCCCCGCAATGGGGGTTAGTGGCGCTGCTAGGGTTATTGGGCTATTATATAAGTAGCTTACTTGATTTTATTGGCCTGCAATACGTGTCGGCGGGGCTGGAGCGGTTGATATTATTTCTGTATCCCAGTTTCGTAGTGTTCATCAATGCGCTGCTTTTCAAGCAGCGTATCACGGGCATTCAAAAGTGGGCGCTGCTGCTTACCTATCTCGGCATCGGGATTGCCTATGCGGGCGAGCTGACGATTGACACGAGCCGGGACGGGTTGTATTTGGGTAGCTTTTTGGTATTCCTGTGCGCCGTCACGTACTCGATGTACATCGCGGGCAGCGGCAAAGTCATTCCGCTGGTAGGCGCCAATAAATTCACAGCCTACGCCATGCTGGCGGCCACGGCGGGCATCTTCGCACACTTTGCGCTGGTAGGCCAAGGGGAGGTGCTGGTAGCGGGCCGGGCACTGTGGGGCTATGGCCTGGGGCTAGCCATCTTCTCCACCGTGCTGCCTTCCTTTTTGATTTCGCAGGGCCTGAAAAGAATCGGGGCTAATAACGTGGCGATTATTAGCGGTATCGGGCCTATATCGACCATTGCGCAGGCACACTTCTTCTTGCACGAGCCCATTTTTGCAGCCCAGATTGGTGGGACGATTCTGGTGGTACTAGGTGTGCTGCTACTGAGTTGGAAGCGGCCAGTAGCGGTAACTACGTAGCGGCAAGAGTAGCCCGGCCCTTGTGGCCACGTTGGTTATGTCTACAACCTAAGCAGGCGCGGCCTATAAAGTCCAAGTAACTACTTAGGTGCGTCCCATTTATATACACTCATTTTTTTAGGACATGACCTGTGCTGCGCTGGCTTGATATTCTCCGATACGCTACCTATAGCAACCCCGAGCCGCCCTGGCGCGTGGACAAACCCGAGGCCGAATGGCAGGCGCAGCTTACACCCGCACAGTTTCGAGTGCTGCGGCAGCAGCACACCGAGCCCCCGTATCGCAACGCCTACTGCCGCACCTACGAGCCGGGCGTGTACGTCTGCGCGGGGTGTGGCAGCCGGCTATTTGATTCTAGCACGAAATACCACGCCATATCGGGCTGGCCGAGCTTCACCCAGCCGCTAGCCAAAAACACCATCCGCTACATCTTTGATACTACTCACCACATGCAGCGCATCGAGGCTAGCTGCAACGTGTGCGGCGGGCACCTGGGTCACGTTTTTCCCGATGGCCCCGAGCCGAGCGGCTTGCGCTACTGCATGAACTCGGAAAGCCTGGTGCGTCAGCAGGAGGAAGAGGCTTGATGCAGAGCCAATGAGCTGATTTTTGGAATGCCGCTAGCTGAGATTTGCGTCCGCTAGGGCGTTGCAAAATGCGATTGAAAAAGTACCTGTGCGCAACCTGCGCCGGTGATAGGAGTTAGCAGGCTAGTAGTATCCCATAATTTCCAACTCCTATGAACCACCGCACGCTCGGCAAAACCGGCTTCTCCATCTCTGAAATCAGCCTCGGCACCTGGCAGGTGGGCGGCAAGTGGGGCGAGCCCTTCAGCCACACCAACGCCGACCATATCCTGAATGCCGCCGTGGATGCGGGCATCAACTTCATCGACACGGCCGACGTGTATGGCGACGGCGAAAGTGAAAAAGCCGTGGGCCGCCTCGTGCGCAGCCGCGCCGGCGAGCGCATCTACGTGGCCACCAAGTGTGGCCGCCGCTTGCAGCCCCATACTGCCGACACCTACCAGCCTGCCGCGTTACGCGGCTTTGTCGAAGACAGCCTGCGCAATATGCAGCTCGATACCCTCGACCTCGTGCAGCTGCACTGCCCACCCACAGAGGTATACTATCGCCCCGAAATCTTCGAGTTGTTCGACCGGCTCAAGGAAGAAGGTAAAATCCAGAATCTGGGCGTGAGCGTGGAGAAGGTAGAGGAAGGCCTGAAAGCTATCGAATACCCGAACGTAACCACCTTGCAGGTGATTTTTAACATGTTCCGGCAGCGGCCTGCGGAGCTGTTGTTCAAAGAAGCCCAGCGGCGCGACGTGGGTATTATCGTGCGAGTGCCCCTAGCTAGCGGCTTGCTCACGGGTAAATTTTCAGCCCAAACGCAGTTTGATAAGGACGACCACCGCAACTTCAACCGCGACGGCGCCGCTTTTGACAAAGGCGAAACCTTTGCGGGCGTGGATTATAACACGGGCCTGGCCGCTGTGGAAGAGCTGAAAAAAATCTTCCCCGGCCAGCCCAATCTGGCCCCGCTAGCCCTGCGCTGGATACTAATGTTCCCCGAGGTAAGCTGCATTATTCCCGGCGCCTCCAAGCCCGAGCAACTACTCTCTAACCTGAAGACCGAGGAAGTGCCCGTCTTCACGAATGAGCAAATGGCTGCCGTACGCGAGGTGTACGACCGTACGATTCGGCCGCAAGTGCACCAACTATGGTAGGCAGTAACGCCGTTGCCTAAAAGTCATATACACGCGTCGTGCCGACGAAAGAAGCAGCTCTACCGCACCGTTTAATGAGGTGGTAGAGCTACTTCTTTCGTCGGTACGACGTGCGTTTGTAGTGATAACTACTTGGTAGGCAGTTTAATGCGATATAGCCGGAATGGGTAATCGACTTTGCTTTCCCCGCCATTAAACTTGGGCGCCCGGTTTATTTGGGTGGCCGTGAGGTAGAGGTAGCCGTCGGGGCCCAGCGCGAAGGTATCGGGCCAGCTCAGGCGTGGGTCGTGCACCAAGGTTTCGAAGCGGCCGGCAGGTGTCACGCGCCGGATGGCGTAGTTGGGCGAATCGGAGAGGTAAATATTGCCGTCGTTGTCGGCCAGCATGCCGTGGCTCACTCCGGTTTCGCCCACTGTTTCGACGTGGCTAGCCAGCGCGGCCGGCGTCAGGGCCGGGTCGGCGAGGTACTGCGCTTCGATGCGGTAGAGCTTGGTCTGGTTGATGGCGCGGTAGTAGAAGTACTTGAAATCGTGGGTCATCGCAATGCCGTTTACATTGCTGCTGAAAGGTTTACCCGTTTTGTCTTTTACTTCCTTACCATCGAGGCGCAGCACGAAGCCCGGCTCGGCGGCCGTCGATTTATCACCTTGTAGCACGATGCGGCTTTTGCCGGTGCGCAGGTCGAGCACTACCAGCGCGGCTAGCATGGGGTCGGAAAGGTAGGCTAGCTGGCGTTTGGTGTCAATGCGCACATCGTTGAGGGCCGTGCGCTCGCGGGGCAAATCCTCGAAGCGGTAGGTGCGCTCAACTTTATTCATGGCGAGGTTGATTTTCAAGAGCTTAATGCCCGCAATGACGGGCGCCTGGTCGTCGGGGTTGCTGGGGTCAAGCACCCACAAGTTGTCGTCGGCATCGACTACGGCGGCCTGCACGTTCACGAAGCGCGTGGCGGCCTGGGTCGAGTCCCACTGGTTCATCAGGGCGTTCGGGTAGGGGAGGCGCTGACCCTTCACCAGCTCCACCAAGCCGTAATCGTAGGAATAATTTTTATCGTTTTTCTTCTTCGGGAAGGTCATGAAAATGCGACCCTTGTGCGAAATGCCTACCCCGATGGGCTGGTAGCGACCAATTTGCGCCACTTCCTCAAGCGGAATCTTAAGGTCTTGAGCCGTAGCAGTTAGCATAAGCAGCAGGCAGGGAAAAACGAGTAAGCGGCGAAACAGCATAGGAGGGACGCCTGGGCCCGTAGAGGCCGGCTTCGCTAGCCTACGGTCAGCTTTCGCTCAGAGTTGGTTCGGGAAGCGGCCAGGCTAGCCCCGGCCCGGCACGCGCAACCTTCGGGCCGCGCCCTGGGTACGCACAGTGGCCTACCTGGCCCCGCGCTGCCCGCGCTAGCCTCTCCTTTTATGCAAACGACTAGTTCTTTAGTGCTGGGGCTAGCCCTGGCTCTGGGCGTGCGCCCGGCCGCGGCGCAGGCGCCCGGCTACCTCACCACGGGCCGCATTGCGCGGCAAGCCTCGGCCCTCGACCAGGTGCTGGCCCCCGATGCCCGGCTCGAAGTAGTGGCTTCGGGCTACGCACACCTCGAAGGCCCGCTGTGGGTGCCCGACAGCAGCATGCTGCTCTTTTCGGATACGCCTTCGCGGACTATTTACCGTTGGAAGGCCACGGGCGGCACTTCTATTTTCTTGAAAAACAGCGGCTACACCGGTCAAATGCCTTACAGCAAGGAGCCAGGCAGCAACGGCCTGACCCTCGATGCGCAGGGCAACCTGCTCATTTGTGAGCACGGCGACCGCCGGCTGGCTAGCCTGCCGCTAGCCCAAAAAAGTGGTAAGCGCACCCTCACCGACAATTTTCAGGGCAAGCGCTATAATAGTCCTAATGATGTGGTGCGGGCGCCGGGCGGGGCCATCTACTTCACCGACCCACCCTTTGGCCTGCCCAGGCAGGCGCAGGACCCGCTGCGTGAACTGCCTTACACGGGGGTGTTCCGGCGCGCGGCCGATGGGCAGCTGACGGCCGAAATTACCGACGTGCCCTTTGCCAATGGCTTGGCTTTCAGCCCCGACAATCGCACGCTCTACGTATCGAACGCCGACTCGCTGCGGCCGCTCATTCTGGCCTACGAAGTAGGCAAAAACGGCAAGCTGAGCAAGCCCCGGCCGTTTTTCGACATGAGTAAGTTGCCTCGCGTGCACTTCAAAGAAACGCCTGATGGCCTGAAAGTCGACCAGGCCGGCAACGTATACGCTACTGGTTTCGGCGGCTTGCTCATCATCTCGCCGCAGGGCCAGCTGCTGGGTACCGTGGACCCTGGCGAAGTGGTGTCGAACTGCGCCTGGGGCGACGATGGCCACTCGCTCTACCTCATGGCCACCACTTTCGTGTGCCGTCTGCGCACGCTGGCGCAGGGCGTGCCGGGCAAATAAAGGGCTAGCCACCTGGCGCCGGCGCAACGGCGCTACAGCGTAGCTACCTGCTCGGCCCGGGTTTCGCGGGGCTTTTGCACTAAGTAATAATAGGCCAGGATGGCTAGCCCAATACCGAACGGAATGATAGCCAGGTGCTTACCATCGGTAATGGTGCCGATGCGCACAGTGTCAAAGCCAAAAAACTCGCTGAGCATCCAGTACGAGTTGGCCGAAATCCAGAAGACGATGGCTAGGTTGTGCGCCAGCTCCGACTTGAGGCCGCGCGTGCGCCAGGCGATGATGAGCGCAATGCCCAGCGTGGGCGCTATCATCACTATCCCCAGCGTCTTCCAAACCATGCACCAGCTGATGTCCTTGATGAGCCAGAACAGGATGTGCAGGTTTTCCATCTGGCGGTATTTGGCCGGGATGGCGTAAACTTCTTCTTCGGGCTGGGCAGACATGAAAACAGTGCGGGTTACTTTTGGCAGAATTGCGTACTAGCCGGTAAAATTAACTCCCACGTATGTCGCCTATTCTGCGAAAAATCGTAAAAGGAACTGCTTATTCAATCGGGGCCATTGTAGGGGCGGCAGCGCTGTACTACGGCGTGGCGCAAGTGCTCTCGCGCATTCCGGTGGCGGCCGTACCCACTACCGAGCCGGCCACAGTTCCGTTCTTTATTCGCTCCAACGGCGTGCATACCGACTTGGTGATGCCCGTTAAAAGTAGCTTTATCGACTGGAGCCAGCAATTGCCTTATTCCAATACACAGGCCAACGACACCACCTACCGCTTCGTAGGTATCGGCTGGGGCGATAAAGGCTTTTACCTCGAAACACCCACCTGGGCCGAGCTCAAGCCCAGCACGGCTATTCAGGCGGGGTTCTGGCTGGGTACCACGCTTATCCACGCCACTTATTACCGCGAAGCCGACCTGGTAGCCGGTCCGCAATGCGTGCCCCTGCGCCTCACGCCCACCCAGTACCGCGACCTGATAGCCTACATCCAAAAGAGCTTTCAGCGCGATGCAGCGGGCAACTTCAATTGGATTCCGGGCCACAGCTACGCCGACCACGATGCCTTTTACGAGGCCAACAGCCGCTATAGTGTGCTCAATACCTGCAACACCTGGGCCAACCGCGGCTTGAAAGTAAGTGGCCAAAAGGCCAGCCTCTGGACGCCGTTTGACACGGGCATTCTGTACCAATACCGGAAGTAGTAAACAGGGGGTAAATTCTGCTAATTACTCACGGCCAACTCTTTCAGTACCTGTGGCACGCCGATGCTGGCTGGTTCTACCACGTAGCGCACGCCCTGGCGGCCGCTCACCTCGGGCTGGTGCGGGTCGATGACGTAGACCGGGCAATTGGCCGGGGCGTAGTGCAGCAGCCCGGCCGCCGGGTACACTTGCAGCGAAGTGCCCACCACCAGCAGCGCGTCGGCGGTGGCTACCACTTCGGCAGCTTCTTCGATGGCTGGCACCATCTCGCCAAACCACACGATGTGCGGCCGCAGCTGGCCGCCATCCGGGGCCAGGTCACCCACCGAAATATCGCCGGGACAGTCGAAAACAGCGTTTTCGTTCTTCACCGAGCGCATCTTGCTCAGCATACCGTGCAGATGCAGCACCTGCGTCGAGCCGGCGCGCTCGTGCAGGTCGTCCACGTTTTGGGTGATGATGCTCACCGTCCAGCCCGGTACCTCCTCGAAGCCGGCTAGGGCCAGGTGGGCGGCATTGGGCTGCACTTCGCGGGCCTGGGCGCGGCGCTTATTATAAAAATCGAGGACTAGGGCCGGGTTGCGGGCAAACGCCTCGGGCGTGGCCACGTCCTCGATGCGGTGCTCTTCCCAGAGCCCATTGGTATCGCGAAACGTGCGAATACCGCTTTCGGCCGATACACCGGCGCCAGTGAGAACTACGAGGTGGGGCATAATAACAAGGGAGTAACAGGCAGTAAGTAAGCTTAACAAGTGACTATTGATTTGCAAATGAAGCGGTTATAAATTAATAAGGAAGACCCATTATCCACCAAAAACTCCTTCGTAGCGCCGCTCGGCAAAATCGCGCAGGCGCTGGAAAGCAGCGTCCACTTCCTGGGCGTCCTCGCTCAGCAGATTGCCATATACCACGCGGTCGGTGGTGCGCAGGGCGCGGCGCACATCCTCATCGTTGTAAAAATATTCGGTCAGCTCTTTGGTAGTAAGCGAGTTAAGATTGGTGTCCTCCAGGCTCGACAAATAGTTTTTCCACAGCACTACCGTGCGCTCGACCACCGCTGCTGAGCGCGAGAGTGTAAAGCGCTCGGCATTGCGGGCAAACTGCGTGAGGAAATACACATGGTTTTTGCGCCGCTTATAGCGGCCGTAGCGCTGCCGCCAGCGCCGGCCGTAGAGCGCCCAGGTGCCTCCGGCCAGCGCCAGCCCGCCCGCCAGCCCGGCCAGCCAGAATGGGTAGTTGAAGGCCGGCGCCAGGTCAAGCGTCTGGTATTCTAGCCGCAATGCGGGGGGGCTGGTTGCGTCGGGGCCGGGCAGGGCGGGGGCCACGCGGCGCAGCTGTACCTGGGCCACGGGCGGTAGCAGGCGCAGCGTGTCGGTGGCGCCGAGCAGCAGCACTGGCAGCTGCAGCTGCTGCACCGGGGCTAGCGAAAACGTGCGCAAGTGGTACACCACCTGGTCGAAGCTGCGGCCATTGGCGGTGCGCGTGGGCAGCCAGCGCCGCCCCACGTACTCAAACGAGCCAAACGAGGCTAGCGAATCGGGAAAAACAACCTCTTCAGCGGGGGCGTGGGCGTAGCTCAGCACGTAGTCGAGGGGCTGGCCGACTTCCACCACCGCCCGCGAAAATCGGCCCACCGGCCGGGCGCCCACATTAGCCGCCGCTGGCCCCGCCAGGCCCAGCAGCCCGGCGGCTAGCCCCAGGCAACACAAAAAACGACGGTGAGTGACCAATTGTCCCATAGCTCGTTAGCCCCGGCGCTGCCGAAACAGCCCCACTAGTTGCGGTACAAAGTCCTCGTCGGTGCGCAGCGTGAGCAGGCCTACCCGCTGGCGGCGGCACAGCGTGCGCAGCGCCTCTTGCCGGGCCTGGGTTTGGGCGGCGTACTGGGCCCGGAAGGCCGGTGCCGAGGTATCAACCCAGCGCTGCACGCCGGTTTCGGCATCGCGCAGCGGTACAATGCCCAGTGCCGGAAACGCTACCTCGTGCGGAGCCAGCAGCTGCACCACCACCAGGTCGTGCTGGCGGGCCAGCATGGTAAGCTCGCGCTCGTAGCCATCGTCGATAAAATCGGAGATGAGCACTACCAG
Source organism: uncultured Hymenobacter sp. (assembly GCA_964385095.1). Taxonomy (GTDB): domain Bacteria; phylum Bacteroidota; class Bacteroidia; order Cytophagales; family Hymenobacteraceae; genus Hymenobacter. The sequence goes on from CAYLNN010000011.1 coordinate 32,851, forward strand.
GCTCCGCCGCCTTACCAGGCCCAGCAATTGGCGAATGCCCACGCTCAGGCTCGTGTGTGCCGAAGTGGGCTGCAACCCATAAAGGCGTTGCAATAGGGCATAGGCTGGGCGCAGACCCTTGGCGGGCGGCAGGTAAAGCTCTTTCTGGTCGGAAAAAGCCAGCAGGCCCAGCGCCGAATCGTGGCGGGCGGCCGACAGAGCCAGTACCCCGGCCAGGTCGCGGCCCACCTCCAGCTTGGCCTGGCCGCTGGCCGCCGCGCCGCCCACGCGCTGCGAGGCGCTCACATCCAGCGCCACCAGCACCTGCTGCTCGCGCTCTTCTTTGTAGGTTTTTACGAAAGTGCCGTGGCCTTTGCTGCTCACGGCCCAGTCGATGGCGCGTACCTCATCGCCATACTGGTAGAGGCGCACGTCGTCAAACTCCAACCCGTTGCCCCGAAACACGGAGCCGAAATTGCCTTGCAGCTGGGCTTCCACCGCCTGGCGCATGCGTATTTCGAGGTGGCGCAGGCGGCGCACCAGCGCCGTGAGGCTGGCGGGTAGGGCAGAAGCGGGGCTAGCGGCGGGCGGCATACGGGGCGAAGCTACGGCGGGGGGTTATTTTTGGGCGTGAAATCGCTGTTACCTCAATTCGTACTCGGGACTGGCTTGCTGCTGGCCGCCGCCGGCTGCGCCCGCCCCGAGCAGGTGCTGCCCCCGCCCAATTTGCTCCCGAAGGAGGAAGTTACGAGCCTGCTCGTCGATTTTCACCTGCTCGAATCGCGCATTGAATCGAGCCGGCTGGCGCCCGATTCGGCCCGGGCGCTGTTCCAGGTCATGCACCGCCAGGTGTTGGAGCGGCATAAGCTGCGGGAAAGCGACTCGGTTTTCGAGCGCAGCTACCGCTACTACGCCGTGAATGGCAAGGACCTCGACGGCATCTACGCCGCCGTTATCGACTCGCTGACTGCCCGGCAGAAGAAGATGGGCGGCACCCCGCCGCCGCCCTACCGGTAAGCCACGCCGGGCTAGTGCAGGCGGCTGCCATTGGGCGCGGGCGCGGCCAAGGCCGCCAGCACCGTGTGGCCCTCGGCATCGGGGGCGCCCAGCACCAGCACCTCCGAGCGAAACGGCCCAATTTGCTTGGGCGAGAAATTGACCACCGCCAGCACCTGCCGGCCCAGCAGCGTAGCCGGCGTGTAGTGCTGCGTGAGCTGGGCGCTCGACTTTTTCAGGCCGATTTCGGGGCCAAAATCGAGCAGCAGTTGGTACGCCGGGCGTCGCGCCGCCGCAAACTCGCGGGCCTCCACGATGGTGCCCACGCGGATATCCACCTTGGCAAAGTCGTCCCAGGAAATCATGCGGCAAAGCTAGCCCGGCTAGGCATCTTTTTCGGCGAAGGCCGCCAACTCCCGCAACTCCTGGCGCACCTTGGCCTCCCACTGGGCCTGGCGCTCGTGCAGCAGGCCGTGGTTGGTATCGCGGTCGTAGGTGTCCTCGGCTTGCTGCCAAGCCGTGTAAGCCGCCTGGCTGATGCGGTCAAAAGTTGAGCCCAACTGGCTGCAGCTCACCTGGATAGCGCCGAGCTGCTGACGCAGGCGCCGGGCATACACCTCGGCAATATCGAAGTGCAGCTGCTCGTGGCGCAGCAGGGCGGGCGTGATGGTGGCGGGCTCGCGCACCCACGAGCTGGCTGGGTCGAAGCTGGCCTGCGCCGTGCCCGCAAACACGTTGCTGCGGCACGTAGCCCCGGTGTTAATATTGGCCGAGGTGAGGGCCGCGTGGCCCTGATTAGCCTTGGGGCGGCCCTTAAAATCGGCCACCGTGAGCGGCCGGTTGGCCGACCAGCGAATGGCGCCGGGCGGCAGCTTCACTTGTTGGGCCGCGGCCGGGCCGGCCCCCAGCAGCAGGAAAGCCAGCGGTTTCCACCAGGAAATAGACATCAGAAAAAAGGCAAAAAGTCAGCGAAAAGCCTGCGCCCCGCTTCGGGGGTGCGCCGCGTAGTATCCTGACAATCGGGTGCCGGCTCCGAGTTCCGTGGGCTAGCCGGCGGGCTGGCCGGCCAGCACCATTTCTTCCGCCGCCGCAAGCTGCTGGCCCGCGCCGGGGGCGCCGGGATGCTGCCGGCCCGGCTCACTCTGGCGCCGGAAGCGCAGTAGCAGCACCACCGCCACAATGCTGAGGCCCGCCAGCAGGCCCAGCCACACGCCCGGCGCGCCCATCTTCAGCCCAAAGCCTAGGTAGTAGCCTAGCGGCAGCGCAATGGCCCAGTAAGCCAGCAGCGCCACCACGGAGGGCACCTTCACGTCTTCGAGGCCGCGCAGCGCGCCCAGGCCCACCACCTGCACGCCGTCGGACACCTGGAAGGCGGCCGCGATGGCCAGTAGCGTAATGGCCTGGCTCACCACGGCCGGGTCGGTGTTGTAGAAGGCCGGAATAAAGTAGCGCAGCCCCAGCAGCAGCAGCCCCATGGTGCTCATAAACCCAAATGTGAGCCAATAGGCCGCGAAGCCCGCTTGCCGCGCCCCGGCCAGGTCGCCACTGCCCCGCAGGTTGCCCACCCGAATGGTCGCCGCCGCCGCAATGCCGCTCGCCGCCATGTACGTCACCGAGGCCACGTTGATGGCAATCTGATGCGCGGCCTGGGTGGCCACGCCCAGCCAGCCCATCATCAGCGCCGAGGCGGCAAAGGCGCCTACCTCAAACATCATTTGCACCCCGATGGGCAGGCCCAGCGCCAGCTGCCCGCGCAGCTCGGCTAGCCCCGGCCGCAGCCAAATAGCGGCCTCGGCCGGGCGCTTGGCCCGCAAGTCCTTGGCCCGCAGCACGAACTGCGCCATAAGCACCGCCATGATGATGCGGGCGATAAGCGTGGCCCAGGCCGCCCCCATCAGGCCCAGGGCGGGCGCCCCGAAGTGGCCAAAGATGAGCGCGTAGCACAGCACCGCATTTACCACGTTGCCCAAAATGGAGAGCTGCATGGCCTGGCGCGTAAGCCCCAGCCCCTCGGCCCACTCGCGAAAGCCCTGAAACACCATGAGCGGCAGCAGCGACAGGCCCACCACGCGCACCCACGGCGTGGCCAGCGCCACCACCTCGGGCGCCTGGTGCAGGTGCGGCATGGCCAGCGGCAGCAGCTGGCTGAGGCCCGCCAGGAGCACGCCCACCAGAGTGTTCAGCCAAATGGTGCCTACCAGTAAGTGCCCCAGCGCACTATTGTCGCCGCGGCCGTTGGCGGCGGCCACGCGCGGCACGGCCCCCATGCTAATGCCCAGGCCCAGCACCATGAGCACGGTGGTGGTGCTCACGCCCACGCTCACGGCGGCCAGCGGCAGCTTGCCCGTCCGGCCCACCATGACCGAGTCGCACACGCTCACCAAAATGTGGCCGAGCTGGCTGAGAACAACGGGGTAGGCTAGGAGGATAGTGGGGCGAAGGTGCGATTTCACGAAGGTAAAGGCTTAATAAAGAGCGTCATGCTCAGCTGGCGCCCGCTCTGCCGCAGCAAGCGGACGCCAGCTGAGCATGACGCGCTAGGGTGTTTTTACAAAGCAAAAGTACGCCCCTACTCCGCCACGGCCAGAACCACGTCGGCAAAGTCGCCGGCCTCATCCTGAAATACTGCCACCACCCGCAGGCCCGCCGCGGCGGCCAGGCCGGTAATTTGGGGCAGGCTGAATTTGTAGGAGCTTTCGGTGTGAATAGCTTCCCAGGCGGCTATTTCGAAGGTTTGGCCGGGTAGCTCGGCCACGCGCACGGTTTGGGCGCGGCGGCTCACCAGCCACGAGCGCATGGCCCCGGTGCTCGGGTCGTAATCGGGGAAGTGCTGCCAGGCATCGAGTTCAAAATCAGCACCTGCTTCCTCATTGAGGCGGCGCAGGAGGTTGTAGTTGAACTCGGCCGTGATGCCCTGCGCATCGTCGTAGGCCGCCCGAATGCGTCTCGGGTCCTTGCGCAGGTCAAAGCCCACCAGCAGCCGGTCAGCCGGGGTGAGCGGCTGGGCCAGCTCGCGCAGAAAAACCACCTGCTCCGCGGGCGTGAAATTGCCGATGTTAGAGCCCAGAAACAGCACCGCCTTGGCGCCCGGCCGGGTGGCTAGGGTAGCCAGCGCTGCCGAGTATTCGGCAGCCAGTGGCTCGGTGGGCAGGTTGGGCAGCTCCTCGTGCAGCGAAGCCGTGAGCTCGGCAATGGCCGAAGCCGAAATATCGACCGGCACGTAGGTGAGCGGCGCTGGTTGGGCTAGCAGCTCGCGCAGTAAAATCTTGGTTTTGAGGCCGTCGCCGGCGCCTAGCTCCACCACGGCCAGTGGCTGGCCCTCGCCCGCGCCGGCGCCCAGCGCCTGCCCAATAGCCGCGCCCTGGGTCTGAAAAATCGCCAGCTCGGTGCGGGTGGGGTAGTACTCGGGCAGCGCCATTATCTGCTGAAACAAGCGGCTGCCCGTGGTATCGTAGAAGTATTTGGACGACAAAGTCTTCGGCGTTTGGCTAAAGCCCTGGGCCAGGTGTTCAGCGAGATGATTCAAAATAGTGGTTGGCGGTTTAAGGCGCAGCGTGAGTGGTAGGGTGGGCGCAAGGGGAGGGCTAGCGGCGGGGCTATGCAAAGTTCTTGGAAAGCGGCGGCGCCCGAAGTACCGCCGTAAGGTGCCCCCGCTGCTCACTATAACCCGCCCGGCCGCTTCAGGTTAACACGTGGCCCGCCCCGGTGGTCGCACAGCCCGGCGCGGGTTTGCCAGCTGGCAAGCCAAGTCTGCCAGAGTACGGCAAAGCAAGCGGCTAGGGTACGTATTTAGGGCGGCAGGCTGCGTGCTTAGCCAGCGCTCTCTGCCAGAAAACCACCGTAACATACTGCTAACCAACGTAGATAGCCCAGGATAGCCTAGCCGGCGCTCATGCTAGGCTGGCCCTGGGGCGCCTCGTCGAGGCGGCGCGGCGGGTGTATCCAGCTGCTGGCTTTCATTTGCACCACTCCAAACAGCGCTTCTTTGAAGATACCCTTCGACATTTTGGACTGGCCCCGGGTACGGTCGGTGAAAATGATGGGCACTTCCTTGATGCGGAATTTCAGGCGATAAGCCAGCCACTTCATCTCAATCTGAAAAGCGTAGCCCACGAAGCGAATGCGGCTGAGGTCGATGGCGCGCAGCACCCTGGCCGAATAGCACTTGAAGCCCGCCGTGGCATCGTGAATGGGCATACCCGTGATAAGGCGCACGTACTTGGAGGCAAAATACGACATGAGTACCCGGCTCATGGGCCAGTTTACCACGTTCACGCCGTCGCTGTAGCGCGAGCCAATGGCTAGGTCGTAGCCCTGCACGGCGCAGGCTTCGTGCAGGCGCAGCAGGTCTTGCGGATTGTGCGAGAAATCGGCATCCATCTCAAACACAAAGCTATAGCCTCTTGCTAATGCCCAGCGAAAGCCGAAGATGTAGGCCGTGCCCAGGCCCTGCTTGCCGGCCCGTTCCTCCAGAAATAGCCGCCCGCCGAACTCTGGCAACAGGCCGCGCACTATCGCGCCCGTGCCATCGGGCGAGCCGTCGTCAATGACGAGGACGTGGAAATTCTTCGGCAGCACGAAAACGGCCCGAATAATAAGCTCCACATTATCCCGCTCATTGTACGTCGGAATTAAAACCAATCCGGCGGCCGTATTACTCATCGCTAGCAAAGATAAGGCGCGCGCAAAGACGGTTGCGCGGTGAGTAGGAATTTAGCGGGAAGAATTTGCAGCCAGGCCTACCGCCACCACCGCGAGTTTCTTAGCGCAGCATTGCCAATTCCATGGCCAGGCGGCGGGAGTGCTTCACGCAGTCGGGCACACTCACGCCGGCTTGCCAGTTGGCGGCGGCCACAATGCCTTGGCTGGCCAGGGGCGCCACCGCCACCCTAGCCGCTGCCAAGTGCTGGTCGAACTGTGGAATGCTTTGGGGCCAGTAGTAGCGCCCCTGCCAGCGCGGTGGCCCCTCAATGGCGTAGAGCCGGCTTAGCTCGTGGTGCACCGCGGCTAGTTGCGTAACCTCGGGCTCCGCGGCCTGCGCCGCAAATTGCGCGCCGCCCACGAAGCTCGTGAACAGCACCTGCCCGGCCGGCACCCGGTCGGGAAACAGCGAGCTGGTCCAGATGGAGCCAGCCGAGTACGTGCCCTCCACGCGCGGGTTGAGCGCGCCAAACCCCACCAGGGAGTGTGCCACGGCCGCCCGGTCGTAGGCCGAGTACACGAGCGTCATAGGCGGGTAGCGCACGGCCGCCAGCGCCGCGCTGGCCGCCGCGAAGTGGGGGCGCAGCAAGTCGGCAGCAGCGTAGGCCGGCAGCGCCAGCGCCAGGTGCGAGTAGCTACCCGGCAGTTGCTGGTCGTTACTAGTCAGCTGATAAGCGCCATCGGCTAGCCTGGTGATGGCCGTAACCGCCTGCCCCGGTCGGTAGCTGGCCAGCCGTGCCGATAGGGCGTTGGTAAGCACTTGCACGCCGCCGCGGAGCGTGATAGTCCGCCGCCGGCCGGTCTTGGGCCCTTTGGCGAGCCCGCGCAGCAAAGAGCCGTACTGCGCCTCCAGCGCCGCCAATTGCGGAAACGTGAGGGAGAGTAACAGTTCGGCCGGGTCGCCGGCGTAAATGCCCGCCACAAAAGGGTTCACGGCGTACTGCACCACTTCGGGGCCAAAGTGCCGCGCAAAAAAAGCGGCTACTGTTTCGCCGGGTACGGGTGGCGCGGGCCGGCGAGCCAGCTCGGTGAGCAGGCGCCATTTGGTTTTCAGGCTGAAAAAATTGCTCGCCAGCAGAGCCGGCGGCGAGCCGGGCAGCGCCCGGTACTGGCCGCCGCGCAGCACATAGCGGTGCTGGCTCACGGGCGCCGCTTCCTGAATGGCATCGGCCAGGCCCAGCTCGGTCAGCAATTCTTCCAGCTCAGCGCTCAGCAGCAGCGAGTTGGGGCCGGCTTCGAGCTGGTAGCCTTCAGGAGTCTGGGGCGAGAGCAGGTTGCCGCCCGGCCGGGGGCTAGCCTCCAGCAGGTCGTAAGCTACGCCCGCTTTTTGCAGGTAATAGGCGAGCGTGAGGCCCGTGAGGCCGCCGCCGATAATGGCAATGCGCATGGGTTTTGGCAGGTAGTCATCAGCCACTAGCTGATAGCTTTGTTTGATAATGGCGGCAGCCGGCCAGCAGTTCACCGCTACCGGCTAGCCGCTGCCTGTTAAGAATAACGTGTGATGAACCAAGCAATTTTTCTGGACCGCGACGGCGTGCTCAACGAAGAAATGGGCGACTACGTCTGGACGCCCGAGCGCTTCCGCATCTGTCCCGGCGTGCCCGAAAGCCTGGCCCGTCTCAAGGCGGCCGGCTACTACCTCATCGTGGTTACCAACCAGGCGGGCATAGCCAAAGGCCTCTACACCCGTGCCGAGGTGCTGGCTTGCCACCAGCTCTTGCAGCAAGCCTGTGGCTACCAGCTCGATGCGCTCTACTTTTCCGAGAATCATCCGTCCGTCAGCGAATCTATTTTTCGCAAGCCTGATTCCGGGATGCTCGAAAAAGCGGTGGCCCGCTTTCGCCTCGACCCGGCTCGCTGCTGGCTCGTGGGCGACCGGGCCCGCGACATCGAGGCCGGCGCCCGGCTAGGGGTACCCGGCATTCTGGTGGGCCACGCCGAGCCAGTTGATTATTCGCCGCGGGTAGCTGACTTGCGAGCGGCTACCGAACTGATTTTGACCGGCTTTGCCCGGCCCATTGTATAAGCCGGCGCGGTTGCAGAGCCCTAGCCAGCTTCCTCGCCGTAGAACGATGACAGGGCTTGCAGCAGGCGCGGATATTCGTAGCCAAAGCCCCGGCTCAATACTTTGTCGGCACTCACGCGCTGCGAACCGAGCACAATCTCACTCATCTCGCCCATTGCCAGCTTCAGGCCAAAAGCGGGCACCTTGGGTAGCAGCAGCGGGCGGTGCATTACCTGGGCCAGAGTTTCGGTAAACTCCTTGTTGGTGACTGGGTTAGGCGCCACGGCATTATATTCGCCCTGCCACAGCGCATCTTCCAGCATCTGCACAAACAAGCGGCAGAGGTCGTCGAGGTGTACCCAGCTCATGTACTGCCGGCCCGACCCTAGCGGGGCGCCCGCGCCAAAGCGCACCGTTTTGGCAATGGGCACCAGCGCGCCGCCCTCCGGGCTGAGCACGATGCCGATGCGCGGCAGCACCACGCGCGGCCCCAGCTCGCCAATGCGGCGGGCGGCCGCTTCCCACTGCACCACCACGTCGGCCAGAAAGTCGTCGCCGGGCGCCGCCGTGGGCGAGTTCTCGTACAAAACCTCATCGCCCCGGTCGCCATAAACGCCAATGGCCGAGGCCGATAGCAACGTTTTAACGTGGTGGCCGGGCTTGGCTAGCTCACGGTAAAGCAGCTCCAGGCCATCGAGGCGCGAGCGGATAATCTCGTGCTTGCGCTCGGGCGTCCACTTGCCCTCGGCCACGCTGCTGCCGGCCAGGTTCACCACGCAGTCGGCGTAGGGGAGGGCGGCCGGGTCGATGGTGCCCGCCTGCGGGTCCCAGCCAAATAACCGGAAATGGCTAGCTTTCTGCGGGTTGCGCGTGAGCAGCACTACCTCGTGGCCACCGTCGATGAGCAGTTCGGCCAGTCGTTGCCCTATCATGCCGGTGCCGCCCGTGATGAGGATTTTCATAAGTCAGAAGCGTTATTCGTTGTTGGTTTTTTGTTGTTCGACAGGCGGTTATATCGTTTTGAATGGCTAAAAATTGACCGCGAAAAACGAAAAGTGAGCAACGAAAAACGAAAGCTATTTCCCTATTTGGCGCAGAAACTCGTTACGCAAGTCTTTGTCTTCTAAAAATTTGCCGCCGTACTCGCTAGTGATAGTCGAGCTGCTAGTGTCGTTCACACCGCGGCTCATCACGCACAAGTGGTCGGCCTCGATGAGCACGGCCACGTCGTCGGTGCCCAGGCTTTGGCGCAGGTGCTCGGCCACCTGGCGCGTAAGGCGCTCCTGCACCTGCGGGCGGCGGGCGTAGTACTGCACCACGCGGTTGAGCTTGCTAAGGCCAACTACGTGCTTACTAGGCAAGTAGGCTACATGCGCTTTGCCAATGATGGGCACGAAATGGTGCTCGCAGCACGAAAAAAGGGTGATATCACGCTCTACCAGCAGCTGCTGGTACTCGTAGCGGTTCTCAAACAGGCGCACCTCGGGCCGGTGCGCGGGGTTGAGGCCCATAAACCATTCTTTCACAAACATCTTGGCCACGCGCTGGGGCGTGCCGGCCAGGCTGTCGTCGGTCAGGTCGAGGCCCAGCTCCTGCATAATGGCCCGGAAATGGCCGCTGATGGCCGCAATTTTCTCGTCGTCGGGGCGGTCGAAGGCATCGGGGCGCACGGGGGTGCGCAGGCCAGTGGGCAGGTGGTAGTCGGGGTGCTGCCCGCTAGGGTGGTTGGCGGGCGGCCCGGCAAAGTTATTCTCCATAGTAATCCACAAAATTACGGTCGGTTTCGTGGAGCGTCACGGCTAAGGTCAGGTGCAGGGGCAAAGCCGCCCGCAGCCGCCGCCAGATAACGACGGCCATGTTCTCGGCCGTGGGGTTGAGCTCCCGAAAATCCTCCGTGTCGAGGTTGAGGTTGCGGTGGTCGTAGCGATTGAGAACCTGCGCTTTGATGACGTCGCTAAGCGCTTTCAAATCAAAGACGTAGCCCGTTTCGGGGTCGATGTCACCGGTTAGGCGCACGGTCAGGTTGTAGTTGTGGCCGTGGTAGTTGGGGTTGTTGCATTTGCCGAAAACCTGCTGGTTGCGCGCCGCATCCCAGGCCGGGTTGTGCAGGCGGTGGGCAGCATTAAAGTGCTCGGAACGGCAGATAGTGAGCTGAGACATGGGGCTAGCAACCGCGGGCACCAGCTTTTGTTAAGCCGATTTCGGAGGGCGGTTTTTGGATTTAAGAAATAAAAAAAGTAATACTTTCTCGGTGAGTGGTTGCGCCGCTTTTACAGCCGCCGTGGTACTTAACGAATAAAAAATTAACTCAGCGAAAAAAAAGCCTTTTTACCTCATAGAGTTGCGATAAAGCGCTTAAATTTGGGCTGTCGAAGGCCCTATATGGTTTCAATATTTTTGCTTTTACTTTCTTTTACACCTCTTTTTTATCCGATGAAACGAAACGTTCTACTGCTTATTTTGCTATTACTAGGGGGTCTGCAAGTGTCGGCCCAGCGCTCGCCCGTGGATGAGGCGGACCAGAATATCAACAACATTCCCCGCAAAGGCCAGCGGGTAAGCCTGCAGCTCGATACCAAGCGCGTCGAAACTTCCTGGATTAAGCAATTGAACGAGCAGTTTCCGGGCAAGGTGAAGAACAATAAGGGTACCATTACGATGGATGGCGTGACAATTCCGGATATTGCCCCCACGCCCGTCCGCATCATCAGCCGCGTCGATGCCCTGCCCACCGGCACCGGCGTGTGGTGGAGCATCGACCTCGGCAACGCTTACCTGGGCCAGGCCTCGACGCCTACGCAGTGGAAAGCCGGGGAGAAATACCTCAAAAACTTCGCCCGCTCGATGTACCGCGAAGACTTGGTGGCCCAGATTACCGATGCTGAAAAAGCCTTGGTGACCTCGCAAAACAACCACATGGCCGTTATCGGTAAGGCCGATGCCATCAAAAAAGACCTTGAGCGCAACAAGGCGCGCAAGCTCGAAATTCAGCAGCAACTCGCCGCCAACGCTGCCGAGTTGCAGCAGCTCAACAACCAGGTCGACTCGAACCTGAAAGAGCAGGAGGCAGCCCGCGCCGACATTGTGAACATGCGCGTGGCCCTGGAGTCGGTGAAAGACCGCATGAGCAAGATTGAGTAAGTACCCCTAGCCACCCGTAAAAGGCTGCTATTGCCCAAACCCCACCGGTAGCCGGTGGGGTTTTTTTTGGGCCTGGGCTAACCCGCGCCCGCCACCTTGCGTTGAGAAGCCGGGCAGGCCACTTAGCTTGCCCACCCACTCCCTTTAGCCTAGCATCATGGAAAAGACCGAAGTTCAACACCAAGTACACCTGGATGGCGCCATCAAAATCCTGACCGGCGACCTGAGCGAAGAAGCCAGCCGCGCTGGTATCGACAACCAGCTGCAACGGTGGATTGAAGACCTGAAAACCGCCCACAACGCCGAGTTGCACCAACTCGTAACCGACCTGCAAGCCCTGAAAGCCCTGCTCAACGGCGGCACCTACGACGGCGACCAGGTTGGCCGCCTGCTGCACCGCCTGGGCACCGAAACCAGCCGCGTGGCGCACTTTGCCGATGGCAACACTCTGCCCCGCGTAGAGAAGCTGGGCGCGGCCCTGCTAGCCGCCGCCGGCCAGCTGCAAGGCGGCAACACCACGCCCGAGGAAGACCTCAAAAACAGCAAGCACGGCAACAGCGACCAGTCCTAGTAGCCTTGTCCTGGCCTTAGCAGCGGGGTTGCGCAACCGGCTACCGGTTGCGCAACCCCGCTTTTTTGGCTAAAAGCTGAGCGTTGAAAATCAGCGGGCTGCCCCTTACGGCTTAGGTTTTTAATGCTCGGCTTTGGGCTTTTTGTCTTAGGTGGCGCCTTCTTTAATTGGCTTTCAATCCTTGCTTTGGTAGCCCTAGACCTACTACTATGCATTTGTTTGTGTATTCGACCTTGCCTGAAGCGGCCCGTGCGCAGCTAGCCCAGGGCTTGCCCCCCGGGATACAGGTAACCCACGCCCGCGACCTGCCTGCTGAAGAGCAGGCCGCCGCTTGCCTGGCCGCCGAGGTGATTATGGGCAACCCGCCGCCCGAGTGGCTGGCTAGCCCCCTGCCCCGGCTGCGGCTGTGGCAGCTCGATTCGGCGGGCTTTGACCGCTACCAGGGGCTGGCCGTGGCGGCACCGGTGGCCAATATGGGCGATTATTTCGCCTGGCCCTGCGCCGAAACGATGGTGGCGGGCCTGCTGGCTTTCTACCGAGCGGTGCCCGAGCTAGCCCGCCTGCAAGCCGAAGCCCGGTGGGTAGGTATGCCCATTCGGGAGCGCATGGGCCTGCTGCGCGACAAGCGCGTTATCATTCTGGGGGCCGGCACCATTGCGCAGGCCGTGCGGCAGCAGCTCAGCGGCTTCACCCAGGCGGTGCGGCTGTTGGCGCGCACCAGTGCGCAGGCCCAGCTACACTCGGCGGCCGAGCTGCGGGCTGCCCTGCCCGAGACAGATATTGTGGTGAACTGCCTGCCCGGTAGCGCGGCTAATTTCTTTGGCGAGCCAGAGTTTGCGGCACTGGCGCCCGGCGGCCTCTACGCCACGGTGGGCCGGGGCAACACCACCAACGAACCGGCCCTGCTAGCTGCCCTGCACAGCGGCTACCTGGCCGGCGCCGTGCTCGACGTGACCGAGCAGGAGCCCTTGCCCGCTAGCCACCCCTTCTGGGCCATGCCCCAGGTATTGCTGACCCAGCACACGGGCGGCGGCCAGCCGCAAGAGGCCGCTGGCAAAGTAGCCCAGCTGCTGCGCAACGTAGCCTTGCTACAAGCCGGCCAACCCCTCGAAAACCTAGTGCAGCTGAAGCGAGGGTATTAACGACGGCAGGCTAATTAAAATGCTGACTATCTGAGTTATGTTCGGGCGGTGCGGCTAGTTGCGCGGTGGGCTGGCTTAGTAAGGCCGCCGCTTCCTCATCAGTAAGCACACGGGCGCCGGTGTCGCCATCGGGGAAGAGCAGGCGGCTGGCCGCCTGTCGCAAATCATCGAGACGGCCTAGCGCATCGGCCACGGTGGGGTTAGCTTCGAGGCGGGCCAGCAGGCCACTAGCGCGGGCCGCCTGGAACAGCTTTTCGAGCACAAACGGCAGCACCCAGCCGGCCACGTTCGTCATCAGCGTACCGCGCAGGCCCAGGCGCAGCAGCAGCCGGGCCGTCATGCGCTCAAGTAGCAGCGCTTTGGCGGCTGGCAGCGCCTTATCGGCCAGAAAATCGGCCACCAGGCGGGCGTGGCCGTTCTGAATTTCGGCCCGCAGCACCTCCTGCACCGAGTCGAGGGCACGTTGGGCCGCCTGGTGAAACAAGCGGCCGGTTTGCCAGGCCCGGAGGCCCGTTTGGCGGGCCGCCCGCAGCACCTGGCCCGGTAAGTGAGGCGGCAGCGAAAAGTATTTCATGCAGAGCAGGCCATTGCAGCGGCCAGGCGTACATACGGTACCCCTGGCCGGAATGCCGGAACACCGGGGCTTTTTAAAAAATAAGACAGCATTAATAAAAAGACTCTTAATCAGTTAACCCAAGGTACGTGCCCAGCTAGTGGGCCAGGAAAGGCCACCAGAAACTTGAGTTCATCTTTCATCGTTGAGAAAGACCGGAGGCAAAGGCCTGAGGCGCGAGCAGTTCTATTTATTTTTGCAGCGTGCACCCAGCATCTAGTCCGCAACCGGTTAGTTTTTCCATATGTCTGATTTATTGCTCGATATCAACCTTCAACAAGTGCCGGATAGTTACTTGGCCGGAGCTTGGCGGGTAGCACACCGGGTGGTTAATCACGCCGACCCAGCTAGCTCGTTGGCACTGGCTACCAACCTGCTGCTCAACGAGGAGCTGTTGCAATTGCAAGCGCCCTCGCTCAGCGAAACCGGTAGCTGGGCAGTGCAGCGCGATGAGCTGCTGAACCGGCCTTACCTGAGCCTGAGCTTTCCGACCGAGGAAATGCGGGCCCTGGTAACGCGCCTGCGCCGCACCGCCGACGGGGCGCGCAGCCAGCTTAACCTGTATTTCAGCTCGGGGCTCGAAATGCAGCTCGACCGACCCTAGCCGCGCCGGTCTTAACTCCTTCATTTTTGTTGCCCTATCCGTTCTCTTACCGTGACTACTCCCATCACTGCGCCAGACTCACCGCTGCAAACCGAAAATGAATTTCAGTTTCTGGCCGATTTTATTCCGCAGTTGGTGTGGATAACCGACCCCGTCGGCTCCCATACTTACTTCAATCAGCGCTGGATTGACTACACCGGTTACACACTGGCCGACAGCGTGGGGCCTGATATGTGGAACAACCTGCTGCACCCCGACGACCGCGCCCGCGCCCGCCAGATTTGGGGCCACTCGCTAGCTACCGGCGATGACTACGAAATTGAGTACCGCTTTAAGTCGAAAGACGGCGACTACCGCTGGTTTTTGGGTCAGGCCCGGCCTCGGCACGCCGCCAGCGGGGCCATTGTAACGTGGTTTGGCACGTGCACCGACATTCACGACCAGAAGCTGGCGAGCGAGCAGCTGGCCGAGCGCGAATCGGAGTTTACGACCTTGGCCGACAACGTGGCGCAACTGTCCTGGATGGCTCGGCCCGATGGCTACATTTATTGGTACAACAAGCGGTGGTATGACTATACTGGTACCGATCGGGACACCATGCAGGGCTGGGACTGGGAAAAAGTGCACCATCCCGACCATATTAAGTCAGTATTAGAGGCCGTAACTCACAATTGGGTCCAGGGCCAGCCCTGGGAGTTGACGTTTCCGCTGCGCGGCGCCGATGGCGAATATCGCTGGTTTTTGACCCGCGCCGTGCCCGTATATGACGAGCAGGGCCAGTTGGTGCGCTGGCTAGGCACTAACACCGACGTGACGGAGATGCGCCACTTGCAGGAGCAGCTCCAGAATTCCTACAACGACCTCGAAGCCAAAGTGACCTTCCGCAACCTTGAGTTGGAGCACGAGGTGCAGCGCCTGCGCAAGCAGGTGGGAGCGGCCTAGCGCGCGGGCTACTTTGCGGCAACAAAAAAGACTGGCTCCCGGCCGGTCTTTTTTGTTGCTTTCTGGTGGTCCGCCTAGTGGGCTGATAATTGGGCGGCCCCGGCCACCCGGCGCCCATCGTACCTTTGTCTTGGCCCGGTGGCCCTAGCTTTTTGCGCGATGAACAAGATTTACTGCCCTAGCCTGACTGAGTACAAGCGCCGCGTGGCGCGCGTGGTAAACATTGGCGGCGTGCCGCTCGGCGGCGACTATCCTATTCGGGTACAGAGCATGACGACCATCGACACGATGGACACGCGCGGCTCGGTAGAGCAGACGCTGCGCATGGTGGCAGCGGGCTGCGAGTACGTGCGCATAACTGCCCCTAGCGTGAAAGAGGCGCAGAACCTGCTGGAAATCAAGAAGGAGCTGCGGGCGCGCGGCTGCAATGTGCCGCTCATTGCCGACATTCACTTTACGCCCAACGCCGCCGAGCTAGCCGCCCGCATTGTGGAAAAGGTGCGCGTGAACCCCGGTAACTACGCGGATAAAAAGAAATTCGAGGAAATCGAGTACACCGACGCCAGCTACGCGGCCGAGGTTGACCGTATTCGCGAGCGCTTCCGACCGCTGGTGAAAATCTGCAAAGAGTACGGCACTGCTATGCGCATCGGCACCAACCACGGCTCGCTGAGCGACCGCATCCTGAGCCGCTACGGCGACACGCCGCTGGGCATGGTAGAGTCGGCGCTGGAGTTTTTGCGTCTTTGCGAGGAAGAAAACTACTACGACGTGGTGCTGAGCATGAAGGCCAGCAACACCCAGGTAATGGTGCAGGCCTACCGCCTGCTGGTGCAGAAGCTGGATGAGGAAGGCCTGCAACCCTACCCGCTGCACCTGGGCGTAACCGAAGCCGGCGAAGCCGAGGATGGCCGCATCAAGAGCGCCGTGGGCATTGGCACGCTGCTCGAAGATGGCCTGGGCGACACCGTGCGCGTGAGCCTCACCGAGGCCCCCGAGGCCGAAGCTCCGGTAGCTAAGATGCTCATTGACCGCTATGTAGACCGGGGCGCCGTGGCCCGGCCCATCCGGCCACTGGTGGGCGAAGAGCCGCTCAATCCCTTCCAGTACCACCGCCGCACCACGCACGAGGTACTGAATTTTGGCGGCCTGAACGTGCCGCGCGTGGTGGTGAGCCTCGCTAGGCTGCCCCAGCTAGAGTATGCCGACCTGCGTGCCGCCGGCCACCTCTACTCGGCGTTTCTGGACAAGTTTCAGATGTCGGACCAGGGTGCCGACTACATCTACACCGGCGAGCGGCCGGTGGCGTTTATGCTGCCCAACGGCCTGAAGGAAATCGTGAACTACCCGGCCTGGCTCGATGCCGGCCAGCGCCCGCACCACTACCCCTTGTTCACGGTCGGCACCTACATCGATAGTCCGGTGCAGCACCCGCAACTCAATTTCCTGCTGGTCGAAATCGACGCGCTCGATGCCAACCTGCTGACCCACCTGCGCCACGACCCTACAATGGTGCTGGTGCTGGCTACTACCAACGCCCACGCCATGCCCGAGCTGCGGCGGGCGTTTTTTGAGCTGCTGACCAACCAGGTTACCTGCCCGGTTATTATCGCCCGCTCGTTTCCCGACCAGCCGCTCGAGCAAACCCAGCTCGAAGCCTCGACCGACGTGGGCGGCCTACTTATCGATGGCCTCGGCGATGGCGTAGTGCTGGGCCCCGAGCTGCTGTCTCCGCGCTCGCAAGCCGAGTGGGTTGAAACCATGAGCCAGCTCAACCAGCTGAGCTTCGGCATTTTGCAGGCGGCGCGCACCCGCATGAGCAAGACCGAGTACATCAGCTGCCCCAGCTGCGGCCGCACGCTCTTCGACTTGCAGGAAACCACGGCCATGATTCGCAAGCGCACCGACCACCTCAAGGGCATCAAAATCGGCATCATGGGCTGCATCGTGAACGGCCCCGGCGAAATGGCCGACGCCGACTACGGCTACGTGGGCGTGGGCAAAGGCAAAATTGCCCTCTACCGCGGCCAGGATGTCATCAAAAAAGCCGTGCCCGAAGAGCGCGCCGTCGATGAGCTAATCGAGCTGATGCGTGAGGATGGCAAATGGATAGAGAAAGAGTTGCTCGACGAGCCGGTGGGGGCGTAGCGAATGCTGAATTTTAGCTTTATCTCCGACGAAAAACCGATGCATACCCGAGGCTTAATTCATGCGGGGGCATTGAATACGAAGAATTTGTAAAAGCTCAGGATGCGAAGCTAATTGAAAATCAGTTAGATTACTACGGTAAGTCTCGCTGGAGTAGCCAGCAGGTACGGCAAAAGCAAATGATGCTGACGCCAGCCATTGAAGCCACCATACCTGGCCTAGCGTCTATTCTAAAGCAAGCGTTTGCGGGCGAGTGCGGCTTAGTCGCCAGTGGTGACTAAGCCGCAGCCTGGCTACCTGCACTGTTCCTTTCGCCGCTTGTCGATAGCGCGAGCAATTTTGCCGCCGCTGGCCAGCTTCGCCAGCCGAAGCGAGTGTGGCCGCAGTAGCTGAATCTGATACCTGGGGAGAGCTTGTGGAGTAGGGCTGGCCTAGCGGCGCGGCCGCCCGGCTGGCGGGTAATTCCGATAGACTGCCCGCTGCCCGTAAACTCGGAAAACAACTTGCCTACTTGCCTTTGCCAGTCAGAAATACCCGCATCAATCAGGCGTAGGCCCTGCTGAGTTAGACAGGTGCTATCGTAGCGGTCGCCGAGTAGATTGCCGGGGCACTACTGCGGTGGCTTGACCAACAAGCGGCATGTGGTGACTGGTGCGCGGGGCCACTTCGGGCGGGCTACCTGCCTTCCTCCTTTGGTTGCGTGACTGTTAATAGGTCCTAACGCTTTACCCTAAGCACCACCCAAAAAAGACCGGCTACTGGATGGGTAGCCAACCAGCTCAGGTTCGCGGGGCAGTTGGGACATTACTTGAACGTTAGATTATGAAAGGTTTTAAGCTAACCTTCTGCTCTACTTGCCACTAGCTAGCGTTGGGCGTCGGGAAGAGAAAATAGCTTGAGAAAAACCGGCATTTTTCTAGCCATTTGAGTAGAGCCAAGCACATTCGGTGATGGGATGCTTAGTAGTTTTGTACTGTACAAACTAGCATATAAGCGTGAAAATAATAAATATTCTTAAAATCATATTATTTCAGTTATTTGCTGGGTCCGCTTGCGCACAAACGGCCTTGGGTAGCGGCAGCTACGTCACCGAAATTATCACCTCATACAAGGGCTTTTGGCAGAGTGGGACGGGTGCAACGGGCAATGCCGCCCTCAACGCTGTGCAACCCGACAACTCCCACCTGCTGCTGGCTTATGTGGTGAACAGTGGGGTAGTCACGGTGAATGGCACGGCAACTACGCTGCCGAAGAAATACTTCTCGACGGGCGTCAACGACGCGCTACTCGATAGCAAAGGCATTGCCTATAACGCCACCAGGTACCAGGCCCTGTCGGTGGCCAGCTACAGCGGCACGATTGGGAGTAATACCAAAGTGGGGCTTGGCCAGCTCTACGACGGGGTTGCCGGGGGGAGCAGCTCGCCGCCTCCGGCTAGTGGCTATGCTCAGTACCTGACCGATGGCACCAACGGCCTCGACCTAGGCACGGGCGTAGCTAACCTGCCCGTAGGAACGCTCACGTTCAGCGTCAATTCGATTGCCCCCGCGGCCATCGGCGACGGCGTACCCGACTTGCTCATTACCCAATTTGCGTCGCCTAGTACGACGGTGGCGGACAACTACCGCTTTCTGGATGGCACCGGCACCACCTTGTCGGGGTCCAGAGTCCTCTCGGCCAATTTTGGCAGCGTCGGCTCGGTGGGCAACTGGCTGGCCGACTTCTACGAAGCTTCGCAAAACCCCATGACGTTGGCGAGTAACTTCACAAACACTACGCGCCCCTTGCGCCTGCTAGCGGTTGATTTTGCCGATTTTGGCATTACTAGCAGCAATTATCAAAACGTAAAGCAATTTCAGATTACGCTAAGTGGTGACAGCGACCAAGCCTTTATTGCGTATAACACCACGGCGCTCGTCGTAAACACCAGCCCGTTGCCGGTGCAGCTGGTGGGGTTTACGGGGGTTGTTCAGGGGAAGCGCGTACAGTTGAGCTGGCAAACCGCGAGCGAGTTCCACAGTGCTTTTTTTGCCGTCGAGGCCAGCGCCGACGGCCGGCAGTACCACCAGCTAGGCCAGGTGGCGGCGGCTGGTGCCAGCACCCAGCAGCAGCAGTACAGCTTTACCGACCTAGCCGCCCCGGCGGGCGTACGGTACTATCGCCTGCGGCAAGTAGACAGCGATGGCACCAGCAGCTACT
This sequence comes from uncultured Hymenobacter sp., assembly GCA_964385095.1. GTDB lineage: Bacteria > Bacteroidota > Bacteroidia > Cytophagales > Hymenobacteraceae > Hymenobacter. The sequence goes on from CAYLNN010000011.1 coordinate 51,892, forward strand.
CGCCGGTGGTTACGGTACAGACCGGCGCGCTCCCGGTGCAGGTGTTCCCCAACCCGGCTACCGACCAGCTCACTGTTCAGCTGCCCGCGCTTGGGCAAGCGACGCTTTCGCTGCTGGCCGCAGACGGCCGCCTCCTCTGGCAGCAACACGTAGCGGCGACCTCTGCCCAGCAGCAGGTGGCCGTACCGGGCCTTGCTGCCTTGCCGGCCGGGCTTTACCTGCTGCGCGCCGAAGTAGACGGGCGAGCGTTGGTGCACCGGGTGGTGAAGCAATAGGGGCACGCGAAGAGCGGCCGCAGGACGAGAAGGGCGTAGCTACCAGCTAAGCCAGCCAGTTGGTTGCGGTAAGAGAGGCTAGCGGCGGTTACTGCACCCAGTCGCTAGCCCCTTTTAAATACTGTAAGCCCGTAATCTACTGTGCTAGACTACTGATTTTCAGGCATAGCTTCGTCAGGTTGCGAAAGATGGCGCCGCCAAATGGTTCTACTGCAGCGTAATGGCCCGGCCCTGTAAAGCCTTTTCGGCCGCTGGCAAAATTTCGCAGTTATCCCAGATGCCCGTTAGCAGCGTTTGCGCGTAGGAATCGGGGAGTCCATTCGCTTGCATTAGTTGATGCGCCCTAGCGTTGTCGTAGGTAAAAGCGTGGAAAGAGTAGCTGAACACGCCGTCGGCATCATCGAGCAGCAGGTACCATACCCGCGGGGTGCCATCGTTGGCAGGCATCCCAATCACGCCCGCGTTGAGCCAGCAGTGCTCGGCACGCGCATCAACGAAGGGCAGGCCGGCGTGGCCAGACAGTAGCACCTCGGCCCCGGTAGCGGCAAAGCTAGTTTCTTTCACCGGCCAGGGCGTGGACGCGAATACGAAATCGGCGATGCCGGTGGCCGCCCCGTGCAGCACGGCTACCGCCCGGCCCGCGTACCGGAAAGAGAGTTGCAGCGGCAGGGTACTTAGCCAGGCGACCGAGCCGGCCGATAGGCTCCGCACCGCGTAGGGAAACCAGGCGCGCGACAATAGGTCACACCGGCTGCCCTCGGCGAAGTTGCAGCCGCAGTCGTCTTCGCCCCGAATGATGTTCTGCTCTACATTGCCCTGAATGGCGTGCACCCCCCAGGCTTTCATAAGCTGCACCGCGGCTTCGGGTTGGGCGCAGTAGCCCACGATGTCGCCGGTGCAGATGATGTTGCCCGCCGGAATTTGCAGCTGGCCGGCAATGTCCCGGAGCGCCTCCAGGGCCTGAAGGTTCGAGTAGGGGCCCCCGAAAACGAGTAGCCGGCCGCTACGCGGGCCGAGGTCGGTGGGGAAGGGGTTACGCATGAGCAGGCTTTTTTTGGAGAAGCGCACAAAGTCCGAATACCCCGAAGCAGAATGCCGACGTAAGCAGGTTCGCGCTGAGCAGCCCCCCGTATTTGCCGTCGCCCAGCCGCAGAGCATCGGGCAGGGGAAACAGCGTCAGCAAACCGCCCAGCACTAGCCCCCCGATTACCGACAGGTGAAAGGCCAGGCGCGGGACGGGCACGTTCCAGAACAAAAATACGGGGGCTAGCCCCAGTACCAGCGTGCCGCTGATGGTGGTGGCCGACAAAATGGCCGGGTTGAAAAACACTGGGATGGTGCCCAGCACCGTTAAAACTACCATGGCCCACCGGCCTCTCGCTACGCTAGGCTCGGCCGCTTTGCTCAGGTCAATACTAATGAGCTTGGAGAAGGAGGCCATGGCCGAATCGAGGGTTGACGAGGCCGAGGTAACCATGATGAGGTTCATGAGCAGCAGCATGGGCACCCCAAAGTACCGCGCCACGGCCACCGGGGCTTCGCCGGTTAAGGCATTGAGCTTGGCGAATATGCCCACGAAACTAAAAAAAATGATGCAGCCCGCGCCGATAGCCCCCGCCCAGAGGTAGGACCGCCGCGTGGTGCGTGTATCGGAGATAAACCCCCGGTCGGTGAGCACCGGGTCGTGAAACGGGTAGCTGAAACACTGCACCAGCGCCACCAGCAATAAATCGACCCCCTGCCCCAAGGTCCACTTCCCGCTGCCCAGAAAGGGCTTCAAGCTACCCCCGTACTGCGGCAGGATAAACCCCAGAATAACTGTGAGCAGCACCACGAAGAGCGACAGCTGAATCACGTCGGTCATAATCGAACTGCTCATGCCGCCCTTGAGTGTGTAAGCTAGCGTGAGCAGGGTGAACACCACAATGGCTACGTAGTAATGGGGCGTGCCCTGCCCGCCAAAATAAGAGCCGATAACGATGGTGTTGGACCAGATTTCGTTGTATAGCCGAATGATAATCAGGAAGGTAAAGACGACGACCGCCCCCGCGCCATATTTTGATTCCAGGAAGTGGTGGATGCTGCGGTAGCCCCCTTTGTTGCGCATGGCCACGATGACAAATCCGGCCACCAGAAACGACAGGTAATACCCCGCGTAGGCCACGCCCCCCACCAGCCCGAAGCTCTGACCCAGGTTGGCGGAATTGGTAATCGACTTGGCAAACAGCCAGGAGATGACCAGGCTACTCGTCAGAAAAACAGTATTGGGGGTACGCTCTTTGCGGGCTCCTCTGAAAAATTCGGGCGCGGTGCGCGACAGCGGCGATACAAAAAACAGCGTGATGCTGGATGCCAGCACCAATGCCCACTGCAATAGGGTTGTACTCATACGGGGGTGATTCAGCGCGCCCACCAAACGGGAGCGTTGATGCTGTTATTCTGGGTTTTATCGGCCGCTATTTTGTACTGCGCCGCGTTTAGCGCGCTCTCCGTGGCGGGGTAGGGCATGCGCACGGGAATCAACCCGTTGTTGAGGCTGGCCGCCACCGTTTTCAGATGGGGAAAACCCGTCCGGCGGTACTCGGTCCAGCCTTCGTAGGCGTTGTTGATGTTCCCCAGCCATTTCTGCGTCAGTATCTGCTCGATGGGGTTCTGGCCGTTCTGCCCGTAAGCTACCCGGCTGCTGGTGAGGTAGCTGGCGGGCAGCGCCGTGCCCCAGTAGGCAAACGACTGGGTAATGCCCTGTTCATACAAGGTCTTGGCCGAGGCGGACACCATTCCCCGCTGGGCGGCTTCGGCCAGCCAGAAACTGGTTTCGGCCGCGGTCAGGTAGTTGGCATACAAGCGGTCCGAGTTTTCCCGGAAGATGGTGCCCGTGAGCGAGTAGTCGGCCACCGAGATGGAGAGCTTCGAGGCATCTGGTCCGTTCAACAGGCCTTTGTAGGTACCCGGGCTAGCCGCCGTGGGTCGAAAATACGTCGCTATTCGGGGGTCGCTCAGCCCCATCAGCAGCTCCTCGCTGGTTTTGGACATGATAAAGAGGTTGAAATCGCCGACGCGGGCCGTGGCCATGCGAAAATTGTTGGGCTGGGCCAGCGAGAACCGGTAGGCGGCATTGTCCGCATTCGCCTTGATGTAATTGCCTTCGGCCACGACTTTTTGAAGAGCGGCTTGCACGTTTATCTTGCCCGATATACGCATCAGACATCTGATTTTAAGTGAGTTGGCAAACAGTATCCATTTGCTGCGGTTGCCATTGTAGAGGATGTCACCGTCGAGCGCCGTGGTGCCTTTGTAATTGTTGATGGAGGCGATGCCCTTGTCCAGGTTGTCGAGGATGCCGCCGGGGGCCGTGTAAATGGCTTCCTGGCTGTCGTAGGCCGGCGTAATCATCCCTGCTTTGCCCTGGAGCGCTTCGCTGTAGGGCACGTCGCCGTACAGGTCCGTCAGCGTGGCGGCCAGGTAGGCTTTCATAATCAGGGCTGGCCCTTCGTACACGCCGAAAGCCGCGTTCGCGCGCGCTTTTTGCAGCAGTATCTCGTTGTCGCGCAGGTTGCTGTACAGAAACGGCCAGGGGTTACCACCGTACTGCGGTTCGCTCAGGCTGTGCCGGTCGAAGAGGTTGAAGTCGATGGCCGTGAAGTACTGCCCTAGCAGGTTGCCCGCCACGAAGGCTTCGTACGACATCTGTTCGCCGTAGTCGAAGATGATTTTGCGCAGCAGGAGCGAAGGTTGCACATCAACCGGCGCGTTGGGATTCGTGTTGATTTCCTTGAATTTATCTGTGCAGCCGGGCAGCAGGCTAGCCAGCATGGTCAGCAGCAGGAGGCTGTATACTTTCCGTTTCATGGGCTGGGGGTGGGGCTTAGAAGTTCGCGCTTAGTTTCAAGCCCAGGTTGCGGGTGGTGGGGTAGGTCATGTCCTCGACGCCCGTTTGCAGCTGGTTTTGCTGAAACGAGGTCTGCTCGGGGTCAAAGTGCGGGATGTGCGAGAGAGCCAGCAGGTTGCGCCCCACTAGAGCCACGGTCAGCCGCTGCGTGCGCAGCTTCTTGGCCAGCCAGGCCGTTTCGGGCACCGAGAAGCCGATGGTTACTTCGCGCAGCTTCACATAGGAGGCGTTGTAGGTGCTGTTCTCCTCGTTGTTGCGGTCGTAGTACATCCGGTAGTAGGTTTCGGCCGGAATGGCGAGAGTATTGGGCTGGTAATTCGGGTTTTGGTCGGTGCCGGTATTCACCACGCCTTTGGCCACGATGCCCGCCGCGGGCCGGTCGGCCGTTTCGATGAGCTGCCCCGCCACGCCAGCCAGCGCCAGCGTGCGCGACACCAGGATGCCGCCCTGCCGCCAGTCGAGCAAAAAGCCGAGGTTAAAATTGCCGACGCTGAACTGGTTCGACAAGCCCATCATGAAATCGGGATTGTAGTTGCCCAGTTTCTTCAGGGTGTTGTCGGCAATGTACTGCCCGTTGCTGGCCACGATAAAGTCGCCCTGGGCGTTGCGCAGGTAGCCCGTGCCCCACATGTCGCCCACGCGGTCGCCCTGCCGCACCTGGTACCAAACGGTTTGGTTCACGTTGTCGTAGATGCGGTTGTAGCCCAGCGTCAGGGTGCCCACTTCTTCGGGCAGCGACACCACGGTAGTCCGGTTGCGGCTGAAATTCAGAGTCGCAGTCCACCGGAAGCGGCTCGTCTGCACGGGCGTGGCGCTCACCACCGCCTCGATGCCCCGCGACCGCACCTCGCCCCCGTTGATAACCCGCTCGCTGTAGCCCGTGGGGATGGCAATGGGCAGCGACAGAATCTGGTTGCTGGTGCGGGCCTCGTAATAGGTCAAGTCGAAGCCCAGCCGGTCGTTGAAGAAGCGGACATCCGCCCCTGTTTCCAGCGAGGTAATCGATTCCGGTTTCAGGTTGGTATTGGCAATGGTGCTCTGGTCGCTGAACGCCGGCTGCGAAAAAACCGGGTTTCGGGCGTTGTACACCCCCGCCGTTTGGTAGGGGCTAGTGTCGTTGCCGACGTTGGCGACGCTGGCCCGCACCTTGGCAAAAGACACCACTGCAGGCAGTTGGAACTGGTTCGACAGCACCCAGCTGGCCGCTACCGAGGGGTAAAAAAAGGCCGTATTGGCCGTAGACGTGGGCGTAGCCAGGGCGCTCGACCAGTCGTTGCGCCCGGTGATATCCACAAATAAGAGGTCCTTAAAACCCAGCTTGGCTAGGGCATACAAGCTGTTGATGCGCTTGCGGCCACTCTGCTGGTACACTTCCACCGGTGAGGCGGCGTTGTTGAGCTTGAACACGCCCGGCTGCGCCAGCGTCAGGGCCTGGTACTGGTCAAACGAAGTCGATTGGTCCAGGCGGTTGCCCCCCACCGATACGTCGAGCGACAGCGGCCCTAGACTACGCGTGTAGTCCAGCAAAAAGTCGGTATTGATTTCCCGAAAAGAAACGGCGTTCTCGGCGTAGGCGCCGTTCTTGAAGCGGTTGCTGCTGAAGGCCCGGCGAAACTGGCGGTTCTCGCTGGAGTAGTCCATGCCGCTGCGCACCAGCAGCGTCAGGTTGGGGGCTAGCTCGCCCGTCACGGCCAGGTTGCCGATAAGCCGGTCGCGGGTAAACGAATTCCGATTTTCGTAGAGCGTAAAATACGGATTGTCGAAGTAAGTATAGTTATACGAAAACTGTTGAATCCCCTCCAGCCCCGGCTGCCAGTACTGCTTCATGGGGTTGACATCGGTTTGGCGGCCTAGCCAGGCGCTCAGCGCGTAGTTGGTGTTTTCTGACCCATACTTGGTGGCGGGGCGGTTGTCGCTGCTGCTGTTGATGTAGTTGAGCGAGGAACTGATTTTTAGCTGCCTGATGGGCTCAAACTGCAGCCTAGCGGCCAGGGTTTTGCGCTTCAGGTCCACCCCCGGAATAATCGACTGGCTGTTGAGGTCGGTGAAGGAGAGCCGGTAGCTGCCCTTGTCGTAGTTGCCCGACACCGCCAGGTTGTTAATGGCCGTGTGGCCCGTCTGGTAAAAATCGCGCAGGTTGTTGGGGTGCGACACAAACGGCGTCGGGGTGATGGGCAGGCCGCTGTAGAGCTGCGTATCGGCGCCGCGCACCACCTGGCCGTTGGGCAGGGTCACGGGGCTGTCGTACTGCGGAATCAGCAGGCCGGCATCCAGCCGCGGGCCGTAGCTGTACGAGATGTTGTCGTTGACACCCCCGCCCAAACCATTGACGTACTGAAACTTTCCGCTATTACCCTGCCCGTAGGTGTTCTGGAAACGGGGTAGCTGAAACGGCTGCTCGGCGTAGAACGTGCTGTTGAAGCTCACGCCAACGCCCTTGCCCGCCGCCGAACCGTCTTTGGTCGTAATCAGGATGACCCCGTTGGCGGCCCGGGTGCCGTAGAGCGCCGCTGCGCTAGGGCCTTTGAGCACCGACACCGACGCCACGTCGTCGGGGTTGATTTCGCTAGCCCCGTTGCCGAAATCGATTTCCTGAAACCCGTTGGCATCGTCGTTGACCCGGTTGACCACCGTGGCGTTGTTAATCAAGATGCCATCGACCACAAACAGAGGGTTGTTGTTGGTGAAGGACGACTCGCCTCGGATGGTAATGCGCGACGACGACCCCACCCCCGTTGAGCCGGCCGTGACCATGACGCCCGCTACCTTGCCCGCCAGATTATCCAGAAAGTTGGCGGCTTTCACCTCGCTAACCTGCCGGCTATCCAGCTTCTGCACCGCGTAGCCCAGGCTCTGGGCGTTGCGCTCCAGCCCCAGGGCCGTCACGACGACCTCATTAAGGGCAAGGCCCTCAACCAGCGCCACCGTCAGGTTGGGTTGACCCGTGTACTGAATTTCCTGCGGTTTGTAGCCCAGGTACGTGATAACCAGCACGTCGGCGGGCTGGAGGTTGGTGAGCGTGAACGTTCCCGTGGCATTCGTGAGCGTGCCCGCTTTCGTACGTTTTACCTGCACGGTAGCCCCCGGTATCGGTTGGGCCAGGGCCGCGTCTAAAACCTGCCCGGTGAGTTTCTGGGCAAAGGCGGATACGGATAACGAGGAAAGAAAAGTAATGAGTAGTACTACTCGCATTTAGGGAAAGTATTGGAGAAAGGAAATTTTGGCAATTTACAGAACAAGGTGTTCTGGAGATGGCGGACAGCAGAAAGGTGCATAGCGCTTCTGGGTATGGCAGCATGACAGCCACAGCCACCGGGGCGTTGCCCGACAAACGACGTAGCTGCGACGACGGATTTAAGGCCCCAGCGCTGCGCCCTTAAACAATATGCTTCTCTGCGCTGCTACGGGTGCAAAGGTGTTTAGATGACAGCCCTTTAAAGCCGCTTAAATGCCATCCTTCCAGTTGGTAAGCCGCTCGGAAGTACAGCGCTAGGCTACTTGCGCCGCTCCTGCCTGCGCGTGTCGATAATCAATGTTGCCCGTTGCTCAATCGGCGCAAGTCATCGCTTGACAAAGCGCGTTAATCTTGCGCGGGTGCCTCCGCCTCGGGCGCCACTTTTACGCGGGGCAGGGCGGCCACCGGCGTGGGGCGCTCGTTTTCGGGCACCGAGCGGCCCTGCAAGGCTAGCTGGTGGCGGGCTTCGTCAAATTCGCCCTCGCTTTTGGCCACCACGAGCGTGGCAATGCCGTTGCCGATGACGTTGGTAATGGCACGCGCCTTGCTCATGAAGCGGTCTACGCCTAGTAGCAAGGCCACGCTTTCTACTGGAATCACCTTGGTGGCGGCCAGCGTGGAGGCCAGCACGATAAATCCTGAGCCCGTGACGCCCGCCGCACCCTTGCTCGTGACGACCAGAATGGCAATGAGCGAGAGCTGCTGCGAAAGCCCCAGCTGAATGTTAAACGCCTGGGCCAGAAAGATAGCCGCGATGGACAGGTAGATGGAGGTGCCATCTAGGTTGAAGGAATAGCCCGTGGGAATAACCAGGCCCGCCACCGAGCGCGAGCAGCCGTAGCGCTCCATCTTATCTATCATGCGGGGCAGCGCCGACTCGGACGACGAGGTGCCGAGCACCAGCAAAATTTCCTCCTTAATAAAGCTCAGGTAAGGCATCAGGCGCAGCTGGTAGGCGCGCAGAATGAGGTTGAGCACCACGAAAATGAACAGAAACATGGTGGCGTACACCACCAGCATGAGCTTGCCCAGCGGCAGCAGCGTGGCAATGCCATACTTGCCGATGGTGAACGCCATGCCCCCAAAAGCCCCGAGCGGGGCCAGCTTCATCACCATTGCCAGTACCGCAAACATGGCGTGCGAGAGCCGGTCGAAGGTTCTGACCAGCGGCTGGGCCGTTGCTCCCATCTTATTGAGGGCTAGGCCGAACAGCACCGCGAAGAGCAGCACTTGCAAAATGTCGCCCTTGGCAAAGGCGCCCACTACGTTGTCGGGCACGATGTGGGTAAAAAATTCGACCCAGTTCATTTCGCCGGCCTGCGAGGTGAATTTGGCTGCTTCGGCCGTCTGCCGGCCGTCTTGTAGCACGGCCCGCGCAGTTTTTTGCACGCCCGCGCCCGGCTGGGTCAGGTTGGCCACCCCGATGCCGATGGCCAGGGCTAGTGTGGTCACCATTTCGAAGTATAACAGCGCTTTACCACCCACGCGGCCCACTTTCTTAAGGCTGCCCATGCCGGCAATTCCCAGCACCACCGTCAGGAAAATGATGGGAGCAATCAGCATCTTGATGAGGCTGATAAACGTATCGGCCACCGGCTTGAGGGCTGCGCCGAAGGTGGGAAACAGCGCGCCTACCAGCACCCCCAGCGCAATGGCGGTGAGTACCTGCATGGTGAGGTTGGCAACTAAGCGTTTCATAGGTAAAAAATCAAAATCAAAGGAAAAAGCGCCCGGCCCAGCGTGGCTAGCCCGGCAGCCACGCTGGGCCGGGCGCCGGTCGGCCCGCTAGCCCTGCCCACACCGGATAAGCCGGGGGCGGAGCCCCGCGCTGCGCCGCCGTGCTCAACCGCGTAGGGGCGGGCTAGCGCGGCGGGGCTTAAATTAGTAGAATCTGAATGCGCACGGGCGAGGGCGGGAGCGGCGTGCCAAACGGCCCTGGTTGCAAAGCTATTCCCGCGGGGGCTTCGCGCCGGCGCGCCGGCTGGCCGTTTTGTGAGCGGGCCAGCACGATAAATCCGGGTGTTTGCCAATCTTTCTGGCGCCGCTGGTGTTACCTTGGTACACCCAACTTCCCGCGACATGAACGGCAAAAACCTGTTTAATTTTGGCCCCGCCTTCGGTTATTTCTTCCGCAAAGACGACCCTAGCCGCAAGTCTAATTTCAACCTGCGCACCATGCACTTCATCAATAAGCTGAGCATGGCCATGTTCTTGGTGGGGTTGTGCGTGCTGCTGTACCGCTGGTTTTTGCGCTAGAAAAACCCGCTGGCATGAACATCGAAGACTACCGTGACTTCTGCCTGAGCCTGCCCGGCACTACGGAAGAAACGCCCTTTGGCCCCGATACGCTGGTGTTTAAGGTCGGCGGCAAGGTGTTCGCCCTCACCAATTTGCAGACCTTCGCGAGCTTCAACGTGAAGTGTGAGCCCGAGCGCGCCGCCGAGCTGCGCGAGCGCTACGACTTTGTGCGGCCCGGTTTCCACATGAATAAAAAGCACTGGAACACCATCCTGATAGGGCTGGGCGCTACCGAAACCCAACTGCGCGAGTGGCTTACCCATTCGTACCAGCTGGTGGTGGCGGCCTTGCCCAAGGCCGCACGCGCCGAGTTGCAAGCCGCCCTCGACGCTTTGTAGCCAGCTAGCCTTATGCAAATCAGTAGTCGATTTTCGGTGGCCGTGCATGTGCTCACGCTGCTGGCCGTAACGCCTGCCGGCGAGCTGTTGACCTCAGACCGCATGGCGGGCAGCGTCAATACCAACCCGGTCGTTATCCGGCGCATCCTGGGCCAGCTCAAGAAAGCCGGTTTGGTAGAGGTGCGCGCCGCCGCCGGGGGCACTTACCTGCGCCGCGCCCCGGCCGATATTACCCTGCTCGACGTGTACCGGGCCGTGGAAGTAGTAGAAGGTAAGCTTTTTAGCGTGCATGATAAGCCTAATCCTAAGTGTCCGGTGGGCCGCAATATCCAGGGGGCGCTCGATGATACCCTGCGCCGGGCCCAGGCGGCCCTGGAGCAGCAGCTGGCCGGCACGAGCGTGGCGCAGATAGCCGTTGGGATGGGAGATTTGGTGAGCTAACATTTTTTTGCGAACCATTGTAACAATAGTAGTTACAATTCGGTTGAACACGCAGACCTTCGCGGCTAGCGGGCTAGCCAGCCCCTGGTCTGCGGCCCACTTAATTTACTAGCAAGTACAAACGTATGAAAATTGCCCTGCTCGGAGCCACTGGCTTCGTTGGTTCCCGACTATTGCGCGAAGCTCTCACGCGCGGCCACCAGGTAACGGCCATCGTGCGCGACCCGGCCAAGCTGACCGAGCAAAACGACCGCCTGACTGTGGTGACCGGCGACGTGAACAACGTGGCGCAGCTAGCCCAGCAGCTAGCGGGCCACGACGTAGTGCTCAACGCCTTCAGCGCGGGCTGGACCAATCCCAACCTGTACGATGATTTCCTGGCCGGTTCGCGCCACATCGAGCAAGCTACTGTGCAAAGCGGCGTGCCACGCCTATTTGTCATCGGTGGGGCGGGCAGCCTGTTCCTCAATGGCCAGCAATTGGTAGATGGCCCAGAATTTCCGGCTAATATCAAACCCGGCGCCCTGGCGGCCCGCGACTACCTCAACGAGTTGAAACAGAATACGCAGCTCGACTGGACGTTCTTCAGCCCGGCCATCGAGATGCACCCCGGCATCGACACGGGCCGTACCGGCCACTACCGCCTGGGCACCGAAAACCCGGTTTTCAATGCCGAAGGCCGTAGTATCCTCTCGGGCGAGGACCTAGCCGTGGTGGTGCTGGCTGAATTGGAGCAGCCCCGCCACGTTCGCCAGCGCTTCACAGCTGCTTACTAAAGCAAGCGCTCTACCCAAAAAAGGCCAGGCTCCTACCGGAAGCTGGCCTTTTTTGCGTCATACAACCTAACAAAGCAGGCTGGTGCATAAGATAAAGTATAAATATTCTATGTAAAGCACAAGTCCTGAAGATTAAAAACGTGTTGAAAATCAGTTTATTATAGATAAATTGAATATTTACTGCGCATTAGAATGTAGGTTGGATGAGTAGATTTGAGGATTATTCAAACAAAATTTTGCGTTTTTCTTCAGCTTATGAAAGCTCATCTACACTACTGTTTAGGATGGCTACTGCTTTGTCTGCTAGCCGTTAACGCGCCTGCGTACGCCCAAAACGATGTCAACCTGGCGCTTAGTAAGCCCGGCGTTTCGGGAAATACGGCCACTGTTACGCCTTCCTCTGCGGAGAATTCGACCCTCTTAGGCCCCAACATGAACGATGGTGACCATGCCACGCGCTGGGCTAGCCAGAGGAGCGACAACCAGTCAGTGGTAGTCAATTTGGGCTCGGTACAAACGATTGACCGTATTCGAATTAGTTGGGAGCAGGCCTACGCCATTGACTTTGAGCTGCAGATAGCAAGAGACGCCACTTTCAATACCTATACGACCGCTAAAGTGGTGACTAACAATCAGCCGAGCAATTTTAACGGACAGTTTTTGAATGAGTTCGGTAACTTGGGAGGCACGGGGCAATACATCCGGTTGGTGGCCACCAAGCGGCGAAGCATTGGCGGCCAGTTTTATGGGTACTCAATCTATGAGTTTGAAGTATTTAGCTTCACTAACTCGTCCACTAAGAACTTAGCCCTTGGCCAGCCAGCATCGGCCTCCAACTCCGAAAGCAATACGCTGCTGCCAGTCAACGCTTTTGACGGTGACATCGAAACGCGGTGGTCTACGCGTAATGGCGAGTTCCAGAGCTTAGTTGTGGACCTGGGAATTAAATACTCAGTATCAGGTGCCTACGTGAATTGGGAAAACGCCTATGCGTATGACTTTGAGTTGCAAACTGCTGGTGATGAGACTGATGTAGCAGCTGATAGGTGGACGACCTTTGCTAGCTACTCAAGTAACCAAGCGTATTTCAATGAGGTAGCTGTAACGGCTTATGGTCGCTTCTTCCGAGTATTAGCGAAGAGAGGATACGGCGGATTCTCTATCCGGGAGTTCGCTTTATTTGCAGCCAATCCCTTGCCGGTTACGCTAGCTAGCTTCGGCGCCGCCGCCCGCGGCACAGGTGTAGCGCTGAACTGGACGACGGCCAACGAGCAAAACAGCGCCAGCTTTGAAGTGCAGCGCGGCACCGATGGGGTGCAGTTTAAGAGTGTTGGGCAGGTTGCGGCGGCTGGTAACAGCCAGAGCCTCAAAGCGTACCAGTATTTCGACGCGGCTCCCACAGCGCTCAGCTACTACCGCCTCAAGCAAGTGGACCTGGATGGCCGCACCACCTACGGCCCGGTAGCGGCAGTGCGCCTGGCGGGCGCCGCCCCGGCGCAGCCCCTCACCATTTATCCTAACCCCGTGGCCGACCAGGCAACCATACAGTGGGAGGCACCGCTGGCCGGCCCTAGCCGCTGGAGCCTGACCAGTGCCACCGGCCAAGTGGTGCGCCAGGGAGTATTCGAGGCACAGCAAGGGTCTAACAGCCAATTTATTGACTTGCGCACCTGCGCAGCGGGCAGCTACGTGCTGAGTGTCGAAGCTGCCGGCCAGCCGCTCCAGCGCAAGCTGGTGCAGAAGGTGCAGTAGCACCCTAGCCACCGGCCACTGTGCCGCTACCAAAAAATAGAAAAAGCCCCGCCGATTCATCGGCGGGGCTTTTTGCTGGGATAGGGCTAGCCAGCGAGCTATTGGCCGACCAGGAACACGGCGTTGCCGAACAGCAGCTTGCCGCTCTGCCAGAAGGCGCGGAACAAGGGATTGTCGCCCAAGTAGATAACCTGGCCGCGGCCCAGGTCTTGCTCGCCCAGTACGAAGGTGTCTACCAGCTCTTTGCGGGCCTTGCTGCCCGCGAAGCCGGCGTAGTAGCCGTTTTTCTTGATAACGCCCACGTTCCAGCCGCCTTTAGGTAAGAACTTGTAGCTGAGCGGGGTACGAATGAGCGCCGGGTAGGTATCGCCGTAGCCGAAGGCCAGCGGGTGGGTGTTGTCGAGCTGCACGCGGTAGATGGTGCCGAGGGCCTGGTTTTCGGTACTTTCGCGGTCGGCGGCGCCGTAGCGGCGCAGCGGCAAGTAGGGGTTGGCCGCTTCGGCCTTGCGCACGGCCACCGAGTCGGCGGTTTTGGCTTTCAGCAGGAAGTCCTTTTTGTTGGCCAGAAACTTCATGGCGCCTTCCATCGCGATGAGCTTGCCGCCGCCGCGCACCCAGCTTTTGAGGCTTTCGAGGGCTGGGGTGGGGTAGATGTCCTGGTAGTTGCCATCGGGCAGGATGAGCACGTCTATCTTGCTCATGCTCACCCGGCTAAGATAGTCGGTGCCGAGCACCGTGATGGGGTAGCCGAGCTGCTGCTCGAAGAAGTGCCACACCTCGCCAAAGGCTGTGGCATCGACGCCGGGGCCGGCTACTACGGCCACTGTAGGCTGCTTCACAAAGTGCACCGAACCCGAGCCCAGGTCGTGCCCGCTGGTTGAGAAGCCCGACTTCACGGCCTGCACCACGGTGCCCGCCGAGTCGGCCTGCGCCCGCACAAGCTGGTCGAACTTCGGCCCGAGCACCTCGTTGCCGGTGCGCGTGATGATGAGCGTGCCGGGCGCGTATTTCTGTCCTTCGGCCTCAAAAGCCTGCTCAGCAAAGCGCACTTTCACCTTTTGCTGAAGCAGTTTGCTCAGGAAGCGCACGTCTTGCAGGTTGTTCCAGCGGGCGAGGTAGGCGTAGGGCTTGCTGTCGGCCGCCGCGCTGCCCTTCACCACGGGCTGGCTGGGGGTGGGGCCGCTGGCATCGAGGCGCTGGGGCAGGGCGTAGGCTTTCACGCCAAATGAATAGGGTAGTGCCCAAGAGGTAATGTCGTAGGTGAGTGAGTCTTCGAGCTGCGGGCGCGGCTCAAACAGCACCTTCACTAGGGTCGATTTGGGCTGGTACATGCTCACGAGCACGTCGTGGGGCTGCACGGTTACGGCCTCGGTTTTACCGCTGGCGTAGCTGTAGCCGGTGGTTTTGAGGGCTTTGGGCGCGAAGCCGTAGCTTATTTGCTGGCGGTCGAGGTACTGGGTCAGCATGCGCAGCTGGCCGGGGTCGTTGCCGGAAGCCAGCACGTAGGTTTTGTAGGTGCCGCTGGGCTTGGTTTTGGCGGTGCTGAAGTAGCTCTGAAACTCGCGCAGCAGGTCGTCGTGGCGCTCGGCGGTGGCCTGGATGGTGGCGCGGCTGGCCGCGTGGTGGTGCGCAATGCGCTGGGCTAGGGTCAGGGTATCGCCATCGGGGCGGGCGTAGGCCACGCCGGCCGGGCCGCCGCCGCCCTGCTCGTAGGTCATGCCGATGGCCCCGTTGAAGCTGGGCCAGGTGTCGCCGTAGGTGGGGGCAAATAAATCGTAGGTTTCGCGGGTGAAATACAGCCAGTTATTCTTGTCGAACACGGCCCGGTTATAATCACCGATGACTCCCTGAAACTTGCGCTGCCAGGGCGTGATGTCCTGGTGGTAGGGCTTGGCCGCCGGCGAAAAGTAGTAGGAGCTGTTGGGGCCCATCTCGTGGAAGTCGGCGTGCACCTGCGGCAGCCACTTGTTATACAGCACAATGCGCTGGCGGCTTTCCTGCTGGGTTTGCCAGGCCCAGTCGCGGTTCAGGTCGAAGTAGTAGTGGTTGTAGCGGCCGCCGGGCCAGGGCTCGTGGTGCTCCCACGAGTCGGGGCTGGCGTTCACGCCCTGGTTGCGCACGCGGTTGTACCAGTTCACGTAGCGGTCGTGGCCGTCGGGGTTCACGCAGGGGTCCACCACGATGACGGTGTTCTTGAGCCAGTCCTGTATTTGCGCGTCCTGCGGGTTGGCCAGGTCGTAGAGTACCTGTAGCACGGCCTCTGAGCTCACGGCCTCGTTGCCGTGCACGTTGTAGCTCAGCCAGCACACGGCGGGCATTTGGCGGCTGGCCGCGCCGCTTTCCAGGCCAGCCAGGCGGCGGTCATTGGCTTGAATAGCAGCCAGCCGGCCGAAGTTTTCGGCGCTGCCGATTTCGATTACTTCGAGCGGGCGCCGCTCGTAGGTTTTGCCGTAGGGCGTGATGCGCATGCGGCCGGGCGCGTGCGCCACCACGTGGGCCGCGTAGCGCAGCACATCGGCCTGCGGGGTAAACTGGCTGCCGAGCTTGTAGCCCAGAAACTGGTCGGGCGTGAGCAGCGGCCCCGCCGCGTCGGCCGCCGCGGTGGGGCTGGGCGGGGTGGTTTGGGCGGCGCCGGCCAGCGGCAGGGCTAGCCCCAGCAGCAGCCCGAGACCTAGCCGGCCGAGGGTGCACGCATTTACTGGCCCGCGAGAAAATAGAGAATTCATCAAAGAAAAAGTAGACTAACTGCTAGTAGTGCAAGAACTGCCCTAGCTGTGCAAAGATGCTTCGCTTTTCGCTAGGGTGGGCCGCCTGGCAAACCACGGCCTAGCCTGCTCCAGCTGCCCGGCTAGCCGAAACAGCACGTCTTCAGCCCCGAGCCGGGCGATGAACTGCACGCCGCAGGGCAGGCCCTCGGCCGTCCAGTGCAAGGGCACCGACATGGCGGGCTGGCCCGTGAGGTTGGCGATTTGGGTGTAGGGCGTTTTTTCGAGGCTTTGCTCGGCCAACTTCTCCACTAGCCCCGAGCGCCGGATAAGGCTGCCCAGGCCAAAGGTATTTGCGACCTTTAAGAGCTTCTGCTCGAAGGGCTTGGGCTGCAACTCGCCGATGCGCACGGGCGGCGTGGCCAGGGTGGGCGTGAGGAGCAGGTCGTAGGTTTGGTGAAACTGGCCCATGCGGCGGGCGTGGTCGTTCCAGGTGTGGCGGGCAGCGGCAAAGTCGGCGGCCGAGTAGGTGCGGCCCAGCAACCCCAGCAGCCAGGTAGTGGGCTCCACATCGGCGGGCCGGGCCGGGCGGCCCAGCACTTTGGCTAGGTTCGCAATGCTAGCCCCCGTTTCGCCAAAATACAGCATCATAAACGCCGCGGCTACGGCCCGGCCGTCGAAGGGCAGCGGCACTTGGGCCACGTCGTGGCCCAGGCTTTCGAGCAGGCTGGCCGCGTCGCGCACGGCGGTGGCGCACTCGGGGTGCAGCGGGCGGCCCAGCGGGTGGTCGAGGGTGAAGGCGATGCGCAGGCGGCCGGGCGGCCGGGTTGCTTCTTCGAGGTAGGGCCTAGCGGGGTTGGGCAGGAAGTACGGCGCGCCCGCGTCGGGCCCTAGCGTGGTATCGAGCAGGGCGGCGCTGTCGCGTACCGAGCGCGTGAGCACGTGCTCCACGGCGGCGCCTTGCCACTTTTCGCCCTGCTCGGGGCCGGTGGGCACGCGGCCCCGGCTGGGCTTCAGGCCAAACAGCCCGCAGCACGCCGCCGGAATGCGGATGGAGCCGCCGCCATCGCCGGCCCCGGCTAGGGGCACGATGCCCGCCGCTACGGCCGCCGCCGAGCCGCCGCTGCTGCCGCCCGGCGTGTGGGCCAACGCCCAGGGGTTGCGTGCCGGGCCGTAGAGCGCGGGCTCGGTCACGCCCATCAGGGCAAATTCGGGGGTGTTGGTTTTGCCCAGGATGTTGAGGCCCGCCGCCTGCCAGCGGCGCACCAGCTCGGCATCTTCGGTGGGCACGAAGTGGCGCAGCGCCCGGCTGCCGCCCGTGTGGGGCACGCCCGCGTACTGCGCCCCAAAGTCCTTCAGCAAAAACGGCACGCCCCCGAAGGGGCCCGCCGCCAGCCCGGCCACTGCTCGCTGCCGCGCCGGCTCAAACAGGCTGAGCACGACGGCATTAATCTGTGGGTTCACGGCCTCGGCGCGGGCGATGGCGGCCTGGCACAGCTCGGCGGCCGTGAGTTGGCCGCGGCGCACGAGGTCGGCCATGCCCAGGCCATCGAGCTGGTCGTATTCGGAAGGGGTAAGCATGGCGGCAAGATAGGGACGGGGCCAAGTGGACCCGTAAGCGGGGCGGCTTGTAAGGAATAAAGCCCCCTGCCTGTCTTGCATTATGCGCCAAGTTCTTCTCACCGTGCCCGACGAGTTTTACGCTCCCTTCATGAAGCTCGTAAAGGCGTTGCCGTTCGCCATCAAGGCCAAGCCGGTGGCCCAGCCCAAGCCCAAGCAGTACACGCCCGCCCAGCAGGAGTGGATAGCTGATTTCCGCGAGGCACTCCATGAGGTGGAGCTGCATCAGCAGAGGAAAGTCAAGTTGAAAACGGCTGACGAACTGCTGAAAGAGCTTCGCAATAACGACCTCGACTAAGTTCGACCGCGCCATCAAGCGGCTGGCTAAGAAATACGCCAGTATGGCGGATAATTTTGCCGAACTCCTCGCGGAGCTTAGGAAAAATCCGCAAATCGGCGAGCCGCTAGGCCGCGACTGCTACAAAGTGCGCATGAGCATCGCCGCCAAAAGTGAAGGCAAAAGCGGTGGTGCCCGCGCAATCACTTGCGTCAAAATCGTCGGCGAGCAAGTAATCCTGCTTACGATTTACGATAAGTCGGAGCAGGATTCCATTTCCGATAAGGAGCGCGACGAGTTGTTGCGCGAAAACGGCTTGCTATAAAGACAAAAGCGTCTGCGGTATGTGCCGCAGACGCTTTTGTTTGAATTCATCATTAAATAGAACGTCATGCTGAGCTTGTCGAAGCATGACGTTCTATTTAATCTAACTACACCACCACGTTCACCATGCGGCCGGGCACTACCACCACTTTCTTCACCGCTTTCCCTTCGCCGAAGCGGGCCAGGAAATCCGATTCCAGAATGGCGGTTTCGATTTCGGCGGCGGTGGCGGTGGCGGCAAACTGGCGCTGCTCGCGCACCTTGCCGTTGATGGCCACGGGGTAGGTCACGTTGGCTTCGACCAAGTATTCTTCGCGGAACTCAGGGTACTGGGCGTAGTTGATGCTGCCGGGGTAGTGGCCGAGCTCTTCCCACAGCTCTTCGGCCAGGTGCGGGGCGAAGGGCGAGAGTAGAATAACAAGCGGCTCCAGGATGGCGCGCTTGCGGGTGCCGAGGGCGGTGAGCTCATTCACGGCAATCATGAAAGTGCTGACGCTGGTGTTGAAGCTGAACTTCTCCACGTCCTGCGCCACCTTCTGGATGACGCGGTGCAGGGCCTTCAACTCGGCGGGGCTGGCCGCTTCGTCGGTCACGGCCAGCGCGCCATCTTCGGGGTGGAAGAGGCGCCAGAACTTCTTGAGGAACGTGGCTACGCCGCTGATGCCGTTGGTATTCCAGGGCTTGAACTGCTCCAGCGGCCCGAGGAACATTTCGTAGAGGCGCAGGGCGTCGGCGCCGTATTTGTCAATCAACACGTCGGGGTTAACGACGTTGTATTTTGACTTCGACATTTTCTCGACCTCCCAGCCGCAGACGTAAGAGCCGTTCTCTTCGAGAATAAACTCCGCATCGGCGTACTCGTCGCGCCAGTTTTTGAAGGCAGCAATGTCTAGTACGTCATTATCAGTATAGCTGACATCGACGTGCAAAGCGGTGGTTTCGTGCTGGTCTTTCTTAGAAAGCGTGACGAACGTATTCGTGCCGTTGATGCGGTACACAAAGTTCGACCGGCCCAAAATCATCCCCTGATTTATCAGCTTCTGGAAGGGCTCATTGGCCGTCACTAGGCCCAAGTCCTTCAAAAACAGGTACCAGAAGCGCGAGTAGAGCAGGTGGCCGGTGGCGTGCTCGGCGCCGCCCATGTAGAGGTCAACCTGGCCCCAGTACTTCTCGGCGGCTTCGGATACGAAGCGGTCGGCGTTGTGCGGGTCCATGTAGCGGAGGTAGTACCAGCTGGAGCCGGCCCAGCCGGGCATGGTGCTCAGCTCGAACTCGTACTGGCCCTTGTACTTCCAGTCTTTGGCGCGGCCCAGGGGCGGCTCGCCGGTTTCGGTGGGCTTGTACTCGTCGATTTCGGGGAGCACGAGCGGCAGGTCGGCCTCGGCCACGCCGTAGGCGGTGCCGTCTTTGTAGTAAATCGGGATGGGCTCGCCCCAGTAGCGCTGGCGGCCAAAAATGGCGTCGCGCAGGCGGAAATTCACCTTGCCCTTGCCCAGGCCCTTCTCTTCGAGGTAGGCAATGAGGGTAGCGGTGGCTTCCTTGTAGCCCAGGCCGTTCACGATACCCGAGTTGATGTAGCGGCCTTCCTTGGTGGGGTCGGCCTGCTGGTCGAGGTCCTTCTGGGCGTCCGAAATGGCCGGGATGGGCAGGTCGAAGTGCTTGGCGAAGAGGTAGTCGCGCTGGTCGCCGCTGGGCACGGCCATTACGGCGCCGGTGCCGTAGCCAGCCAGCACGTAGTCGGCCAGCCAGATGGGCACGGGCGTGCCATCGACGGGGTTTTGGGCATAGGCGCCCGTGAACACGCCCGACACGGTTTTCACGTCGGCCATGCGGTCGCGCTCCGAGCGGCGCTTGGTGGCGGCGATGTACTCATCTACAGCACCGCGCTGGCCGAGTGTAGTGAGGGTATCGACCAGCTCGTGCTCGGGGGCTAGCACCAGGAAGGTAGCGCCATAAATAGTATCGACGCGGGTCGTATAGACCTTAATCACAGTGCCTTCGTGGCCCTGCACCGGGAAGCTCACCTCGGCCCCGATGCTCTTGCCAATCCAGTTGCGCTGCATCTCCTTCACGGCGTCGGGCCAGTCGAGGGTATCAAGCCCTTTGAGCAGGCGGTCGGCGTAGGCCGTGATGCGCAGGTTCCACTGCGGCATGAGGCGGCGCTCCACGGGGTAGCCGCCGCGCTCCGAAAGACCGTCTTTTACCTCATCGTTCGAAAGTACGGTGCCTAGCGCGGCGCACCAGTTCACGTAGGTGTCTTGCTGATAGGCTAGCCGGTAGGGGAGGATGGCGGCTAGCTTCTGCTTCTCGGTGAAGCTCTGCCACTGGCCAGCCGTGAAGTCGTGGCGGTCGGCATCGTCGCCGGCGGCGCGGATGCCAGCGCTGCCGTTTTCGGCAAACTTCTCCTGCAGGGTGCGGATGTGCTCGGCGCGGTCGGTGTCGAGGTTGTACCAGCTATTGAACAGCTTCAGGAAAATCCACTGCGTCCACTTGTAGTAGCTGGGGTCGGAGGTGCGCACCTCGCGCTCCCAGTCGTAGCTAAAACCCAGCTGCTGAAGCTGCCGGATGTAGGTTTCGATGTTCTTCTCGGTGGTCACGGCCGGGTGCTGGCCGGTCTGGATGGCGTACTGCTCGGCGGGCAGGCCAAACGAGTCGAAGCCCATGGGGTGCAGCACGTTGCGGCCCTGCAGGCGCTGGTAGCGTGCCACAATGTCGGAGGCAATGTAGCCCAGTGGGTGCCCCACGTGCAGCCCCGCCCCGCTAGGGTAGGGGAACATGTCGAGCACGTAGTACTTGGGCTTGTCGGAGGCGTTGTCGGCGCGGAACGTGTGGTGCTGCTGCCAGTGGGCTTGCCACTTAGGTTCAAGGTCTTGCGGGCGGTAGGCGGGCATTTGGCTAGGCTGGTTATTCGGGCAAAGGTACGCAACCCGGGCGGGTACCCCGCCGGGCGCGGCGCGGCCAGGGCCGTCATTAAAACGAGCTTAAAAGTCCTTTAAAATCAGATTAAAGCGCCCTTTCACCCCGTTATAGGGCCGATATTTGTATAGATTTTCACCATTCGCTCATTTAGCACGTATTGCGCGTTGTCCAGCTTAAGCTGACTTTGGGCTGGTTCTGGCTAGCCCCTGCCTGCGCTTCTGACTACCTTTTATTTTATGGCCCACCACGCTACTGCCGGCCTGCCACCGCCCACGCCCTGGCAACGCCTCACCCGCATGCTCGATACCGAGCGCGCTACCATTCGCTACATCATTTTCTACGCCGTGCTCACGGGCCTCATCAGCCTGTCGCTGCCGCTGGGCACGCAGGCGGTGTTCAACCTCGTGTCCACGGGTGCCGTGTTCAGCTCCACCTACATTCTGGTAGCCGTGGTGGTGGGCGGCGTGCTGCTAGGGGGCATTTTGCTGGTCGGCCAGATTACGCTGGTGGAGGCTATCGAGCAGCGCATTTTTGCCAAGGCGGCCATTGAGTATGCCTACCGCCTGCCGCGCATCAAGCCCGAGGCCCTGGTAGGGCTGGACCCGAAGGAGCTGGTAAACCGCTTTTTTGACATCCTGACCATTCAAAAAGGGCTTACCAAGCTGCTGGTTGATGTCATGTTTGCCGTGCTCCAAATTTTGATGGGCGTGATTGTGCTGTCCTTCTACCACCCCATTTTTATCGGGTTTGGCTTGTTCACTATTCTGGCGCTAGGGTTCGTGTATATGCTCAACTACCGGCAGGCATTGCGCACCAGCATTGAGGAATCGGCCTACAAGTACGAATTGGTGGCCTGGCTCGAAGAAGTGGCCGGCCGCCTCGACGAGGTGCGCGGCGACGACGCGGAGGAGCATAGAACGCTGGCGCGCGCCGATGAGCTGACCTCCCAATACCTGCACGCCCGCAACGCGCACTTCCGCATCCTGAAGTCATATTATAGCTACGGCATCGCACTACGCACCATCCTCACGGCGGGGTTGTTGATAGCGGGTACGCTTTTCGTAGTATCGCGCCAGATGACGCTGGGGCAGTTTGTGGCCGCCGAGGTGCTTATCGTGATGATTAGCGGCTCGATAGAAAAGCTGATGACGAGCATCAACACCATTTTTGACGTGCTAACGGCGGTAGAAAAAGTAGCCGCCGTGACCGACCTTCCCATGGACGAGCACAAGAATTCCATCGCCTTCGAGAATGCTTAATATTTCCAACCAGAATGTTATCGACGACGTCTGGGACCACGTGCCGCGGCAGTCGCGCCCCAAGCTGCTGCGCACCTACGCCAGCCGCAAGCTGGGCCGCATCCTGCTGGTAATCGGCCTCGTGTTCCTAGTCATCCTGTTTTTGCCCTGGCGCCAGACCATTGAGGGGTTTGGCACGCTCACGGCCCTCACGCCGCAAGACCGGCCGCAAAACATTCAGAACCAGATAGCCGGCCGCATCGAGCATTGGAACGTGCGCGAGGGCCAGTACGTGCACAAGGGCGATACGCTGCTGATGCTCTCGGAAATCAAGGACGAGTATTTTGACCCCAACCTGCCCGAGCGCCTGCGCGAGCAGCTCGCCGCCAAGCGGGGCAATGTGGTGGCCTACCAGGCCAAAGTCAACGCCACCGACCAGCAGATTGCGGCCCTGCGCGCCACGCTGCAAGTGCAGCTAGAATCGGCGCAAAATAAGGTAGAGCAGTCGCAGAACTACCTCAACAGCGACCGCGCCGACCTAGTGGCCATCACCCGGTTCTACGAAACGTCGCGCGCCCGGCTGCTGCGCTACGAAGAAGGTTATAAAAATGGCCTGTTCTCGCTCACCGATATCGAAACGCGCCGCCTGAAGCTGCAAGAAGACCTGGCCAAGATAACCTCGCAGCGCAACAAGGTGAATAGCAGCGAACAAGCCCTAGCCAACGCCCGCATCGAGCTGGCCAACCTGCGCGCCAAGTACGCCCAGGACCTGGCCAAGGCCAACGCCGACCGCAGCACGGCCGTCGCCAGCCGCGAAACCTACGAAGGTGAGGTAGCTGCCACCCGTAATAAGATTGCCAACGTAGCCGTGCGCCGCGACCTCTACGTGGTGCGCGTGCCGCAGACGGGCTACATTGTGCGGGCCCTCAAAGCGGGTATCGGCGAAACCATTAAGGAAGGCGAAAGCATTGCTACGCTGCAACCCGAAGCACCGCTGCTGGCGGCCGAAATCTACGTGCGGGCCATGGACGTGCCCCTTATTCAGCGCGGGCGCACGGTGCGGCTGCAATTTGAGGGTTTCCCGGCCATCCAGTTTTCGGGCTGGCCCTCGGCGGCCGTGGGCACGTTTGGCGGCGAGGTAACGGTGATTGACGTGGTCAACAGCCCCGGCGGCAAGTACCGCCTGCTGGTGCGCCCCACCCAGCCGCAGCCCGGCGATAAGCCCTGGCCCCGGCAACTGCGCCTGGGTTCGGGCGTGCAGGGCTGGGTTATTCTGGACTCGGTACCCGTGTGGTACGAAATCTGGCGGCAGCTCAACGGCTTTCCGCCCACCCTCAGCACCGAGCCCAACGTGACGCCCGTGAAGGGTGAAACCGGTAAGGATGGCGGTAAGAGCAAGTAATCAAAATTATGTTAATATGCTTTAAATCAATTGCCTGCAAAGGCCTGCGGGCTAGCCGCTGGTGGCTGGTACTTATGTTGCTGACCGGTCTGGCTAGCCCTGCCTGGGCCCAGGACCCGCAGCTGCCGGCCCGCCGCTCGGGCCTCGAGCACGCCCCGCTGCAAACCCTGCAGCTCGACGAGGTACGGCCGGCCGACACGGCCAAGGTGTTTTCGCTCCAGGACCTGGCCGAGTTCGTGTTTGCTAACCATCCCATTGTGAAGCAGGCGGCCCTGCTCAGCGAGGAGGCCCGCAGCCAGGTGCTGCAGGCGCGGGGCGGCTTCGATCCCAAGCTAGGGTCTGATTTTCACCGCAAGCAGTTTGGCGGTACCGACTATTATAACAACTGGCACAACGAGTTAAAGGTACCCATCTGGCCGGGCGGCATCGACCTGAAGGCAACGTATGACCGCTACGCGGGCACCTACGTGAACCCCGAAAACCGCACGCCCCTCAATGGGCTAGCCGGCGTGGGCATTTCGGTGCCCATTGGGGCGGGCCTGCTCATTGATGCACGGCGCAGCACCCTGCGCCAGGCCAAGGCGCTGCAAGCCGCCGCCGAGGCCGACCGGGTGAAGCAGATAAACGAAGTGTGGCTGCAAGCCGCCAAAGACTACTGGAACTGGTACTATTCCTTCCAGCAAAACCAACTCATCCGGGAGGGGGTGGCCCTAGCCGACCGCCGCTTTCAGGCTACCGCCCGCCGTGCCCAGATTGGCGACCAGGCCCCGATAGACTCGGTAGAAGCCCAGATAACTGTGCAGGACCGCCAGGTGCAGGGCGAGCAGCTGCTGGTGGAGCTGCAAAATGCCCGCCTCGTGCTCTCCAACCACCTCTGGAACAAGGATGGCCAGCCCGTGGTGCTGCCTGCCTACGCCGCCCCCCAGATTCCGGTGCGCGACACCGTGAGCCGCGCCGAGTACCAGCGCCTGGCCGCGCAGGCCGCGGCCAACCACCCCACCCTGCTGAAGCTGAGCGCCAAAAACGTGCAGCTCGGTATCGAGGAGCGCTACCGCCGCGAAATGCTCAAGCCTAAGCTCAATGTCAGCGGCACGCTCATCACGCAGGGTAATTTTTATCAGAGCGAAGTGCCCAGCTACTATGGCTTGGGCCTGGACAACCACAAAGTAGCCGTCGATTTTGCCTTCCCGCTCTTTCTGCGCGCCGAGCGTGGCAAGCTCCAGTACGCCCGCATTCAGCTGAGGGAAAACGTGCTTGAGCAGCAGCAGAGCCGGCGTACCATCGGCACGCAGGTAAATTCGGTGTTTAACACCCTCAAAGCTTACGAGCGCCAGCTGGCGCTCCAGGCTCAGACTATCAGAAACCAACGCCTTCTGCTGCAAGCTGAGCTAACCAAGTTTGAGCTGGGCGAAAGCACTATCTTCCTCATCAACGCCCGCGAAAGTAAGCTTATCGACCTGCGAATTAAGCAGGAAAGCCTACGGTCGAACTACGAAAAAACCCGCGCTGAGCTGTACTACTACGCCGGCACCCGCTCGGTGGAAGTGAACTAGGCGGGGCTATCGGGCTGGCATATCCTGCGGCATCTGCACGGGCGTGCCGGCCCGCGCCCCGCTGGTTACGGCATTCATCTCGGCACCCTTGGGCATGCCGGTGCCCGTGCCATAGGAGTTGGCCGGTGCACCGGTCCGCACACTGCCATCGGGCTGTTTGGAGGGGTTCACGCCGTAGGGCGTGCCATCGGGCTTGGTGCCGCAGCCAGCTAGGGTCAACAACGATACCAAGCCCACATAAGCAGAACGCTGAATAGACATAACCAGCACAAAAATGAATAAATGATGAAGCTGGGTAGTGTACGTTCGGGTGTGCTAATGAGCTACCAACCGAAGATTAAATCTTGCTTAAAATGAAAGCGGCCGGCTACTCAACAGTAGCCGGCCGCTTTGGCGTTGCCTAGAGGCGGGAGGGCTAGCCCAGCGCCAGTTCGCCGGCCGCCTGCGGCTGCCCGATGCCTTGCAGCACCTCGGCAAAGAGGCGGTACGAATGCACCCGCGCCTGCTGGTCGAAAATGTTAGAAACGGCCATTAGCTCATCGGCCTGGGTGGCGTGCAGAAACTCCTGCAAATCCTGCTGCAAGGTAGCGGGGCCACCCACGAAGGAATAGGCCAGCATCTGCTGCACGGCGTGCTGCTGGGCGGGGCCGCCCCACAGCTCGTGCATCGAGGCCACGGGCGGCTGCAACGGCGCCGGGCGGCCCGAAATCACGCCCAGCATAAACTGCTGGAGCGAGGTTGAAAGGTAAGTAGCCTGCTCGTCGGTGTCGGCCGCCACCACGTTCACGCACGCGATAACGTAGGGGCTGGCCAGCGCCTGCGAGGGCCGAAAGTTCTGGCGGTAAATTTCGAGCGCCGGCAGCAACTGGCCCGGGGCAAAGTGGCTGGCAAAGGCGTAGGGCAGGCCTAGCGCGGCGGCCAGGTAGGCGCTGTCGGTGCTGGAGCCCAGCACATAGATTGGCACCTCCAGCCCCTCGCCCGGAATGGCCCGCACGGCCGCCGCGCTATTGCCGGCCGAGAAATAGGCTTGCAGCTGCTGAATATCGCGCGGAAAATCCGCTACCCCGCCGAAGCGGCTGCCCCGAATAGCCTGGGCCGTTTGCTGGTCGGAGCCCGGCGCGCGGCCCAGGCCCAGGTCGATGCGGCCGGGGTAAAGCGAGGCGAGCGTGCCAACCTGCTCGGCTACCACCAGCGGGGCGTGGTTGGGCAGCATAATACCGCCCGAGCCCACGCGCAGCGTGCTGGTGCCGCCCGCAATGTAGCCAATCAGCACCACGGGCGAAGAGCTGGCCACGCTGGCCATGTTGTGGTGCTCGGAAAGCCAGTAGCGGGTATAGCCCAGCTTCTCGACTTCCTGGGCCAGGTGCAGGCTGTGGCGAAAGGTGTCGGTAGGGGTAGCGCCGGCGAGGATAGGGGCCAAATCCAGCACGGAAAAGGCGACTTGCTTAGCGGAATCTGTCATGATGAAGCACAAGGAATAGGAAAGACAACAACCAAAAGCCCACCCGAAAAGTTGGTGCGCGCCCGGCTGGCCCCGGCGGGCGCGGGGCGGCTAGCCCCGCAGCGCGCAGCTATCTTAAGAATGCGTAAGGAGCCGTTTTTAGTACCTGCCCGGGTGGCGCGTAAGCCGAAGCGTAAAGATTTGCCAACAAGGGCAACTATCTGATTAAGCAGTAGTAAAAGATGGAAATTTGCTATTTCTGCCACCTTATAAACTCAGCAATGTTTCCTTCTTTTCTACCCGGCCATCGCGGAGCAGTGCAGGCTTTTGTCGGCGTGCTGGCCGTGGCCAGCTTAAGCCAGTGCGGCATTCAGGAACAGGTGCAGCAGGCGAAGGCCTTCAAGGACGTGGACGTGCGCCTGGCTTCCGTAGACCAAGCCACTGTAGGCGGCGTCAACGTGCTGAACCTGCGCCAGGCCGCCGACCTGGGCACTGCCGAGCGGGCGCTGCTGCTGGCAGCTTATACCTCGGGCAACCTGCCCCTGCGCATACGCGCCAACCTGGAGTTTCGCAACCCCAACAGCGAAACGGCCGCCCTCAACGAGTTCGACTACATCGCCCTCATCGATGGCAAGGAAGTAGCCAAGGGCCATACCAGCCAGCGCATTGAGGTGCCCGCCAATGGCGGCGTTGCCACGGCTCCGGTGCAGATAGAAAGCAACCTGCGCCAGGCCCTGGGCGAGCAATCGGGCGAGAGCTTGGCCAACTTCGCGCTCGGCCTCACCGACCGCGACCGCCAGCCGCTGCGCTTCACGCTCAAGCTCAAGCCCACATTTATCACCACTGGCGGCAAGCGCATTTCGCCCCCCGGCTACTCCACGGTCGAGAAAGAGTTTACGCCCGGTCAGGTGCTCGACGCCGTGAGCCGCCCCAATGGCGCCACTCCGCCGCCGCCACCGCCCGCGCCCGCTGGCACCCTGCCGCCCGCGCCCCTAGTTTGCCAGTAGCCGTAGCCTAGCCACCAGCAGGCACGAACGGGCCAGCCGACCTGCGAACGGCCGCCTTCGCTAGTCCACCTAGCACGCTCGTACCTATTGCCGCGGCTAGCGGGTTGGCCGGCCGCAGCGGGCATTTTTGAGCCTGGCGGCGAGCGGCCGGCCCCCGGCAGCCCCGGCCGGCCGTAAATTTGAAGCTCTAAGACTTCGCCGTGGCCCGCATCCCCAAAGAAACCGTTGACCAGATTATCCACACCGCCGACATTCTAGAGGTGGTGGGCGACTACGTGCAGCTCAAGCGCAACGGGCAGAATTACTGGGCCTGCTGCCCGTTTCACAACGAAAAATCGCCCTCGTTTTCGGTGAATCCGGCCAAAGGCCTCTACAAGTGTTTTGGCTGCGGCAAGGCGGGCGGCATTGTGCAGTTTGTGATGGACATCGAGGGCAGCAGCTACCCCGAGGCCCTGCGCGCCCTAGCCAAAAAGTACGGCGTGGCCGTTCCCGAAGAGGAAGAGCGCACTCCCGAAGAGCAGCTGGCCCAGAACGAGCGCGACTCGCAGTACATCGTATCTAACTGGGCGAAAGATTATTATCATCGGCTGCTGCAAAACACTGAGGAGGGCATGAGCGTGGGCTACGCCTACCTCAAGGAGCGCGGCCTGAACCTGACAACCATCCAAACCTTTGAACTGGGCTACTCGCTCGACCAGTTTGAGGGCCTGATGAAAGCCGCCACTGCGGCCGGCCACCAGCTCAAATACCTCGAAAAAACGGGGCTAGTGGTGAAGCGCGAGGACGACCAGGGCCGCGACACCGGCCGGCGCTACGACCGCTTCCGGGGCCGCGTGATGTTCCCGATTCACAACGTGAGCGGGCGCGTAGTGGGCTTCGGGGCGCGCACGCTGAAGCGCGACGACAAGATGGCGAAGTACCTCAACTCGCCCGAGTCGGACATTTACCATAAGTCGGACGTGCTCTACGGCCTGTTTCAGGCGCGCCAGGCCATCCGGCACGAGGAATTGTGCTACCTCGTGGAGGGCTACCTCGACGTGCTGAGCCTGCACCAGGGCAATATCAAAAATGTGGTGGCTTCGTCGGGCACCTCGCTCACCGAGGGGCAGATTCGCCTCATCAAGCGCTACACCGACAACGTGACGGTGCTCTACGACGGCGACGCGGCCGGCATCAAGGCCAGGCTGCGCGGCATCGACTTGCTGCTCGAAGGTGGCCTGAACGTGCGCGTGGTGCTCTTCCCCGACGGCGACGACCCCGACAGCTACATCCGCAAGGTGGGCGACCAGCGCTTTGCCGACTACGTCGAAAACCAGAGCCAGGACTTTATCGCCTTCAAAACCACCCTAGTGGCCCGCGAGGCTAGCCAGGACCCGGTGAAGAAGGCGGCCGCCATTCGGGAGGTGCTGCAAAGCATTGCCAAGGTGCCCGACGGCCTCAAGCGGCAGGTGTTTTTGCAGCAAACGGCCAGCGTGTTTGGCTTTGAGGAACAGGTGATTATCACCGAATACAACAAGCTGCTCAAAACCGCCAGCCCCGCCAAAGCCCGCCCTGCCGACGACCCGCGCGATAGCCGCGCGGCTAGCCCCCCCAACGCGCCCGCACCCGCGCCGGCCGCCGCGCCGCGCGTGTACTCGCCCGAGGAGGAGGCCGAAATGGCCATGTACGGCGTGTCGAGCGGCTCGGAGGCCGAGGTTACGGCCGGCATTCACCCCGGCAGCACCCTCAACGCCGACCCTAGCGAGTTGGCTACGCCGCTCGATGTGCTGACCCAGTGCGAGCAGGCCGTGCTGCGCCTGCTGGTGCTGTATGGCCCCCACGAGGTGCAGCCCGAGGTGAGTGTGGCGCACTACCTGCTGAGCCAGCTCGACGGCACGCCGCTGCGCAACCCGCTTTATGCCCGGCTGTGGGCCGAGTGCCGCGCCGAGTTTTTGGAGGGCCAGCTGCCCGATTTGCGCCGGCTAGCCCAGCACGAAGACGCCCAGATTCGGAGCCTGCTGGCCGATTTTGCCACCGAGCGCTACGACCTCAGCCCCAACTGGCGCATCAAGGACATTTACGTGCCTACCGAGCTGAATCTCATTCAGCTGGCTTGCGACAACGCCATTTTGCGCCTCAACAAGTGCCACGTGCAGCGCGAGCGCCAGCAGTGCCTGGCTCAGCTGCAAGACCCGCGCCTCGACGACAACGAGCAGCTCAACGCCCTGCTGCGCTACAACGAGCTCACCAAGCTCGACGGCCAGCTAGCCCAGCTGCTCGGCACGGTGGTGGCCAGGAATGCGTAGAAATAGTAGTTGTTGGTTGCCAGTTGGCAGTTGCTTGTGCATCAGAATGACTAACGACTAACAGCTGACAACCAGCAACTAAAAACTCCTTAAGTGCTTAAACAACTAAACCTCTCGCGCCTGTGGCTAGCCCTGGGTTTGCTCGTTCTCAGCTTCGCGGTGGGGGTGGGTGGCTTCATGCTGCTCGAAAACTACCCGTTCGTCGATGCCTTCTACATGACGGTCATCACGGCCTCCACGGTGGGCTTTGGCGAGGTGCACCCGCTCTCCGACGCGGGGCGCATCTTCGTCTCGTTTTACATTCTTTTCAACCTGTTGGTGGTGGCCTACCTCGTGTCGGTGCTCACCGCGTACATTTTCGATGGCGAGCTGCGCCACCTTTTCCGCATGATTCGCGCCGACCAGGAAATCAAGAGCTTCCGCGACCACGTCATCGTCTGCGGCTTCGGGCGTAATGGCTTTAAGGCCTACGACGAGCTGCGCCACAGCGGCGCCCGCGCCGTGGTGGTGGAGCAAAACCAGGCGCTGGTGACCGCCGCCAACGAGGCCGGCCACCAGATTCCGGCCGTGTTCGGCGACGCCACCCTCGACAGCACGCTGCGCCAGGCCGGCATCGCCCACGCGCGGGCGCTCATCACGGCGCTGCCCAAAGATGCCGACAACGTGTTCGTGGCCCTCTCGGCCCGCGAGCTCAACCCCAACATCATCATCATTGCCCGCGCCAGTGCCCGCAGCAGCGTGAGCAAGCTGATTTCGGCCGGGGCTAGCTCGGTGGTGCTGCCCGACGAAATCGGCGGCTCGCACATGGCCAACCTCGTTATTCGCCCCGAGGTAATTCGTTTTCTGGACATGATATCGGGCCTCGACCCCAACAAGCTGCGCCTCGAAGAGCTGTCCTTCAACGAGCTCAAGCCCGCCCTGCGCGGCCAGAGCATCCGGGAGCTCGACGTGCGCTCGCGCACCGGTGCCACCATTATTGCTCTGCGCCGCGGCCAGGGCGGCGAGCTGGAGGTGAGCCCCGCCGCCGACTACCGCACTGCCGCCGGCGACGTGCTGCTGGTGCTCGGCAACGAGGCCCAGATTCAGGCGCTGCACCAGCAGTTTAAGTAAGAACAAAGTAGCGTGGAGGCTGCGAGTCGGCACGCAAGTAGCACGGCCGGGCACTCACCCGGGCAACCTCGCCGAGGCCGCGCTACAATTGCCCTGGCTAGCTTTGTGGCCTTATGCACATTCTTCAGGTAAGCCCACGCGTGCCGTTTCCGCTGCACGACGGCGGCGCGATTGGGATTTATAACATCACGAAGGGGCTGCTGGACGCCGGGCACCGCGTCACGATGCTCGCCATCAACACCCCCAAGCACCACCAGCCCGCCGATGTGCTAGCCCACCTGGGTTCCGGTTTCCGGCTCGTAACGGTGGATGTGGATACCGATGCCACGCCCCTGCGAGCGCTGCAAAACCTGTTGTTTTCGCAGCAGCCCTACAACATTGCCCGGTTTATCAACCCGGCCGTTAGCCAGGCATTAGCTACGCTCATCAAAGCCGAGAGGCCGGATGTTATTCAGTATGAGGGTACTTACGTGGCCTGGTACAAGAAGTGGCTGGATGTGGAGCGGCTAGCCCCCGCCGGTACGGTGAGCGTGCTGCGGGCCCACAATATTGAATACGTTATCTGGGAGCGGCTGGCGCTAGGGGAGAAAAACCCGCTCAAGCGCTGGTACCTGAGCCAGCTAGCCGCCCGCTTGCGCAGTTTTGAGAAAGAGTACCTGCGGCACTTCGATGCCGTGGCCGCGATTACCAAGGAAGACATTGTGCGTCTTCAAGACTTGGGCTGCCCCGAGCCCATTGCCCTAGTGCCGGCGGCCGTGGAGATGGGTAGCTTCCAGCCCGACCCCACCGTGCGGCCCCGGCCGCGCACCGTGTTCATGATTGGCTCGCTCAACTGGCTGCCCAACCTCGAAGGCCTCGACTGGCTGCTGCGCGAGGTGTGGCCTGCCCTGCACGCCGAGCTGCCCGAGCTGGCGCTGCACGTGGCCGGCGTGGCCCCGCCCGGCCACCTCACCAGCCGCCCCAAGGGCCAGGACAATGTGTTCATCCACGGCTTCGTAGAGTCGGCCGCCGCCTTCATGCGAGAGCACGACCTGATGCTGGTGCCGCTGCTGAGCGGCGGCGGCATGCGCGTCAAAATCATTGAGGGCATGGCCCTGGGCAAGTGCATTTTGAGCACTGGCATTGGGGCGGAGGGCATTGCGGTGCGCGATGGCCACGACATTGTAGTGCGCGACACGGCCGCTGCCTGGCAGCAGGCCCTGCGCGACTACTACCACGGCCGCCTGCCCGTGGCCGCCATCGGCGCCGGGGCCGCCGCCACCGCCGCCGAAGTCTACGACAACCGCCGCGTAACCCAGCGCTTTGAGGCACTGTATGCGCAGGTGATGGGGTAGTAGGGGGATGAGGTGATGGAGCGATGGGGTGTTCTACACCGTGCTGGTGTCTCACTTTCCTCATTCACCCCAGCCCCTAATGCTACCTTTGCAGCGCGCATGAAAATTCTGGTTTTGCTTTCCCGCTTTCCGTATCCGCTCGACAAGGGCGATAAGCTGCGGGCGTACTACCAGCTGCGCTACCTGGCCGGGCAAGGCCACGAGATTTGCCTGCTAGCCCTCAGCGACGAAGCGGTGGGAGTGGAGGCGCTGGCCGCCGTGCGGCCCCTGTGCCGCGGTGGCCTCTACGTGCACCGGCTGGGCAAGGCCGCGCGCGGGCGGGGCTTGCTGCGGGCGCTGGCCACGGCCGGCCGGCCGTTGCAAATAGGCTACTTCTACGAAGCCGCCGCTCAGCGCCTGGTCGATAAGCTGCTGGCCGAGTTTCGGCCCGCGCACGTGTACTGCCAGCTTATTCGCATGGCCGAGTACCTGCGCTACCACGCCGGCCGCCTGCCCATGACGCTCGATTATATGGATGTGTTTTCGGCCGGCATGGCGCGGCGGGCGGCCACCGCGCCGGCCTGGCAGCGCCCCGTGCTGGCCCTGGAGGCTAGCCGGCTGGCGGCCTACGAGGCGGCGGCCTTCGGCTGGTTTCGGCACCACACCATCATCAGCGACCAGGACCGCCAGCTGATTCCGCACGCGGCGAAAGGGCAGATTGCCATCGTGCCCAACGGCATTGCGCTCGATTATTTTCAGCCCCAGCCGCTAGCCCCCAAAACCCACGACCTGCTCTTCTGCGGCAACATGGGCTACCACCCCAACGTGGACGCCGCCTGTTGGCTGGCCGAAGAAATCCTGCCCCTGGTGCAGCAGCGCCGCCCCGGCGCCCGGCTGCTGGTGGCCGGTACCAGCCCCGCCCCGCGCGTGCGGGCGCTGGCCAGCCGCCCCGGCGTGGCGGTGAGCGGCTGGCTGCCCGATATCCGCACGGCCTACGCCGGGGCGCGGGTTTTTGTGGCGCCCATGCGCGTGGGTACCGGCCTGCAGAACAAGCTGCTCGAAGCAATGGCCATGCAGCTGCCCTGCGTAACCACACCGCTGGCCAACAATGCCTTGCGCGGTGCGCCCGGCCGCCACCTGCTGGTG
Organism: uncultured Hymenobacter sp.; assembly: GCA_964385095.1. GTDB lineage: Bacteria > Bacteroidota > Bacteroidia > Cytophagales > Hymenobacteraceae > Hymenobacter. The sequence goes on from CAYLNN010000011.1 coordinate 85,236, forward strand.
GCCGAAGGAGCGCCCGCCCTGGCCGATGCCCTGGCTAGCCTCCTGGCCGATGCGGAGGCCGCTGCCCAGCTTGCCGCCGCCGGCCGCACCTTTGTGGCCGAAACCTACGACTGGGCCGCCGCCACTGCCCGGCTGGAGAACTTGTTGCGGGATACTTGTTAAGCATCTAGAATTTTATAGAGCGTCATGCGGAGCTTGCCGAAGCCTTGCGCTCGCGTCGTTGAATTACCACCCCCGGCGAGATGCTTCGGCAAGCTCAGCACGCCGCCAGGGAGCGCTTCCTTTAAGAATACCATGCTCGATACCATAGAATCCGCCATCGAAGACATCCGCGCCGGTAAGGTCGTGATTGTGGTTGATGACGAAGACCGCGAAAACGAGGGCGACTTCATTTGCGCCGCCCGCTCGGCCACGCCCGAGGTCATCAACTTTATGGCCACCCACGGCCGCGGGCTGGTGTGCGCACCCATCACGGCCGACCGCTGCGACGAGCTAGGCCTCGAATTGATGGTGGGCCGCAACACGGCCCTGCACGCCACGCCGTTCACGGTATCGGTCGATTTGCTGACCAACGGCGTGACCACCGGCATCTCGGCCTCCGACCGCTCCAAGACCATCCTGGCGCTCATTGACCCCGCCACCAAACCCGAGGACCTGGGCAAGCCGGGCCACATTTTTCCGCTCAAGGCCCGCAAGGAAGGCGTGCTGCGTCGCGCCGGCCACACCGAGGCCGCCGTAGACCTGGCTAGGCTAGCGGGCTTCGAGCCCGCCGGCGTGCTGGTCGAGATTCTGAAAGAAGACGGCGAGATGGCGCGCCTGCCCGACCTGCGCAAAGTGGCCGAGCAGTGGGGCCTGAAGCTGATTTCGGTGCAGGACCTCATCACCTACCGGCTGGCCCAGGAGAGCCTCATTCAGCGCGAAATCACGGTGAAGATGCCCACCGCGCACGGCGATTTTGACCTCTACGCCTACACCCAGCGCTCGAACGGCGCCCAGCACCTGGCCCTGGTGAAGGGCGACATCAGCGGCCCCGAGCCGGTGCTGATACGGGTGCACAGCTCGTGCGTGACTGGCGATATTTTCGGCTCGTGCCGCTGCGACTGCGGCCCCCAGCTGCACAAGGCCATGGAGCAGATTGACCGCGAAGGCCGCGGCGTTATCGTGTACATGAACCAGGAAGGCCGCGGCATTGGCTTGCTTAATAAGCTGAAAGCCTATAAGTTGCAGGAGCAGGGCCGCGACACGGTGCAAGCCAACGAAGACCTGGGCTTCCGGGGCGATGAGCGCGACTACGGGGTGGGTGCGGCCATCATCCGCGACCTGGGCCTGCGCGAGCTGCGCCTGCTCACCAACAACCCCCGCAAGCGCACCGGCCTCAGTGCCTACGGCATCGAAATCGTGGACACGGTGCCCATCGAAATCGCGCCCAACCAGCACAACCAAACCTACCTGGCCACCAAGCGCGACAAAATGGGCCATGACATTCTGCAAAAGATGGCGCCCGACCCGGCCGCCTAGCGAGCAGGTTTTTCTGGCGCAGCAAGCAAAAAAGAACGCGTTGAACCAGTGCCGGCCAGCTTCCTGGCCGGCACTGGTTGTTTGTCGCCTATCCGCTGGCGCAATGCGGCCAGCCGGGCCGGCTAGCCCCCAAAAAGGAGGGCGAGTGTTCCTTGCTCAAGGCGCAGTAGGTTACGCCGACTAGGGTAGCGCCTCGCTACCTTGCTGGTATAAAGGCTAAACGTCGCAAAGGTAAATAAGCGCGAAACTAACAACTTTAAGTGCTTGAAAATAAAATAGCTATTGGTTGTAAGGGGCCCTTGCCTGACTACACCACTGCCGCTCTACCATATTATCTACCACAGCATCGCTGCGGGCGGCGGCATGAGCCCCGACGCGCTGGCTAGCCTGCTGCAGTAGGCCCGGGCTTACAACCACGCCCACCGCCTCACGGGCCTGCTGCTCTACGTCGCCGATACCAAAGAGTTTGTGCAAGTGATTGAGAGCCCGCGCGATGAGATTGACACGCTCTACGCCCGCATTGCCCGCGGCCCGCGCCACAAGCACGCCTTTGCGCTGCACGAAGGGCCGGCCCAGGACCGTATGTTTCCCGACTGGCGCATGGGGTTTCTGCCCGCTGCCACCCAGGATTTGCGCACCACCACCGGCCACCTGCCGCTGGCCTTGCAGCCCGGCCGCCTCAATCCTTTTAGCCTAGTGGTGCACGTGCCCGAAGAGCTGCGGCGCTTCCTCAGCAGCTTCACCCAGCCGCTGCCGGCGGCGCACGACTAGGGTTAACTTGCAGGCAAAGGGCCGCCCCGCGCGGGGCGGCCCTTTTTTGCTTCCCGTGCGGCTAGCGCGGCACCGCTCCCAGCCATCGCAGCACCGGGTAGCGGCGGTAGCCGGCCTCGGCGTAGGGCGAGTGCTGGTACACCCATTCGAGCTGGGCGGGGCCGTTGGCGGCCAGGGCCGGGTCGGCGGCTTTGGCAGCGGCTAGCTGCTGGCGCACGGCGGGGTTCTGGATGAGAAACTCGGCGGCTAGGTCTTCAAACACATAGTCGGAGTAGTGCTCTTTTTGCTGCAACACGCTATCGAAGAAGCCCCAGGCGAAAAACGAGTCGGTGGCCTGGGGCTCCAGGGCTTCGACGAGGTAGCGCCGGGCGGGGCCTTGCTCGGCCAGCACGGCCAGGTAGGTGCCGGTGGCCAGGGTGGCCCGGGGCTCGGGGAGGGTGGCTAGCCGGGCCTGGCTGTGCAGATAGTGGCCCTCGTAGGGGCGCGGGGTGGTTTTGTAGTCCTCGAGGCGGTAGGCGGCGGCCGGGCCGGTGAGGGGTTGGGCCAGCGGGCGCAGCACCACGCCGTTGCGACGCAGGTTGTCGAGCACCTCGCCCCAAGCCGCCGGAATGGCGTAGGCCGCGGGCGCCGCTACCTCCACCGTAGCGTGGGCGGCGTTGTAGAATTTTACCGGGCGCACGTAGGGCCGGGCGCGGTCGTAGTAGAGGCGTGGCTGCCCGCTCACGGCGCTAGGCCGGTGCCCGGCCTCGTAGCCCCGAAACTGCACCGTGCCGCTAGCCTGCTCATCGAGCGCCCAGGCCAGCACAAACTGCGTTTGGGCGGCCAGCGCGGCATCGGCGGCGGCGCGGGCGGCTAGTAGGGCGGGCGCCTGGGCGGCCACGGTTTGGGCATAGGTAAGCAGCAGGTCGTAGGTGGCCTGCACGCGGGGTCCGAAAGCCTTCAGCATGTGGGTTTCGGGCATGAAGCCGATGCTGTTGAAGAGTGCCGCGTAGCCGGTCGAGTAGCGTGGGCTTTCAAGAAAGGCGCGCAGGCCGCTCTCGGGCGTTTCGCCCTCAAAGTCCACGTAGGGCGTCATGGGCCACTTTTTCTGGGCCATGCCGGCGTAGAGGGCGGGCAGCAGCTGGTCTTTCAAATACGACCCTAGCACGGGGCCCAGCTTGTTATACTGCGTCGGAATGAGCGTGATGGTGTATTGATAATCAGCGCCATTAGAAGTGTGGGTATCCACAAAAACCTCGGGCCGCCACTTCTGAAACAGCGCCGCAAACGAGCGCGCATTGCGCGAGTCCTGCTTGATAAAGTCGCGGTTTAAATCCAAGTGCCGCGCATTGCCCCGGAAGCCGTATTCTCGCGGGCCATTCTGGTTTGCGCGGGTGGTGCTGTTGCGGTTCAGCATCCCGTCGATGTTGTAGGCCGGAATGACAACGACCGTAACCTGGCTCAGCAACGCCCGGTATTTTTTCTCGCGCAGCAGGTCGCGGGCCAGCGCCATGCTGGCATCAATGCCCTCGGGCTCGCCGGGGTGAATACCGTTTTGAATGAACAGGATGGGCCGGCCCTTGGCCCGGCTAGCCCCCGGCTCAAACGTGCCATCGGCCGAAAGCACCACCTCGTGCAACGGCTGGCCGCTGTCGGTGGGGCCGGCCTCGCGCAGCTGCATGGTAGCCGGGTAGGCAGTGGCTAACTCCTTATAAAACGCCACGCACTCGGCGTAGGTAGCGGTGGTGTTGTGCTGCGGGTCGCGCTCGAAAGGGGTAGTGAGCGGAGGGCTAGGGGCCGTGCGCAGCGCGGCGGCGAGCAGGAGCGAGGCAAAGAACATGGGGCGAAGGTCGGCAAAACCGGCCGACCTTCGCGGCCTTCGCGCGGCCTTTATTGGCCGCATTTGCGTAAGCCCGACTATCCTTCACTGGCGGGCGGCTTCGCCTGCATCATTGCCTCCTCAATTTTGCGTCCCCTCATTCTTGTTTCCAACGACGACAGCCTCACCGCGCCCGGCATTGCGCACCTAGTGCGCCTTATGCAGCAGCTCGATGCCGAAATTGTGGTAGTGGCGCCCGCTAGCCCCCAGTCGGGCATGGGCCATGCCATCACCATCGGCCACCCGCTGCGGCTCGACAAATCCGATATTTTTGGCCCTGAGGTAACGGCCTATGCCTGCACCGGCACGCCGGCCGACTGCGTCAAAATTGCCAAGCACTACGTGCTCGAAGGCCGCCGGCCCGACCTCGTGGTGTCGGGCATCAACCACGGCTCCAACTCGGCCGTGAACGTGCTGTACTCGGGCACCATGTCGGCGGCCATCGAGGCGGCCATTGAGGGGCTGCCCGCCATTGGCTTTTCGCTGTGCGACTACGGCCACGACGCCGATTTCTCCCACGTCGATGCTTGGGTATTAGAAATTTGCCGCCAGGCCCTCGCCCAAGGTATTCCGGCTGGCACGGCCCTCAACGTCAATATTCCTAAAAATGAGGCTGGCCCCATCCAGGGCATCCGGCTGGCCCGGCAGGCCCGCGCCAAGTGGCAGGAAAAATTCGAACAGCGCCACGACCCCTACAAGCGCCCCTACTATTGGCTGCTGGGCGAGTTTGTGAACCAGGACACCGGCCAGGATACCGACGAGGCGGCCCTGGCCGCGGGCTACGTGTCGGTAGTACCCTGCCAGTACGACCTCACCAGCTACCAGGGGCTAGCCAGCATGGCCGAAGCCTGGCAACTGGCACTGCCGCCCGCCGGCCCCGCCGCCACCCCGCCCCAGCCCCTGGACAGCGAAGACTACGGCCCGGCCGCGCAGCAGGAGAATTAAAAACTAAAAATGGCTAGGCTACAATAGGCAGCCTAGCCATTTTTAATTCGCCATTTCTACTTTTTAAGTAGACTTACCGCCCGCACTACGCGGTGCTGCCGGGCCACGGCGGGGCTGCGCACCACGCGGGGCGGGGCTAGCCCGCGCGTGGGCACTGGCCCGCCTGGCGGGTGGGTGGGCAGCCCGTGGTGCGCACCGTGCCCGGCCAGCGATAGCAGCAGCGCCAGCAGCAGCAAACTCAGCACAAGAAGGAGAGGCTTCATAGAGCGTACATATTCTCTATCAAAGTAGTACGCTAGCGGTGAAGCCCTAATGAACAGTTGTTAGTCGCGGCTCAGCCATCCTTTGCGCCAGAAATAATAGAGCTGCAGGCACACAATGAGCGTGAGAACAATCAGCAGAATGGGGTAGCCCATCGGCGAATACAGCTCGGGCATGTTGAGCGGCAGCCGGTGGCCGTGCTGGTCTTCGGGTTGAAAATTCATGCCGTAGAGGCCCACCACAAAGCTCAGCGGAATGAAGATGGAGCTGATAATGGTGAGCACTTTCATCACCTCGTTCATGCGGTTGCTCTGGTCGGAAAGAAACAGGTCGGTGAGCGAGGAAATGTTGTCGCGGTAGCTTTCGGCCAGGTCCAGGGCCTGAATGGCGTGGTCGTAGGCATCGCGGTAGTACACCTTGACTTCTTCGGGCACCACTTCTTCGGGCAGGCGCAGAATTTCCGACATCTTATCGCGCTCGGGGTACACGAGGCGCCGGAAGCGTACCACGTCTTTTTTGAGGCGCAGGATGCGGCTCAGCAGCCGGCGGTCGCGCGGGGTGGCAAAAATGCAGCTCTCCAGCTCCTCAACGTAATCGCCGATGGCCGCCATGGTGGGGTAGTAGTGGTCGAGCACCACATCGGTGAGGGCATAGGCGAGGTAGCCCACCGACTTGCGCCGCAGCTGGCTGAAATTGGCCCGAATGCGGTTGCGCAGCACTTCCAGGCAATCATCGTAGTCATCCTGAAACGAGAGCACATAGTTGGGGCCGGTGAAGAGCGACAGCTGGTCGTCGTGCACCGTGAGCTGGGCCGTAAAATCGGTCATGCGCGACACCAGGAAGAGGCGGTTATCGTCAAAAACTTCCACCTTGGCGCGTTGGTAGTCGCCGAGCACATCCTCCATTTGCAGCGGGTGGAGGCCAAATTCCTGCATCATGCGCTCCATCAGGGGCAGGTCGCCGTAGCCGCGCACATCTATCCAGTGCTTCAGCTCGGGGTGGGCGTGCAGGGCGGCCAGCAGGTCATCGAAACGGTCGGTGTACTCGCCCTCGGTACACTTGTGTTCATCGTAGGATATCAAAAACAGGCGCGGCTTGCAGGCATTGGGCTGCACGTGTAGCGTGCCGGGGCGCTGGCCCACGTTTTGAAATAAGGCCTGGCGGCGCGCCTCCCGGTCGGGGTCGAGGGGCAGGTCCGAGGCCTTGTCTTCCGCCGTCCGGGCGGGGCCGGGCTGGGGAGCGGTGGCCGGCGGCGAATCGAAAAAATCCATGAGCAAAAGCTGAACTACTGCGAAAGATGCGCCCGCAAAGATGAAGAAGCCAAGAAGCTGCCAGGACCGTGCCGTACTTTGGGGGCGCGCTGCGCGCGCTGGCCCGGCCTGCCCACGGCGGCAGCGCGCCCGGCATCCCCCCTAGCTGCTCCCCAAAAAACGTGCCTGCTGTTCTTCTTTCGTCGCCCGCCTGGGTCGTGTACGGGGCCGAGAGCCCGCCCGGCCAGCCCCCAGCCGCGCCGCGCCTGCCCCTGGCTTTCGAGTCCTTTTTATTTTTGCTGCCGGCTCACCAGGCGTTGCAGGCGCACGGCCAGCCGGTGCTCGCCTTTTACCTCGAAGACCCGGCCGCCGGGCGCACCGTGGCGCAGTTTTTCGTGGTGCCTGCGCCCGACCCGGCCCAACCCCGCCTGGCGCGCTCGCCGGGGCAGGCTAGCTTTGGCGGTGTGCAGCTAGCCCCCGGCTTGCCCGCCGCCGCCCTGCCCCCGCTGCTCGACGCGGCTGAGGCCGCGCTCCGCCAGCGTGGTCAGCAGCAGCTGGAAATCCGCAGCTACGCATTTTGCTACGACCCCGCCGGGGCTGCCGTCGAGGCCGAGGCCCTGCGCCAGCGCGGCTACGAAGTAGCGCTGGCCGAGCAGAACTACTACCTGCCCACCGCCCGCGACTATGCCGCCCACCTGCGGCCCAACGAGCGCCGCGCCCTGCGCAAGTGCCACCAGGCCGGCTTTATACTGGAGCAGGAGCCGCCGATTACGCTGCCCTGGGCCTACGAGTTTATAGCGGCCTGCCGCCGCGAGCGGCAGCAGGCGCCGCTCTCGCTGTCGCTCGAACGATTGCAGGCGCTACTGCGGGCGTTTCCGCGGCAGCACTTACTGCTGTCGGTGCGCGAGCCGGGCGGCGACTGGGCCGCAATGGCCGTGGCCGTGCAGGTCAGTAGCCGTGCGCTATACACGTTTTATGTGGCGAGCGCGCTGCGGCTGCGCAAGCTGAGCCCGGCGCTGCTGCTCTACAAGGGCCTGCACGATTTTGCCCGCGCTACCGGCGCCAACCTGCTCGACCTGGGTACCTCGACCCTGCCCGGCACCGGGCAGCCCAACGTGCCACTACTCGACTTCAAGCGCCGCCTGGGCGGCGTGGGCGGCCTGCGCCTGACCTGGCAAAAGCAACTGTAAGCTATTGAAAACGTTCTGTTTACTGCGTAGTGGGCGAGGTTATTCGTCTTTATGCCAGCCTGAATATTGCTCTCAGTTTGCTTTCTACTCAGAGTTTTTCTAAAACCATCTCGCTTGGCCGCCACTCTACCTCCTGCCCCGCCCACCAGCCTGGTGGCCAACCTGCGCACTTTTGTGCGGGGCACGGCCGGCACCGGCGTGGCTATGGCGGCGCGCACGGCCGGCGCGCTGCTGCTGGGCAAGCTGGTGGCTTTGTACGGGGGGGCGGGCGGCCTCACGCAACTCGCCCAGTTTCAGAACCTAATGGGGCTTTTTGGCGCCCTGCCCACCGATGGGGTGCAACTGGGCGCCACTACTTACCTGGCGCCGCTGCGCCCCGGTGGGCCGCGCCACGGCCTGTGGCTAGGCACGGCCGCCTGGCTGGTGGCGCTGCTGGTGAGCACCGCTGGGCTGCTGCTACTGCTGCTGGGCGGGCCCACCTGGCCGGTGGGCCGGGCGCTGCTATTCACGGGTGCCATGCTGCTAGTAACCGAGCAGGCGCTGCTGAGCGTGGCCCTGCTGGCGGCGCGCCGGCGCGGGAGCTACGTGCTGCTTACCACGGTGTTGAGTGGGCTAGGGGTGGCTGCCGTGGCGGGGCTGCTGGCGCTGGGGCAGCCGCTGGCCCGGGTGCTGCTGGGCTACGTGCTAGGGCAGGCGCTCACGTTTGGGCTGGCGCTGTGGCTGGCCCGCGGGGCGGGGCTGTTGCAGCGCTGGCCGGGGCGGGGCAGGCCCAGCCGCGTAGCGGCGCGGGGGCTAGCCCGGTTTGTGCTGATGGCGCTGGGCAACCTGCTGTTTGGCCGGGCGGTGGAGTACGTGGTGCGGGCTTATCTTATTGGGCACTTCGCGCCCGCGGCCACCGATTTGTGGCAGGCGGTAGTTAAGCTCTCCGACAACTATACCTTGGTAGTGGTGGCGGTGCTGAACACCGTTTTTTACCCGCGCCTGGCCGCGCTGGCCGCCGCGCCCGCCGAGCAGCGCCGCTACGTGAGCACCGTGGCCGGGCTGCTGGCCCTGGTGCTGGCCGCCGGGCTAGGGGTGCTGTATGTGCTGCGGCAGCCATTGCTTACGTTGCTGTTTGCGCCGCGCCTAGCGGCCGCCGCGCCGCTGCTGGCGCCGCAGCTGCTCGGCGACTGGGCCAAGTTTGTGAGCTGGGTGTTTCAGTATATGCTGCTGGTGCGGGCCCGGACGCTGCCCTTCCTGGCTATGGAACTGGGTGGCGGGCTGCTTTATATATCTCTGCTGGTCAACATATTGCCTAGGATGGGGCTGCCTGGTATGGTCATCACTCACGCCGCGAACTACTGCCTGATGCTGCTGATTAGTGCGGGGTGGTTTTATTTCGGAGCCGATGCAAAACGCTAGCCCTCCCTCCGCACCGCCTGCCTCAGCGGCGCCGCTCGTCACGATTGTGGCCCTGTGCCACAACCACGCGCCCTACCTGCGCGAGGCCCTCGACTCAGTGCTGGCCCAGACCTACGCGCCGCTCGAAGTCTGGCTCGTGGACAATGCCAGCACCGATGGCAGCGTGGCCATCTTGCAAGAATATGCTGCTGCGCACCCTGCCTGGCACCTGCTGCTGCTGCCCGAAAACGTGGGCAACTGCCGCGCCTTCAACCAGGCTTTTTTTCAGAGCAAGGGCGAATTTATCGTCGATTTTGCTACCGATGACCTGCTGCTGCCCGAGCGCCTCAGCCAGCAGGTGACGCTGTTCCGAAGCCTGCCGCCCGACTACGGCGCCGTATACTCCAACTGCCTGCACATCACGGCCACCGGCCAGCCGCTGGGCCTGCACCACCAAGCCGATGCGCGCGGCCGGCTGCACCCGCGCCCGGCCAGCGGCTGGGTATTTGGCGAGGTGCTGGGGCGCTATTTTATCAGTTCGCCCACCATGTTGCTGCGCCGGGCCACGCTGCTGGCGCTGGGTGGCTACGACGAGGCCCTGAGCTACGAGGACTTTGACTTCTGGGTGCGGGCCAGCCGCAACTGGCGCTTTCAGTACCAGGATGTGGTAACGACCCACAAGCGCAAGCACCCGCGCAGCATGAGCGCCCAGGTAACCACCCGCCAGGACCCTTACCTCGACTCGACCCTGGCCGTGTGCCGCAAGGCGCTGGCTTTGTGCCGCACGCCCGCCGAGGCCCGCACGCTGGCTCGCCGCCTGCGCTACGAGCTGGCCCATGCCCTGCGCCGCCGCCAGTGGGCCGCCGCTCGCGTAGCGTGGCAGCTACATATGGATGTAGTCGGCCGGGTCGTAGGGCTGCGAGGCCAGGCACAATAGCACCGCGCCCGGCCCAAAGCTGATTTCGGGCCAGCAGTGGGGCGGCAGGTACAGCGCCTGGGTAGGCTGCGCAAGGCAGAACTCCAGCGGTACCTGGCCTTCGCTGTTGATAATGAGGGTGATGCGACCGTGCACGGCCACCAGCACTTGCTCCAGGGTGTGGTGGGCGTGGCGGCCGCGCACCCGGCCGGCCGGCACCTCCGTTATCCAATACGCCCGCTTCACGGCGAAGGGCAGGCCGTCGGCCTCGGCCACCGTGAGCCAGCCGCTGTCGGCCGCGCCGTGGCTGGGAAGGGTAAAAAGATAAGGAAGCGTCATGCAGCAGGAATGGCCGGCAAAGATAAGCCGGGCCGCCCTAGCCGCCGAAGCGGCCTCCGGCCAGCCCTCCTAACTGCGCCGCCCCAGCATTGGCGTGCACCAAACGCGGCTCCTTGGGGCGTGGTGGCTAGGGCACCTGCTGCACCTCTACGCGGCGGTTGCGGGCGTCGGGGGCGGGGTAGAGCGGGTGCGTATCGCCGTAGCCCACTGTGCTCAGACGCTCGGCGGCCACGCCGGCCTGCACCAGGTAAGCCTTCACGGCCTCGGCGCGCTGTTCCGAAAGTAGTTGGTTTTTAGTTGATTCGCCCACGCGGTCGGTGTGGCCGGCCACGCGCAGGCGCAGTTCGGGGCGGGCCTTGAGCTCGGTAGCCAGGGCGTTGAGGGCCGGGCGGGCGGCGGGCAGCAGCTCGGCCGTGGCCAGCTTGAAGAGTACCGTGGGCAGCACCACCGGGCTAGCCGCCACCGGCGGAATGACGGCCGCGGGCGGCAGCTGCAGCGGCGCTGGTACCGGGCGCAGCGTATCGGGCCGCGCCGGCACCGGGGCCGGCTGGGGGCGGGGCGCCGCGGCCGGCGCAGTGCCGCTCACCCGCACGGTGATGGGCACCACGGGGCTTTCAGCAGTGGGATAAAAATTTTGGGTGAGGTAAAAGGTCGTGGTTTTGCGCAGCCGGACGGGGTAGGTGTTGCCGGTGGCCACGAGTTGCGTGCACTCGGCATCGGCGTACCAGCGCACCTCGCGGCCCGTTACGCGCAGCGTGCTTAGCGCGCCCGCCGGCACTGTGGCAGCCGACTTCAGCCTGACGCGGTAAAATGTGAATTCGCCCGTATCGCAGCTGCCGTAGGGGTCGTACTCGGCGTGGCCGGTCAGCTTTTCCTGGGCGGCATCGTAGGTGAAGGCAATGGTGCCGTTGCCGCACCAATAGCGCGAGCGCGTTTGCCCGGTTTCGGTGAGCTTACCGGCGTGTTGCAGCCGCATGCCGGCGGGCGTGGGCGTGCCCTCCATCTGAAACGTGACGGTAACACCGCGCTGATTACCAGCTTGCTGAAACAAGATGCCGAACAAGTCAGTGCCCGCCCGCTGCTGCACCCGCAGCACCGAGGGGCAGTAGCGCTGCTTGTCAAACTCGTCCTCCACACCCTGCCACACGCCCGTTAGCGACTGCGCGCCGGCGCGCCCTGCCAGCAGCAGAGCCGGCAGCATGTACACCCAAAAAACACGTTTCATACGGCTAAAATAACACGTTTTAGAACGCGCAAAATTCCCGGCTATTGTCCACCCAAAGCCAGGTATTCGGCCACCAAAGCCAGCGAGTGGGCCGGGCACTCCCAGGCCAGGTGGCTGGGGCGCCAGCCAGCCAGCCAGCGCGTAGGCGGATAATAATTGAGCAGCGGCGCGATGCAAAAATCCAGCCCCCGGCTGCGCTGCTCCGCCTCGGCTAGGGTGCAGCCCGCCCCGAGCAGCGGCGCGGGGTTAGCGCCCAGGCGCAGCAGTGTGCTGGCCAGCAGCAGCTTATCCATAAAGTGCGGGCTAGCGGCCAGCAGTCCGGGCAGTTCGCGCTGCAATACCGCGCGGGCGGCCCCTAGCTGCGGAGCCTCGGCCGCCAGCCGCCCGATGTGGTAGGCCACGAGCGGCGCTGTGGCATAGTAGGGCGATACGCCCAGCGGGTCGCGGCGGTAGGCGCCCGACGTAACGGCCCAGTCGATAAGCGCCAGGCTGTCAGTATCAAACTCGTTGAGCGGCAGCTGGCTGCGTAGCGCCCATAGCAGCCCATTCGATAAGGTACTGACGTCGAACTCGATGGGCATGTACTTGCCAAACCAGGTCGAGTACACCTTGCGCTGCCGAAAGGCCGCCGGGCCGCTGCTGGCCCAGCCGGCCACCGTGTTGGCGTGGGCTTGCAGCTTGTGGTGCAGCCAGCCAGCCTCGTGGGCCGGGCTAGGGTCGGCGAGGTAGATGAGCACGGTGCAGTCCACGTCGTCGGGCGGGGCAAACTGCCGGAAATGCCGCAGCAGCCGGCCGTGGGGAAAGTGGTTGCGCGGGTGGGTCTGGTAGTAGTTATAGGTTGGCTGCGCGTCGCGGCTGCGGTAGTGCGGGTACGTGGGGCGCGCCTTATTGGCCATCGCGGCCACCAGCGCCCGGGCGGCGGGTGGCAGCTGGGGGCTTATTTCCTGTAAAGTGAAGACGGTGAGCGCCGTAAAGAAGACGTTGGAATCTTCCCGGCATAAGCCCAGCGCGTGGCTGCGGCGCTGGCTCGGGAACAGCCCGGGCAAGTAGTGCGCGTCGCCAGTCGATTGCAGTGCGGCAATACGGGCGATAAGTTGGGAAAGCAGAGCAGGTAGTGCGGGCATTTGCGCCCCAAGTTACCGCGCCTCGTCGGGTTGCGGTGCGTGGGTTGGCCGCCCCATCAGCCAGGGCGCTTTCCCCGCAAAGCAGTAGGGCGGTCGCCGGTAAAGTCCTGACGGCCGCCCCTATGCGCAATAAATCGACCCTAGCCCAGGTACGCCATCTCCTCGGCGCTCAGCTCGATAGCGGCCGCCGCCAGGTTTTCGCGCAGGTGGGCCAGCGACGATGTGCCCGGTATCGGCAGCAGCAGCGGCGAGCGGTGCAGCAGCCAGGCAATGTTGAGCTGGGCCTCCGACACGCCGCGGCGTTTGGCTAGCTCGGCCAGTTTATCGCCCGCCTTGGGCAGGCCGTGAATGAGCGAGAAAAACGGGATGAGCGGAATGCCGTGCTGCTCGCACAAGGCCAGTACTTCTTCGCCGCCCTTGGTTTCGCCGTGGCCGTCGCGCAGGGTGGTGCGTTGGGCGTAGCCGTACATATTCTCGACCGTGGCGATTGCGCCCATTTTGAGGCCGGTGGCCAGCTCCTCGGGGCCTACGTTGCTCAAACCCACGTGCAGGATTTTGCCTTCCCGCTGCATCTCAAACAGGGCCCCTAGCTGCTCGTCGAGCGGCACGCTGCCGTGGCCCATCAGCCGCAGGTGCACGAGCTGCACCTGCTCCTGGTGCAGGGTACGCAGGTTGTTGTCGATGCTGGTACGCAGGTTGGCGGGCGTGTTGAAAGGCACCCAGCTAGCGTCGGGCTGGCGCGTGGCACCCACTTTGGTGCAGATTACCAGGTCTTTTGCATACGGGTGCAGGGCCTCAAAAATGAGGCGGTTCGTTACGTCGTCGCCGTAGTAATCGGCCGTATCAAGAAAATTAACGCCGTTGGCCACGGCCGTTTTCAGGATTGCGAGCGCCTGCGGGCGGTCGGCGGGCTCGCCCCAAATCTGGGGTCCGGTGAGGCGCATGGTGCCGTAGCCGAGGCGACTAACGGTGAGCGGCCGGGTCGAATGAGGGGCAATGGTGAGGGTAGCGGACATGGGGTACTGGGAGGTAGTGGAAGTAGCAGAATAGCGAGTCTTCAACAGCCGGTTTTCCTCCAGGTTTGCCCGGGGCACTGGCCAGCTAGGGCCGGCAAGCAGGCCCTAGCTGGCCAGTGCCCCGGGCCGCGTAGCAGGGGTGCCCGCACCCGCTACCTAGGCAGATGGGAGTGAGGTAGGCTAACCCTTTGTGCATAAGATAAGTACAGGGGAATTTTGCTTTATTTTCACCAAAAATCCACCTTTCCCCTTACTGTTTTAGATACACAAGCTATTCTCCACTGGGTTTACGTTCTACTGATGATTGGCGGCGCCCTCCCGTTCTGGGTCTGGAGCCGCAACCCCAAGGGGGTGCCGCAATATGAGTATAGCATTGCCATACTCATCCCTATTTGGTCGGCGCTGGCCTACATGGGCCTGACCCTGGGCCAGGGCAAAACCGAGGTGGCCGGCCAGGTAACCTACTACGCCCGCTACCTCGATTGGGTAGTGAGCACGCCGCTACTGCTGCTGTCGCTGGCCTTCACGGCCATGTTCTACGTGCCAAAGGACGAACGTAGCAAGACGTTGCCCTTCGGGCTGGTGGCCGGCGACGTAGTAGTGATACTCTGCGGCCTGCTGGCCGATTTATCGGAAAACCCAACCGCCCGCACCCTCTGGGTTGTGTGCGGCGTGGGAGCTTTTTTGAGCGTACTCTACGTGCTGTGGGGGCCGCTGCGCCGCATTGCGGCCCAGAGCGAACCCGAAATCAGCAGTACTTACAGCAAGGTGCTGGTTATGCTGTCGGTGCTGTGGGTGTGCTATCCCACTATCTGGGCCATTGGGCCGTCGGGGCTGGGCCTTATCGGCCAAACGTTCGAAACGGCGCTGTTCGTTATCGTACCGTTTTTCTCCAAAGTAGTGTTCAGCTAGGTCGATTTGAGCTTGCTGCGTGACTTAGCCACGCGCAAGTTCCCGCGGCAAACGGCCTAGCGCCAGCATGTTGAGAAGCTACTAATGAGCCCTGGGCCCCGCTGCTACTTCACAGCAGGGTCCGGGGCTTTGGCTGTTTACCCCTACCGCGTTGGCCAGGACCAGAACCGCGCTGCTTGTACTCTACTGGTCCTGGCCAACGCGGCAGCGCGGCGGCCGTTATTACTAGGCTAATCCTCTTCTGCTTAGGCCCGTAGCCGCTCGTCCTGCCCCCGCCGCCATTAATGTAAGTTATTGGCCCTGAGGCGGCTTTGCTGCCCTTGCTGGGATGCGCAGCGCTGGCGCGCCTACGCTGCTTAGTGCGTCACCCAGCCCCGGTGTTGGCCTGCTCGCCACTGCGCCGGCTGGGCCAGCCGGCCGTGGCGCTCGCCCTGGGGCTGGCAGCCATTAAGGCGTTTCGGTATGATAGAAACGTGGCGGCAGCCCCTGGGTGAGCTTGGTCTGCGAACCTTGGGCGGGTCGCTAGTGGGCTATACCTGGTGCCAGACTGCCAGCCAAAGCGCCCTGCGCGGCGCGCTACTAGGTGGCCTGGGTGCCGCCGCGGCTACTTTCGGCTGGTGCCAACTGCGTAAGGCAATTACCGAAAAATCGGGTCTGCTGCCTGCTGCGGTGGGGCTAGGCGAAGATGCGCTGCTATGGGGCGCCGGTGCCGTGCTGCTGCGCAGCTTGCCGCTGCTGCGAACTGGCCACTCTCAAGCTTAACTAGCAAGACCTAAGCGATGGGCCTACTGGTTTTGCCGTGCCGTAGAAGGCGGACGACCGGTTGTGTACGCATCAGACAAGCCGGCAAACAGCCGCAAGCAAGTTGTTGGTAAAGGACCGATAACCCACCCTGCGTATTAACACCGATGAATTAGCGGGCCCAAACGTATGCGCAAACTTTTGCGGGAGCTACGTCGTTGCTAAATAGTAAGCTTACTTAACAAGTTTACTTGGTAACTATGGCTACTCACGCTCCTGCCCCCGCCGACGCCCAGCACCTGGCCACCGAGCTGCGCACCGTGGTAACGCGGCTGGTGAAAAAACTGCGGGCGCACTCGCCCACCCGCGAAAAGCTCTCGCTCACCGAGCGCTCGGTGGTACGCCTGCTCGACCAGCATCCGCACTTGCTACCTAGCGAACTAGCCGAGATGGAGAAGGTCACTACCCAATCGATGTCGCAGATACTGCGCCACTTGGCCGAGGGCGGCTACATCGAGCGCCAGCCCTCGGCCACCGACCGGCGCAAGGTGCACATCGTCCTTTCCGACGCCGGCCGCCAGCTGCTGCAAACCGCCCGCCAGGAGCGCGACGAGTGGCTGCACGCCACCCTCACCCAGCACTGCTCGGCGGCCGAGCTAGCGGCCTTGCAGCAGGCGCTGCCGGTGCTCACCAAGCTGGTTGCCAGCGAATAACTAGTGGGAGCGCCCCTAGGCCTCCCGTTCAGTACTACTATGAATACAAGCACTTTCCGCGCGCTGCGAAGCCGCAATTTTCGTCTTTACTTTACGGGGCAGACCCTTTCGCTGCTGGGCACCTGGATGCAAAAAACGGCCGTGAGCTGGGTCATTTATGCCCAAACCAACTCCAAGTTTATGCTGGGGCTAAGCGTGTTTGCCACCATGTTTCCGGCGGCAGCATTTTCGCTGGTGGGCGGCGGCGTGGCCGACCGCTACAACCGCTACCGGGTGCTGCTCACCACGCAGGTGCTCTCAATGGTGCAGGCCGCCCTGCTCACGCTGCTGGTGTTTGGCCGCCCGGGCGCGGTGTGGGGCATCCTGGGGCTGAGCGTGGTGCTGGGCATCATCAACGGCTTTGATGTGCCAGCCCGCCAATCACTGGTGCACGAGCTGGTGGAAGACAAGCAGGACTTGCCCAACGCCCTGGCCCTCAATTCGTCCATGGTCAATCTCTCGAAGCTGATTGGGCCCGCCGTGGCCGGGCTAGCCATCGAGGCCCTGGGTGCCACTACCTGCTTTGCGCTCAATACGCTGAGTTTTGTGGCCGTCATTGGCTCGCTGCTGGCCATCAAGCGGCCGGCCTACGTGGCCAAGCCGCACGCCAAAAACATCCTGGGCGAGCTGAAAGAAGGGTTTCAGTACGTGCGCACCACCCCCGACATTCGGTATATCATCCTGATGCTGGCGGCAGTAAGCTTGCTGGTGCTGCCCTTCACCACCCTCATGCCGGTGTACGCCAAAGACATTTTTCACGGCACGGCCACCACGTTCGGGCTCATCGACAGCTCCATCGGCCTGGGGGCGTTTATTGGGGCGCTGTACTTGGCCTCGCGCCCGCCGGGGGCCAACCTGCACCGGATACTGGCCACCAATACCCTCATTTTTGGGGTCGGGCTCATCCTGTTTTCGCACACCCCGTGGTACCCGCTGGCTCTCGCGTTCATTGCGGTGGGCGCGTTTGGCATGATGTCGCAAATCACCATTAGCAATACGCTGCTGCAAACCACCGCCGACCCCACCATGCGCGGGCGGGTCATTAGCTTCTACGTGCTGGCCTACACGGGCATGGTGCCCCTAGGTAGCCTGTTGGTGGGGGTAGCGGCGCAGCACATCAGCGTGCAAAACACGGTACTGGTGCAAGGTGTGCTGGCCTTGGGCTTAGGTACGCTGCACTGGCGCTCTCTGCATCAGCAGCCGACGGTACGTACTGAATTGCCCGCCCAAGCCAACTCTACGCAAGGACTGGCATTGTCGAGCTAGTATTGGATTAAGTACTGGCGCGAGTTTAGCGCAGCGTAACTCGTGCCTAACTATGAGTGGAGGTTGTACCTCCACTGCCGCAACGCGGCAAGCAACGTTTAAACGGTCTATTTGCAGACTAAACCCTTACGCAAGCTTGCCGCGTTGCGGCAGTGGAGGCACAGCCTCCACGTCATGGCTAGGCACGAGTTATGCTGCGCTAAACTCGCGCCAGTGCTTGCGATTAGCCTATACTCACGCTAAAGTTGTTTCTTTACCGCGATGAGTGAGAAATACAAAGTCCGTGATTCGCAGCAGCTGTATTTCGTCAGCTTTGCTACCGTCAATTGGATAGACGTATTCACGCGCCGGCTCTACAACGATATCTTCGTGGATAGCCTACGCTACTGTCAGCAGCACAAAGGGTTGGAGCTATATGCCTGGTGCCTCATGACCAACCACGCGCACCTCATCATTAGTAGCGAAGCCGAGAACCTATCAGGCATCCTGCGCGACTTGAAGCGGCACACGGCCAAAGAGGTGCTCCGCGCCATTGAAGAAAATGGGCAGGAAAGCCGCCGCGAGTGGCTGCGCTGGCTATTTGAGCGCGCCGGCCAGCGCAACGCGCACAATACCAAGTATCAGTTCTGGCAGCACAGCAACCACCCTATCGAATTGCTTTCTACTAACCTGCGGCAGCAGCGGCTAGCCTACCTCCACCGCAACCCCGTAGTAGCCGGCTTTGTAGACACGCCCGAAGACTTCTTCTACAGCAGCGCCCGCAATTATGCCGGTCGCCCCGGCCTACTAAAAGTTCTCCTAATCAACTAAGCAACCAGTTTAACTGCCTCGGCTACAACACTGGCGCGAGTTTAGGCGCAGCCGTAACTCGTGCCTAGCCATGATGTGGAGGCTGTGCCTCCGCTGCCGCAACGCGGCAAACAACGTCCGCCCAGCCTTTTCCGCTAGCTTCGTCTACCGCCGCGTGTCGCTAGCGCGACAGTGGAGGTGCAACCTCCACATCATAGTCAGTCACGAGTTACGGCTGCGCCTAAACTCACGCCAGTTTGGGGTTACTCAAATTTTAAGAACTTCTTGCCATTCCACCTAAACAGGGAAGGAGAAATTTGATACGACGCTGAATCGTAAGATTCTTGCGCTCTTGTTCTTACCCAGTTAAGGTTATCCTTGTCTCGGCTGCCAGTTATTAGCAAAATGTCACGGCTAGGTACTGCAACGACAATATCTCCTTGGACAGAGAAATTTTTGCTAGACCAAAATGAGTTGAGTAAAAGTAGACTTGCTTCATAGGTACCACCTGCGGTTACTATGTACCGGCCCTTATGACCTGTTCTCTCAATTTTTGGAAGAATTTTGTCGAAATTTTTGAGCGATAATGCTAAAATTGAGTCTTGACTGATATGCAGTTGGCCTAATTTGTCTGTTGTGAGGTAATCAAGACTATTTTCTTTGTCTTCCGCATAAAGTATTAACAGCTCGTTGTTATACTTATTAAAAGCAATTGAAAAATTTGCTGAATCCTTTGCTGCGGTTAGTTTCTTTACTTCAGTGATGAAGTCTCTTGGTTTTATGACTGGAATAATTTTACTAATATCAATTTCCTGTTTTTCATTGTATAATTCGTTCGCAGTTTGAGTGAACTTACTTAGTACTTGTTCAATAGAATCAGGCTCAAGCAAATATTCTCGGTAGGCGTTGTCAGGAAAGTGCGAGTATTCACCGCCCTTATAATTTGCGTTTACACTTAAATCCGGGGCGAGAGAGTACTCAACCGAGGGATTATTCTTTTTTAGCTCAAGTAAATATTTATTTGCAAATTCTTCCGCTGATAAAATAGTTTTTTTATTAGAGCAAGCAGTAAGAACTAGGGCGGCAAAAAGTATCCAGTACTTCATTTGAAATAAGACTTTGGAACATACAATAAAGGCAGACTGCTATAAATAACAGTCCGCCTTTATTAAGCATTACATATTCCGCCGATACTGCCCGCCTACCTCAAACAGGGCGTTCGTAATCTGACCTAGGGAGCAGGTTTTCACCGTTTCCATTAGCTCCGCGA